>NZ_JBHSBQ010000005.1:0-682985 GCF_042650665.1 Microvirga sp. GCM10011540 | reverse complement strand
TGTCCTTCGTGATCCGCTCCGACAGCGGCGAGCGTGAGATCGAGCTGCCGTCCAACATCAAGCGCGGTCACTGGTACGACATCAAGATCGACGTGAAGTTCGCCCCCTCGGGCGGCGGCTACGTCAACGTCTGGCTCGATGGCCAGAAGGTGGTGAGCTACACCGGCGCGGTGGGCTATTCCGGCCAGAGCACCACGCACTGGAACATGGGCGTGTACCGCTCCTCGCCGTCCGGCGGCGAGACCATCGCCTACAACGTGAAGTCACCCGACCTCACCTACGGCACCAGCGCCACGGCCGCCAAGCACGGCGCGCCCACCGACACCGCAACTCCGGCACCCACGCCGACGCCGACGCCGACGCCCACCCCCACTCCTACCCCGACGCCGACGGCTCCCTGGGCCGAGCCGACGACGGGCGAGACCATCAACGGCACCACGGGTAACGACACCCTTGTCGGCACCAGCAAGGCCTCCAAGATCGTCGGTGGAAACGGCAACGACACCATCGCGGGCAAGCTGGGCTCGGACGCGCTCTATGGCGGCGCGGGCGCCGACATCTTCGTGTTCGATACGGCCCTGGGTTCGACCAACGTCGACAGCCTGATGGACTTCACCCCCGGCACCGACAAGATCCACCTCTCGAGCGACATCTTCAAGTCGCTCTGGGTGCAGGCGCTCGGCAAGGACGTGTTCAAGGTCGGAACGGCGGCGGCCGATCACAACGATCACATCATCTACAACCAGACCACCGGCGAGATCTTCTACGACGCCGACGGCAACGGCAGCGGAGCCAAGGTGCTCTTCGCCAAGGTGAAGCCCGGCACGGCGCTGTCGCACACGGACTTCGTGACGGTGGCGGGCACGGTCTCCGCACCGGCACCGGCACCGGCACCTGCACCTGCACCTGCACCGGCGCAGCCGGAGGCGACGCTTCCGTCCAACCCGGCGCCGACCCAGCCGAGCACCACGATCACCGGCACGGCCGCGGGCGAGGATCTGTTCGCCCCGCAGGGCGACATCGCCCACACCATCATCGGCAACGGCGGCAACGACCGGATCGACGGCAATGGCGGCAACGACATCCTGACCGGCGGCGCCGGCAGCGACACCTTCATCTTCGACGACGTCCTCGGACCGTCGAACGTCGACACGATCACCGACTTCACCCCCGGGGTCGACAAGATCATGTTCTCGTCGAAGGTGTTCACGTCGCTCTGGGTGCAGGAACTCGGCAAGGACGTGTTCAAGGTCGGCACCAAGGCGCTCGATCACAACGACCACATCATCTACGACCAGAGCACGGGCGTGCTGTCGTACGATGCGGACGGCAACGGCAGTGGCGCGGCGGTTCAGTTCGCCAAGGTCACGCCGGGTCTGGCGCTGTCGGCCTCGGACTTCTTCACCATCTAACCCATGCATGAGGGCAGCCCCGCCCCCGCCCAGGCTGTCCGATAGCAAAAGGCGCCCGACCCTTCTCGCGAGGGGCCGGGCGCCTTTCCTTTTTGCCGAGCCGCGTCGGGCGCCGGCATCGGGCTCTTCTTTCCATCCATCGCGAAGGAGCCTACATGCTCCAGCGGCTGGAGGGTCGAGAGGAGACGATGAACATTTCCATCGGAGAGCTGTCGCGGCAGAGCGGGGTGAAGGTGCCGACGATCCGCTATTACGAGCAGGTCGGGCTCATGCCCGCCCCGCCCCGCACCGAGGGCCAGCAGCGGCGCTACGGCCAGCCGGAGGTCTCGCGGCTCAACTTCATCCGCCATGCCCGCGAGCTCGGCTTCGAGGTCGAGGCGATCCGCGAGCTTCTCGCCATGAGCGGGAATCCGGACCAGTCCTGCGCCGAGGCCGACGCCATCGCCCGCCGGCACCTCGCCGAGGTGGAGCGGCGGATCGCGCAGCTCACGGCCCTGCGAACCGAACTCCAGCGCATGGTGACGGAATGCAGCCACGGCCGGGTCGGCGAATGCCGGGTCATCCAGGTCCTGGGCGACCATGGCGAATGCGCGCATGAGCGGCACCGTTGAGAGCCCCCGCCACAGGAAACGGGTGTCGGTCCGTGTCGGGATCGCTAGGATGGGTCCCCAGAGGATAAGCCCATGCTCGATACCCTGCGCGACATCACCATCGAACCCTCCGTCATCGACCTGCCGGAGGGGCCCCAGGCCGATTACGAGCGGGTGCGCCGCATCATCGCGTTCATCTCGGAGCGCTGGCGCGAGCAGCCCTCGCTGGAGGCCATCGCCGACCATGTGGGTCTGTCCACCACCCACGTGCACCATCTCTTCCGGCGCTGGGCCGGCCTGAGCCCCAAGGCGTTCCTCCAGGCGATCACCCTCGACAACGCCAAGGCCCTGCTCGCGGCCTCCGCCAGCGTGCTCGACACCGCCTACGAGGTCGGCCTGTCGGGGCCGGCGCGGCTGCACGACCTGTTCGTCACCCACGAGGCCATGACGCCGGGCGACTACAAGGCCGGCGGCGCCGGGCTCACCATGCGCTTCGGCTTTCACCCCTCCCCGTTCGGAGAGGCAATCCTGATCGGGACCGAGCGGGGCCTCGCGGGCCTCGGCTTCGTGGACGACGGCGACCGGCAGGCGGCGCTGGCCGACATGACCCGCCGCTGGCCCAAGGCGGAATACGTGGAGGACGAGGCGGCCACGGCCCCGCTCGCCCGGCGGATCTTCGATCCGTCCCGCTGGCAGTCGGAACAGCCCCTGCGGGTGGTCCTGATCGGGACCGATTTCGAGGTCCGGGTCTGGCAGACCCTGCTGCGCATCCCCCGCGACCGGGCCACCACCTATTCGGACATCGCCCGCCACATCGGCAAGCCCTCGGCCTGCCGGGCCGTCGGGGCCGCGGTGGGCAAGAACCCGATCTCCTTCGTGGTCCCCTGCCACCGGGTGCTGGGCCGCTCCGGCGCCCTCACCGGCTACCACTGGGGGCTGACCCGCAAGCAGGCGATCCTGGGCTGGGAAGCTGGGGCGTTCGGGGGGTGAGCGTTGGACGTCATTCCGGGGCGGCCAGAGGCCGAGCCCGGAACCCATAGCCACCAACATTTCGGGAAAAGGACGCCCTGCGCTCTACTCCGTTCTGCAGCGCCGGTGCTTATGGGTTCCGGGCTCTCGCAACGCTCGCCCCGGGATGACGGCGGTGGCACTCCGGGAGATCATCCTCCCCCCTATTGCAGACCTGCAACAGCTCCCGGCTCCGACGGATCGAGGTGAAACAAGCCCCCATCATCGTCTTGCAGCCCCGAAAACCCCTTCTTATATCAGCGCCAGCACAGGGGCGGCCCCAGCGGACGCCTCCTGTCGATCGCATGTTCAACGAAACAGCCATGGGCCGAGCTGCTTTTAGGGCTCGGCGGTCTGCTTGAAAGTGAGGGATCCCGCCATGGGTAAGGTCATTGGTATCGACCTCGGCACCACCAATTCCTGCGTCGCCGTGATGGAAGGCTCGCAGGCCAAAGTCATCGAAAACGCGGAAGGCGCGCGGACGACCCCGTCCATCGTGGCCTTCACGGACGAAGGCGAGCGCCTCGTCGGCCAGCCGGCCAAGCGCCAGGCGGTCACGAACCCGGAGCGCACCTTCTTCGCCATCAAGCGCCTCATCGGGCGCACCTTCGACGACCCCATGACCAAGAAGGACATGGGCCTCGTTCCCTACAAGATCGTCAAGGGCGGCAACAACGACGCCTGGGTCGAGGCCGACGGCAAGACCTATTCGCCATCCCAGATTTCCGCCTTCACCCTTCAGAAGATGAAGGAGACGGCAGAGGCCTATCTCGGCCAGCCGGTGACGCAGGCCGTCATCACGGTTCCGGCCTACTTCAACGACGCCCAGCGCCAGGCCACCAAGGACGCCGGCAAGATCGCCGGTCTCGACGTGCTGCGCATCATCAACGAGCCGACGGCGGCCGCTCTGGCCTACGGCCTCGACAAGAAGCAGCACGGCACGATCGCGGTCTACGACCTCGGCGGCGGCACCTTCGACGTGTCGATCCTCGAGATCGGCGACGGCGTGTTCGAGGTGAAGTCCACCAACGGCGACACCTTCCTGGGCGGTGAAGACTTCGACATGCGCCTCGTCGAGTACCTCGCGGCCGAGTTCAAGAAGGAACAGGGCATCGACCTGACGAAGGACAAGCTCGCCCTGCAGCGTCTGAAGGAAGCGGCCGAGAAGGCCAAGATCGAGCTCTCCTCCGCCAGCCAGACCGAGATCAACCTGCCCTACATCACGGCGGATGCGTCGGGTCCGAAGCACCTCGCCATGAAGCTCTCGCGCGCCAAGTTCGAGTCGCTCGTGGACGACCTGGTGCAGAAGACCATCGAGCCCTGCCGCAAGGCGCTCAAGGATGCCGGCCTCTCGGCCGGCCAGATCGACGAAGTGGTTCTCGTCGGCGGCATGACCCGCATGCCGAAGATCCAGGAAGTCGTGAAGAACTTCTTCGGCAAGGAGCCCCATAAGGGCGTGAACCCGGACGAGGTCGTGGCCATCGGCGCCGCGGTCCAGGCCGGCGTGCTCCAGGGCGACGTGAAGGACGTCCTGCTCCTCGACGTGACCCCGCTCTCGCTCGGCATCGAGACGCTCGGCGGCGTGTTCACCCGTCTGATCGACCGCAACACGACGATCCCGACCAAGAAGAGCCAGGTGTTCTCGACCGCCGAGGACAACCAGAACGCCGTGACGATCCGCGTCTTCCAGGGCGAGCGCGAGATGGCCGCGGACAACAAACTGCTCGGCCAGTTCGACCTGATGGGCATTCCGCCGGCCCCGCGCGGCGTGCCGCAGATCGAGGTGACCTTCGACATCGACGCGAACGGCATCGTGAACGTCACCGCGAAGGACAAGGCCACCGGCAAGGAGCAGCAGATCCGCATCCAGGCCTCGGGCGGCCTCTCGGACGCCGACATCGAGAAGATGGTGAAGGACGCCGAGGCCCATGCCGCCGAGGACAAGAAGCGCCGCGAGCTGGTCGAGGCCCGGAACCAGGGCGAGAGCCTGATCCACGCCACCGAGAAGTCCCTGAAGGAATACGGCGACAAGGTCTCCGAGTCCGACAGGCAGGGCATCGAGACCGCCATCGACGCGCTCCGCCAAGCCCTGGCCGGCGAGGATGCCGAGGTCATCAAGGCCCGCACCACGGACCTGATGCAGGCTTCCATGAAGCTCGGCGAAGCCATGTACCAGGCCCAGCAGGGCGGCGGTGAAGGCGGCGGCGAGCAGGCCGAGGGCGAAGCCCCGAAGGACGATGTCATCGACGCCGACTTCCAGGAAGTCGACGAAGGCGACAAGAAGAAGCGGGCTTAAACCACATACGACGTCATCCCCGGGCTCGTCCCGGGGATCGCGTATCCAAGGGGCGCTCCTTTTTACGATTGCGACGGCCGGGTCCGCCCGGCCGCGACAATGTCGGAGGCCTAGGGGCAAGGCGAAAAAATGTCCAAGCGCGATTATTACGAGGTTCTCGGCGTCTCGCGGACCTGCACCGAGGCGGAGATGAAATCCGCCTTCCGCAAGCTGGCGATGCAGTACCATCCCGACCGCAATCCGGGCGATCAGGAAGCCGAGGTCAAGTTCAAGGAAATCAACGAGGCCTACCAGACCCTCTCCGACGCGCAGAAGCGGGCGGCCTACGACCGTTTCGGCCACGCCGCCTTCGCCAACGGAGGCGCGGGCGGTCCGGGCTTCGGCAACGATTTCTCCGACTTCATGTCGGACATCTTCGAGAATTTCTTCGGCGAGACCCGCGGACGCGGCGGCGCCCGCGGCACCGGCGGACGCGAGCGCGGCGCCGATATGCGCTACAACCTGGAAATCTCCCTCGACGAGGCCTTCCACGGCAAGACCGCCGAACTCAAGATCCCGACCTCCATCACCTGCGAGGTCTGTTCGGGCAGCGGCGCGAAAGCAGGCTCGAAACCCAAGACCTGCCCCACCTGTGCGGGCGCGGGCCGCGTGCGGGCCACACAGGGCTTCTTCTCCATCGAACGCACCTGCCCGAACTGCCACGGGCGCGGCGAGATCATCGACGATCCGTGCCCCAATTGCGGCGGCGCGGGCCGCGTGACGCGCGAGCGCACGCTGTCGGTCAACATTCCGGCCGGCGTCGAGGATGGCACCCGCATCCGCCTGGCCGGAGAGGGCGAGGCGGGCCTGCGCGGCGGGCCGCCGGGCGATCTCTACATCTTCCTTTCGCTGAAACCGCACCCGTTCTTCCAGCGCGACGGGGCGGATCTGTTCTGCCGCGTGCCGATCTCGATGGTGACCGCGGCGCTCGGCGGCGAGTTCAACGTGCCGACCCTCGGCGGCACCGACGCCCTGGTCAAGGTTCCCGAAGGCACCCAGTCGGGCAAGCAGTTCCGCCTGCGCGGCAAGGGCATGCCGGTGCTGCGCTCGCGCGACGTGGGCGACCTCTACATTCAGGTTGTTGTGGAAACTCCGCAGAAACTCACCAAGCGCCAGCGCGAGCTCCTGATGGAGTTCGAACAGGAGTGCTCCAAGGAGAATCACCCGGAAAGTTCGGGCTTTTTCACCCGGGTCCGTGAATTCTTCGACGGGTTGAGTGGATCCACTTAACTTGACGGTCGTTTTCTTTGAGTTCTAAAGAACCCTTGTGATCCGCCCGTTTGAGGGGTCCTCTCAGTGCTTCAGTCTTTCCAACGGCCCAGGCCCCGGAAATTGCCAGTCGGCAAGGACCGATTCGAAGATGAAGCCCGTTTCCTCCGATCTTGGCTGGAACGGCCGCTCGTGGTGGGGGCCGTCATGCCCTCCGGCAAGGCTCTCGCCCGCACCATGGCGGCCTTCGTGGACCCGCGGGTGCCCGGCCCCGTCATCGAGCTCGGCCCCGGCACCGGCCCCGTCACCGACGCCCTGATCCGGCGCGGCGTGGCGCAGGACCGGCTCGTGCTGGTCGAGTACAGCCCGGATTTCTGCCAGCTCCTGAAGCGGCGCTTTCCCAAGGCCACCATCGTCCAGGGCGACGCCTACGACCTCCAGGAGACCCTGTCCGGCGTGCTCAACGAGCCGGCCGCGGCGACCGTTTCCAGCCTGCCGCTCTTCACCAAGCCCATGGACCAGCGCCTCGACCTGCTCGAGCGGGCGCAGGCCATGATGCATCCGGACGCTCCCTTCATCCAGTTCACCTATGCGGTCGTGCCGCCGATCCCGGCCCGGTCGGAAGCCTACAAGGCTCGTGCCTCGAACCGCATCTGGCGCAATCTCCCCCCGGCCCGGGTCTGGGTCTACAACAAGGCGAACGCACCATGATGAGTCCCGCAATGCCCCTTCGTATGGATACCACTCCGGCAGGGGACATTCGCGACAAGCTCATCATCGGCCTCGATGTTCCCTCGGTCGACGAGGCGCGGCGGATCGTCGGGCGCATCGGAGACGCGGGCACCTTCTACAAGATCGGCTATCAGCTCGCCTATGCGGGCGGCTTCGACCTGGCGCGGGACCTGATCGCCGACGGCAAGAAGGTCTTCCTCGACCTCAAGCTCCACGACATCGGCAACACGGTCGAGGAGGGCGTGCGCTCCGTCGCCCGCCTCGGCGCCACGCTGCTCACGGTTCACGCCTACCCGCAGACCATGCGGGCGGCCGTGGCCGGCAAGGCCGGCTCGCCCCTGAAGATCCTGGCCGTGACGGTGCTGACCTCCTACGACGAGCAGGACCTCCTCGAAGCGGGCTACGCCCCCGGCACGAAACCGGCCGATCTCGTGGCGCGCCGCGCGGCTCAGGCGCGCGATCTCGGCATCGACGGCATCGTCTGCGCCGCCCCGGAGGCGGAGCGCGTGCGCGCCGTCGCCGGACCCGACCGCCTGATCGTGACGCCGGGCATCCGTCCGGCCGGCGCGGATGCGGGAGACCAGAAGCGCGTGGTGACGCCCGCCGAAGGCATCCGGCTCGGCGCCGACCATCTCGTGGTGGCCCGCCCCATCGTCAAGGCGGCGGATCCGCGCGCGGCGGCCGAGGCCATCGTGAACGACATCGCCCAGGCCGCCGCCTGACGCAGCACCGATGGCTTTACCGATGCGAACCATGCGAGCCGCCCTCGTGCTGGGCCTTCTCGTGCTGTCCGGCCCGGCCCTGGCACGCACCTGCACCCTCATCGCCGACGCCGAGACCGGCCGTCTCCTGCAGCGGATCGGCGAATGCGGCATGCGGGTCAGCCCCGCCTCCACCTTCAAGATCGCGCTCGCCGTCATGGGCTACGACAGCGGGTATCTGAAGGGTCCGCACGACCCGGCCCTGCCCTATCGCCAGGAATACGCCGCTCCAATGGAGGGCTGGCGCAAGACCACCGATCCGACCGCGTGGATGCGGGATTCGGTGGTGTGGTACTCCCAGGAGCTCACCCGCGCCCTCGGCCAGGAGCGGTTCGCCAATTACGTGGAGCGGCTGGCCTACGGCAACCGGAACGTCACCGGCGATCCCGGCCGCGACAACGGCCTGACCCATGCCTGGCTGAGCTCCTCCCTGCGCATCTCGCCCCTGGAGCAGGTCGTCTTCCTCAGAAAGCTCCTCAGGCACGAACTGCCCGTCTCGCCGCAGGCCATGGACGCGGCGGCAGCGCTGCTGCCGACCTTCGCGGCCGACGACGGCTGGACCGTGCACGGCAAGACTGGGACCGGCCTGCGGATGACCGTGAGCGGCAAGCGCGACCGCAACCGACAGTTCGGCTGGTTCGTCGGATGGGCGAGCCGGGGCGAGGACCGGTTCATCTTCGCTAGGCTCGTGACAGACCATCCCAGAGGCAAGGGGCCGGCCGGGTTCCACGCCCGCGACACCCTCGTCGAGGAATTGCCGGAGCTGCTCGACGGCTATTGACGCCAGGGCCGCGCTGGCGTTCGTTGCGCCATCCCGATCGAAGGACCCGCCCATGCCGAAAGCCTATGTCATCGCCCGCGTCACCGTAACGGACCCGGAAGCCTATGCGGAATATGCCAAGGGGGCGACCGAGGCGATCGCCAAGTACGACGGCAGCCCCCTTGCGCGCGGCGGCGCCTACGAGGCGTTGGAGGGCGAGGCGCGGCCCCGCAACGTGGTGATCGAATTCGACTCGATGGAGCAGGCGCGCCGCTATTATCATTCGCCCGAATATCAGGCCGCGAAGGCGAAGCGCGACGGCGCCTGCGTGGCCGAGTTCGTTCTCGTGGAAGGAGCCGAGTGATGGTCAAGGGATACTGGATCGGACGGGTCGATGTGACGAACCCGGACGCCTACAAGAACTACGTGGCGGCCAATGCGGCGGCCTTCGCCAAATACGGCGCCCGCTTCCTGGTGCGCGGCGGCGCGCTCAAGGCCGTGGAGGGCGAAGCCCGCGCCCGCAATGTGGTGATCGAGTTTCCGAGCTACGAGGCAGCCCTGGCCTGCTGGGACTCGCCCGAATATCAGGCCGCCAAGGCCGAGAGGGACGGACACGCGGTTGCCGACATCATCGTCATCGAGGGCTATGACGGGCCTCAGCCCGCATGATCCCTGAGGCGTACACGATCCGCCTCGGCCGCATCGACGATCTCGACCGTCTCGCCGAGGTGGAGCGCTCCGCCGCGATCACGTATTTCGCCGCCCTGGGGACCGTTCCCGACCCTTCCGAGGTGGTGCCGCCTCGGATCCTGACGGCGTGCTGCGACGCCGGTCTCCTCTGGGTCGCGGCCGACCGGCATGACGTCCCGGTCGGCTTTCTGGCGGCCCAGACCGTCGATCTCTGTCTTTTCGTGAAGGAAATGAGCGTCGCGCGCGAGCACCAGGGTGCCGGTCTCGGACGGCGGCTGATGCAGGCCGCCATGGACCATGCGCGGGAGGCGTCCTTTCCGGCGGCGGCCCTGACCACCGACCGGCTCATTCCGTTCAACGGTCCCTTCTATGAGCGGCTCGGCTTCGTCGCGGTGCCGGTCGGCCAGGCCTCGCCGGGACTCCGGAACCTCCTCGAGAGCGAGATTGCCGCCGGATTCGATCCCGCACGGCGGATTTTGATGATCAGGCGGCTCGCAGCTTTGCAGGACCGGGCCGCCCCGCTATATCCAGAGCCGTTGAAGGAGAGCTGAGCATGACCGAGATGCGACTCGTCGTGGTGGGCGCGGCCGGGCGCATGGGGCGCATGCTCATCAGGGCCGTGGCCGAAGCGGAAGGCTGCCGTCTCGTGGGCGCCATCGAACGCAAGGGATCGGACGTGGTCGGGCAGGATGCCGGGCTGCTCGCCGGAACCGGCTCCCTCGGCGTCCCGGTGACGGACGATCCGCTCCCCGTCTTCGCCCAGGCCGACGGCGTGCTCGACTTCACGGCTCCGGCCGCGACGGTGGCCTTCGCGGCGCTCGCCGCCCAGGCCCGCATCGTCCACGTGATCGGCACGACCGGCCTGCAGGAGGCGGATTTCGCCAAGCTGGAGGCGGCGGCGCGCCATGCCCGCATCGTGCAGTCCGGCAACATGTCCCTCGGCGTGAACCTGCTCGCCGGCCTCGTGCGCAAGGTCGCGGCGACCCTGGGCGAGGATTTCGACATCGAGATCCTGGAGATGCACCACCGCATGAAGGTGGATGCGCCCTCCGGCACCGCGCTCCTGCTCGGCGAGGCCGCCGCGGAAGGCCGCAGGATTTCCCTGAAGGAGCGCTCGGTGCGCAGCCGCGACGGGCATACGGGCGCGCGGGTGCCGGGCGATATCGGCTTCGCGACCCTGCGCGGCGGCTCCGTGGTCGGCGACCATTCGGTGATCTTCGCCGGCCAGGGCGAGCGCCTTGAACTCTCCCACCGGGCGGAGGACCGGGGCATCTTCGCCCGCGGCGCCGTCAGGGCCGCCCTCTGGGGCTTCGACAAGAAGCCCGGCTACTACACCATGGCCGACGTGCTCGGCCTCAGCAGTTTGTAACCCGACCCGCCATTTTTCCCGACAGCTGGAGACGCCCCGACATGAACCGCCTTCTCGTCCTCGCACGCCACGGCCAGAGCGAATGGAACCTCAAGAACCTATTCACGGGCTGGAAGGACCCGGGCCTGACGGAGCTCGGCATCGAGGAGGCCCGCACCGCAGGCCGGCGCCTGAAGGAGATGGGCGTCCAGTTCGACATCGCCTTCACGTCGGATCTGTCCCGGGCCCAGCGGACCTGCAAGCTGATCCTGGAAGAGATCGGCCAGCCGGAGCTGAAGACCGTCGCCGACCAGGCCCTGAACGAGCGCGATTACGGCGAGCTCGCCGGTCTCAACAAGGACGACGCCCGCGCCCGCTGGGGCGAGGAGCAGGTCCATCTGTGGCGCCGCTCCTACGACGTGCAGCCGCCCGGCGGCGAGAGCCTGAAGGACACGGTCGCCCGCGTGCTGCCCTACTACATGCGCGAGATCCTGCCCCGGGTCATGCGCGGCGAGCGCGTGCTGGTGGCCGCCCACGGCAACTCCCTGCGCGCCCTCGTGATGGTGCTCGACGGCCTGACGCCGGAGACGATCCCGTCCATGGAGCTCGCGACCGGCATCCCGCTGGTCTACAACCTGAACGCCGACACCACGGTGGCCGACAAGAAGGTGCTGACGGCCTGAACGAGCGCCATCCGTCATTCCGGGCTCCGCCTCGCGGCTCCGGAATGACGACGGAGGGGTGCTCAGGGGAGAAGATTCTCATGTCCTCCATCACCCTCGCGCCCGGCCTCGTCTATCACCCCGACTATCTCGACCGCTCCGCACAGGAGGGGCTGCTCGAAGCCTTGCGCGGGATCACCCGGGCGGCGCCGCTCTACACGCCGCGGATGCCGCGCACGGGCAAGCCGTTCTCCGTGCGGATGACCAATTGCGGCCGCCTCGGTTGGGTCTCGGACGTCCAGGGCTACCGCTATCAGCCGACGCATCCCGAAACCGGCGAACCCTGGCCCGCCATGCCGGATCGGGTGCTTCGCGCCTGGGAGGAGCTGAGCGGCTATTCCCACCCGCCCGATGCCTGCCTGATCAATTTCTACGAGCCCAAGGCCCGCATGGGGATGCACCAGGACAAGGACGAGGAGGCCTTCGACGCCCCCGTCGTGTCCCTGTCCCTCGGGGACACCGCCCTGTTCCGCTATGGCGGCCTCGACCGGAGCGACCCGACCAAGTCGGTCCGCCTGCGCTCGGGCGACGCCATCGTGTTCGGCGGCCCGGCCCGCCTGATCCACCACGGGATCGACCGCCTGATCCCCGAGACCTCCGATCTGCTGCCGCAGGGCGGGCGGCTCAATCTGACCTTGCGCCGGGTGGAGAAGCCGCTTTAAGCCTAAGGGAGAAGAATACCCGGAGGACCTCATGAGACTGAAAGCTTTCGCAGCCGGTACCATAGGCATCGTCCTGTCCCTTCAGGCCGCCCTGGCGGCCGAGCCCGTGTTTCCGCCCGCCTCGCGGGTCGGCATCGTGCCGCCGCAGGACATGGTGCTGTCCAAGCGCTTCACCGGCTTCGAGAACGAGGAGCGGGCGGCCGCGATCACCCTCGTGGAGATGCCGGCCGGGGCCTATGAGCAATTGGCCGCGGGAATGACGAAGGACGCCCTCAGGCGCCAGGGGCTCGACGTGACGGCCCGGGAGACCCTCAAGGTCGGCGACGCGACGGGAATCCTCGTCGCGGGCGCCATGACGGGGCCCGTCAAGGGCCGCAAATGGGTGCTGGCCCTCAAGGGCAAGGACCTGACCGCCCTGCTGATCGCGCAGGTCGAGGGCGGCAAGGACGGCTACAGCGAGGAACAGATGCGCGACGCCCTGACCAGCGTCTCGTTGCGCGGGCCGATCCCCCTCGAGGAGCAGGTTTCCGCCCTGCCGTTCCGGATCGCCGACAAGGCCGGCTTCCGGCCCGTGCGGGTGATGTCGGGCAACGCGGCCCTCTTCACCGAAGGGCCGAAGGACACGATCGAGGCCGTGGAGCAGCCGATCGCGATCCTGGCGGTCTCCCTGCAGCCCCCGCCGCGTGCGGGAGAGCCGCGCGAGCAGTTCGCCCGGGCCGCGCTCTACTCCAACGAGGTGCTCAAGGACATCGTCCTGGAACGCGCCGATTCCTTCCGCCTCAAGGGCCAGGACTGGCACGAGATCGTGGCGCGGGCCAAGGACAGGGCCTCGGGCGAGCCCGTGGTGGTGATGCAGACGATCCGGTTCGATTCCGACCGCTACGTGCGCATGGTCGGCGTGGTGCGGGACGAGAAGCGCGAACAGGTGATGCCGCGCTTCCGCACCCTGATCGACAGCATCGACATGAATCCCTGATCGCCGGAGCCTAACTGCCGACGTTGAAGCTGCTCACGGCGGCAGCCCGCGTCGGCTCCGTGCGGGTGACCAGGCTCGCCGCGACGGAGAACAGCCCGAACGCGACGTGCGGCAGATAGACCTGCTCCGCGAAACCGAAGCCCCACGGCGTGATGGCCAGGATGAAGCCGGCCACGCCGTCCAGGCCGAGATGCAGGGGCATGGGCAGCAGGGGCAGAAGACCGACCTCGTAGCGGGTGACGAGGCTGTACAGAATGGCCCCGAGCCCGAACACGATGGCGACCCATTTGGCCGCCGTCACGTCGGCGAAGCCGAAGAGCCAGGGGCTCGCCGTCAGCGCCACGCCCCAGAGATAGTCGATGATGCCGTGCAGGCGCGTCGGTAGAAAGCGCATCTCGCCTCCCGGAGTGATCCGGGGGCAACGGCAGGATGCCGGACCGGTTCCTTTCCTGTCAGTCCCGCCGCGGGAAGGCCGGCAGCGTCCAGCCGCGCAGGAGCGCCAGCGCCCGCAAGGAGAAGCTCGCGGCGAAGCCTGCGCCGGCCGAGGCGAACGGGTCCAGGCCGATTCCCTGCAGGACGACCATGACGGCAGCGCCGAGGGCGGCGGCGGTCACGTAGATTTCCTGGCGCAGCACGAGGGGCGTGGTTCCGGCCAGGATGTCGCGGATGATGCCGCCGAAAGTGGCGGTGATGGTCCCCAAGGCGATGGCGGAGAGCGCCGGCACGCCCGCCGCGAGGGCCTTGCCCGTGCCGACGACGGCGAAGAGGGCGAGCCCCAGGGCATCGGCCCACAGGAGCGTCCGTCCCCGGCGCCCGCCTTCGAGCGCCGCGACCCGGCCGGGCCCGAGCGCGAAGACGGCAGCCGCCACCAGCAGGCAGACCAGCACGTCGCCCGGATCGCCGACCCAGAAGACCGGATCCGCTCCGATGAGGAGATCCCGCAGGGTGCCGCCGCCCACGCCCGTCACGGTGGCGAGGAGCGCGAACCCGAACGGGTCCATGCCCTTGCGGGCCGCCATCAGGGCGCCGGTGAGCGCGAAGACGGCGACCCCGAGGGTCTCGAAGGACAGGCTGGGGATCAAGCGGGGTTAGGAGGCGGCGGAAGGATTGTCCGCGCCTTCGGCGCCGTTGGCCGCCTTGGGGCCGCCCTTGGCCACGCCCACCAGGGCCGGGCGCAGGACCCGGTCGCCGATGACGTAGCCCGACTGCACCACCTGGACCACCGTGCCGCTGGGCACGTCCGGGTTCGGCACCTCGAACATGGCCTGATGCACGTTGGGATCGAATTTCTGGCCCTGCGGATCGAGCCGCTTCACCCCGTGGCGCTCCAGGGTCTTGAGCAGGTCGCGCTCGGTGAGGTCGATGCCCTCGATCAGGCCCCTGAAGGCGCCCTCGGCGCCGGCCCGGGCATCCTCGGGCACGCTCTCGATGGCGCGGCGGACGTTGTCGGCCACGTTGAGCATGTCGCGGGCGAAGTTCGTCACCGCATAGGTGCGGGCATCGGCCACCTCGCGCTCGGTGCGGCGGCGTAGGTTCTCCATGTCCGCCATGAGGCGCAGGAACTTGTCCTTCAGGTCCGCCTTCTCGGCTTCCAGGACGGCGATGGGATCCGGCGAGGCTTGCGCCTCGGCGTCGTTCGCCGCGGCACCGGCTGCGGCCTCTGCGGGCTCCGCAGCCTCCGCCTGAGGGGTCGTGTTCTGGTTTTCCGTGTCGTTCGGCTTCATCGTCGATCAACTGAGATGGAGGAAAAGGGGTCGGGCCACATATCAGGTCGCGGGAACCACAAATCAAGCGCTGCGCCGCTGAAGCGGGGCAGTTTCCTCCGCCTTGAACACGTCGAGCAGGGTCCGGCGGATGGTGGCCTGGCGGCTCGCATGGGTCACCTTGGTGCCGGTGAGATCGGTCACGTAGAACACGTCCACGGCCTTTTCGCCGAAGGTGACGATGTGCGCCGAGGCGATGTTGAGGTTGAGCTTCCCCAGGGCCGTGGTGAGATCGTAGAGCAGGCCCGGCCGGTCCAGTCCGGAGATTTCGATCACCGTCTGGCGGTTCGACAGGGAATTGTCGATGGAGACCTCCGGCGGCACGTGGAAGGCCTTGGCGCGCTCCTTGGCCGGGCGCTTGCCGTCCACGAGGTCGGCGATCTTCACCTCGCCCTTGAGGGCGCGCTCGATGGCGGTGGCAACCCTCTCGGCGCGGCGCAACTCGTCCTCGTCCCGGTCGAAGGCGCGCGACAGCACGATGGTGTCGAGGGCCATGCCGTCCGTGGTGGTGAAGATCTGCGCGTCGACGATGTTGCCGCCTGCCGCCGCGCAGGCGCCGGTGATGATGGCGAGCAGGCGCGGATGGTCCGGCGACAAGACGGTGAGCTCCGTCACGCCCCGGAACTGGTCGGTCTCGAAACAGGTGGTGACCGTGCGTCCGGCCTCCTCGGCCCGGCGGACGAAACGGGCCTGTTTCGCGCGCCGGTCCTCGTCGGTCTTGAGCCAGTACGCGGGCGTGTGGCGGGCCGCATAGGCCTCGAACACGTCCTGCGGCCAGTCGGCGAGCTGGGCGCGAAGCTGCTCCTGCGCCAGGCGCACCCGCTCGGAGCGGGCGAGATCCGTCGCGCCGCCGCCCAGCACCACTTCGGTCTCGTGATAGAGGGTGCGCAGGAGCTGCCCCTTCCAGCCGGTCCAGACGCCCGGTCCCACGGCGCGGATGTCCGCCACCGTGAGGACGAGGAGCAGCTTGAGGCGCTCCATGGTCTGCACCACCTCGGCGAAGCTCTTGATCGTGGCCGGGTCCGAGAGGTCGCGGCTCTGCGCCGTGTTCGACATCAGGAGGTGGTGCTCGATCAGCCATGCCACGGTGTTGGTCTCGGCCTCGGTCAGGCCGAAGCGCGGGCCGAGCTTGCGGGCGATCGTGGCGCCGGCCTCCGAATGGTCCTGCGGGCGGCCCTTCGCGATGTCGTGCAGGAACACGGCCACGTAGAGCGCGCGGCGGTTCTGGATGGAGGAGAAGATCTGGTTCACGAGCGGATGCTCGTTGCCGAACTGCCCCGTCTCGATCTCGGTCAGGATGCCGATGGAGCGGATCAGGTGCTCGTCCACCGTGTAGTGGTGGTACATGTTGAACTGCATCATCGCGACGATGCGGCCGAAATCGGGAATGAAGCGCCCGAGCACACCCGCCTCGTTCATGCGGCGCAGCACCACTTCCGGTACGTTCTTGGAGGTGAGAATGTCGAGGAACAGCCGGTTCGCCTCGCGGTCGTTGCGCAAGGTGGGGCCGATCAGCGACAGGGAGCGCGTCGCGAGCCGGGTCGCGTCCGGATGGATCGGCAGGTTGTGCCGGTCGGCGAGCCAGAACAGGCGGATGAGGTTGACCGGGTCGCGCTCGAACGCCGTCTCGTCGCTGACGTTGATGCGGTCGTTGTCGATGACGAAGCCTTGCTCGGCGAGCGCTCCGCCGCGGCGGCGGCGGAAGCGTCCGAACATGCGGTCGAGCACCGGACGGCGCTTGGCCTGGCGCGCCTCGAGCTCGGCGCACACGATGGCGGTGAGGTCGCCCACATCCTTCGCGATGCGAAAGTAAGCCTTCATGAAACGCTCGACGGCCGACAGGCCGCTGCGTCCCGTGAAGCCGATCCGCTGGGCAATGACGCGCTGGTGGTCGAAGGTCAGCCGCTCCTCGGCCCGTCCCGTGGCGAAGTGCAGATGGCAGCGCACGCGCCACAGGAACTCCTCGCAGCGGGCGAAGAGGTTGAACTCGTCCGGCGTGAAGAGCTCCGCCTTCACCAGCTCCTCCGGCTCCCGGACGCGATAGACGTATTTCGCGATCCAGAAGAGCGTGTTCAGGTCGCGCAGGCCGCCCTTGCCGTCCTTGACGTTCGGCTCGACCAGGTAGCGGGAGGCGCCGGCCTTGGCGACGCGGGCATCGCGCTCCTTGAGCTTCGCGTCCACGAAGTCGGCAGCCGAGGTGGCGACGATCTCCCGGTCGAAGCGCTCCATGAGCGTGTCGTAGAGCATCGGGTCGCCGAACAGGAAGCGCGCTTCGAGGAGGGAGGTGCGGATGGTCATGTCCGCCGCCGCCTCCCGGATGCAGTCCTCCACCGAGCGGGTGGCGTGCCCGACCTTCAGCTTCAGGTCCCAGAACACGTAGAGCATGGCCTCGACCACGCTCTCGCTCCAGGCCGTCTGCTTGTAGGGCAGCAGGAACAGGAGATCGACATCCGAGCCGGGCGCGAGCGTCCCGCGCCCGTAGCCGCCGGTCGCCACCACGGCGAGGCGCTCGCCCATGGACGGGTTGTTGGCCGGATAGAGATGCCTCACCACCGCGTCGTGGACGCCGCGAACGAGCGCGTCCATCTGCTTGGAGAGATAGCGGGCGCAGTCGAGGCCGTTCTGGTTTTCGAGGAGCCGCGCCTCGGCCGCGGCATGGCCTTCGTCGAGAAATCTCCTGAGTTCGGGCACCAGGCGGGAGCGCAGGAGACCCGGGTCCCGCAAGGGCTCGCGACCCAGATTCTGGAGAATGGTCTCGACGGAGAGGCTGGACATGGGCGACCGTGCTTGAACGCGTGTCCCGGCTTACCATTTCGCGGGGGCTTCGCCCATGGCCTACCCGGTGGACATTCGTCGCAGCATCTGGTTTGTTCTTTTTACAAGACGCTGTTTGACAAAAGAAACGAACAGTTCTACAAAAAGGACACGCGCCGATTTGAGCAAGCAGCTTGCGGGCGCGAAACAAGTGCAGCTAAAGCGCCGGGCGCCGGAACCCTCGGGTTGCGAGCTCCCATGCGCGGAACATGGGACCCGATACCGATGAGCCTGACCCGCCGCCTTCTCCTCGCCGCCTCCCTCGCCACCGGACTTTCATCCTTCGCCACCGCCGCCTCCGCGCAGGTGGAGGAAGTGCGCCTGGACTTCGCCACCTACAACCCTGTCAGCCTCGTCCTGAAGGACAAGGGCTTCCTGGAAAAGGAACTCGCCAAGGACGGCATCAAGGTCCGCTGGGTGCAGTCGCTCGGCTCCAACAAGGCCCTCGAATTCCTCAATGCCGGATCCATCGATTTCGGCTCCACGGCCGGGGCCGCGGCGCTGATCGGCAAGATCAACGGCAACCCGATCAAGTCGATCTACGTCTATTCCCGCCCCGAATGGACGGCCCTCGTCGCGGGCAAGAACTCCGAGATCGCCAAGGTCGAGGACCTGAAGGGCAAGCGCGTCGCGGTGACCCGCGGCACCGATCCGCACATCTTCCTGGTGCGCGCCCTGCAGGACGCCAAGCTCACCGAGAAGGACGTGAAGCTGGTTCTGCTCCAGCATCCCGACGGACGCACCGCGCTGGAGCGCGGCGACGTGGATGCCTGGGCCGGCCTCGATCCGCTGATGGCGGCAGCCGAGGTGGAGAGCGGCGCCAAGCTGTTCTACCGCAATGCGGCCGCGAACACCTGGGGCATCCTCAACGTCCGCGAGGCCTTCGCCAAGGAGAACCCGGCCCTCGTCGGGAAGGTGCTGAAGGCCTATGAGGAGGCGCGGGCCTATGCGCTCGCCAATCCGGAAGAGCTGAAGAAGATCCTCGTGTCCTACACCAAGCTGCCCGAGCCGGTGATCGAGCGTCAGCTCGAGCGCACGGAGCTGACGCACTCCACCATCGGGCAGCCGCAGGTCGACACGATCCTGGCCGCCGGCCTCGCCCTGCAGCAGGCGGGCGTCATCGCCGCCGACACGGACGTGAAGGCCGCCGTCGATTCCCTGATCGACCGCAGCTTCGCGACCGCCTCTCGATAAGCTTCATCACGGGAGAGCGCCGTGACAGGCCAAGCCCAAAGCCACGCCTGGTCCTCCCATAAGGGTGCCGCCGCTCTCGCGGCCCCTCCCCTTGCCGGGAAGAAGCGCCAGGCCTTCGATTGGCGCATTCTTCTCGGCTTTTTGCTGCCCATCGCCATTGCGCTGCTGTGGGAAGCCGCCGTCGCCCTGGGCCTCGCGCAGGGCCGCCTCGTACCGCCGCCGAGCCGCATCGCCGCAACGCTTCTGGCGCTTTCCGAAACAGGCGAATTGTGGACCCATGTCTGGGCCACGCTCTGGCGCATCCTGGTGGGATTCGTGATCGGCGCCGCGGCCGGAATCGCGTTCGGTGCGCTCTCGGGCACCAACCGGACGATCCGGCGCCTGCTCGACCCCACGCTCCAGGCGCTGCGCGCCATCCCGTCCATCGCCTGGGTGCCGCTCTTCATCCTGTGGCTCGGGATCTTCGAGGCTTCCAAGGTGGCGCTGATCGCGGTGGGCGTGTTCTTTCCGGTCTATCTCGGCATCGCGGGCGCGATCCTCTCCGTCGACCGCAAGCTGGTCGAGGTCGGCCACGTCTTCCGCCTGTCGCGCACGCAGCTCGCCCGGCGCATCCTGCTTCCGGCCGTCCTGCCGGAGGCGCTGATCGCCCTGCGCTCGGGCCTCGGCCTCGGCTTCATGTTCGTGGTCGCGGCCGAGTTCATGGGCGCCTCGGAGGGGCTGGGCTATCTCCTCGTCGACGGCCAGCAGATGGGCAAGCCCGACCAGATCCTCGCCGCCATCATCGCCTTCGCGCTTCTGGGCAAGATCGCCGACAGCCTGCTCGTCTACGGCACCAAGCCGCTGGTGCGCTGGCAGGACACCGTGCGGGAGCGCCTGTGATGCCGAACCTCGCCTCCCCGCCGTCATTCCGGGGCCGCGCAGCGGAGCCCGGAACCCGGAGCCGCGACGTCGGGCAGGGCAGGCGCAGCGGGTGCCGCGCGACTTCCCTTGAACGGTTGGCGTCTATGGGTTCCGGGCTCGGCCTCCGGCCGCCCCGGAATGACGGCGCGAACTGCCCAGCGCTGACGGGAGGCTTCTGACATGTTGAACCTCGAACACCTCTCCAAGACCTATGCCGACGGGACGCGGGCGCTGTCCGACATCAACCTCTCCGTCCGCGAGGCCGAGATCGTCGCGCTGATCGGCGGCTCGGGCTGCGGCAAGACCACCTTGCTGCGCCTCATCGCCGGCCTCGACCGGGCCAGCGCGGGCACGATCCGCCTGGACGACGAAGTGCTCTCGGGCCCTCACCCGGCCATCGGCATCGTGTTCCAGGAGCCGCGCCTCCTGCCCTGGCTGACGGTGTCCGACAACATCGCCTTCGGCCTCGACAGCGTGAGCGCCACCGAGCGCAAGGCGCGGGTCGCGCATGCACTGGAGAAGATCGGTCTCGTGGAGCATGCCGACCGCTGGCCGCGCGACCTCTCCGGCGGCCAGCAGCAGCGCGTCGCCATTGCCCGCGCCTTCGTGACCAACCCGAAGGTGCTCCTCCTCGACGAGCCGTTCTCGGCGCTGGACGCCTTCACCCGCGCGAGCCTGCACGAGCACCTGCTCGGCCTGTGGGAGGAGACGCGGCCCATCGTCGTTCTCGTGACGCATGACGTGCAGGAGGCCGTGACGCTGGCCGACCGGGCCATCGTGATGCAGCCGAAGCCCGGGCGCATCTTCGACGAATTGTCCTTGAGTCTCGCTCGCCCGCGCGACAAATCGGGGCTGCCGTTCGAATCCTCGGTGCGCCGCGTGCTGTCGGCACTGGACCAATCGCTCAATCCGCCGCAAAAACAGCCTCAGCGTGAAAAGGACCGCCAGGCCGCCGCGCTCTGGTGGTGACACAATCCAAGGACAACATCATGGACTCGACCGAACTGCGCGCCCTCCAGGCCCCGCTGAAGGATCAATACCGCAACGACCCGAACGCCGCCGTCATCACCCTGAAGGCGCAAGGCACCCTCGACGACCAGCACATCGCCTGCAAGGTCGAGACCGGCCGCGCCCTCGCTGTGGCCGGACTTCACCCGGCCACCGGCGGCTCGGGAGCGGAACTCTGTTCGGGCGACATGCTGCTCGAAGCGCTCGTGGCCTGCGCGGGCGTGACCCTCAAGGCGGTGGCGACCGCGCTCGAGATCGACCTGCGCCATGGCGCCGTGAAGGCCGAGGGCGATCTCGATTTCCGCGGCACGCTCGGGGTCGACAAGACGGCGCCCGTGGGCTTCAAGGACATCCGCCTGACCTTCGAGGTCGACACCGACGCGCCGCAGGAGAAAATCGATCAGCTCCTCAAGCTGACCGAGCGCTACTGCGTGGTGTTCCAGACCCTCAACAACAAGCCGGCCCTGAGCGCCACCCTGTCGCGACAGCCGGCGGCTTGAGGCTAGTTGCTCGCCATGAGCGTGCGCGGCGCCCCGCTCACCATCACGGTGGCGCCGCCGCGGATCTCCTGCACGGCGAGAGCGCGGTCGTTGGTGCCGTCGGGCTTGAAGCGGAACACGCCATCGGCGCCGGCAAAGCCCGACGGATCGGTGAGCGTGCCCTCCGCGAAGCGCTGCGCACCCCGCGCGCGGTTGAGCGCCACGGCAAGGGTCACCGCGTCGTAGGAGAGCGTGGCGAGGCGGATCGGGTCCGTGTTGAAGCGGGCGCGGTAGCGCGCGGCGAAAGCCTCGAAGCCGCGGTTGTCGGGCGCGGCGAACCAGCCGCCCTGCAGGGCGGGAAGCGCATAGACCCGCGCCTCGTTCCAGATGCCCGTGCCGAGAGGCTTCACCCGCTGAGGATCGAACCCCGCGGTCTGGAGGGCCTGCGCGACCATCGGCAGGCCGTCGCCGCTCTCGGGGATGAACACCGAATCCGCCTGAGGCGCCGCCCCGGCGATCGTGTGGGCCAGGCGCTGCACGGCCCCGTGCGGCTGTCCGGCCGGGTAGCGCTCGACGGCGACCACGCGAAGCCCGTGGCGGGCCGCCGCCTGCTGGAACTGGGCCTCGGCCACGCGGCCGTAAGTCGTCTCGGGGATGAGCGCCGCCACCGAGCGGCGGCCCTGCGAGGCCGCGTAGGAGACGATGCGGTCCACCTCGGCCTGGACCAGGAAGCTCAGGAGATAGACGCCGGGCGCGGCGACGCTCGTATCCGTCGAGAAGGCGACGACGGGCTTCGCCGACTGGCGGGCCACCTGTCCGGCCGCCTGGACGGAGCTGGCGAAGAGCGGGCCGAGGATCAGCTCGGCGCCTTCCGCGACGGCCTGGCTCGCGGCCTCGCTCGCCCCCTCGGGCGTGCCGCGGTCGTCCTTCACCAGCACGGTGATTTCGCTGCTTCCGGCCTCGGCCAGGGCCAGATCGGCGGCATTCTTCATGCTCTGCGCCGCCACGGCGCTCTGCCCCTGCCCGGTCAGCGGCAGGATGAGCGCGACCCGGACCGGGCCGCTGCCGATGGTCGTCCCGCCCGACGCCATGGGCATGGCCCCCGGCAGGGTACCGGCGGGCCCGGCGGGTGCAGCCGGATCGGCCTCGTAGAGGGTCTCGGGCGGAGGCGGAGGAGCGGCCGCATTCCGGCCGACGGAACGCGGGGGAACCATGCTGCCGGACCCGATGCAGCCGGACAGCAGCAGGGTGGCGGCCAGGGCGGCAGCCCAGGCGCGCCGGCTCTTCGAGCCGCGGATCGAACGAGGAGAAAACCGTGCCATCTCCCAAGCCCCCATGGAAGCAGCCTATCGACAAACACGCCGATCATGGCCGGTAAAAGTAAACATTGTTTCCACGGCCTGCGGCTTTCGCCGGAGCGGGCCTTCATGCGACAGTAGCGAACGATGACCCAGAGAATCGACAACAGGACCAAGCGGCGGGACCCTGCCGCGCGCGTCAGCACCTTCACGGCCTTCGGCCTCGCCGCCGAGGCCGAGCCCCTATCGCCCGGCCTCTATGTGGTGGCGACCCCCATCGGCAACCTGAAGGACATTTCCCTGCGCGGCCTGAACGTGCTCGCCGCCGCCGATGCGGTTCTGGCCGAGGACACACGGGTCACCAAGACCCTGCTGGCCCATTACGGCATCACGACCCCTCTCCTGGCCTATCACGAGCACTCCACCGACGCCGTCCGCGAGCGCATGGTGCAGCGCATCCGCGAGGGACAGGCCCTCGCGCTGGTGTCGGATGCAGGCACGCCCCTGGTCTCCGACCCGGGCTACAAGCTCGTGCAGGCCGCCATCGAGGAAGGCCTGCCGGTGACGCCCATTCCCGGCCCTTCGGCCATTCTCACGGCGCTCGTGGTGTCGGGCCTGCCCACCGACCGCTTCTTCTTCGAAGGCTTCCTGCCGGCGAAAAGCGGCGCGCGCCGCTCGCGGCTCGCCGAAATCGCATCGATTCCGGGCACGCTGATGCTGTTCGAAGGCCCGCACCGCCTGCCCGAGATGCTGGCGGACGCCGCCGATGTGCTGGGCGAGCGCCAGGCCGTGGTGGCGCGCGAACTGACCAAGCTGTTCGAGACCATCCGGCGCGGCACCCTGCCGGAACTGGCGAGGCAATTCGCCGAGGAAGGACCGCCCAAGGGCGAGATCGTGGTGCTGATCGGCGAGGCCAGCGAGGAAATGCACGCGGCCGAGGCCGACGCGGCCCTCGACGGCAAGCTGGAATCCGCCCTGAAACACCACTCGATCAAGGATGCGGCGGCGCTCGTGGCGGCGGAGCTGAACATGCCGAAGCGCGAGGTCTATGCCCGCGCCCTCGCGCTCGCCAAGAAGGACGCATGAGAAACGCCGTCGAGCGCCGGCGCGCCACCTTCCTGCGCGGCCACAGGGCCGAGCTGATCGCGCTGCTGTTCCTGCTGTTGAAGGGCTACCGCCCCCTCGCCCGCCGCTATGCGGCTGCGGGCGGCGAAATCGACCTCATCGCCATGCGCGGCGACACCATCGCGTTCGTGGAGGTGAAGGCGCGCGGCCGGATGGACGACGCACTCACCGCGATCACGCCCGCCAAGCGCCGCCGCTTCTCCCGCGCCGCCCGGGCCTGGCTCTCACGCCATCCTTGGGCCGCCGCCAAGACCTGGCGGGCCGATGCGGTCTTCCTCGCCCCCCGCCGCTGCCCGCGGCACGTGGCGGGGGCGTTCGAGCTGGAGATGTCCTAGGCCACCATGCGCCGCGGCACGGCGAGCGCCTGGCGGATATGGCGCGCCATTTCCTGGACGATGGGGCCGCCGCCGTTCTTCGGCAGGTAGAGGTTCACCGTGAAGGGCGGGAGCGCGGGCAGCCCCGATTCGCGGCCCAGCACCTCGAGGTTTTCGGGAACGGTGGAGGCCATCCAGGCCATGACGGCAATATCGGCGGCGACCGTCGCCACCTGAGCGGAGGTGTTCGTCACCTCGGAGGCGGAGCGCCACTCGATGCCGGCCTGCTGCAGGGCCTCGCGGATGGGGGCACGGAAGGCGCAGTCGGAACAGCCGATCGACACGGGAAGCGGCCGCTGCCGCGCCGCCTCGCCGCCCGGGGCGCCGACCCAGACCAGCCGGTCCATGATGAGGTTTTCGCCATCCGGATCGCAGCTCATCTCGGTGGCGAGCACCACATCCACCTTGCCGGCGGCGAGTTCCGAACGGAGCTTCGCGCTCGACCCGCTCCGCAGGGTGATCTGCACGCGCGGGTAGCTGCGCGCGAAGCCCTTGAGAAAGGTCGGCAGGTAGGTGGTGATGATGTCGCTCGGGATTCCGAGCCGCACCTCGCCCTCGTAGACGGGGGTCGTGATCTCGGTCCAGATCTCGTCGTTGAGGGCGAGCATCCGCTTGGCGCGCCCGAACAGGCGCTCGCCCGCCGCCGTCAGCTTCATGCCGCGCCGGTCGCGGGTGATGAGCGCGTCGCCCACCATGTCTTCGAGGCGCTTGATCTGCTGGCTCACGGCCGCCTGGGTGAGATTGAGCAGACCCGCAGCGGCGGTCATGCCGCCCGCGTCGACCACGGCCACGAAGGCCCGCAGCAGGCTGACGTCGAGGTTGTGGGGCATGGGAAGCCTCCATAAAACTCTGTTATCTTCAATATAATGAACATTCGTTTCCGTTATGCAAGGCACAGGCGTAGAGTTCTCTCATCGCCGCTGACGGAAAGCTCCCGACGAGCACGGCAACGGCCCACGGCCCCGAGGATTCGAAGATCAGGAACTGCATCGCCACGCCGGACACCCGTCCGGCGAAGGACGGCGCTCGCCTCTCGGATCCTCACCGGCCCAACCGATGGAGAGAACCATGTCTCTGAGCATGACCCGCGAAGCGGCCCCCCGGCTTGCCGGATCGCGTGAAAGGAAGGGTCCGGGGTTGCTGAGCCGCCTTGCAGCCCTGGTGATGAGCGAGATCCGCGCGCGCCGCGACATGCGCCTGCTCGCCTCTCTCGACGACGCGGCTCTCCACGACATCGGCCTGGCCCGCGGAGAGGTCGAGGGCGTGGTTCGCTACGGCCGCTCATGGAAGAGCGAGCAGCCTGCCCCCGACGAGAGCACCGGGGCGGTCCTGCCGCCCTCCCTCACCGAATGGCGCTGAAGTCAGGGCGCGAAAACGGTGACGGCACAGGGTTTGATGGAAAAATGCGCCGGCGTCTTCGTGACGATCTCGCCATCGGCATTGACCGAGCGGGGACGCCGGGTGCGGATGTCGAACTCCTTCGCCCGGATGGCGCGGACCTCGCGCCAGGCGCCGTGCTCGCCGCTTCGGAAGGACCGCGCCATGAAGGCCATCTTCCAGGCGCGGTCGAATTCGAGGCTGTAGAGGTCGAGATGCTGATCGTCGATCGCCGCATCCTTCTCGACCGCGTTGCCGCCGCCGTAATACCGCCCGTTGCCGACCGCGATCTGCAGGGTCCTGACGCGGATGGCCTCCTTGTCGCTGGTGATGGTGGCGCGGAAGGGGCGCGCCTGCGCCAGCACGTTCATGGCCACGAGCGCATAGCCGAGACGGCCGAACCGCCGCTTGATGTCCCGCGTGAGCCTCTTCGCCAGATCGGCCGAGAGGCCGATGCTCGCCACGTTGAAGAACGGTTCGCCGTTGACGATGCCCAGATCGATCCTGCGGGTCTTGCCGGCGGCGATGACGTCCGCCGCATCATCGAGATCGAAGGGAATGCCCAGGGTGCGGGCGAGATCGTTGGCGGTGCCCAGGGGCAGGATGCCGAGGGGCAGGTTGGCCTCGATCACGCCGAACGCCGCCGCATTGATCGTTCCGTCGCCCCCGCCGACCACCACGCAATCCACCCTATCGGCATGTTCGACGATGATGGAGCCCATGTCCTCGCGCTTGTGGCATTCCACGTGAATGGGCTCGATATCGTGCGCCTTCAGTCGCTCGATGGCGAATCGGCACTGGGCCTCGCCGCTGCGGCTCTTGGAATTCACGATCAGAAGGGCGCGGCGTGTCATGACTTGTCAGAAATGTGGGCGATCATGCCTGTCGGCAAGGGAGGTGCGCTCCTGGGAAGGGCCGGGGACAACGCGCCCAACCTCATTTCGTTCGGCCAGCGTGCGAGAGCCTGTTGCCATTGATCCGTTTCGGGCCAATAACCCGCATCTCACGGAGGCTGACGCATGACCCTGACCGTCGCGGTCCAGATGGACCACATCAAGAACATCAAGATCGCCGGCGATACGGGCTTCGCGCTGCTCCTCGAAGCGCAACGGCGCGGGCATCGCGTCCTGCACTACACGCCCGACCGCCTGTCCATGCGCGACGGCGCGGTGACGGCGATGGCCGAGGCCGTCGAGGCGCGGGACGTGGAGGGCGACCACTTCACCCTGGCCGAGCCGGAACGGGTCGATCTCTCCACGGTCGACGTGGTGCTCATGCGCCAGGACCCGCCCTTCGACCTCGCCTACATCACCGCGACCCACATGCTGGAGCGCATCCATCCGAAGACGCTCGTGGTGAACGACCCCACTCATGTGCGCAACGCGCCGGAAAAGCTCTTCGTCACGCAGTTTCCGCATCTCATGCCCACGACCCTGATCTCCCGCGACAAGCAGGAGATCGAGGAGTTCCGGCGCGAGCACGGCGACGTGGTCATGAAGCCGCTCTACGGGCACGGCGGCGCGAGCGTGTTCAAGATCGGCCGGGAAGATCCGAATTTCGGCTCGCTCTACGACCTCTTCGCCGCCACCTTCCGCGAGCCCTGGGTGATCCAGCGATTCCTGCCGAAGGTGACGGAAGGCGACAAGCGCATCATCCTCATCGACGGCGAGGCGGCGGGCGCGGTCAATCGTGTTCCCGCGGCCAACGACATCCGCTCCAACATGGTGCGCGGCGGCGCCGCGAAGCCCACGGACCTGACGCCGCGCGAGCGCGAGATCTGCGAGACCATCGGCCCCCACCTGAAGCAGATGGGCCTCATCCTCGTGGGCATCGACGTGATCGACGGCAACCTGACCGAGATCAACGTGACCGCCCCCACGGGCGTGCGCGCCATCAAACGCCTCGGCGGACCGGATCTCGCGGTGAACGTGTGGGACGCGATCGAGGCGAAGGTGAAGCGATAGGCGCCTCCCGCCATCGTTTTCGAAGACGTGAATGGCCGGATCGAGTCCGGCCATGGCGAAGGACGGCGGCGCTTACGCCGCCAGTTCCGCAATCACCGCGTTGAGCACCGGAAATCCCTCCCGCGTCACCGCGAGGCGGTTGCCCTCGGTGCGGATGAGGCCATCCTCCAAGAGGTGGCGCACCTTGCGCGCGTTGAGCTCCCGCCCGGTGAAGGCCGTGTAGCGGCGCGGGTCGATGCCCTCCTTCAGGCGAAGCCCCATGAGCAGGAATTCGTCGCCCTCGGCCTCCGAGGTCAGGACCTCCTCCTCGACGATGCCGTGCCCCTCGCGCTCCACCTGCGCCAGCCAGGTCTCGGGGTGCTTCTCGGTCGAGGTCGCCAGCCGCGCATTGCCGGTGACGAGGCGTCCATGGGCGCCGGGGCCGATGCCGGCATATTCGCCGTAGCGCCAGTAGACGAGGTTGTGGCGGGATTCGGCGCCCGGCCGGGCGTGGTTGGAAATCTCGTAGGCGGGCAGCCCATGCGCCTCGCAGACCTCCTGCGTGACGTCGTAGAGCGCCCTGCCCGTCTCCTCGTCCGGAATCGTGATCTTGCCGGCATCGTAGAGTCGTTGGAACCAGGTGCCGGGCTCGATGGTGAGCTGGTAGAGCGAGAGGTGCTCCACCGCGTGGCCGATGGCCTGCTTCAGCTCCGCGCGCCACTCCTCCGGGGTCTGGTTGGGCCGGGCATAGATCAGGTCGAAGGAATAGCGCTCGAAGATGGAGGCCGCGATCTTCACCGCCGCCAGCGCCTCCTCGACCGAGTGCATGCGCCCGAGGCGGCGCAGGTCCGGGTCGTTGAGCGCCTGGACGCCCAGCGACACCCGGTTGATGCCGGCCGTCCGGTAGCCGCGGAAGCGGTCCGCCTCGACGCTGGTCGGATTGGCCTCCAGGGTCACCTCGGCGCCGGGATCGACCGCCCAGGCGCCGCCGATGGCGTCGAGAATGGCGCCCACCGTTTCCGGCTTCATGAGCGAGGGCGTGCCCCCGCCGAAAAAGATGCTGGTGACGGTCCGGCCGGGAATCCGCGCCGCATTGTGGGCGATCTCCCGCCGGAAGGCCGCGAGGAACCGTTCCTGGTCCACCGGCTGATGGCGGACATGGCTGTTGAAGTCGCAATAGGGACATTTGGAGGCGCAGAAGGGCCAGTGGACATAGACGCCGAAGCCCGCATCGCGCGTCGGATGCTCGATCATGGGCCGTATATGGCAGTTCCGGGCCTGAACGTCACCCTCGCCCTTGCCGCATCCCGGCCGTGCCGCCTCCGGCCGTGACGGCGGCTACGGTCGGGCGCGCCATTTCTGAACCTCTTTCCTCCGCCGCGGTTCATGTTCTAAGGGCTCTCGGCTGGCTTCGCCCGGGCAGGCGGTCTAGAGTTCGGCCAAGGAAGTACAGGTATCATCATGCGTCACTGGCGTGCCCCCTTCGACCGGCAGGGCTACCACCACGGCAATCTGAAGGAAGCGCTGATCGAGGCAGCCCAGCGCTTCATCGCCGAGCGGGGCATCGGGGGCTTCACCCTGGCCGATGCGGCCAAGCTCGTGGGCGTGACGCCGGCGGCGCTCTACCGGCATTTCCGCGGCCGCGAGGCCCTGGTGGCCGAAGTCGCCTTCCGCGGCTTCACGGAGCTGTCCAACCGGCTCGGCCGCGCCCTGCAGAGCGACGGCACGCCGCTGGAGCGCTTCACCCGCATGGGCGAGGCCTATCTGGCCTTCGCCGAGCAGGAGCCCGGCTTCTACGCCGCCATGTTCTCGGCCAAGCCCGCGGATGGCGGGGCCTGTGTCCCCGGGGGTCCCAAAGCGGAGGCCAAGCCCGCGGAGAAGCCCTCGGGCGGCAATGCCTTCGATTTCCTGGTCCATGCCCTGTCCGACACCTTTCCCGACGGATTCAAGGGCGTCGACGTGCGCTTCGTCGCCATCGAGGTCTGGGCCCTGTCCCACGGCATCGCCACCCTCGACGCGGCGGGACAGCTGCCGAAGGGGCCGGGCCTTCCCGACAAGTACGAACTGCTTCGCGCCGGCGTGCTCGCCCTCGTCCACGGCGCCCTGCAGCGGGGCCAGGGCGACCCTGCCCGCTAGCCTGCACGGATTCCTTCGAAAAATATCTGGCCGCCATGTCTTGAAAGCGCGGCCAGGGCCCCGCATGTAAATGTTGTTAGCATTAACATAGCGGGACCCTTCGATGTCTGATTCTGCTTCAACCGCCTGGAACACGGGCCCGAATTCGGGCCCCTGGAACAACGGCGCTCAACGCCGCTGCGGGCGTCCGCCCCGGCGCGCGTTGGAAATCGCCGGAATCGTCCTGGGCTTCATCTGGTTCTGGCCGCTCGCGCTGGCCTATTTGGTTTGGAAACTCATGGGATATCCAAAATACGACGAGGCGAAAGCCTATTTCCGCGAGAACTTCAGCCGCGTGACGGATGATCTTTTCGCATCCAACCGCTCCGCGGGCGGCTTCGGCGCCGGCACCGGCAACGCCGCCTTCGAGGAGTACCGTCGCAACGAGCTGCGTCGCCTCGAGGAAGAGCGCCGCAAGCTCGACGAGGAGGCTCGCGCCTTCCGCGATTTCGTCGAGGAGCTGAAGCGGGCCAAGGACCGCGAGGAGTTCGACGCCTTCATGGCCCGCCGCCGCTCCGAGCGGAACGACGGTCAGTGAACGCCTAAAAAACGGCTCGGCCAAGCCTCGGACGGAGCGCCCCTCGGGGCGCTCCGTTGCGTTTCAGGCCCGGCGCAGGCACCCGGCCGCCAGCTTCACGAAGGCCCGCGCCCGGTGGGACAGCGCCTGGGGCTCCGGCTTCGACCAGTCGATGCCGTGCTTCTCCTCCGAGGAGATCTCTCCGAAGGTCTCGGCATATCCATCGGGCTGGAACATGGGATCGTAGCCGAATCCTTGCGTTCCGCGCGGCGGCCAGGCGACCCGACCGAAGACCCGTCCCTCGAACAGCTCCTCGTGCCCGTCCGGCCAGGCGACCACCAGGGCGGAGACGAAATGGGCCTTCCGGTTGCCCGTCTCCGTCACGCCACGCTTCTGCAGCTCGCGCTCGACCCGCGCCATGGCGCCGGGGAAATCCTTGTTCGGCCCCGCCCAGTTGGCCGTGAACAGGCCCGGAGCGCCGTCGAGCGCATCGACGCAGAGCCCCGAATCGTCCGAAATCGCCGGCAGGCCCGTGGCCTTGGCGGCCGCATGGGCCTTGATGGCCGCGTTCTCGGCGAACATGTGGCCGGTCTCGTCGGGCTCGGGCAGGCCGAGCTCGCCCGCCGAGACCGCCTCGATGCCGAAGGGCGCGAGAAGCTCCCTCATCTCGCGCAGCTTGCCAGGATTGTGGGTCGCGATGACGACCTTGCCGGTGAGCTGACGGGGCATGATCAGGCCACCGTCTGCTTCTGCAAGTCGACGAGTTGCGCCACGCCGGCCTTGGCCAGGCGCAGGAGGTTCATGAACTCGTCCTCCGAGAACGGCTTGCCTTCGGCCGTGCCCTGCACCTCGACGATGCCGCCGGAGCCGGTAATGACGAAATTGGCGTCGGTCTCGGCGGCGGAATCCTCCGCATAATCGAGGTCGAGCACCGGCTGGCCCTGGTAGATCCCGCAGGAAATGGCGGCCACCGGCTCCCGCAGGGGATTGATCGAGATGATCGAGCGGCTCTGCATCCAGGCGAAGCAATCGTGCAGGGCCACCCAGGCGCCCGTGATGGAGGCGGTGCGGGTCCCTCCGTCGGCCTGGATCACGTCGCAGTCGACCACGATCTGCCGCTCGCCCATGGCGGGCAGGTTGACCACCGCGCGCAGCGAACGGCCGATGAGGCGCTGGATTTCCTGGGTGCGGCCGGACGGCTTGCCGGAATTGACCTCGCGGCGGGTGCGCTCGTGGGTGGCGCGCGGCAGCATGGAATATTCCGCCGTCACCCAGCCCTTGCCGGTGCCGCGCAGCCAGGGCGGCCCCTTTTCCTCGAGCGAGGCGGTGCAGAGAACGCGGGTGTTGCCGAAGGACACCATGCAGGACCCTTCCGCGTAGCGCGCGACGCCGCGCTCCAGCGTGACGGGACGCAACTCGTCGGGAGCGCGGTTGGACGGACGCATGGGAAACCTCACCTCGAATGAAAACCTGGGAAGCGTCTTAGAAGCTGGCATGGGACGAAGGCAAGCGCAGGCTTGCCTTATGGGCTCCGCATCCGCACATAATGCCCACCAGCAAGGTTGCCTGACGAGGATCGAAGAACCGCCGAATGCATGTCCCGGGTTCCCCTTCCAACCTGTCCGAGCTTCGCGCCATCGCCGAGCTGAACGACCGGTCGCGCGAAATCTTCCGCCAGATCGTCGAGACCTATCTCATGACCGGCGAGCCCGTGGGCTCGCGCAATCTCTCGCGCATCCTGCCGATGACGCTCTCCCCCGCCTCGATCCGCAACGTGATGGCGGATCTCGAAGCGGCGGGCCTGATCTTCGCGCCGCATACCAGCGCCGGGCGCCTGCCGACCGAGACGGGCCTGCGCTTCTTCGTCGATGCCATGATGGAGCTCGGCGACGTCACGGCCGAGGAGCGCGCCCATATCGAGGCGCAGATGAAGGCCGCCGCCTCGGGCCACACCCTCGAGACCGCCCTCACGGAGGCCTCGGCCCTCCTGTCCGGCGTCTCGCGCGGCGCGGGCGTCGTCGTGACCTCCAAGTCCAATGCGCGCCTGAAGCACATCGAATTCGTGCGCCTCGACCCCACCCGCGCCCTCGTGGTGCTCGTGTCCGAGGACGGATCGGTGGAAAACCGCCTCCTCGACCTGCCGCCGGGCCTGCCCGCCGGGGCTCTGGTGGAGGCGGGAAACTTCCTCAATGCCTGCATCCAGGGCCGGACCCTCGGCGACGTCAGGCGCGAGATCGAGACCCGCCGGGAACAGATGGAGCGGGAGCTCGACGACTTGACCGCCCGGCTCGTGGAGGCGGGGCTCGCCACCACCGTCGGCTCCGCCGGGACCCGCCAGCTCATCGTGCGCGGCCAGGCCAATCTCCTCGACGACCTGAAGGCGGCCGAGGACCTGGACAGGATCCGCCTGCTCTTCTCCGACCTGGAGACGCAGACGGACGTGATCGACCTCCTCAGCCGCGCCGAGAGCGGCGAAGGCGTGCGCATCTTCATCGGCTCGGAGAACAAGCTGTTCTCGCTCTCCGGCTCGTCCATGATCGCCGCCCCCTTCCGCGACGGCAGCCAGAAGATCGTCGGCGTGCTCGGCGTCATCGGCCCGACCCGGCTCAACTATGCCAGGATTGTGCCGATGGTCGACTACACCGCCAAGGTCATCTCGCGGATTCTGGAGCGGGGCCGCTAGCCTCCGCCCCGGGGCGTTCCTGCAGGTGCCGCTTGAAGGCGGCAGCGATCATGCTCGCCAGCTCCGCGTGCAGGGCGGCCCGGGGGCGCGAACCTCCGTCATCGCACAAGGGATCCTCATCCCCCTCGGCCTTCAGGACCGCGGCCCCCTCAGGCTTGCACTCGCCCAGGAAGCTGAAGTGGATTGCGTCCGGCACCGTCTCGTACTCGGCTCCGGGAATCGCCTCGGCGAGGGCCGAACCTTCGACCGCCGGAATGATCCATCCGGGGCGCCCGAGATTGATGATGTGGGTCGGAACCGAGATCCCCGACAGGCTCGCCCGGTCGTAGGCCCGGGCGAAGGCGGGATCGACGGAAACAGCCATCCTGACGCGCGGATCGCGGTTCTGGCGATTGAAGCGTTCCGCATCCAAGCTGCGGAGGTTCACGCCGCCGCGCGCGAACCAGGCGCATTCCGGTCCGGCGGCGCCGCTCTCGCAGTAGCGGGCATAGCCGGCGGCATCGACCCGCGCTCCGGCGAGCGCGAGAGCGGTGTACCCGCCGAGCGAGAACCCGAGCACGCCGACCCTGTCCGGGTCGATTCCGGCACCCACCGCAGGGTCAGCGACGACCGCGGTCAGCACGGCCGAAATATCCGCAGGACGGTTCCAGATCTTGATGGTGGAGGCCTGCGAGGCATCGCCGGTGGTGCTGCCGGGATGGTTCGGGGCCGCGACCACGAAACCTTCCGCCACCAGCCGCGACGCGATCCATCCCAGATTGGCGGCATGGCCTCCCGAACCATGCGAGAGCAGCACGAGCGGGTGGCGTCCCTCGGCAGGCGCCGCGTCGGCCTTGACCCGAGTGCCGCGAAACAGAGGATTGTCGCCGATCACCGCCGGCTTTCCGCCCTCCCCGGCCGGATACCAGACGAGCACGGTCAGGTCCGAGCCGCGCTCCGGCGCCCGGGCCGAGAGAGTACGGAAGCCAGCGGGATCGGCGGCATATGCGATCTCCGAGGCGCCGAGAAGCACCATGGCAAGGAATGGAATGACAGGTTTCATGGCTCTACCTTTACGATCGCCGCCCCATGGCGGCTCGCTTCACCCTGCCCCGTTTGGCGTTCCCCGCGACCTCGATCATGATCGAGGTCGCCCGAGATCGTGTTCCAGGACATAAGCCGAGCCGAAAGGCTGCCGATTCCCATGCTGTCCCTCCCCATGCCCTTCGTCGTCGCGTTTCTTCTCCTGATCCTTCTGGGGCAGATGCTGGGACGCCGCGACGAGGCGACCGCGGATCGCCTGTTCCTCATTCTTCTCGGAGCCTATGCACTCCAGTCGATCCTCGTGGGATTGCGGTGGACCTACGACATGACCGGCATTCTGCCGTTCCAGTCGGTCCTGGCTGCGCTGCTCCCCGCTCTGGCATGGCTGTGCTTTCGCGAACTCGCGCCCCAGGACGTCCCCGGCAGCCGCCTGCCCATATGGGTGCACGGCGTTCCGGCAGGTGTCGTTCTTGCCCTGATCGCCCTGTGGCCTGCTGGCATCGACCTCGCGCTCATCGCCACCTTCCTGGGCTATGGAGCCGCTCTCGCACGTCTCGCATGGATGGGGCCGGACGCGCTCAGCCGGGCCTCTTTCGAGGGCGCGGTCTCGACCTACGGCGCAGTCCGGGCGACGGCGGCGGCCCTCATCCTGTCCGCGCTCCTCGAGGTCGCAGTGACGCTCAGCCTGGCGTCCGGATACGATGCATATGCCGCAGCGGTGGTCGGAATCGCCAATCTGCTCGTCCTTCTGGTTATCGGAGGCGCGGCGGCCGTTGCCGGGCGAGGACGGCCTGCGCCGGAACCGCCACCGCCCGCGGAGACCCCTCCGGCCGTCTCGCCGGACGAGGAGGATGTGGCGATCGTCGCGAGGCTCGACGATCTCATGAGGACGAAGCGCCTGTTCGAGGACCTGGACCTCAATCTCGAGCGCCTTGCCCGCAGGGCCCTCATCCCCGCCCGCCGCATCTCGGTCGCCGTCAACCGGGTGAGGGCCAGGAACGTGTCGCAGTACATCAACGACTACCGGATTGCCGAGGCGTGCCGCCTCCTGGCCGAGACGGAGGAGCCGATCACCACTGTCATGTTCAAGGCCGGCTTTCAGACGAAGTCGAACTTCAACAGGGAATTCCGCCGGGTGGCCGGCACATCTCCCAGCGAGTGGCGCTCCAACCGCCTCTCGCAGGACGGCACGCTTCCTGGCCTCGCTCCGGCATCGGCCAGCCCGCGCTGAAGAGGGCTGCCGCGGTTCTCCCCGACGGCGGCGCTAGACCGGCGGCTCCGTCGCGGCCCTGGGCCGCAGCACGGCGTAGACCGCGAAGATTCCGAGGAGAAGCGCCCCCGCCAGGACGCTCGCGCGCCAATCGCCTGTGGTCACGCGCACCAGAACGAGCCCGGCGCAGACCAGAACCCCCAGGACGGGCACGAAGAGGGGAATCTCGAACCGCCCTTCGGGCTCGTCCGCGCGCCGCTTCAGCAGGAAGAGCGCTCCGTTGACCGCCGCGAAGACGGTGAGCAGCATCAGCACCGTTGCGGATGCGAGCTGGCCGATGGTGCCGATCAACGCGAGCGGCGCCACGACCGCGAACAGGGTAAGGATCGCGAAATGCGGCGTTCGCCGGGTCGCATGAACCCTGCCGAGCCAGGCCGGCAGCAGACCCTGATGGGCCATGCCGTAGGCAAGGCGCGATGCCGTTACATAATTGACGAGCGCCGTATTCGCGACCGCGAACAGCGTGATTGCCGTGTAGACGATGGGCGGAAGCCAGGGCGCGGCGCGCGCCATCACGGCCGTCAGCGGACCGGGCGCGGACGCAAGCTCCCGCCAGGACACCACGGAGACCGCCGTGATGGCGACGGCCACGTAGATCACGGCCGCGACGGCCATGGCGGTGATCAGTCCGATCGGGATGGTGCGCTGGGGATCGCGACACTCCTCCGCGACATTGATCGTGTCCTCGAACCCGATGAAGGCGAAGAAGGTCAGCACCGCCCCCTGGAGCACGAGAAGGATCATGACGTCGCTCGCCCCCTCGCCGGGCGGCGGGGTTTCGAAGAGGTCGACGGATCCCCAGAAGCGGATGCCGACGGCGACGACGAGGAGAAGGCCGCCCGCCTCGATGCAGGTGCACAGCACGTTGACCCACATGGATTCGCGGATGCCCCGCAGGACCAGTCCCGTGAGGAGCAGCAGGAACCCGATGGCCAGCAGCGTCGCAGTCCCCTCACCTCCGCCGGTCAGGGTGGTCAGGTTGGCGGCGAAGACGCGGGACTGGGTGGCGACGGACGTGAGGGCCGAGCAGGCGACCGCGAGCCCCACCACGAAGCCGGCCAGGGGCGAGCGGTAGGCGCGCTCGGTCACATAGGCGGCTCCGCCCGCGTGGGGATAGCGCGAGCCGAGGGAGGCATAGCTCAGCGCCGTCAGCAGCGCAGCCACGAGAGCGACGAGAAAGGCCAGCCAGACCGCATTTCCCACCTGTCCGGCAGCCTGCCCCAGGAGGCCGTAGATTCCCGATCCCAGCATGCTGCCGAGGCCGTAGAGGGTCATCTGGACCGGACCGATCGTCCTGTGCAGGGCCGGGCGCCCCGGAGCGGCCGCGTGCTCCGCAGACGACGCAACTGCCGAGGTTTCCGCCATGGCCGCCTTCCCGATCAGGAGATCCCGCAATCCAGAATAGCGCACCGGCGCCGAATTCCCATCGGGACCGGACACGGGCGACAAAAGGGCCGCCCCGTCTCATGGAGACTCGCATTCCCGCGCGTGCGAGCCCATCTCCGAGGCCCGGTCGCCCACGCGGCATCGGCTTCCCTTGGCTTTAGGGGGCCATGCTGCTATTGCGGCCGCAACAGCTCTTATTCTTGCAAGATTATGACCGCTCGCACCTTCGACAACATCCGGAACTTCTCCATCGTGGCCCATATCGACCACGGGAAGTCCACATTGGCCGACCGTCTGATCCAGACCACGGGGGCGCTTTCCGCCCGCGAGATGACGGAGCAGGTGCTCGACAACATGGACATCGAGCGCGAGCGCGGCATCACCATCAAGGCGCAGACCGTGCGCCTGGAATACAAGGCGCAGGACGGCAAGACCTACATCCTGAACCTGATGGACACCCCCGGCCACGTGGACTTCGCCTATGAGGTCTCGCGCTCCCTGGCCGCGTGCGAAGGCTCGCTCCTGGTGGTCGACGCCTCCCAGGGCGTCGAGGCCCAGACCCTGGCCAACGTCTACCAGGCCATCGACGCCAACCACGAGATCGTGCCGGTCCTCAACAAGATCGACCTCCCCGCCGCCGATCCGGACCGGATCAAGGAGCAGATCGAGGAGGTGATCGGCATCGACGCGTCGGACGCCGTGCCGATCTCGGCCAAGACCGGCCTCAACATCGAGGGCGTGCTGGAGGCCATCGTCCAGAAGCTGCCGCCGCCCAAGGGCGACCCGGACGCGCCGCTGAAAGCCCTCCTGGTCGATTCCTGGTACGACGCCTATCTCGGCGTCGTCGTTCTCGTGCGCATCGTCGACGGCACCATGAAGAAGGGCCAGACCATCAAGATGATGGGGACCGGCGCTTCCTACAGCCTCGACCGGGTCGGTGTGTTCTCCCCGAAGATGCAGGAGATGGCCCAGCTCGGTCCCGGCGAGGTCGGCTTCTTCACCGCCTCGATCAAGGAAGTGGCCGATACCCGCGTCGGCGACACCATCACCGACGACCGCAAGCCCACGGCCGAGGCCCTGCCGGGCTTCAAGCCCGTGCAGCCGGTGGTGTTCTGCGGCCTCTTTCCTGTTGACGCTGCGGAATTCGAAAACCTGCGCGCCGCCATGGGCAAGCTGCGCCTGAACGACGCCAGCTTCTCCTACGAGATGGAAACCTCCGCCGCGCTCGGTTTCGGCTTCCGCTGCGGCTTCCTGGGTTTGCTCCATCTCGAAATCATTCAGGAGCGCCTCGAGCGCGAGTTCAACCTGGACCTCATCTCCACCGCGCCTTCCGTGGTCTATCACCTGAAGCTGCGCGACGGTTCGACCATCGAGCTGCACAACCCGGCCGACATGCCGGACGTGATGAAGATCGAGGCCATCGAGGAGCCGTGGATCCGCGCCACCATCCTGACTCCGGACGATTATCTCGGCTCGGTGCTCAAGCTGTGCCAGGAGCGACGCGGCATCCAGATCGACCTGAACTATGTCGGCAAGCGCGCCATGGTGGTCTACGACCTGCCGCTCAACGAGGTGGTGTTCGATTTCTACGACCGCCTGAAGTCGATCTCGAAGGGCTACGCCTCCTTCGATTACCACATCTCCGACTACCGCGAGGGCGATCTGGTGAAGATGTCGGTGCTGGTCAACGCGGAGCCCGTCGATGCGCTCTCCATGCTGGTCCACCGCGACCGGGCCGAGGGCCGGGGCCGCGCCATGTGCGAGAAGCTCAAGGAGCTGATCCCGCCGCACATGTTCCAGATCCCGGTCCAGGCCGCCATCGGCGGCAAGATCATCGCCCGCGAAACCATCCGCGCCCTGCGCAAGGACGTGACCGCCAAGTGCTACGGCGGCGACGCCTCGCGCAAGCGCAAGCTTCTCGACAAGCAGAAGGAAGGCAAGAAGCGGATGCGCCAGTTCGGCAAGGTGGACATCCCGCAGGAAGCCTTCATCGCCGCCCTCAAGATGGACAGCTGAGGAAGAATCCCTTCGGTCATCTCGAATGGCACGCCGGTCGGAAGGCCGTGCGTGCCATTTTCATGTCGGACGCGATCCCCTCACGTAGCACTACTGCAGAGGTGGAGCCTCTTTGGAGACGATCGTCTCGAGAGCAAGCGTGAGCAGGACCTGACCGGACGGGTCCGTTACGCTCAGGGTCCAATCGCTCCAATCGACCTCCGGTGCTCCGGCATCCTGAGAGATTTCCTGTATCGCCTGCAAAGCCTCGGAATGGACGTGATCGAGACTGGACACCTCCACTCCCTCTTCGTCGATCAAACTGTCGTGCTGCGTGGAAAAGTTGAAAAAGCAACGCATGAAAAACCTCAGCAGGCTTGATTGTCTCGCCCCTGGAACGGACTGATATCGATCAGGATGTTGCGAACCCCGACCGGTATGTTGGAGGCACTGCGCAACAGGGTCGGGTACGATGTGAGGCGAACCCGGCTTCCGACTGGCCTCTCTGCAATGGCATCCATATCCCGCAACTCCCTGTTCTCGCGCAGGGCAACGGCCATGGGACGGCAGTCGTGCGGGAGCGGCGTTCCGTCGGCCCGATGGGCGCGCCAGGAACCGCACCGGCGACCCGGACCGAGGACGGGGCGCCACCCCTCAGCATCGGTCACGGAGAGGGCAGCCGGCAGAGCCTGCAGGAAGTCAGGCCCGTCGAGCGCCATCCGTGTCCGGGCCGCATCCGGCGCCGGGCCCGGTCTGATTGCCGGATCTTCGCGTCGAAGCGGGGCCGCAGGACCTTCCAGGTGCGCAGCCGTCCTGAGACATGGCAGACGCTTCCGCAGGTTTCTGCGGATGTCCTTCGCCTGCACAGCCAATTCGCTGTCTCGGTGCATCAGCCACTCCCTCCACCTCGGGCCAGCGGCGCGCTCAGTAATTTAAATAGTAATAAGGAAGATCCGTTCTGAATAGTAGTTTGTTTACTTATTTCAACGATGGCAACATCAACCATAAGAGGTAGGATATTGGCGCAAATTCATAACATATATTAAGGACTAAAGTCGTATTGTTGCGAAAAATATTCACGAAATAGCACATATGGGGCTCGGGGAACTGCATCCGGCATCGGGAGTTCACCCCGCACACGAGGCACCAATCCTGCGCCGGTCCGGAGCTGACCCACGACGCCGTCACGGCAGCGCCAATCCCGTTCGCAGGCCGCCACAACGGGGATTTCACTCTGAACACCGCAATGTCCAAGCCAACATCTCGTGAGGGATGATTCATGTCTTCGTCTTTGCGCACGACGCTTCCGACCTTGCTCGCGCTCCTGATCGGCTATGCTCTCATGCAGACCGGCAACACCCTTCAAGGCACGCTGCTCAGCGTCCGCGGCAGCCTGGAAGGCTTCTCCCCTGCGGAGGTCGGCGCCGTGGGCGCGGCGTTCTGGGTGGGGATCGTGCTCGGCTCGCTCTGGGCCGGCCACGTCATCCAGCAGGTGGGGCACACCCGAACCTTCGCGGGGCTCGCGGCCGTCGCGGCATCGGCGGCGCTTCTGCATCTGCTCGTCATCGACCCACTGGTCTGGATCGTCGCACGGGCGCTGACGGGCTTCTGCTTCGCGGGCCTGTTCGTCGTCGTGGAGAGCTGGCTCAACGCCTCCGCGGCCCCGCAGACGCGCGGGCAGATCCTGGGGCTCTACGGCATGACCGGGCTCATCGCCGGGATCGGCGGACAGATGCTTCTGCCCGCGAGCGATCCTGCGGGCTTCCGGCTGTTCTGTCTCGTGGCCATTCTCATCTCGCTCGCTCTCGTGCCCGTCGCCCTGTCGCGGGCGACCGCGCCAACCGACGCCGTCGGCGAGGTGAAGATCAACCTGAGGCGCCTCTACCGCCTGTCGCCCTTCGGAGTCGTGGCCGCCATCCTGTGCGGCATCACCACGAGCTCGTTCTTCGCCCTGGGGCCGGTCTGGGCCGCGGCACGCGGCGCGGATACGGTCGGCATCGCCATTATCATGGCCTGCGGCACCCTCGGCGGCTTCGTCACCACATGGCCCCTGGGCTGGCTTTCCGACCGCATGGACCGGCGCCACGTGATCATCGGCGCGTCCGCCATGGCATCGGTCATCCTGCTCGCCCTCGTCAATTTCGTTCCGTCAGACATTCCGCTGTGGCTGGTCTGCTTCTACGTGGTCGTCTTCGGCGGCAGCGTCATTTCCACCTACAGCATCGTCATCGCGCATGTGAACGACATGGTCAGGCCCGGCGAGTTCGTGGCCGCCGCGGGCGGCCTCCTCATTCTGCAGGGGATCGGCGCTGCGGCGGGTCCGGTCATCGCCGGCATGGCGATGACCGCGTTCGGGCGCATCGGGCTGCCTTACGTCATTGTCGCGGCCCAGGCGCTCATGGCCCTTTGGGGCATCTATCGCAGCCTGCAGCGCCCCTCGCCCGCGAGCAAGGAGAGCTTCGTGCCGGAACCTGCCGTGCCCGTGGGGACGGAACTGGGCGCCCGCTGAGGGCCGGGCCTACACGAGAAGCGACTGCCCGCCGTCGATCCAGACCGGCGTGCCGGTGATGTGTCGGGAGCGGTCCGTGGCGAGGAAGAGCACGAGCTGAGCCACTTCCTCGCTCGTTCCCGACTCGCCGCCGGTGAGCGGAATGTTGCCGTCGGGATATTCCGCCGCGACCTCGGCCTCGCCGGTGTTGCGCTTGTCGGTATTCTCCGTGATTTCCGTGTCGATCCGGCCCGGACACACGACATTGACGCGGATGCGGTGCTTGGCGAGCTCGACGGCCAGCATCTGCACCATGGCGACCTGTGCCGCCTTCGTGGCCGAATAGGCCGTCGCCCCCGCGCTGGTGAAGGTGCGCGTGCCGTTGATGGAGGCCGTGACGACGATGGAGCCGCCATTGGCCCGCTTCAGGTGCGGCACCGTGCAATGAAGCGTGAGGTAAGTGCCGCGCAGGTTGGTGTTGACGGTGCGATCCCATTCCGCCGGCTGGAGATCGTCGATGGGAGCCCAGACGCCATTGATGCCTGCATTGGCGAAGACGATGTCGAGACGACCGTAGGCCTCGACGAGGTCCGCAACGGCCTTCTTCATCTGGTTCTCGTCGGCAATGTCGGCCACGAGCGGAATGGCCTCGCCGCCGGCCCTCCTGATCTCCTCCGCGGCCTCGCGGATCTCGTCTTCCGTGTGGCTCAGAACGCCGACGCGCGCGCCTTCCTTCGCCAGAAGCAACGCCGTCGCCCTGCCGATGCCGGATCCAGCGCCGGTCACCAGCGCCACCTTTCCTTCAAGTTCCATGAGCTGCCCTTCCTCGGGTTCGGAGATGCCCCACCATGAACCTGAGCCGGGCCGGCTTGTTCCTTCCGCAGCGGAACTTCAGACGGTTGCCGCACGCCGTCCTGCGGCATCGACGACGAGCTCTCCGTCCTCCTTGCGGAACTCGCCGAGCTGCGGCGCCGGCAGGATGTCGAGCACGGCTTCCGAAGGGCGGCAGAGCTTGACGCCTGCGGGCGTCACCACGATGGGGCGGTTGATCAGGATCGGGTGCGCCATCATGGCATCGAGAAGCTGGTCGTCGCTCAGCGCCGGATCGTCGAGCCCGAGTTCGCCATAGGGCGTTCCCTTCTCGCGGATCGCCTCGCGGACGGGAATGCCCATCCGCTCGATGAGCTGCCGGAGCAGCAGCCGGGTCGGCGGCGTCTTGAGGTATTCGATCACGTGCGGCTCGATCCCGGCATTGCGGATCAGGCCCAGCGTGTTGCGCGACGTCCCGCACTGAGGATTGTGGTAGATGATCACGTCCATGACGTCCTCCCCATGCCATTATCGATAGGCGCCGGTCGATGACAACGGGAAGACGGCGAATCCTCGGGCCCGGCTTATCCCCGGCAGGCAGCGCCGGCCCTCACCTGCAGCCCCGTCAGGAGCCGCTGGACGAGCGCGTCATGGGCCTCGCCCGTGGGAACGTCGTCAAGGGAAAGTTCGAGCACCCACTCCTTCGAGAGCGGCACGATATAGGTCTCGATCGTCATGGCGCGAGCAGCGGTCGGCAGGTTCGCATCGACCCAGGTGGCGCTCCAGCGCGTGGCGCCCGGAACGGGAGACGTCAACGAGACGGATTGCGCAGGCCGTCCCAGCAATCCTTCGTAGTCCCGCTGAAGGAAGGCGGCGTCGCGATGGGCGAGATCGGTTTGCGGCAGGTCCTGCAGATCGTGCGCGGACCGGAGGCTCACGTCGAGCTTGGCCCTGAACGAGACCGCCTCCAGGCTCGTGCCCCCTTCCTCCCCGGTCAGCCGCCATTCCTGAGGAAGGGACAGCGAAAAGCAGAGATGGGGGGTCACCCGATTGAGCAGGCGGGTTTCACCCGTGGCGCCATGGTGGCGGAGTTCGACGGCGCTTCCCCATGCGACCGGCTCGACGGCAAGGGTGCCCGCCTGGGCCGCCGTAGCGGCAACACATGAGAAGATGACCGCAACGCGGGAGACGAGCGTTCCCAGCCCTTGAGGCAAAGCCGCCATCGAACCCTCCCTGCGCTGCGCTTGCTGCTGTTGCAACGCTTTCGCGGGCCCGTGGTTGCCTCCGATCGCAGCCCTCGGCCTTGAGTTGCGCAAGCATGGCCCTACCTCGCCATCAGGACGGTACGACACTGGGAGAAAGATGATGCCAGCAGCAATCGTGCGCGCCTCTCTTACGGCAGCCATCCTGCTCGCCGCAGGACAGGCCTCGGCCGCAACCTGCCGCGATCCGGCCGGCTTCGAGAAATGGCTCGGGGATATCGGACGCGAGGCAGTGGAACAAGGCATCTCGCCTCAGGCGGTGAGAACCGGCCTGGCCGGCGTCAGCTTCGACCAGGGCGTGATCAACAAGGATCGCGGCCAGCGCGTGTTCAAGCAGAGCTTCGAGCAGTTCGCCGGGCGGATGGTGTCGTCCTACCGCCTGAAGACAGGCGCCACCATGCTCAAGCGCCATGCGGGACTGCTCTCGCGCATCGAGCAGCGCTTCGGCGTGCCGGGTCCCGTTCTCGTGGCGATCTGGGGTCTCGAAACGGATTTCGGGCAGGTCAAAGGCAATCTGCCGGTCATCCGTTCGGTGGCGACGCTCGCCTACGATTGCCGTCGGACGGAGATGTTCCAGGCGCACCTTTTCGATGCGTTGAGGATCGTGGATCGGGGCGATCTGGCGCCGTCGCAGATGCGCGGGGCCTGGGCGGGAGAGTTGGGGCAGACCCAGTTCATGCCCTCGTCCTACATCAAGTACGCGGTGGACTTCGACGGCGACGGGCGGGCGGACATCCTGCGCAGCTCGGCGGACGCATTGGCCTCCACGGCCAATTATCTGCGCGGGCACGGTTGGGTCAGGGGGCAGGACTGGTCTCCCGGCACCGCCAATTTCGCCGCCATTCGCGAGTGGAACAAGTCCCAGGTCTATGCGAGGACCATCGCCTATTTCGCATCGCGGCTCGCAGGCGACGATCCGTCGACGGCCATGAGCCAATAACGGAGAGAGGGTGAGCGCCGGCGGCGCTCACCCGGTTCTTCAGCCGCGCGCGCGGGCGCGGATCATGAAGGTGTCGTAGGCGTATTCGGCCACCTGGAACCAGAGATACTCCTCGCCGCGGAACGCCTTGTAGCTGTCGTAGAGCTTCTTGAACTCGGGGTTGGACGCCGAGAGCTGGTCGTAGATCTCGTTGGCCGCCTTGTAGGCCGCGTCCATGATCTCGGGAGAGAACGGCCGCAGCTGAGCCCCGGCGCCGACGAGGCTGCGCAACGCGGCCGGATTGCGGGCATCGTATTTCGCCTGCGTGTCCACGTTCGCATAGCCGGCCGCCGCCACGATGGCAGCTTGGTAGGCCTTCGGCAGTTCGTTCCACTTCTGCAGGTTGATGAAGAAGTGGATCGCCGGCCCGCCCTCCCAGAAACCGGGATAATAGTAGTACGGCGCCACCTTGTTGAGGCCGAGCTTCTCGTCGTCGTACGGCGCCACCCATTCGGCGGCGTCGATGGTGCCGCGTTCGAGGGACGGGTAGAGATCGCCGCCCGCGATCTGCTGCGGCACCACGCCGAGCTTGCCCATGATCTGACCGGCCAGGCCGGCGATGCGCATCTTGAGGCCCTTCAGGTCGTCGACCGTCTTGATCTCCTTGCGGAACCAGCCGCCCATCTGCGCGCCCGTGTTGCCGGCGGGCAGCGCGAACAGGTTGTGCTTGGCGTAGAACTCGTTGAGCAGATTGTTGCCGTTGCCGTGATAGAGCCAGGCATTGGTCTGGCGCGAGTTCATTCCGAAAGGCAGATTGGTGCCGATGGCGAAGGTCGGATCCTTGCCCACGTAGTAGTACGAGCAGGTGTGGGTCATCTCCACGGTGCCGCTACCCACCGCATCCGCCGCCTGCGGCGTGCCGACGATCTCGCCCGAGGCGAAGGGCTGGATGATGAATTTCCCGTCGGTGGCCTCCGCCACGTATTTGGCGAGAAGCTCGCTGCCCCCGAACAGCGTGTCGAGGGACTTCGGGAAGGCGGAGGTCAGACGCCAGCGGATCTCCGGAGCGGACTGGGCGATGGCGGGCTTGGCGACCGTTCCCGCGGCCATGCCGATTGTTGCAGCCTGGAGGAATGCGCGACGTTTCATGGATGGGCCTTCTTCCTTTTCATATCCCCGGCGGGCCTTTCGAGACATAAAGTTTCAAGAGAGCGCCGAAAATTGTACGAGTTGAGCTACCACCCTCATAAAGCCCTGTGAAAAAGGTGACAGGCAGGCAGAAGCAAGGATTTCATGCGCTGAGCGCATGCGTCGCCCGCGGGAGGCCGTCTCTCGCCAGTCCTATCGGCCCGCGATGTCAGAAGATCAGTTCGCCCGCTCCCCAGGCCAGGAGCACGAAGATGATGAAGATGACGAGGAAGATGCCGAACAGGACCTTGGCGATGGTGCGGGCTCCGGATGCCACTCCCGTGAAGCCCAGGGCTCCTGCCACGAGGGAGATGACGAGAAAGATCAGTGCCCATTTCAGCATGGCGCTTGCCCCTGAGTAGAACGGTTCAGCCGAAGGCATAAGTTCTCACTGCAGGCGTGGTTCCACGTTCTCCTCCGCCAGGCCTGAAAGGGCCTGGCCCGACGGCATCCGCAGAGTCTTCGGGTGACGATGCGCTCCTCCGTCGGCGGGCAGGCCCCTCACATGACCACCGTCACCTTTTCGGCAGCCCGAGTCAGCCCGGTATAGAGCCAGCGGCTGCGGTGCTCGCGGAAGGCATAGGATTCGTCGAAGAGAACCAGATTGTCCCACTGCGAGCCCTGCGCCTTGTGAACGGTCAGCGCATAACCGAAGGTGAACTCGTCGGACTCCCGGCGCAGGACGAACGGGACCTCCTCCTCGCCGCCTTCGAAGAAAGCCTTGTGCACGGAGACTTCCACCGATCTGCGGCGCGCATCGTCATCGGCCAGCACGTCCATGCGGATGAAGTCGTTGCGGATGCCGCGCAAGGCCTGGATGCTCCAGGTGCCTCCGTTGAGCAGACCCTTGGTCTTGTCGTTCCGCAGGCAGACGAGCTTCTCGCCCGCCGCGGGCATGGGGCTGCGGTAACCGTTCAGCTCCCGCAGGCGCGTGTTGTAGAGACGGCGGGTCTTGTTGAGGCCGACGAGGACCTGATCGGCGGCCATCACGGTTGGGGCGTCGATCTCGCGGCGACGGATGACGCGGCTCTCGCCATACGTTCCGGGCTCCAGCCGTCCCCCCTCCCGCACGGTCATCGACATGTGGATGATGGGATCGTCCTTCGCCTGCCTGTGAACCTCGGTGAGCATCACGTCGGGCGGCGCCTCCGTGAAGAAGCCGCCACCCTTCACGGGCGGCAACTGCGCGGGATCGCCGAGCACGAGGACGGGCTGCCCGAAGGACAGGAGATCGCGCCCGAGCTCCTCGTCCACCATCGAGCATTCGTCGATCACGATCAGGTCGGCCTTCGCCGCCTGGCTCTGCCGGTTGAGCACGAATTGCGGCCCACCCTCGTCGGACTCGCGCGAGCGGTAGATCATGGAATGAATGGTGGAGGCATCCGCGCAGCCTTTCGAGCGCAGCACGAGGGCGGCCTTGCCGGTATAGGCGCCGAATGCGACCTCGCCATCGACCCCTTCGGCGATGTGACGGGCGAGCGTCGTCTTGCCCGTGCCCGCATAGCCGAACAGACGGAAGACCGGTTTGTCTCCGCGCCGGAGCCAATCGGCGACGGCCTTGAGGGCGGCATCCTGTTGGGGCGACCAGGTCATTTCGATTGGGCCTCGAAGCGCAGGCTGTAGAGAATGCCGACGATGATGCAGGCACTCCCGATGAAGACAAAGGGATCGAGCGGCTCGCCGTAGAGCTGCCAGCCGACCACGGCGATCAAAGGAATGCGGAGGAAATCGAGGGGGACGGCCATGCTTGCATCCCCATGTCGGTAAGCGTTGGTGAGGCAGTAATGCGAGAGCAGGCCGCCGGCGCAGATGCCGATGAAAGGCAGCGTCTGCGACAGCTCCATTCTCTGCCAGAACGCCCCGCTCACGCCCAGGAGGTTCATGGGGAGCTGCATCAGGTTCATGAAGAAGAGGATCGAGAACGTGCTCTCCGTCCGGGTCAGGCGCTTCGTCATGATGGCCACGAGGGCGAAGGTGAAGGCGACGGCGAGCACGAGAAGACTTGCAGGCTGCAGGGTCTCGAGACCGGGACGCAGGATGACGAGAACGCCGCCGAAGCCGAGAACGACGGCGGCGAGACGCCCTCGATTCATGCGCTCGTGAAGCAGCGGAATGGCCAGCAGCGCAACCCAGGCCGGCGTGGTGAACTCGAGCGCGAAGACGGTTGCGAGCGGCAGCAGCGTGATGCTGAAGGCCCAGGCATCGGTGCCCGCGAAATGCAGGACGTTGCGGGCGAGATGCATGCCGAAGCGCCTCGGCTTCAAGCCAGGTCTCAGCTCCGGTCTGGCAAGCGCGAAAGCCAGGAGGACGACCACGCCTGCCGCGTTGCGGACGAACAGGATCTCGAACACCGAGAAGGTGGGCGAGAGAGCCCGCACGGCGACGGCCGATGCCGAGAAGGAGAGGAGTGCGCCGCTCATCCAGAAGACGACGGCGAGAATGCTGCGGTGGGGCACGGCGAACCAGTCGATGTGAATGTCTCCCGATACCGCGCCTCGCCGACCGCGTGAAGTGTCGAACGACGCGTTCGAGCGTGGCACGCTGGCGCTGCATGGCCGACGTCGACGACAAAACCGGCACATGTATGTGCCCTAACGTCACGCAATCATGCGTGTGATTCTTGAATCGCTCCTTCGTCGCCGCAGACGATCATGCGGCTCCGAAGCGCACTTTTTCGGATGAGGGCGACAACTTTTTTTCAGCCTCTTCGAGCCTGCAGGATTCGACATGCGACGAGCAGGATTCCTGGTGGCGAAACACGGACTTAGGGGCAGTTCCCAGAGGTGCGGCGATCAAAATCGCACCGCACCCTATTATCGCTCAAGTTATTGAAATATCATCTTTATTTTCTCTCTTTCACTCATCCTTAAGACATCGGAAAGACATTGAGAGCGGAACAAGCAACGCGCTGCCGAGTCATCTGACGAGACCGTCGTTGAGCCTCGGAAGCGCAAGTCCTGACGGATGCTGAGCATAAAGTATCCACAGAAAACATACGCGTTCTACTTTCTACACTTTCCGATAATCGGAACCCCCTTGGTATAACGACGTTGCCTTGCAAGCGTGACGGTTGCACGCGAAGGCCCTTGAAGGAGGCGGCTATGCCGACAGACGACAAGTCAAACCCGCTGACGATGCTGTTCACGGGTGACACTGGTGCGACCAGCACCAAATCCGGCGCGAAGAAGAGCAGCGCTCGCCGCAGCTCATCCAGTGCCAAGAAGACCGGAGGCTCCAAATCCTCCGCGAAATCCGGCGCCAAGAAGACCAGCGCTTCCACGGCGCGCAAGAGCGCAGCAAAATCGACGGGCACCTCGTCCCGTTCGGGTGCGGCGAAGAGCGCTGCGAAGTCCGGCTCGAAGAGCACGGCTTCGAAGAGCACGGCTGCAAAGAAGGCCGGAACGAAGACGGCTGCGAAGTCGTCCAAGACCGCAGCGAAATCGTCCAAGACCGCTGCCAAGTCCTCGTCGAGGACGGCCGTGAAGTCCTCGGCCAAGACCGCTGCGGAGTCCGGCGCCAAGAAGACTGCGGCGAAGTCCGGAGCCAAGAAGACGGCTGCGAAGTCCACGACCTCGCGTTCGTCCGCCAAGAAGGCGCCGGCCAAGTCGGCCGCCAAGTCCACGACCAAGGCGGCCACGAAGTCCACGAAGTCGGCTGCCAAGAAGCCGACGGCCTCGCGTTCGACCTCCGCCCGCAGCGGATCGAAGAGCGCCTCGCGTTCGACCAGCGCCCGTTCTTCGGCCTCGAAGACCTCGGCCCGCTCCTCGAGCCGCGGCGCAGCCAAGAGCGGCGCGAAGGCTCCTGCCAAGGGCGCAGCCTCCAAGGCCCGCAGCTCGGCCAAGCCGACGAAGCGCGCCGCCGCTGCCTCGAGCCGCACCTCTTCCACGAAGAAGTCCGGCACCGTCGGCACGAAGCGTTCGTCCGGCAGCTCCCGCAAGGGCGGCTCGTCGAAGCGCTGACACAGACTGCCGCAGGCGCCGGGACGGAGGCGGAAGCCTCTGTCGTCCGGCGCTGCGGCACAAAAAATCGCCCGGTCTCGGCCGGGCGATTTTCGTTGCAAGATGGGCTTTTCTCGTTACCGGCCCGTGCTCATCGGGTCGCTCTCGCCCCAATAGGGCGTGGCATTGTAGTACCGGTGGACGTGCTCCTCCCACTCGCGATCGTAGGATGCGTCGTGACCCTCGGCGGTGCGGCGCGGGGCGCCACGCAGCTGATCCTCGGTGAGATTGAGCTCATAGGCGTCGAGCTCCGTATTGTACGTCAGGACGCCCCAGGGCAGCGTGTAGTATTCCTCGCCGAGCCCCATGAATCCGCCAAAGCTCATGACCGCATAAGCGACCCTTCCAGACCGCTTCTCGATCATCACGCGCTCGATGGTTCCAATCTTCTCGCCGTCCGAGCGGCGCACGGGGGTTCCCTCCACCTTGTCGCTGGCGATCAGGCTTTGGGTTTCGCGAACGTCGCCGGTCTGTGCCGTGGTCTGCATCGTCTCTCTCCCTTCCACTGTCGAGATGCCAAGGAAACGTTCTGGTAAAAAAGGCGGTTCCGAAGACGTTCCCAGGGGCTGCAAGCTTTTCGGCGTTCATCCGGCCCTGGAAGCGGCGCCTGCGGAAGCGTTGCCATAGGAACCGCTCATACCTCCTGACGTTGACCCGCATTTGCAGGGATACATAAGGAGACAACAGATGGCCGTTCGTCAGAAGAGCGTGAAGGAGCAGGTCGTCGTCATCACGGGCGCGTCCAGCGGTATCGGCCTTGCAACGGCGCGCATGTTCGCCTCGCGGGGAGCCAAGGGACTGGTCCTGGTGGCCCGCAACGAGGAATCTCTGCGCGGACTTGCGGAGGAGTTGAGCCAGGGCGGAACCCGCGCCATCGCCGTTCCGGCCGACGTGAGCAAGCGGGAGGATCTGGAGCGGGTCGCCCGGACGGCCATCGAGACCTTCGGCGGCTTCGATACCTGGGTGAACGACGCCGCCGTCGCCCTGTACGGGGCGCTGGAGGAGATCCCGCTCGAGGACCAGCGGCAGCTCTTCGACGTCAATTACTGGGGCGTCGTCAACGGTTCCCTCATCGCGGCCCAGCATCTGCGCAACCGCGGCGGCACCATCATCAATGTCGGCAGCGTCCTGTCCGAGCGGGCCATGATGCTGCAGACCCAGTACTCGGCCTCCAAGCATGCGGTGAAGGGCTTCACCGACGGATTGCGCATGGAGCTGGAGAGCGCCGGGACCCCGGTCTGGGTGACGCTCATCAAGCCGTCGTCCATCGATACGCCCTATATCGAGCATGCCCGCAACTACCTCGACGACGAACCGCGCGTTCCGCCGCCGGCCTACGATCCGCACCTTGTGGCGAAGGCGATCGTCTTCGCGTCGGAGCACCAGCGGCGCGAGCTCACCATCGGCTTCGGCGGATGGGTGATCGGCGCCATGGGCAAGGTGGCCCCCCGCCTCACCGACAAGGCCATGGAATGGACCGGCTACGCCGCCCAGACCACGGAGGCGTCCGAACGCGGGCGCATGCGGGACAATCTCTACCAGGCCAGGGAGGACGGTGACGAATACTCGTCCCTGCGCGGCGAGCCGCGCAAGACCAGCCTTCTGCTGGAGGCGCAGCTCCATCCCTTCGCGGTCGCTCTGGTGATGGCCGGCATCGGCGCCGCCATCGCGGCTGCTCTCATGCCCCGCAGGAGCCAGCGCACGAGCCGCAGCCAGCATCTGCGCCCCCGGCCTCCGTTCCAGCCTGCCAAATCCACCCGGAAGGTCGGAAACGGACATGACAAGCGCTCCTTCGGCCCTGGCCACATCAGCCAGCGGCAGGACACCGAGCGCCGGCCTCAACCGCGGCACTAGTCGCCGACGACCTGCAGGGGCCGGCCTCCCGCCGGCCCCTGCCCTTCTGGCAGCAAGCGACATGATGTGGCGGCCGAAGGCCATTCCGGACCGGACGAGGTCGGGTTAGCCTTGCCCCATGAATGCGATTCGAATTCTCCCTCTCGCCGTCGCCCTGGTCATCGGCGGCACCGCATCGGCCCAGGACAAGGGAACGCTCACGCCCAAGCCCCTGCCGCCCCTGGCCAACCCCAACGATCCGTCGGTGCCGGCCAAGGAGCTGTTCGGGCGGCGCGATACGCCCGCCTCGCTTCAGGCGCGCTCCATCGGCAGCTATGCCCGCGGTTGCGTCGCCGGCGCGACCGCTGTGCCCATCGATGGCGAGACGTGGCAGGTGATGCGCCTTTCCCGGAACCGCAATTGGGGCCATCCGCAACTGGTGAACCTGCTGCAGGACCTCTCCGCGCGGGTGCCCCGGATCAACGGCTGGCCCGGCCTTCTCGTGGGCGATATCTCGCAACCCCGTGGCGGCCCCATGCTCACCGGCCACGCTTCGCACCAGATCGGCCTCGACGCGGATATCTGGCTGACCCCCATGCCCAACCGCCGCCTCACACGGCTGGAGCGGGAGGAGATGTCGGCCACGAACGTGGTCCGCGAGGATCGGCTGGACGTCGATCCGGAGGTCTGGACGCCGCAGCATACCGCTCTCATTCGGGCTGCCGCCAAGGAACGCCGCGTCGCGCGCATCTTCGTCAACCCGGCCATCAAGAAAGCGCTCTGTCGCGAGGCCGGAGAGGACCGCGCTTGGCTGGCGAAGGTGCGGCCCATGTGGGGGCACAATTATCACTTCCACATCCGCCTCGCCTGTCCCAGTGGCGAAGCCGGGTGCTCCGACCAGGACCCGCCTCCCGGCGGCGACGGCTGCGGAGCGGAGCTCTCGCGCTGGTTCACCCGCGACATGCTTTTCCCGAAGCCCGGCAAGCCGCGCCCGCCCCTCCGGATGGCGCAGCTCCCGGCCGAGTGCCGTCAGGTCCTGGTGGCTCCTTGAGGCCTGGCCGCCCGGGCATTCGGCGCCAACGAAAAGAGCCGCCTCCACGGGTGTGGAAGCGGCTCCTGAGAACGATGCGGCGTGCGCTGACCTAGGCGGCGGCGATGCCGGTGCCGATCTGGCAGGACACGCCCGTGCCGCCAAGGCCGCAATAGCCGCCGGGGTTCTTCGCGAGATACTGCTGGTGATAGTCCTCGGAGAAGTAGAAGGGCGGCGCGTCGAGGATTTCCGTGGTGACGGGGCCGTAGCCCCGGCTCGCCAGCGCCTCGGCGTAAGCTTGCTTCGAAGCCTCGGCGGACCGGCGCTGGTCCTCGTCGAACACGTAGATGCCGGACCGGTATTGGGTGCCCACATCGTTGCCCTGGCGCATGCCCTGCGTCGGATCGTGGTTTTCCCAGAACGTCTTCAGGAGAGCCTCGTAGGAGACTTTCGCCGGGTCGTACACGACCAGGACCACTTCGTTGTGGCCCGTCAGGCCGGAGCAAACCTCTTCATAGGTCGGATTGGGCGTGATTCCGGCAGCATAGCCGACGGCAGTGACCCAGATCCCGTCCTCCATCTGCCAGAACTTGCGCTCCGCGCCCCAGAAACAGCCAAGCCCGAACAGGGCCTGCTTCATGCCCTCGGGATAAGGTCCCTGAAGGGGGCGGCCATTGACGAAATGACGCTCCGCGGTCGGGAGCGGAGTGGAACGGCCCGGCAGGGCATCCGCTTTGGTCGGAAGGTCGAGGCGCTTGAGGAAATTGAACATGGGGCTTCTTCTCGTGGTGCCCCATGAATGTAAGTGCTCTTGCGCCGGACGGGAGAGCGGCGGCCGTCACTATCGTGTGAGACGCTCAGCGGCCGGCGAGATACCCGATCGGCTCCATCGATCTCTGCCCCAACCACAGAAGGAGCGCCCCCAGCAGGAATCCGGTCAGGGAAGCCGGAAGCTGAAGGAGGGAGACCATGATCGGATCCCAGAGCCAAGCGAGGGACGGCTGGGCGACACGGCTCTCCAGCTCGGCGACGCCTCCGGGAAAGAACGTCCCCATCATCGTGCCGACGGACGCAAACGATATACCATTGTTGACGATCGAGCGCGTGCCGTCGATCACCAGACCGATGAAGCCGGCGGCGACCAGTACGAGGCCCAGGGTACGAGCAAGGAACTTCAAAACGCACCTATATGAACGGATAGGGTCACTTTAGTGCGTTTTCAAAGAATGGCAAAGCCAGCCCATCGCAACTTCTCACAATTGGATCTTGCATTCGGCGGCCATTTGGAGATACACGGTCCGCTCCGCAGGTGATGCGGGGACTTCGGGGCCGGAATCGGCGCCTGAAATGTCCGAGCCCGCCCAACGGGCTCCATGCTGGAGGGGTGGCCGAGTGGTTGAAGGCGCACGCCTGGAAAGTGTGTATACGGGAAACCGTATCGAGGGTTCGAATCCCTCTCCCTCCGCCACTTCACTGTAAAACCGAACGCCCTCGTGAATAGTGGGGCGGCATCGACCATCCGGCCCGGAGGCTTCGCGCCGGAAGATCATCTCGGGCCGTCCCGCGCGTACGATGCGGAAAAGGGGCCATGCCCGCGGCGCCCCTCGCATCCCACGAAAGCCCGCCATGGACCGGAAGTCAGCGCCGTCGGCGCGAGACATCCCGAGGGCTCGCCCGGACCAGATCCTGAATGAAGCCATCTCCCGATGGGACCGGAATCGTCACCGGCGCTTCCAACCGTGTGCATTTGTATTGCCGAGGTTGGGAATCGGTGAGATTCTGCCTGTGATATGTGAGCCTGACGAACGGGCCTGAGCTGAGGGGGCGAAGAACGACTGCTTCCGAGGGAGGGTCCCATGGATTTCGATCGACGCAGCTTCATAGGTGGACTGGCCGCTGTTGCGAGCCTGGCTTCGAGCCCCGCCGTCTCCCAGTCGGCGCCGGAACCCCAGCGGTATCCGGACGAGGCCTGGAAAGTCCTCGACGAACGGTTCCGCAAGTACATGATCGGCAATACTCCGCTGCAGCGCCAGTGGACGGGCTCTCTCTGGGCGGAAGGCTCCGCCTGGAACGGCGTAGGCCGTTATGTGGTGTTCTCCGACATCCCCAACGACCGCCAGATGCGCTGGGACGAAGTGACCGGCGCGGTCACGCCGCTACGGGTCCCCGCACACTTTTCCAACGGCAACACATTCGATTTCGAGGGCAGGCAGATCTCCTGCGAGCATTCGACGGCGCGCGTCGTCCGCTATGGCTGGCAGGGCGAGCCGGAAGTGCTGGCGGAGAGCTACGACGGCAAACCCCTGAACGCACCGAACGATGCCGTCGTGCATCCCGCGACCGGCGGGATCATCTTCACGGATCCGGGATACGGCAGCCACTGGTGGTATGAGGGAAATGTTCGCGAACTGGAACTGCCCACCAGCGTCTATCACCTGGACCCCCGATCCCGCACTCTTACGAGACTGACGGATGAGATCTTCAAGCCCAACGGTCTCTGCTTCTCGCCCGACTACAGGAAGCTCTACGTCGCAGACACGGCGGCCACCCACCATCCGGAGCCGGCGCGGATCATCTCGTGGGATGTGGAGGACGACGGCCGCAGGCTCGCCAACCGGCAGGTCTTCACAACGCTTGAGAAGGGCTTTCATGACGGCATTCGCGCCGATGTGGATGGCAATATCTGGGCGGCAACCGCGTTCGGCGGCGCAGGCATCGACGGCATTCACGTCTATGCCCCGGACGGCGTCAAGCTTGGCCAAATTCTCATGCCGGAGGCATGCGCGAATTTGACGTTCGTCGGAAAGCACCGCAACCGGCTCTTCATCTGCGGCAGCCAATCGGTCTACACGATCTATACGGCGGCCCAAGGCGCCCACATTGCCTAGCTGAACTCGGGCGGGAGACGCCTTCGGCGTCTCCCGCCTCGATCCGGAAGGGGTAAGGACAGGCGTTGGGCGCAAGCCGTCTCATGCGCCTTCGCGCAACAAAGAAACATCGAAGACCTTCAACTTTCGCCATGCGACGGTTGATCGAGCCGGGACGGCTTTCCAAGAGCACCGCAAAGGCCGGCAGCCATGCAAAGATGATACTTCATTCAAAACCGCGACCTTCGTATACACGCGCTGCAATGCTGCGAAACACACATCAGCCAACACGAGAAGCGGTCGGCCGGAGCAAGACGGATGAAGACATACTGCGAGTTTACGTTTGAGGCTGCTCACTCGGTGCAACCATATTCGGGCCTGCACGGGCATACCTTCATCGCAAGGCTCACCTTCGGGGGAGCGACCGACGAGACCTATGGCTGGCCGGTCAATCTCTACGATGTCGAAAATTTCATTAAAGAAATCAAGGGCGAGCACGGGACCGGGTTGGATCATGCCAATCTCGATCTCGTTCCGGAAATCGGGATCGCGTCACTTGAAAACATCACGACCTATATCTGGCGTTTGGTGAAGCCTCGCTTTCCCGGACTTGAAGAAGTTGAGCTCAAGCGCGGCATGACAGGCTCGTCGGAGGGCTGCATCTATCGCGGCGAAAGCGTCGGCTGACGAAATTCGCCGATCCGGAAGAGCAGGAATGGGCGCCCTCACATAACGGGCGCTTCACTCGCCTATGCTTAGGCGTATGTGGGCAGCCATTATTCAGAATGAATGTTGAGCACTGAATTTCAATCTCATATTTCCGACGGGCGAGCACACCAGAGCCATGATCGTATCGTTACGCGCACTGAAGATATTCTTCGTTTTTACAGTCGGAAGCTTTCTCATAGCGACGCTCTACATCTCGGCCCTGGTGGTGGAGCGCCAGGAATTGTTGAGGGAAATTTCCCACTACAATCCGGCGTTTCAGGTAAGCCAGGCAGTCACCGAATTCATGCGCCTCGAGCGACACCTGGTAGTCTTCGAGGATCAACACGGCGAAAGCGACAAGGACGAGGTCCTGCTTCGGTACGACATCATTCTGAACAGGACGAAGATTCTACTGGAGGGAGCCTTCCAGACCTTCGTTCAGTCGGCTCCCGATCACCAAGCCACGCTGCGCAACCTTGCCAGCGCCTTGGCCGCCGTGCAGCCACTCATGGAGACCCTCGACCGGCCAGGCGCTGCTCGGCAAGCGCTCGAAGTTCTGGCGCCTCTGGAGCCTCGGCTGATTCAACTCGCATCCTTCGCGCACAATCTTGAGGCGGAACGGGTTGCGCGGGATCAGCAGGAGCTCATCCGTCTGCACTGGCTCTTCTCCGGGCTCGCCATCAGCCTGATCCTGTTCGGGATCGTCATGATCGCACTCCTGAACAGACATAACCGGCTTCTGGGAAAAGCGCATGCGGATCTCCATGTCCTTGCCGGCAGTCTCGCTCATGCGGCCAATCACGACGCGCTGACCGATCTTCCGAACCGCGTGTTGTTCCGCGAGAAGCTGGAGGTGGCTCTTCAGGCATTCCGGCAGCAGGGAAGGGATTTTGCCGTCCTCTGCCTTGATCTGGATCGCTTCAAGAACGTCAACGATGCGCTTGGGCACGAAGTCGGCGATTATCTTCTGAAGGTCGTAGCCGATCGCCTTCGGGGATGCCTGGGAACCGGCGACATTGCCGCCCGTCTCGGCGGCGACGAATTCGCAATCCTGCAGCAGCCCATCGAAAGCATGGAATCCTGCGCCGCTCAAGCGTCGAGGATCGTGGAAGAGCTGAGCGCCCCCTATGTCATCGACGGGCATGAAATCGTCATCGGCACGAGCATCGGCATCGCTGCCGCAGGCAACGGGATCGTGACCCCCGACCAGCTTTTGAAGCATGCCGACCTGGCCCTCTACGAGGCCAAGTCGCAGGGACGCGGCACCTTTCGCTATTTCGAGCCGGAGATGGAAGTTCGTCTGCACGCCCGTCGCATCCTCGAGGTGGACCTGCGCAGGGCTTTGGCACACGACGAGTTCGAGCTGTTCTATCAGCCCCAGATCAATATCGAGACGGAGGAAATCAGCGGGTTCGAGGCCCTTCTTCGTTGGCATCACCCCCTGCGGGGCATGATTTCGCCGGCGGAGTTCATTCCGATTGCCGAGGATATCGGTTTGATCTCGCCTCTTGGCGAGTGGGTCCTGAACCAAGCCTGTGCAGAGGCGAGCAAGTGGCCCCGTGACATGAAGGTTGCGGTCAATCTCTCGCCACTCCAGTTCAGAAGCCGGACTCTCGTGCAGAGCGTCAGCAGCGCCTTGGCAAGGACAGGCCTTTCCCCCGACCGACTGGAGCTCGAAATTACGGAGTCGTCCCTGCTCCAGGAGAACGAGGCGACCTTGGCGGTTCTGTACCAGTTGCGCCGGCTTGGGGTCCGCATCGCCATGGATGATTTCGGAACCGGCTATTCGTCAGTCGGGTACCTGCGCGGCTTTCCCTTCGACAAGATCAAGATCGATCAATCCTTCGTGCGGGACATTCCCTCCCAGGCCGACTCGTTCGTCATCGTACAGTCGATCGCCAGTCTCGGTGCCGGCCTGAGGATGTCCACCGTTGCCGAGGGCGTGGAGACCGAGGATCAGTTCCGCCAGATCCGGGCTGCCGGCTGCACGGAAGCCCAAGGCTACTATTTCGGACGCCCGAAACCTGCCCGCGAATTGGTCTACACGCTCAAATCGGCACATTGTACGACGTGATCCATCTCCACGGCTCGGCGCCACGTCTCCAGGATACTCCTATCGTTCATAGGCCGGAGCCGGGAGGCGCTCAGCGGATTCCCATCGCGCTTAGTCGTCCTGGATCCCACCCTGCCAGAAGCTTGGCCACTTCCGCCCCGAACACCGGCTTGGCGAAGAGGTACCCTTGGGCATTGTTGCAGCCCATCTCGCGCAGCCGTCGTGCCTGCCCCTCGGTTTCCACTCCCTCGGCGGTGACCTGCAGGTTCAGGCTTCCGCTGAGGCCGATGACGGCGGCCACGATCGCCGCATCGTCTCCATTCTGCTCCAGGCCGCTCACGAAGCTCTGATCGATCTTGATATGGTCGACGGGAAACTGCTTGAGGTGAGCCAGCGAGGCATATCCCGTGCCGAAATCGTCCAGAGCGATCTGAACTCCTTGCCGGTGGAATTGCGTCAGCGCATCGGACACCATGCCGAACCGGCTTTCGAGCAGGACCCGCTCGGTGACCTCCACCTCAAAGTGTTTCGTGGGAATCTTCGCCAGAGCAAGGATGTGGAGAACCTCGTCGGCCATGTCAGGCTGACTGAATTCCGCACTGGAGAGATTGACGGCGACCCGGCCTGGGTCGAAGCCGGCACTGAGCCACTTGAGGATGTCGGAAGCGACCTTCCCGATCAATCGCTTGCCGATCGTTTTCGCCAGTTCCGGATCATCGAAGGCCACGCCGAAGGTGCCTGGCGTCAGGAGGCCCCGGGTCGGATGATCCCATCGTGCAAGCGCCTCGAACCCCACGATTCTTCCGGTCTTGAGACACACTTTGGGCTGGTAGACCGGGATGATCTGATCCTGCGAGATGGCGGATCTCATTTCACGCCCGATTGCCAACCGCTGCTCGGTCATGGCTCGCATTTCGGGAGAATAGGTGACCACGCGATTACGGCCTTCGGCCTTGGCACGGTATAACGCGATGTCCGCGTCTTTCATCAGTTCTGCGGGCTCGTCGTCATGGTCGGGGAAAGCGGCGACGCCGATGCTTGCCTGACCGCTGATCGTTCGCCCCTCGTAGGCAAAGGGTTGCCTGAAGCGTTTGATGATGATCTCGGCAAGGCTCACCGTATTGTGGAGCTTCAGCGGATCGGTGACCAGAACGGCGAACTCGTCTCCTCCGAGCCTCGCGACCATGTCGCATTCACGCATCATCGGAACCAGGCGATTGGCCGTTTCCACCAGCAGCGCGTCACCTGCACCATGGCCGAGGGTATCGTTGACGTCCTTGAAATCGTCCAGATCAATCATCAGCAGACCGACGCAGGTGCCGTTCTGCTTGGCTCTGGTCAACGCCTGTTCGAGGCGGCGCTGGAAGAGGACGCGATTGGGAAGCCCGGTCAGCGGATCGTGGTTGGCAACTCGCCAGACCTCCTCCTCGGCCGCCTTGCGGTCGGTGATGTCGAATGTGACACCGACGATGCGGTCCGTCCCCACCCTCTCTCCACGGGTTGCAAGCCACAAGGTCCGGCCGTCCGGCAGGATATAGCGGAACTCACTTGTCTCCGTGCCCTTCTCGGCGATTTCCGCAAGCAGCTGATCGCGCGCCGGCAGATCCTCTGGGTGGACGCGCTCCAGAAACTCCTGAGGTGGGCCGGACCCGATCCCGAGCACATCGATGGAGTTCTCGGAGCGCGTGACGTATTCAGCAGCGAGATCCTGCTCCCAGGCCACCATACGGCCCGCCTGCATGGCAAGCCGCAGCCGTTTTTCGCTCGCCCGAAGCTGCTCTTCTGCATCCTTTCTGTCATGGATATCGGAGAGACCGCCGACCCACTCCCTGATCGTACCATCCGGGTTCCTGACCGGCACGGCTCTCGTCTGCATCCAGCGGTACTCGCCACCCGCTTGCCGCACACGGCACTCGGCCTCGTAAGGCACCCCTGCGGAGACTGCCTTCAGCCATGCCTGCTCGATGCGGACACGATCATCCGGGTGAAGCGTGTCGACGCTGCCAAGCCCGACATAATCACTTTTTTCCTGTCCCGTGACCTCCTGCCAGCCTTTCGTTTCCGTGATCATGCCATCTGGTGTGGCGACCCAGAGGACGACTGAACTCGCCTCGAGAAGGGCTCGATGCCGCTCCTCCTCCCGCGCCAGGGTGGCTTCAGCCGTCTTGACGGCATGGATGTCGGTGCTGGTGCCGATCCACCGCTCAATATTCCCGTGCCTATCGCGGATCGGGTGCGCACGAGCCAGGATCCATCGGTATTCACCGGAATGGTGACGGAGGCGATACTCCGCCTGATACGGCTCCCCGGTGCTCAAGCAGCGGTTCCATCTGACAAGAACCCGCTCCTGGTCATCAGGATGGGCGACGCTGCTCCACTCCGTGGAATCCGGAGGCACCCCGATGAATTCGTAGTAATGCTTGTTCCGGTACTCGAACCTTCCATTCGCGCTGGCGGCCCACGCCATCTGCGGCAGGGCGTCGACGACCGTCTCGAACGCCTTCCCCCGCTGGGTCAGGATCCTGCTCGTCTGGCGAAGCTCCAGCTCCCGCACCGCAGCGCGTGCCAAGGTGAGGAGCGCTGCAGACTGCAGCTCCGTGAGTCCATCAGGCCGCGCCTCGGTGTCCGCGATGCAAAGCGTGCCGAGCGGCAGGCCCTCCTCGCTGACGAGGGGAGTTCCCGCGTAAAGACGAATATGCGGCTTCATTGTTACAAGAGGATTGCTGCAGAAGCGCGCGTCCTCTGTCGCATCGGGAACGATAAAGACGCCCGTCTGTCGAATGGTGTGGGTACAGAAAGAGATATCGAGCGTCGTCTCTCGGACATCCAGGCCGATCCCGGCCTTGAACCATTGCCGGCGCTCGTCGAGCAGGCTGATGGCCGCCAATGGAGCATCGCAGATCCGGGATGCAAGATTCACGATGTCGTTGAATGCTGTCTCGGGCTCTGTGTCCAACATCTCCAGGCTGCGAACCGCATTGAGGCGAGCAGCCTCATCCCAGACGGGCGCACAGACCTCATTGACACGTACCGACATGGTAAATTGCCCCGCAGCAGACTCGTTGTTCTTCGTTCTTGCGATGGTGTTGGACGCAGCGTACGACCCATAGCCCAAGAAACATCCAATGGGGATGCGACAACAGCCCTCCGCTCAAACAAGCTCGTCTTCGTAGGCGTTAAGGCTAACGGCTTGAGTTGCTGCGGCAGTCCCGTCTGTCGAAAGTGGTGGTTCCGGGACGCATCGCAGGGCTCGCCCCGATCGCCCCGATATTACGTTGTCTTCGACGCCAGCTTCGGGCGCCGTGGTACGATTTACCGTTCGTGCTGGCGATGAGCGGTCACGGCCGCATGGAGATGGACAGCCGTCTCTCAATCTCTATCGGGCATGACGACGTAAATCAGGACTGCGATGGTCGTGACGGCGAAGCGAAAGGCTGACGGAACACCATTCCACTGTTGCGACATCCACATTCCGAACCATTCGCCGCCGATCGACATAAAGCCGACCTGCCAGATCAAGAAGCCAAGCGTCAGCCCGGCAACGGCTGCTCCCTTCGAACGGTTGAAAGCAGCGGCAGACATTCCGATCTGCCTGAACATCCTCGCCGCTCCGAACCAGCAGAGCCCAGCCACGATCACCTCTACAGCGATGATGGTCATATAGGCGGCGTGATGAAGAGACGGATTCGTGACCGCTCGGTATCCGATGGATGTTCCCGGGAACACCGTATCCATGGATAGGACATGTTGAACGAAAGCAAAATTGGTCCCGTAATCGGTGATGTTTCCGAAGGCAACGAGGCTTGCAAAGAGCCCGATGGCCGCAACCATGACGGTTTTCGAAATCCTGACGACAGTCATGACAGATCCTAGATCGAGTCGATCCGACGCTACAACATAGTAGCCGACAGGCAAAAAGGCTGCAGTGGCGGCTAGAGGACTGTGAACAATCTGCAGGAGTATTCAGCTACGAGATTCCATCGGTTCCCGCCCCGCAGATCAGGGCGCAGACATGGGAATTTCCCGCCTGCGGAATTCGTCCTGTCCTCAGGGCCGCAATCGACGCCGCGCCTGACAGATCGGCCGCGATGCCGAACTCGAACCAGAGCCAGCGCGCCGCTTCCTGCATCTCATCATCGGTGACGAGAACGATATCATCCACATTGCGACTCACCACCTGAAAGATGGCCTCATCCGTTCGCCGGCAGGCCATGGTCGGAACTCTCGTGCTGACATCGTCGAGCGCGACGAGGCGCTGCGCATCGAGACAGGCCCGCAATGTGGGAGAACCGACCGGTTCGATCCCGATCACTCTGGCTTCGGGGCGCCGGGCCTTCACGGCGGTAGAAAGGCCGGTGATGAGCCCGCCTCCCCCAATGGCAACCAGGAGGATATCCACGTCCGGCATGTCGTCCAGTATCTCGAGCCCAAGTGTGCCCTGACCCGCGACAACGGCCGGATCGCTGAACGGGTGCACGTAAGTGGCATCGGTCTCGGCCGCGAAGGCCAGAGCAGCCTCATTGGCTTCGTCCCACACCGATCCGACGATTTCGACGGCCGCGTTCCACCCCTTCAACTTCGCTACCTTGTCGGGCGCCACGTTGGAGGGCAGAAAGACCTTCGCCTTAACTCCAGCCACATAGGCCGTGCGAGCAACGGCCAACCCATGGTTACCGCCGGAAGCCGTCACCAATCCGTTCTCCAGTCGTTCGGGGGAAAGCGTCATCAGCCGGTTCATGGCGCCTCGCGCCTTGAACGATCCCGCTGCCTGCAGGAGTTCCAGCTTCAGCGTGACGCGCCCCTCGAACCCGCCGGGATCGCGCATCTGTATTGCCGGCAGCGTGGGAGTGCGCCTGATGAAAGGCGCGATGCGTTCCTGCGCGGAAAGGATGTGGTCGATTGTGATCATGCGTGAAACTCCTCCGTAGGACGTCGGCACATCGTGCCGTTGTGGCGGAGCGCATTTGCAGGTGCGCGTTTGATATTTCTACATTTTCCGACTTGAGAGATTTGTGCAATCTTCAATCAGAAACAGAACACATTGTTATCCGGCGCATCAGCCGGCTGAGTACCAGGGCGAAAGGAAAACACCTCGATGTCTCGTGAAGCGGCCATTGCGAAGGCTGAGACCTATTTCGATTCCGGAGCGCTCAAGGCAGATCTGGCTCGCCTGATCGCCATGCCGACGGAAAGTCAACATCCGGACAGAGCCGATGTTCTCGCGAGCTATATCGAGCGCGAGATGCGTCCGCTCCTCGAAAACCTCGGCTTCAGGTGCACGACCCTGCATCACCCCAAGGCCAAGGGTCCCTTCCTCTTCGCTGAGCGGATCGAGGATCCCCGGCTGCCGACTGTCTTCGGTTATGGGCATGGCGACGTTATCCGCGGCCTCGACAAAGAGTGGAACGAAGGCCTCTCTCCGTGGTCTCTGACGGAGGTCGGCGACCGCTGGTATGGACGCGGCGTGGTTGACAACAAGGGACAGCACATCATCAATATTGCCGGACTACGAGCCGTGATCGAGACTCGTGGAAAGCTCGGCTTTAACGCCAAGTATCTCATCGAGATGGGCGAGGAGGTGGGCTCCCCTGGCCTGCGCGAGCTCTGCTCCGAGCAGAAAGAGCTCATGAAGGCGGACCTGCTCATCGCCTCCGATGGACCGCGCCTCAATGCCGAGCGCCCGACGGTTTTCCTCGGCTCCCGGGGCGGAATCACTTTCGATCTGACGATCGATGCCCGCGATGGCGGACACCATTCCGGAAACTGGGGCGGCCTTCTCTCCGATCCTGCCATCCAGCTTGCGCATGCCATCGCCACAATCGTCTCCCCGACCGGGCAGATCCGGATTCCCGAATGGGTGCCCGAGGAGATCCCGACCTCGGTCCGTCGAGTCCTTGCGGATTGCGAGGTAGACGGAGGGCCCGACGGCCCGAGCATCGATCCTCATTGGGGCGAACCGGGATTGACGCCTGCCGAGCAGGTTTTCGGCTGGTGCTCCTTCGATGTGCTCGCCATGAAGTCCGGCAATCCTGAAACTCCCGTCAACGCTGTTCCGCCGAGTGCCTGGGCCCGCTGCCAGTTGCGGTTCGTCGTGGGTATCGACCCGGACGAGGTTCTGCCGGCATTGCGCCGTCACCTTGACCGGCATGGGTTCTCCATGGTCCGGATCACCAAGAGCCGCGAGGAGATCTTCCGCGCCACGCGCCTCGATCCGGAAGATGCCTGGGTCTCCTGGGCTGTAAACTCGCTTGCCAGGACGACGAACAAGAAGCCCGCAATCCTGCCGAATCTCGGTGGATCGCTGCCGAACGACATCTTCTCGGAAATCCTGCAACTGCGGACGATCTGGGTGCCGCATTCCTATCCCGGTTGCTCGCAACATGCCCCGAACGAGCATCTTCCGACTGCAATCGCCCGAGAGGGACTCGCCATGATGGCCGGCCTCTATTGGGATCTCGGCACCGGCGATGTCCCAACAGCCACAAGCGCTTGAGGCCGAGAACGCGGATGTGCCCGATCTGCAGGAGGGGCCGGACAGGTTCGCAACGGGATCGCGCCGAAACCAAGTAACGGCTATTAGGCGGCACCAAGACGAAGGAAAGCAGAGAGGGACCGCTCGATCAGGGCCCGGTCGAGTCCGTCTACGATGAAGACAAGCCGTGAGCGCCGATCTTCGTCGGGCCATGACATCATATGGATTGGCGGATGAACAAGGTGCTGCACGCCGTGAACGGCCACCGGCGCTGATGAACCTGCGATGTTGAGGATGCCCTTCACGCGCAGGATCGCAGCCCCATGCCTGTTCAGCAGCATGGTGAGCCAGATGCCGAACAGCGTCCAGTCGACTGGCTCAGCGAACACGACTGCAAAGGCTTGGATGCCGATACCATGACGGTTAGGGTCGTGAACATGGTGGTCGTGCGTTCCGGTTCGAGCGATCTCTGCGGAGAACCAGTGCTGCGCCGCCGCGCTCTTTCCGGCCAGTTGAAACAGATCGTGCGACAGCAGCGCCTCGATATCCAGTATCGTCTGAGGAGAGCACCAGAGGGGAGCGGATGGATTTAGCTGACGTATATGGTCGACAAGCGAAATAACCGTCACCTCGTCAGCGATATCCGTTTTGGTGACGACCAGTCGGTCCGCGACGGCAACCTGCTTCACGCTCTCCGGTTGGCGAGAGAGTTGAGCCTCGCCGTTCACCGCATCGACAGTGGCGATAACATTGCCGAGACGGAAGTGATGCTTCAGCACCGGATCGGCATGCACGGTCGACAGGATGGGGAATGGATCGGCCAACCCCGTGCTCTCGATGATCATCCGCCGGAAAAAGGGAATGGCGCCGCATTCGCGTTTGGAGTGCAGATCTCTGATCGCGGAGGAGAGCTCACCCCGGATCGTGCAGCACAGGCATCCGGATTGCAGGAGCACCATCGTATCGTCGATGCGTTCGAGAAGATGATGGTCCAGCCCGACCTCGCCGAACTCGTTGATCAGAACCGCCGTATCGGCCAGTGCCGGATCGCTCAGGAGCCGCTGAAGCAGGGTCGTCTTGCCTGAACCCAAAAACCCGGTGATCAGGTTGACGGGTGTCAGGGTTACCTCGTCAGTCACCCGAGGCCTCGAGTCTTGCGATCAGCGCTGGGTCAAGAGGATCGCACTTGCGGCCGGTCAGCCTCTCAGCTTTGATCCACAAATGGGCTAGATGATCGACAATCTCTGTCTTTCCCGTTGCAGAAGTGAGCAGAAATGCCGAGCCCTGCCAATCTCGCAGCCTGAGCCCATAAAACGTCAGTAGCTTGTTGGCGCACTGCACTCGCCGCGAGCGCTCGCGGCGGCGATCCGCAGCCTCCGGGTTGCGACTGAACACTCCGGGGCGGGCGATGGCATCCGTCCAATGGTCCGAGCCACCGAGAACGCCGCATAATGCGCACATGCCAGTTCTCTTCCTGTCCAATCAGCCTGCCTGCTCAGGCACACCGGTCTCGAATGACCTCTTTCGCGGAAAGCGCCTCGCGAAATCGTCCGCGATCTCGTCCATGGTGACGAAGCGGACACCGGGGTGGCTCGTCATGTGGTGGAAAAGCCTTTCCAACATCATCAGGACCTGCGGGCGGCCGGAAACATCCGGATGGATCGTAATCGGGAATACGGCATAGTCGTATTCGCGGTAGACCCAGTCGAACTGATCTCTCCATAGCTGCTCGATGTCACGCGGATTGACGAAGCCATGACTGTTCGGCGACGCCTTGATGAACATCATGGGCGGCAGATCGTCGAGGTACCAACTCGCCGGAATCTCGATGAGATCGGTCTCCTCACCTCGCACAAGCGGCTTCATCCAGTCGGAGGCCTTTTTCGAATAGTCGATCTTTGTCCACCGATCTCCGACGCGAACGTAATAAGGTTGGAAATCATGGTGCATCAATGAGTGGTCGTATTTGATGCCACGTTCGAGCAGAAGCTCATTGGTGACGGTCGAGAACTCCCACCACGGAGCCACGTATCCGGTAGGCCGTCGGCCTGAAAGCTGGGTCACAAGCTCGATGCACTTGTCGAGGACCTCCATCTCCTGCTCTCGGGTCATCGAGATCGGGTTCTCATGGCTGTAACCATGTATTCCTATTTCGTGACCTGCATCGGCAACCGCCTGCATCTGCTTGGGAAAGGTCTCAATCGAATGACCAGGGATGAACCAGGTCGTCTTGATTCCGAAGCGATCGAACAGCTGCAGCAGACGCGGACTGCCGACCTCACCCGCAAACAGACCGCGGGAGATATCATCCGGTGAATCCTCGCCGCCATAACTTCCAAGCCATCCTGCGACGGCATCGACGTCGATGCCGAAGCTGCACAGAATCTCTTTCGCCATGGCAGGTTCTCCTTCGATCCCCGGGGCCTGTGTGGATTCACCTAAAGTTATCGACGCGTCTCGCCATGACAGAAATTCTCGTCGGCGAGCGCTCCTAAGGGCCGATGGACGGGTCGAACGCCGAAGAACCTGCGCCAGAGACAAGCTCTTTGAGCCTCAACGAAGCGCCTGCAGCGGGGTTCCACGCCCCCAACCAGACAACTCTGCAAACGAGGTGGCAGTCCGGCCCGCCCGTGTCGGTCACCGCGTCGAGAGGCGTCCCTCCAGGACGCACATTCTAAAGTTTCTGGAGCTTGCGGATCTCGTCCGATGTATCGATATCCTGGAGCACGGCCGGATCTGCGGTCGGCCACTCCAATACGTCGGCGCGCCCGCGAAGGGCTTGCCCGGCGCCGGTATCCCCAGAGAGCCCTTCGATCAACCATTCCAGCTCCCGCGAGAGCACGACCGGGTTACCGCGTTGGCCTTTCAGGGTCGGCACCAGCGCCGCCGGCTCATTCAGATCCCGCCAGTTCTTCACAAGCGCATCGATGAGGTCTGTTTTGATCAGCGGCATGTCTCCGAGAAGAACGACTCCTGCCTTGGCGTTTGCGGGCAACGCAGCGAAGCCCGTCTGGAGCGAGGTCGAAAGCCCGTCTGCATAGAAAGCATTGTAGACAGCCTCGATCGGAAGTCCCTGCAGCGAGGTCTGAATCTCACTCGCCCGATGGCCGGTGACCACGATCACCGGGTGAGCCACGGACATGACCGCGGCCTCGACCACGTGGCGCACAAGAGGCTTGCCGGCGATGTGGGCCAGCAGTTTGGGATCCTGACCGAACCGGGTGCCCCGGCCGGCCGCCAGAACAATCGCCGCGACGTCGCTCACTCCTCGTCCTCACTTTCACCTCCGGCACGCGGCTGCGGCCGGGTGCCGATTTCCATGAGGAGCCCTCCAACCCCCAGAGACGTGATGTCGGCACGGGTAACGGGCACATCCGCCAAGATGCGCTGGAGCACCCAGTCGAACCCGTTCTCCCTAGGAGAGCGGGCGCAGCCTGGAGCGCCGATGATGGGTTTGCCTGCAATGGACCCGATGAGGAGCAGGTTCCCCGGGTCGACAGGCATTCCGAAATGCTCCACGTGTCCGCCGGCCATCTCGATGGCTGACGGAATGGCGTCGCAGCGGTCGGCAATGGCGGAAGCCCCGAACACAATGATCGGATAAGAATCGCAAGTTGCCTGATGCGCCAGCTCTTGCGCCAGCGCAGGCGCGTCGTGAGGCACGCGTCTATCCCAGGCGACGGTTGCGCCCGCCGGCTCCAGTCGCTTTGCGAGCACGGCAATGGTCTTGTCGATGATGCTGGGCTTGAGGCCCGGCAGAATGGTCGAGATCACTCCTATATGGCGGCGGGTGTATGAGGCGATCCGCAAGGCTCCTGCACCCGCTCTGGCGAGGCCATCCTGCAGGAGGATTTCCGGGACCGCATAGGGAATGATCTTGACGGTGCCGATCATCTCGCCCGCAGCAACGGCCTTGTAAGCTGGCAGGGTTGCGACCGTCATGGCCTCGTCGATCGCGTTGAAGCCATTGATGGCTTCGAGGTCGATCAGCAGAACTCCCGAGGTCGTCGCGTACAGGTTGGAGCGTCCGGTGAAGGGACGCTCGACAAGGACATTCTCTCCGGCCAGCGCCTTGGCAAGTCGCCAGGCAGCTTCATCCTCGCCGATATCACCAGGCTCCAACCGAGCGGCAATGATCTGCTCGATACCGGCGCGCTTCAGATGCGACGCGACTTCGGGGGAGACCAAACTCCCTTTCCTGACCACCAGCCCACCCGCACGCACGCTGTGGGCAGCTAGCGCTCCAACGGCTTCCTCCACGGATACGAGGCCGAACTTCACGCCGCCCGCCTCCGATCCCGGCGAAGAGTCGCTATGATTTCAGCAAGAATGGAAACGGCGATCTCCGCAGGTGAGACGGCACCGATATCGAGGCCGATCGGCGCATGGATGCGGGCAATATCGGCGTCCGTGAAGCCGGCCGCCATCAGACGATGGGTGCGGCGCTCATGGGTTTTCCTGGAGCCGAGAGCGCCGATATAGAAGCATGATGAGCGTAAAGCGGCGGAGAGCGCCGGATCGTCGATCTTGGGGTCGTGGGTGAGCGCCACCATCGCGGTATAGCGATCCAGACTCATGCCGGGCAGGACTGCATCCGGCCATTCGGCCAGCACCGTGACGTCCGGGAAACGCTCAGGTGTCGCGAAGGCCGTACGCGGGTCGATGATGATAGCATCAAGATCCACACCCCTCATCAGGGGAGCCAGAGCCTGACTGATGTGAACGGCGCCGACGATGACGACCTTCACCGGCGGCACCTGGACTGTCAGGAAGAACTGATGCCCCTCCTTCTCCAGCAGGCCGCTTTTGCCAAGCCGCAGATACTCCTGCAGTTCGTCCTCCAGGGGATCGTTCCGAATGTCTTTAGCCCGGACGAGGCGCTGCTCGCCCGAGGCGAGGTCGGTGATAAGGATCGCCGGACGTCGGGCGGCCTGCTCCGCATTGAGACCGGAAAGGAGATCCAAACGCATGTCGCTCCGTCACCCTCCTTCCGGCACAATGTGCAACATCACCGCTGCTCTCTGAACGAGGGGCGGACATGCCTCTTCTCGGGCTCCGGTATCGATGGAAGGTGCGAGCAGCCGGCTGCGGTCACTTCAGTCTACCCGCTCGACATAGATCCTGATCCGTCCGCCGCAGGAAAGCCCGACCTGCCAAGCCGTCTCGTCAGCGACTCCGAACTCTAGCATCCGCGGTTTTCCGTCGGCAATGACCTCAGAAGCCTCCGTGATGACCGCGCCCTCCACACAACCGCCCGAGACGGATCCGAGGAAGTTCGTATCCTGGTCGATGACAAGGTGGCTGCCAACAGGCCGAGGAGCCGAACCCCAGGTCTCGACAACGGTTGCGATTGCAACGCCTTTGCCCGCACGCCGCCAGGCCTCTGCTGTCTTCAGGATATCCGCATCGGTCGAGAGCATGGGAGCTCCAAAACGGGAAGAGCCATTTGCAGGATGAAGTCTGCAACCAATACTGCCATTTCCCACGATGGGACTGCAACCGGGATCCACTCAATGGACTTGATCCGGATTTGGAAGATCTGGAGATCGCCGCGCCCATGTCGACAGCCGGGAGAAGCGCGTCGCGCACCGGCGCTGATTCTGGCGGCCATGCCTCGCTCGTATCCAAGAACCCTGATGCACTGCAACAAGCATCAACGGCATTGCAACAAAACGGGACGGGTGGCGCACCGGCCGATTTGCTTCATACTCCTCATCAATGCTGGTCGAAGACAAGGGAGGGTAGCATGACCATGAAGATGGAGGGGGAAGTCTTTTTAGCGGTGGATCGGGTGACGGTGTGGAATGCACTGAATGATCCAGATATCCTGAAGGCATGCATTCCTGGCTGCCAAGACCTGGAGAAGGTGAGCGACACGCAGTTCCAGGCAACCGCCAAGGTTGCGGTCGGTCCCGTCAAGGCGACCTTCAAAGGCGGGGTGACGCTGTCCGATCTCGACCCGCCGAATGGCTACACCATCAGCGGCGAAGGCCAGGGCGGCATCGCTGGCTGGGCAAAAGGCGGCGCAAGGGTTCGTCTGGAGGATGTCGAAGGAGGTACTCGGCTGACCTATGATGTCGAGGCCCATGTCGGGGGCAAGATCGCTCAGTTGGGAGGGCGCCTGATCAACGGAGTTGCGAAGAAGTACGCCGATGAATTCTTTGCGAATTTCGCCAAGATCCTCTCACCCGCGGAAACTGCCGCTTAGCCGGTTCTTGCCTAGCGCCCCCGCACATCGTTCCAATGCTTGACCGCTTCAGAATCGCGGTTCACACTTGCTGTCGACGGATCGTATTTCTCGGTCGTCCAACAAGAATACCTGCCGGTGCCTGAGACCACCTAAAGGTTGGCCGGGTTGCCGGCGTCCGTGGAGGAAATCAAGCATGACCACCGTCTCCTTGACGGTGAACGGTCAATCCGTCACCGCAGACGTCGACCCCCGAACCCTACTCGTGCAGTTCCTGCGCGAGAATCTCCGCCTCACCGGCACGCATGTCGGTTGCGACACCAGCCAGTGCGGCGCCTGCGTCGTACACCTGAATGGTCAAGCCGTAAAAGCCTGTACCGTTCTGGCCGTGCAAGCGGACGCCAGCCTCGTGACTACAATCGAGGGCCTTGCCCAAGGAGGCGAATTGCACCCGATGCAGGCGGCTTTCCGCGAGCATCATGGGCTGCAATGCGGTTACTGCACCCCCGGCATGATCATGGCGGCTGTCGATATGGTGAACCGAAAGGGCTCCAACCTCGACGAACAGACCATTCGCGCCGAATTGGAAGGCAACCTGTGCCGCTGCACAGGCTACCACAACATCGTCAAGGCCGTTGCCGCCGGAGCTCAGGCCATGGTCCAAAATCCTGTCCGGCAGGCAGCAGAATAAGGCACCGCCGACAGGCTCGCCAAAGGCACAGCGCCCCTCGGATGAGGATGCAGTAGCGGCGAGCCTCGAAGCAGGCGCCTTGTCTCCGGAGCATTCTTCTAGGTTCCCACGCTGGCTCCGCCTCTCCGGCGAGGGCAGACGACATAAGGGAGGACATCATGACCGCGACAGGGATCGGCGCGCCCGTACGCCGCAAGGAAGATCAGCGTTTCGTCACCGGCCAAGGGCGCTACGTGGACGACTTCAACAGGCCCGGTCAAGCTTATGCCTATTTCCTGCGATCGCCCCACGCACATGCTGCGATCCGGTCCATCGATACAGGCCCGGCGCTTGTCATGCCGGGTGTTCTGGCTGTCTTTACGGGCGACGACCTCGCCGCGGACAAGATCGGCAGCCTTATCTGCGGCTGGATGATCCATTCCAAGGACGGCTCCCCGATGAAGGCCGGTCCTCATCCGGCGCTTGCCCAGGATAGGGTGCGCTATGTCGGCGACCACGTGGCTGTCGTGATCGCGGAAACGCTGGCGCAGGCGAAGGACGCCGCTGAGGCGATTGTGGTCGACTACGACGTTCTCCCAGCAGTGGTTGAGACCGCTGAGGCACAGAACTCATCGGTTCAGGTCCACGATGTCTCGTCCGACAACACCGTGTTCAACTGGCATCTCGGCGACAAGGACGCGACCGATGCCGCATTCGCACAGGCGAAACACGTCACCAAGATCGACCTCGTCAACAACCGGCTTGTGCCGAACCCGATCGAGCCCCGCGCTGCACTCGGCGAGTACGACCCGGGAACAGACAACTACACCCTCTACACGACGAGCCAGAATCCCCACGTGGCGCGCCTCGTCCTGTCCGCCTTCATCGGTGTTGCACCCGAGCACAAACTGCGCGTCATCGCTCCTGATGTCGGCGGCGGCTTCGGCTCGAAGATCTTCATCTATGCCGAAGAGACAATCTGCGTGTGGGCGGCCAAGAAGGTCAAGCGGCCTGTGAAATGGACGTCGGACCGTACGGAAGCCTTTCTCTCGGATGCGCATGGTCGAGACCACGTCACACGCGCCGAACTGGCAACGGACGACAGCGGCAAGATCCTCGGCCTGAGGGTTCATACCATTGCCAATCTCGGGGCGTATCTCTCCACCTTCTCGTCGTCCGTTCCGACCTATCTTTATGCCCCTCTCCTTTCCGGCCAGTACGATATCCCGGCGATTTACTGCGAGGTGGATGGAGTCTACACGAACACGGCGCCCGTCGATGCCTATCGCGGCGCTGGCCGTCCCGAGGCCACCTTTGTCGTCGAGCGCCTCGTCGAGAAGACCGCTCGCGAAATCGGCCAAGACCCCGCCGAGTTCCGCAGGCGGAACTACATCACTCAATTTCCACACCAGACTCCGGTCATTATGGCCTATGACACGGGGGATTATGCCGCTTCGCTGGATAAGGCGCTGGAACTCGCCGACTATCGGAGTTTCAGCGAGAGAAAGCGCGAGAGCGCCAATCGGGGCAAACTGCGGGGCATCGGCTTTTCAAGCTACATCGAGGCCTGCGGCATCGCTCCCTCACAGGCTGTGGGATCACTCGGTGCAGGCGTAGGATTGTGGGAATCCGCGGAGGTGCGCGTGAACCCGACGGGCTCCGTCGAGGTACTCACCGGCTCCCACAGCCATGGTCAAGGCCATGAGACCACCTTCGCCCAGCTCGTCTCTGATCGCTTGGGAATTCCGATCGACCAGATCAGCATCGTTCACGGCGACACCGACAAGGTGCAGTTCGGCATGGGAACCTACGGATCGCGTTCTGGTGCCGTAGGCATGTCGGCTATTGCCAAAGCCCTCGATAAGGTCATTGCGAAGGGCAAGAAAGTGGCGGCCCATGTGCTCGAGGCGGCCGAGGGCGATATCGAGTTCAAGGACGGCAAGTTCGGAGTGGCCGGCACGGACCGGGCTCTCGGTTTCGGAGAGGTGGCGCTGCAGGCCTACATCGCTCACAAGTTCTCCGGCCAGGATCTGGAGCCAGGACTGAAGGAGGGAGCATTCTACGATCCCACCAATTTCACCTTTCCGGCAGGAGTGCACATTTGCGAGGTGGAGATCGATCCCGATACGGGCGTCACCACCATCGAGCGCTGGACGGCCGTGGACGATTTCGGGGTGATCATCAATCCGATGATCGTCGAGGGTCAGGTCCATGGCGGTATCGCACAAGGTGTCGGGCAGGCGCTCCTGGAGGGAGCCGTCTATGACCAAAGCGGTCAGCTCGTGACGGCCAGCTTCAACGATTACTGCATGCCGCGCGCCGCCGACCTGCCGTCATTCCAGGTCGACGTGACTGTAACGCCCTGCCCCTCCAATCCGCTCGGAATCAAGGGCTGCGGCGAGGCCGGCGCCATAGCCGCGCCACCAGCCGTCATCAATGCGATCACGGATGCGCTCGGCCACGAGGACATTTCCATGCCCGCAACACCCCAGGCTGTCTGGCGCGCGGTGCGGAAAGCGCACATGCCCATGGCGGCCGAATAAGGGAGAACTGCGATGTACGCCTTCGAATATCATCGCCCGACGAGCATCGGGCAGGCAGCGACCCTCGCCACCGAAGTCGAGGACATCAAGTTTCTGGCAGGAGGGCATACCCTTCTGCCGACCATGAAGATGCGCCTTGCAGCCCCAGCCGGTCTGATAGACCTCAGCCAGATCGCAGAGCTTCACGGGATAGAGCGCTCCGCCGAATCGATTACCATCGGCGCCATGACCAAACATGCGGAGGTCGTGAATTCGAGCGAGATCCGCGAGTCGATCCCGGCTCTCGCCGAGATGGCTGAGTTGATCGGCGACCCGCATGTGCGTCACCGCGGCACGATCGGCGGCTCGGTCGCCAACAACGATCCGTCCGCGGATTATCCGGCGGCCTGCCTTGCCCTGAACGCCACGATCATCACCAACAAGCGGGAAATCGCGGCGGACGACTTCTTCCAGGGGATCTTCACAACGGCTCTGGAAGAAGGCGAGATCATCACAAGGGTCTCGTTCCCGATCCCCTCTCGCGCCGCCTATGCCAAGTTCCGCCACCCGGCGTCCCGCTACGCTCTGGTCGGTGTGTTCGTCGCAGAGCGCGGTAACGACGTCCGATTAGCCGTGACGGGGGCCGGCGCGGACGGCGTCTTCCGGGTGCCGGAGATGGAACAGTCCCTGAGCCGGCACTTCGCCCCCGATGCCCTTGAGGGGATCATCATACCGCCCGAAGGCATGAACGGCGACATTCATGCGGACGCGGCCTATCGCGCGCATCTCGTCGGCATCATGGCACGGCGCGCCGTACAGGCCGCCGCCTCCCGCGGCTGAGCGCCTCCGCTCCGCGCTCAGGCCACCATGACGACAGAACCGGAGGGAGCGTTGAGGTTTACATGCCCGGGCCATAGCCCGGGCATGGCGTTCCAATGGAGCAGAGAATCCCGTGGCTGAACGACCCGGATCCATCGACGAGACGTTGGCGCTCTTGGAGAGCGCAGGATATGTTGCCGACCGCCCCCTCGCGACAATCCTTTTTCTTGCGCTGAAACTCGGGCGGCCGCTCCTTTTGGAAGGGGAAGCCGGAGTCGGCAAGACGGAGATCGCGAAAGTCCTGTCCACGACCCTGGGGCGGCGCCTCATCCGCCTGCAGTGCTACGAAGGACTCGACATAGCCGCCGCCGTCTACGAATGGAATTATGCAGGACAGATGATGGCGATCCGGCTCGCCGAGGCCGGTGGGGCGGTGCATCGCGATACACTTGAAGGCGAGTTGTTCTCGGAGCGGTATCTCGTAAAAAGGCCGCTGCTGCAGGCCCTCGAGGCGGACGCCGCCGGAGCTCCGGTTCTCCTGATCGACGAACTCGACCGCACCGACGAAGCCTTCGAAGCATTCCTCCTCGAGGTGCTGTCGGACTCCCAAGTGACCATTCCGGAGTTGGGAACCGTTCGGGCAGAGCACCCGCCGATCGTCGTCATCACGTCGAACCGTACGCGGGAGATTCACGATGCGCTCAAGCGCCGCTGTCTCTATCACTGGGTCGACTACCCCGACGCCAGGCGTGAACTTGCGATCCTGAAGAGCCGCGTGCCGGATGCATCCGGACGTCTGTCGAAGGAGATTGTCGGATTCGTTCAGGCGATCCGAAAGGAAGATCTGTTCAAGGCACCGGGTGTCGCAGAAACGCTGGACTGGGCTTCCGCCTTGGTGGAGCTTGACGCGGTGGCGCTCGACCCAGCTCTTGTCTCGGACACGCTCGGCGTTCTGCTGAAGTACCAGGACGACATCCAAAGAATGCAGGGGAGCCGCGCCAAGGAAATGCTCGATCGGGTGCTGAGCGAGTTGAGGGTCCCGGCGTGACGGGGGCGGCCGTCCGACAGGGCGAAGGCCATTTTGCGGAAAACATCGCCTATTTTGCGCGAGCATTGCGCAGCGCGGGCCTACCGGTAGGGCCAGGGGCTGTTCTCGATGCGATCACAGCGGTCGAGGCTGCCCAGATCGGGAGCCGAGAGGATTTCTACTGGACCCTTCATGCCGTCTTCGTGAAGCGACATGAACATAGCATTCTCTTCGATCAGGCTTTCAAAATCTTCTGGCGGCGGCGTGCATTGCTTGAGAAGCTCATCGCCCAGATGTCGCCCATATCCCCTGGAGGAGCGAAGAAGGAGGAGAAGCCGAAAGCGGGCGCTTTGCGGGTGGCCGAAGCCTTGGCCACTCCCCAGTCGAGGCAGCCGGAACCCCTCGAGCAGACGGAAATCTCTGCACGTCTTACCGTCTCGGACCGGGAAGTTCTGAAGGCGAAGGATTTCGCCCAAATGTCGGCTGATGAGATCGCCCGGGCCAAACATTTGATCAACGAGCTTTGCATGCCCGACGACACGGTTATGACGCGCCGCTTCTTGGCAGATCGCAAGAGCCGCCGGATCGACCCGCGTCGTACCTTCCGACAATCACTGCGTGGAGGAGGGGCTGCAATTGATCTCGCATATCGTAAGCCGGCCGTGCGACACCCGCCCGTGGTGGCATTGATGGACATCTCGGGCTCAATGGCGGACTATACCCGTCTCTTCCTGCATTTTCTGCATGCAATTGCTGAGAAGAGACGGCGCGTCCACTCCTTCGTGTTTGCTACTCGCTTGACCAATATCAGCCGCGAGTTGACAGGCCGGGATCCGGATGAGGCGCTTGCCCGTGCGTCGAAACGGGTACAGGACTGGGAGGGAGGAACGCGGATCGCCCAGGCCCTGCACGAGTTCAACCGCCATTGGTCCCGTAGGGTTCTTGGACAGGGTGCCGTCGTATTGCTCTTCACCGATGGACTGGAACGGGAGGTGACAGATCAACTGACCTTCGAGATGGACCGCCTGAAGCGCTCCTGTCGGCGTCTGATCTGGCTGAACCCGCTACTGCGCTTCGATGCCTTCGAACCTCGCGCCTCCGGCATCCGGGCGATGCTGCCGTACGTGCATGAATTCCGCCCTATCCACAGCCTCGCCTCGATGGACGAACTTTGTCGAGCCCTCTCCAGCCGACAGTCTGGAAGAGGCGATCCGCGTCAGTGGTCGCGCTCGCCTTGAGCCATGAAGGAGGACTGGAGCCATGAAGGAGGACTGGGCCACTGGAATGAGTTGCAACGATCGACCGACTCGGCTCCCGTGGGTGGGCGCCTGCCGGTTTTCAGTTGGGAGGGCTCGGAAGCATGGCCGCTCCTGCTTTCCTCAAGACGCCCGCACCTCGGCAAGCAGCCATCGATGAAAGGCCTGCAGGCCGGTGCGCATGGGGCGATCCTCCGGTGTCGTGAACCAATAAGCATTGCGGCTTTTGAACCCGAGGCCGGCGGGATTGACCAATCGACCGCTCTCAAGTTCCTCCTGCACGAGACGCCGTGGGACCAAGGCGAGCCCCTGGCCGGAGATCGCCGCCCGAATAACCAAGGAATAGAATCCGAAACGGATGGTGTGAGTGGGCTCAAAATCACTAAGCCCCTGCGCAGATGCGAACTCGCTCCAGCGCAGCGGCGTCTGGAAATGATCGAGGACGGTATATCGGCGGACATCCTGCGCCGTCACGATACCGCCCATGCGGGAGAGGAGCGAGGGTGCACCGACGAGAGCGACATTGCGTCCGAAAAGGTAATCTTCCTTTTGCCCCGGCCAGTGCCCCTCCCCGAACCGGAACACACCATCGGCTGCCTCCGTGGTATCAGCCGTAACAAAGTTCGTGAACTGCACGTCGATTTCAGGATGGAGCTCGGCGAAGCGCGAAAAACGTGGCACGAGCCACCGGTCGCCGATGATCGGGAGCACATGAAGCCGCACTGACCAGGGCGATGCCTTCAAGGCCGAGATCCGCGCACCCGCAGCCTCGAGTTCCGCAAGAGCCAGGCGAGCATGCTTGATATAGATCCTTCCGGCCTCCGTCGGCACCAGGCCTCGGCTCCCGCGGGTAAAGAGCACGGCGCCCAGCGTCTCCTCCAAGGTACGCAGATGCTTGCTAACCGCGCTTTGCGTCAGGTTCACAGCCTGAGCAGCTCCTGAAGCGGTGCCATGTTCGGCAATGGCAAGGAGCACTCTCAGAGACGTCATGGAGCTTGGGAGGCGCTGGATGCTCATGGACAAACCGGCAGTATCGACGAGTTGAAACAGAATGCCTTTCTATTCCATTATGGAATAGAAAGGCGACTATTTTTCATTTGTCACCGATCCTCTCCCTTGGGACACCAAGTGAAAGGGAGAGTTGCGATGACAGCACCAAAGGTCTTGTGGGCGTCGAGGTTTCGTTCCGATCCGTCTCCCGAGCTCATGAACCTTTCACGGTCCGAGACGAGCCACTTTCGACTTGCGCCCTATGATCTGGTCGCATCGTCGGCGCATGCGCGGGAACTCGTCCGTTCCGGTTTGATCGAGAGGGCGGAGGGTGACCGTATCCAGGCAGCTCTCGCCTCGATCGGAACAGACATACAAGCGGGAGCGATCCACCCTTCCAGCACGGACGAGGATGTGCATACCTTCCTGGAGCGGATCCTGATGGAGCGGCTCGGCCCCCTGGGAGGCAAGCTGCGGGCGGGCCGCTCGCGCAACGATCAGGCGGCGAACGATCTCAAGCTCTACCTGCGGGACAGAAGCCGCCGCATGGCTCTCGACCTCTTAGGTCTGCAGGAGGCTTTGGCCCACCAGGCTGAACGACACATCTTCACGTTGGCGCCCGGCTTCACACATCTCCAGCCGGCTCAGCCTGTCAGCTTCGCCCATCAACTCCTTGCCCATGCCCAGGGCTTCGCGCGCGACATCGAGCGACTGCGGGACTGGGACCGTCGGTCGGCCCGCTCACCGCTGGGAGCCGCCGCGCTGGCCGGCTCGGCGCTCGCAAGACAACCGGAATTGTCCGCCCGCGAGCTCGGCTATGACGGCCCGTGCGAGAACTCCATCGACGCAGTCGGCAGCCGCGATCACGTCGCGGAATTCCTGTTCGTGACGGCAATGCTCGGGGTGAACCTGTCACGTCTTGCCGAGGAAATATTCCTTTGGTCTTCGCGGCAGTTTCGCTGGATCGAGCTCGACGATGCCTATGCAACCGGATCGTCCATCATGCCGCAGAAAAAGAACGCCGACATTGCGGAACTGACGCGGGGGCGCTCCGCACGGCTCATTGGCAGCCTTACGACGATGCTTACGGCACTTAAGGGTTTGCCGTTTGCATATAACCGCGACCTCGCCGAAGATAAGCGAGCCGCCTTCGAGGCAGTCGATACTCTCGCCGCTGTGTTGCCTGCCATGGCAGGCATGGTCCGCACCATGAGGGTCAATGTCGAGGAGCTGAAGCGTCAGGCGACCGAGGGCTTTACCCTGGCGACGGAGGTGGCCGACTGGCTTGCACGCCGGGGCGTGCCGTTTTCCGAAGCTCATGAGATCACGGGCGGCCTCGTTCGTTATTGCGAAGATCGCGGAATTGGTCTCGAAGACCTTTCCGACGAGGAATTTGCCACTGTGGACCCACGCCTTGACGCATCGATCAAATCCTGCTTGACGCCCGAGGCGGCAGTCACCGCACGCAATGCCTATGGGGGCACGGCACCCGAAAGAGTGAACGAACAACTTGCCCGCCTGCGCTCGCTTTTTCACGATCAGAGGAAGTGGGCGATACATTATGACGGGCCGCGGACTTAGAAAAGCGAGGACAACCGGATGAGCAGCGCCGCCGCACAATCCGCAACGGGAACGAGCACCGAGGCCCAACGCTTCGATCCGTCCATCGCGCACCTGACCCATGTACCGCGCCGGCACTATGGGCGCTGGATTGCCAGCCTCCTGATTCTCATCGCCTTCATCTATGTCGCGAAGGCCTTCGCGGAAGGGCAGATCGACTGGAAGGTCGTTGGACAGTTCTTCACTGCTCAGTCCATTCTCGATGGTCTGGTCAATACGATCATCATGACGTTCTGCGCCATGGCGCTTGGGATCGCACTGGGCGTTCTGTTCGCGATCATGGTCATGTCCCCGAACCCCGTCCTCAAGAGTGTGGCGGTGTTCTATATCTGGTTCTTCCGGGGCACGCCGCTGCTTCTCCAGCTCCTGATCTGGTTCAACCTGGCCCTTGTCTTCCCGCGGGTCGGAATTCCCGGGCTCTTCGAGGCGCGCATGGTGGATGTGATGACGCCGTTCGTGGCCACGCTCCTCGGGCTGGGCATCAATCAGGGCGCCTATACGGCGGAAGTCGTGCGCTCCGGAATCCTCTCGGTCGACGCCGGACAGACGGAAGCCGCCAAGTCCATCGGCATGACCCGCCTGACGACACTGCGCCGCATTATTCTTCCGCAGGCAATGCGCGTTATCATTCCGCCCGTGGGTAACGAGGTGATCAGCATGGTCAAGCTCACCTCGATTGCAAGCGTCATTGGTTATGCCGAGGTGCTACGCAATGCGCAGACAATCTACTACGCCAATGCTCGGGTGATCGAACTCCTGATCGTTGCGGCAGCATGGTATCTGATGATCGTCACGGTCCTCAGCGTCGGACAGCATTTCCTTGAACGCTACTTTGCCAAGGGACAGAGTCGTCGCAGAGCGCGCCCGGCTGCTCGGCCCGTCACGGAGAGTTGAGCCATGATTCCGATCGTCGTCGCGGCGGATGTCCGCAAAACCTTCGGTTCCGTTCAGGCGCTCGACGGCGTCTCGATCGAAATTCCCGCAGGTCAGGTGCTTTGCATCGTCGGCCCATCAGGATCGGGCAAGAGCACGCTACTTCGCTGCATCAATCAGCTCGAACGAATCGACTCCGGCGCGATATGGGTCGATGGGGAGTTGATCGGGTATCGCCGCGTCGGCAACAAGCTGTACGAACTGACGGATTCCGAGATCGCCCGCCAGCGACTGGCGAGTGGAATGGTCTTCCAGCGATTCAACCTCTTCCAGCACATGACCGCGCTCGAGAACATCATCGAGGGCCCGGTGACAGTGCAGAGGCGCCGCCGCAACGAAGTCGTCGATGAAGCCATGGCCCTTCTGGAGCGGGTGGGGCTCGAGGCCAAGCGTGATGCCTATCCGTCCGAGCTTTCCGGCGGTCAGCAGCAGCGTGTCGCGATTGCCCGCGCGCTTGCCATGAAGCCGAAACTGATGCTGTTCGATGAACCGACCTCGGCCCTCGACCCGGAGCTCGTGGGAGAAGTTCTTGCCGTGATGCGGGACCTAGCCGGTTCTGGCATGACCATGATCGTCGTGACTCACGAACTTGGCTTCGCCCGGGAAGTGGCGAATGAAGTGGTGTTCATGGATCGGGGAGCCATCGTGGAACGGGGCTCGCCGCAAGAGGTGCTTGTGCATCCGCAACAACAGCGAACCCGCGACTTCATTGCCGCGGTTCTCGCATGAAAAACCGTTCCCAGGAAAAGGACCGACGAACATGAAACTCATTGCAGGTTTGCTGGCGAGCGCACTCGCACTCGGCTTAGCATCTCCGTCCCAGGCGGCGGAGCTTCCGGATCGGATCAAGAAAGCCGGCAAGATCGTCGTCGCGACGATGCCGAACTATGCGCCGATAACCTTCAAGGACCCGGCCACCAACAAGCTCACGGGTTTTGATATCGAGCTCGGCGAGGCCCTTGCCAAGGAACTCGGCGTCGACATCGAGTGGCAGGAGATTGCCTTTGCCCAGATGATCCCCTCGCTCCAGACCGGGCGCGTCGACCTGGCGCTGGCGGGCATGAGCGACCTGCCGGCCCGGCGCGAGATCGTTGACTTCGTCGACTATATGAAGTCCGGCGCGCAGTTCTACACCACGCCAGCCATGGCCGCGACCATCAAGTCTCCCGAGGATCTCTGCGGCAAGAAGGTCGGCGCCAGCCGCTCCACCAACTGGCCCCGTCAGATCGGGGAATGGAGCCAGGCCAATTGCGTCGCCAAAGGCAAGCCTGCCATCGAAGTGATCGGGACCGAAGGCTCGGCGGACGCTCGTACGCAGCTCAAGACCCAGCGGCTGGATGCAGCAGTGCAGGGCAATGAAACCCTGCCACATTTCCAGACACAGGAGCCGAACACCTACGTTCTGATCGGTGATGCATTCACGACGTCGCTCTCCGGCATTCCGGTCTTGAAGACCGAGACCCAGCTGCGCGATGCTGTGAAGGAAGGCCTTGATCGTCTTCAGCAGAAGGGCATCTACGATGAAATCCTGAAGAAGTACGGTCTCCAGGCCAACAAGCTCTCGCCGATTGCGATCAACCAAGGCCAGAGCTAAGCTCCTCTGAATGGCGGGCCTGTGCGGGAAGAGCTCAGGCCCGTTTCCTTTTGAGTCCGGATGCTGTTGAAAGTAGTGCTTCAGGAAAAGCCACTGCTTCGGACCTGTGCACTTCAGGTTTCGAGCGCCAGCAATGCTCGCAGATCATCCCATACATAGACGAAATTCTCCGAGCGCCATATAGGGCCCGGATCGGTATAGTGCCCAACCCTCCGGCCTCCCATGGCTTCGTAGAAGCCGATAGCCGGATCATTTCCGATCACAACACCTAGCGCCATGCCGCTGTAGCCGAAGTCCACCATGTCGCGCGCGAGTTTGACCAGCAGAATGCGGCCGATGCCCATCCGCTTGTAATCGGTTCCGACATATAGAAATTTGACTTCGGCTCTATTCTGGAAAATCGCGTGAGACGCCGCCCCGGCGAAACCGAAGCCGGCCAGATTTCCATCCACCTCCGCCACCAGTATCGAGCGCCCTCTCGTTTCGAGCGCAAGCATGTCCTGCCACCGCGAGAGGCGAACCTGCTCCGTCAGCGTCCGGCAGGCGGATTCAGGAGCAAGTCTGCGATAGGTCGCGCGCCACATCTGATAATGCAACCGTGCGATCGCTTGCGCGTCGACTTGCCGTGCCGGCCGAACGTTTATGGCCACCCGATTCCTTTCTGTTTCATGGAGATCCTGCAAAAGTGCGAAGTCCTACCTCCAGAGCCCGGGGAAAGTGTCAGCGTCTTTTTACTGCGAAAGGAGAGAAGGCCTGCATGACAGGCATCATCTGCATGCGATTGATGTTCAGGTGCCGCGGGAGGGTGCAGGACCAGAAGATCGTTTCAGCGATGTCCTCCGCCGTCATCGGGGTAAGACCCTCGTAGACTTTTCCGGCCCGCTCCTGATCCCCTTTCAGCCGCACCATCGAGAATTCGGTTTCGGCCATTCCCGGCTCGATATTGGTGACCCGTACGTTCGAGCCGATCAGGTCGGCGCGCAAGTTGAGTGCGAACTGCTTCACGAAGGCTTTCGTGGCGCCATACACGTTCCCTCCGGGATACGGGTAGTCGCCGGCCACCGACCCTATGAGCACCAGATGCCCTTCATCGCGGGCAACCATGCCCGGCAGAACGGCTCGCGCCGTCGAGACTGCTCCGTTTATGTTCGTGGCGATCATCTGCTCCCAATCAGCGATATCCGCCTCGTGCGCCGGCTGGAGCCCCAAGGCCAGCCCGGCATTCACCACGCATACGTTGGGCTGGTCGAAGGGCGCCGGAAGCGTTCCAAGGACCTCGAACACGGCCTGCCGATCCATGACATCGAGTTGAACCGTGTGGCAGCGTTCTCCCAGTTCGGTCTTCAGCGCAGCCAGGCGATCCTCGCGACGTCCCGTACCGATCACTTTCGCCCCCGCCTCATGGAACCGGCGGCACACGGCGGCACCAAAGCCGGCTGTCGCGCCGGTCACAAGCACCGTCAGACTCTCTGGGCTGATCATCTGGATCATGGCTCTTTCCTGCAGAAGTGGAGGCGGCCGACGGTTGCATGTCGCCTTTCGAAGTTCAACAGGCGCCCGGGCTCTCTGGGTGACGAACACCAGATTCAGAGGCAACAACATAACTACACCGTGCCTCATGGGCCGATTAACATCCTTATCCAGCTGCACTTGCCATCGATGGACGAGCCTTTAGGATGCTCACAAGCGCTGCCAAAAGGCGCAGGAAACGCCTAGAACCATGCCCGTGTCATCGACTGCTCCAGCCGTATCGCTCCGCGACGTCGCCATCACCTTTGGCGCGAAGGGAGCCGGCTACACGGCTGTAAGATCAATAGACCTTTCCGTGAAACCCGGAGAATTCGTCGCCATTGTTGGACCGACAGGTTGCGGGAAGTCCACCTTGCTCAACGCTTCGGCAGGACTCCTCAAGCCGTCAGATGGAGAGGTCGAGATTTTCGGATCGCCACTAGCCGGCCTCAACGCGCGTGCGGGCTATCTTTTCCAGCAGGACGCGCTGATGCCTTGGAAAACAGCGCTACAGAACGTCGCCGTGGCACTGGAACCCAAGGGGGTGTCCCGCGCCGAAGCCGAACTGAAAGCGCGCGAGTGGCTGCGTCGAGTCGGCCTCGCGGCCTTCGTGGATCGCTATCCGCATATGCTCTCGGGCGGTCAAAGGAAGCGGGTCGCCCTGGCGCAGATGCTGATCCGCGATCCTGAAATTCTTCTGATGGACGAGCCCTTTGGGCCTTTGGACGCGCAGACCCGGCAGATCATGGGCAACCTGCTTCTGGATCTATGGGCCGCCAATCGCAAGGCGGTTCTCTTCGTGACCCACGACCTGGAAGAGGCGATAGCACTCGCCGACCGGGTGGTTGTCATGTCGGCCGGTCCGGCTGCGCGCATCATCGGAGAATTTCCCGTGATGCTGCCGCGCCCGCGCGACATCGCCGAGGTGCGGCTCGAACCATCCTTCCATCACATCCACAAGGAGATCTGGGCAAGCCTGCGCACCGAAGTGCAAAAGGCCTATGCGCAGGGAGAGGGAGCCTCCGCATGAACCGGGCGAAGTTGATTCTCCTCCAGTTTGCAGTGGGTCTCGGCTTTCTGCTGATCTGGCACATTCTCACGGCTTACCCCATCTTCGCGCCGACCAGGCAAACGCAATTCTTCTTCTCGACCCCTATCGACGTGCTGGCTCGGGTCTGGAAGGAATTCTCGTCCGGTGAAATCTGGGGGCATCTCTGGATTACGCTCGTGGAGACCGTTCTGGCTTTCGTTTTCGGAGCCTGCGGTGGAATCCTTTTCGGATTTCTGTTCGCCCGGCGCGAATTACTGGCCGCCGTGTTCGATCCTTATATCAAGGCCGCGAATGCTCTACCACGAGTGGTGCTCGCACCTATTTTTGCCCTGTGGTTCGGCCTGGGCATCTGGTCGAAAGTGGCACTCGGCTTCACCCTGGTCTTCTTCATCGTGTTCTTCAATGTGTACCAGGGCGTGCGCGAGGTGAGCCCGGTCGTTCTGGCCAATGCGCGCATGCTGGGCATGAATGAACGTCAACTGCTACGGCATGTCTATTGGCCGGCAGCCCTGACGTGGATGTTCTCGTCCCTGCACACCTCCGTAGGCTTTGCTCTCGTGGGGGCGGTGGTAGGCGAGTATCTCGGCTCGTCGGCAGGGCTCGGCTACAAGATCCACGAGGCGGAGAGCGTGTTCGACGTCACCGGCGTCTTCGCGGGCATGGTCATCCTTTCGATCTTCGTGATCCTCATCGACGCGCTGGTCACCCTCGTCGAAAGGCGGCTGCTCGTTTGGCGCCCTGCCCCATCGACAAACGGGCAAGGATAAGGAATCCTTCTCGTCCTCAAAACTGCAGACAAGCAGGAGATCGGGATGGAACGCCGTACATTTCTCATCGGAACCGGCGCAGCCGCCTTGGCTGCGGGACTGGCCCCAAATGCGTTTGCGCAGACAAAGCCTGAGAAAAGCAAAGTCACCTTGGGCGTCGGCGGCAAGCCGCTACTTTATTACCTCCCGCTAACCATCGCGGAGCGGAAGGGCTTCTTCAAGGAAGAGGGCCTCGACGTCGAGATCAACGATTTCGGGGGTGGTGCCAAGTCGCTCCAAGCGCTGATCGGCGGATCCGTCGACGTCGTGACGGGTGCCTATGAGCACACCATCCGCATGCAGGCCAAGGGCCAGGATGTGGTCGCGATCACCGAACTCGGCCGTTTCCCAGCCATCGTGATCGCCGTCAAGAAGGACAAGGCGGGGCAGGTGAAGTCCGCCGCCGACTTCAAGGGCCTCAAGATCGGCGTTACGGCTCCCGGCTCCTCCACTGCACTGACGACTCAGTACGCCATGGTGAAAGCGGGCCTGAAGCCGACTGACGCAGCCTTCATCGGCATCGGATCGGGTGCAAGCGCCGTAGCGGCCATGCAGAAGGGTGAGATCGACGTGATCTCCCACCTCGACCCTGTAATCTCCAAGCTGGAATCGGAAGGCGATATCACCATCCTCATCGATACACGCACCGAGGCAGGCACACGAGCCCTCTTCGGAGGATCGAACCCGGCAGCAACCCTCTATACCAAGAAGGAGTTCATAGACGCCAACCCGGTGACGGCACAGCGGCTCGTCAATGCCTTCATGAAGTCGCTCAAATGGCTCCAAACGGCAAAGCCGGAGGATGTCGCAGAGACAGTGCCACCCGAATATCACCTTGGAGACAAGCCGCTGTATCTGAAGGCGGTGCAGAACTCCCTGGAGAGTTACTCTCGCGACGGGATCGTGCCGGCGAGCGGCATGGAAAGCGTCATGGACATGCTCAAGCAGCTCGATCCGGAGCTACGTGACGCCAAGGTTGACCTCGCAGCCACATTCGACGGCCGGTTCGTCAAAAAGGCATCAAGCTAGCACAGCAAGGTGGCGGTGTTACGGAAGACAGACGCCGCCCACTGACTGGACCGAAGTTGCCGGCATCGCACGATGCCGGCAATTGCAGTGAGGCCGCATGCCTTAGAGCGACGGCAACCCGCCACGTCGCCACCACATCACGCGCAGCAAGCCGGTTCTCACAGGCCTCCAGAACGGCGTCTGGCTCAGAAGCAGGAGGACGACCGAAACGGCCAGCACGAAGGTGATCGGGTTTGAGGCAAGATCCCATAGAAACAGGGAAAAGCTGTCCTGCGTAGACAAGACGGCTCTGCGATAGGAAGCGTCCATGAGCGGGCCGAGGATCATTCCCAAGATGATGGGGCCGACCTCGAACCCGTAGGTCTTGAGGAAGTAGCCGGCGATTCCGAACCCAAGCATCCAATAGACGTGCACCACGCTGTTCTGGATCGAGTAGGTTCCGACCACAGAGAGAATGACGATCAGTGGGATCAGTACACCTTTTGGGCATTCGACCATCTTGACGAACAAGCGGATGCCCATGAGACCAAAGATCAAAAGGAAAATCGTTGCAAGCGTCAGATTGCCGACGGTAAACCAGAAGAGGTGTGGCGTCTCGATCATCATCATGGGACCGGGCTTCAGGCCATGGATATACAGAGCCCCGATGATCACTGCGGTGACAGCATCGCCAGGAATGCCAAGTGTCAGCATCGGGATGAATGCACCGCCTACTGCAGCATTGTTGGCCGCCTCTGGTGCAACGAGCCCCTCATAAGCTCCATGGCCGAACGGATGAGATGGATTCTTCACGGACCGTTTGGCCTGATCATAGGCCATGAGAGCCGCGATATCCCCTCCGGTTCCGGGTAGCGCTCCAATAACAACACCTGTTGCTGAACTGCGAAACGCAAGCGGCAGGTATTTCCGGACGAGAGACCACGGCGGAACGATCCGCGAAACATCCTGCTTCACCAAGGGAGTCTCGAGATGATGCAATTGAACGAGCGCTTCGGAAATACCGAAAAGGCCGATCATTGCGACCACATACGGAATGCCGTTCATCAGCTCGATAGTGTCGAAGGTAAAGCGGCTCTCAGCAGTCATCGGGTCGAGCCCGACCATGCCGATTGCAACTCCTAGCGCACCTGCGAACAAGCCTTTGGCAACCGACTCTCCGGAGAGGCTGCCGACCAACAGCAGCCCCATGATGGCGAGCAAAAAATAGTCTCGAGGCGCGAAGAGAAGCGCAAACTCCGAGATGGCCGGCGCACCGACCGCCAGCGCTACGATGCCGAGGAAGCCCCCCACAACAGACATGACCGTGCTGATGCCGATCGCGATTCCGGCCTCGCCGCGCTTCGCGAGCGGGTAGCCGTCGAATGCTGTTGCAATCGCACTCGGAGCCCCAGGAATGTTGAGGAGGATCGCGCTCCGAGATCCACCATAGACACCGCCCATGAAGATCCCCCCGATCAGGGCAAGGGCTGGGTTCACGTCCCAGGAGAATGTGAAGGAGATCAGAATGGAGACCGCCATCGTGACCGACAGACCTGGAATGGCGCCGATATAGATACCCGCGAATACGCCGATGGCTGTGAGAGCGAAGAGGTCCGGCTGGGTCCAGACCATCAGGAAGTTGGAGAGGTCTGCACTCATTGGAAGAGCCACCCTTTCGGCAGCACTACGGTAAAGATCATGCGGAACACAACGTAAATGACGACCAGACCACCTGCTGCAATGAGGAGGGCAACAAGAGGACCACGCCTGTATAGGTATGCGATGGAAAGAAACAAAAAGAGGAACGACGAGAGGAGAAAACCAGCCGCATCGAGGGCTATGGTATAGGCGACTAGAAGCGCAACAAAAACTATGATGTTTGCCGGAACAATCTTATTTCTGAAATCTCGGACCTTCGACAATCCAGGCTCGCGCTGGTATGCGGTCGCTCTTTGCGTCCTGACAATCGTGAGTACCGATGCGAAGATCATAACCGCGGCCGCGCACATCGGGAACACACCGGCTGAGCTGGCGGAAGAGAAGCCGGAGATCTTGTAGGCCTCCCAGAAAACGAACAGGCTGAACAGGAGCAGCAGGTAAGCGAAAATCGTTTCGCCTGGCTGTCGTGGGCGGGGCAGGATGTTCATGGCCACGCTCCTTAGTAGAGCACACGAGCGACGGAACTGGGGAATGGGCCCTATGGGATGTGCATAGAGCCCATTCTTACGCCTACCTCTATGGACGAGGAATTTGGAACTCCTCCGGCGACTTCTTTGCCGCCCCTGCCTCATGGAGCGTCCATGATGTGACCGCCTGGTACTTCGCCAGAAAGTCATCCGCCTCCTCTCCGGAGATGTTCATCATGACATTGCCGCGATCGACCATCATTTTTGTGAATTGCTCGTTGCCCGCGGCCTGCTTGAAGGCCTCGACCAGTTTGGCCTTGGCTGCTTCCGGCGCTCCCTTCTTGACGAACACGCCATAAAAGGGTCCCCAGGGCAGGAACTTCGCGAACTGCGGAAAGTCGCGGGTGATCGGCGGAACGTTGGGCAAGGTTTCAAGCGAATCCGCATTTACCACTGCGAGCACTTTCACACGCCCTGCCTTGATGTGTTCGGCGGCCGCGCTGAGCCCGACCGGCATGTAATCGACATGGCCTCCTTGCAGAGCCGTGATGCCAGGCCCTTCTCCGTCGAACGGGATTGAGGCAACGCGAAAGGGAGTCACATTGCTCAACATGGTGTTGACGACATGGGCGACGCCGCCGGGACCCGTCGACCCCATCTTGATGGCTCCCGGACGCTTCTGCGCATCTTCGACAAGCTCCTTCAACGAGCTCCACGGCGTATTGTTATTGGCCACCACGACAGCGATACCGCGGGCGATCACATTGACGGGGAAGAAATCCTTGTAGTCGATTTGTGAGAGCCCCATGACCTTGTGGATCTGCGGGTTTTCCGCTCCATAGAGGAGCGTATAGCCATCTGCAGGCTGCGAGTTCACATAGGCCGTCGAGATGGCTCCTACGCCACCGGGCCTGTTCTGCAGGACGATGGCCTGTCCGAGTGCCTTCTCGGCACTAGGAGTGATCGCGCGAGCGACCACGTCTGTTGCGCCACCTGCACCCCACATGATGATCCCTGTGAGTTCCCGATCTGGATAGTTCTGCGCCAAGGCCGGGCCGCTAGCGATAGCGGCCGCAAAGAAGGCTCCGAGCAGCCTACGCGTAATCATGTTCCACTCCCCTTGTTCGTTTCCATTCCCGTCTCTAGATCCTGCGAGCATAGGGCTGATGCCTCTCTTGCTGTGCTCGTCGATCCTCTTCCATGGTTGAAGTGCGGCACGCACCACACCGAGACCAATAATCTGCCTCCGATGGCTAACGTCAATTATAAAGACTGCGGAGTTTTGGAGTGCGGCCAGCGCTCGTGAAGATGTTAGGTGCGTCTCTTGCGCATATGGCTGCCGATCGTCTTTGGGTCCTTCTGTGACGCATTGAGCAGAGTTGGAGCGTTTTTCCGCTCCGCTACGGCCCTATATCTGGCCTCTCGGCATCATGGCATTGCATCCTATGCCTTACTTACCGGCTGCTTGCGCACCCGTTTATATTCGGCGATGCAGAGTGTCAGATGATACAGGAGCCTTGTAGGCACACCTTCAGAGAGGGGCTCACCTCCGCTGGAGATGTGATTGATCCAAAGTGGCCCAGCCCCTGGAAAGTAGGTAGCCATCATCGTGGCGAGAAAGTAATCCGCTTCGGATGGATCGGCATCGAGGAACTCAGTCCGAGCCAGAGCAGCCTTCACAGCTTCGGTCTGCGGCCACAGCAGGCGTCCTGACCTGAGCACCTCCCCTTGGGGATCCATTGCTTCGACAACCGATCCTTCATGATCAACCCCGCATCTGCGCGCCGTCTTGTAGAGGCGCTCGGCCGCATCGATAAGACCGTCGCGGCCGGTCAGTCGATCATAGTGATGCAGGAGCCAAACCCATTCGAAATGATGTCCTGGCTCGCGTATCTGGCCTGCCAAGCCCGGAGCAGGGGAAAAATCGTCGTTGAAGAACTCCCGCAGTGTCCCGGTTGAGGCGTCGAAGAAGCGGCCTTCGAACAATCGTATGATTTCCCGCGCCGGCACGAGCCATACCTCGTCACCGGTCGTCTCGAACCAAGCGATCATTGCCTCGAGAAGATGCATGTGAGGGTTCTGCCGACGCGGGCCATTTTGCTTGGTAGCCTCCTTCCATCCACCGTGAGCCGCATTCTTCAAGCTGCGGTCCAGAGCGGAAAGTGCCGCCCGCGCCAAGGGGAGCGCATCGGCATCGCCGCTCGCTCGGCAGCGGCGAGAGCCCAGTCCTCGCGCGAGAGCCAATAGGCATGGCTGAAAGTATATAGCATCCGCGCTTGAACAAGGCAGAAACGCCTATCCTCCGAAACAGGATGGCCTTCATGAGTAAGCTCGGTGAAATATCCCCCGTGCTTTGGATCATAGGCCCGCTCGGCCCAAAAGGGCAGGACCCGGTCAAGAAGGAAGGTGCGGGGATCCATCATGGCCTCAAGAACAATTGGGAAGACTCATTCAGAAGAGCGCCTGGAGATCGCCATCGATGGAGATGGCTTGACCGGAAATCGTCCGTCCACGTGGAGAGCAAAGGAAGACAATCTGATCGGCAAGTTGCTGTGCCGTCACGTACTCTTTCAAAGAGGCGTTCGCGAGAGCCCTACGCTCCATCTCAGCGTATGGAACCCCGATTTGCTGAGCTTTCGCCTCCAATACTCTACGCTGCCGGTCACCCGCGACAATTCCCGGCAGTACTGCGTTCACGCGGATACCGTCCTCGCCCAGTTCCCGAGAAAGCGACTTCGTAAACCCGATAACTGCCCACTTCGCTGCGGCATACGGGGAGCGCAGGGGAAAACCGAACCGGCCCGCCGCGGACGAGATGTTCACGATCGACGCATTCTGGCTCTTTCTGAGGTGAGGCACAGCCAAGCGAGTGCAGTTGAACTGTCCGGTGATGCATACATCGAGGCAGCGATCCCAATCGTCAGGATTGATCTCTTCTACCCGGCCCGTGGGCCCCGCTATGCCAGCGTTATTGATGAGGATATCCAACCCGCCGAGGGCTCCCAGTGCATCCTCGAATACTTTCGCGATCCCTGTCCTGTCGGTGACGTCCCCATAGGAGGAGGTCAGATCGGGGTCGCTCGAGGTGATCCCATCGAGAGCGGCACGGTCGACGTCGCAGACGTGTACGCGAGCCCCTTCGCGCAAGAAGGCCCGAGCGATTTCAAGTCCGATTCCTGCCGCCCCGGCCGTCACCAGCACCCGCGATCCGGCGATCCCAAGGTCCATTGTCTTCTCCCTTTCCAGGACGGTCCCGGCCAAGTCGAGAGGCCGTCGCATTGATGTACCAATGAAGGAAAGCGTGTCGAACGATCGGCATCACTCTAATCCAGCAGACGTCCGGTGCTTTCGATGAAAGAGGCGGCACCCGTAATATCGTTGACGAGCGCATTGCGTGCGGCCGCCTCATTGCCGGCTTCGACGGCCGCCACGAGCTTACGGTGGTGTTCAGGCGCACCTCCGGTTCGGAGCCGCTCGGGGGAGATCTTGAGATCGAAGTTGAGCACCGGCCCGATCTTCAACCAGAGACCTTCTATGATTCCAACCAATGTCGGCAGGCTCGTTGCCCGATAGACCGCGAAATGAAGCTCCTTGTTTGCTCGAACCGCTTGGTCCGCTTGAGGGTTCGGACTGCGCGCCTCCGATAGAAAAGCCTCTTCGAAGCGCTTGATCTCGACCATATCCTGGCTCGTGCGACGGCGCGCGGCTTCCTCGGCGGCGAAGCCCTCGACTGCGAGCCTCACGGCCGTCAGTTCGCGGAAGCGCGAAAGGGTCATCAGCGGCACGCGCACGGCGCGGTTGGGCAGCACCTCCAGAGATTGGTCGGCGACAAGCCGTGCAACGGCCTCCCGCACCGGCATCATCGAAACACCAAGCGTTTCGGCAACGCTACGGAGGGACATCTTCTGACCGGGAGCAAGCTCGCCGCTCATGAGGAGTTCTCGCAGTTCGGCGTGAACGCGCTCACCCAGAGTGATGCGCTCCAACCGGCCGATCTGAGCGATAGCCAGGGGAGTTTCGGAAGTTCGGGGGCTCGACAAGTTACTCATTTTAAGACACCCTAACTGTGATCACAGATCGCGGCAAGAACCGCGACACGAAATAGGAGGAAGGAAACGGCCATGGCACATCCACATGACTTGACTCGCCGTACGCTCCTTAAAGGAGCGGCCGGCACCACTGCGCTCGTTGGTCTCGGAATGCCTGCGATCGTCAAGGCGCAATCCGATGTGATCCGCATCGGACACCTCACGCCAATCACGGGATTTCTAGGCCCGCTCGGGGAATTTGCTCAGATGGGCGTGAAGCTCGCGGCTGACGAGATCAATGCCGCCGGGGGCGTGATGGGCCGCAAGATCGAGCTTGTGATCGAAGATTCCGTGAACCCCCAGACCGCGTCCGCCAAGGCCGAGCGCCTGATCGAGCGGGACAAGGTCGCGATGATCATCGGCGAAATCTCATCGGCTTCCGCCCTCGCCATCGGCCAAGTCGCTAACCGAACCAAGACGGTGTTCATCAACACCGGCGCCAATTCAGATGCCCTGCGCGGAGAGAGCTGCAACCCGTTCATGTTCCATATCGAAGCCGCGAACTCGATGATGGTCACGGCAGTCGGCACCTACCTGAAAAACGAGAACATGATCAAGGGAAAGAAGTGGTACTCCCTGACGGCCGACTACGCCTTCGGACACGATCTCTTCAAGGTGGCCAAGAAGTTCGTATCGGAGAACGGCGGAGAGTTCATTGGGGAGGAACTCGTCCCCACGGATGCGACCGACTTCAGCCCCTATTTGCTCAAGATCCGGCAGGCTCAACCCGATATCGTCGCTTCCAATCTCGCCGGGAACCAGATCACGAACTTCATCAAGCAATATGCCGAGTACGGCCTCCAGTTCCCGATTACCGGCTTTGGGTTCGACACGGCCGTGGCCTGGGGTGCCGGCAAGGGCAACTTCTCAGGCATCTGGCCGCTGATCTGGCATCACATGGTGGACACTCCCTCATCAAAGAGGTTCGTTGAATCCTTCAGCAAGGCATATGGGAAGCCGCCGGAGAACCAATCCTGGGGCGACTACAACTCCCTCAGGATTGTTGCTCAGTCCTTCGAGGAATTGAAGTCCACGGACCCGCAGAAGCTCGCTGAGCACCTGCGCAAGGGTGCGAAGTTCGACATCCTGAAGAGTCGGGAAGGCTACTTCCGCCCCTATGACAACCAGATGGTGCAGGAGATGTATGCCGTCCGTGCCAAGGACCCGGACAAGATGAGCAACCAGTGGGACATCTATGAGCCACTTGGCTCGGTGCCCGGCCCGAGCGAGGACCTCGAAGTTCTAGCTCCGCCGAAGGACGGCACCTGCAAGATGCCGGCATAAAACGGCAGCGCACCCACCGGGCCGGACGGCCAATGCCGTCCGGCCCGGTGGGAACATGACATTCCGCTTTCCCTGAGTTCCCGCTCCTCATCGCAGGAGCCTTCCGGATGGAAAAGGAGTATCGCTTGGCGTTCGTCTTCCTCCTCGAGCAGGTACTGAACGGCCTGTTGGTCGGCGCGTACTATCTCCTGATAGCGCTGGGTCTCTCCCTGATCTTCTCCCTCGGTGGAATCGTGAATCTCGCCCATGGCGCATTCTACGCCATCGGCGCATACCTCGCCGTGACGCTGGCCCCCCGGATCGGCTTTGCCGGTGCCTTTGTTGCGTCCCCTCTGCTCGTTGCACTCTTGGGAGTCGTGATCGAACGCCTGCTCTTCCGGCGTTTCTACCGCTCGGATCCCATTCTCAGCCTGCTGCTGACATTCGGCCTAGCCATGATCATCGAGCAAAGCCTGCGAATGATCTTTGGAGCAGCCCCCCTGCCCTTCTCGATACCGACGGAGCTCAGAGGGCAGATCCTCCTCGGCAACTTCATCTACCCACGCTACCGCCTCATCATCTTCGGAGTGGCACTGGCGGCGGTCATCGCCACATGGTTCCTCGTCTATCGCACGGCTTTCGGTCGTGTCGTTCGTGCAGGCGTGCAGAATCCCGACATGGTGGGAGCGCTCGGCATATCGCTTCAGCCGTACATGACGGCCATCGCCGCGATCGGCGTCGGCTTGGCGGCCCTCGCCGGTGTCCTGCTGGCCCCGATCTCAGGTGTTCATCCGGCCATGGGAGCGGAGATTCTCACCGCCGCCTTCGTGGTCGTCGTGATCGGCGGGCTAGGCTCCTTCTGGGGCGTGATCGCCGCCGCCGCTCTTGTGGGCGTGGTGCGCGGTGTCACCATCTACTTCTTCCCGCCTGCCGGCGAAGCTTCGATGTATATGCTGATGGCCCTCGTGCTGCTCCTGCGGCCTCGCGGTCTGCTCGGCGAACGTATCCAGAGATTCGAGTAGGTCGATGCGCAAGGATTACTGGCTTCTCCTGATTGCAGCAGCCGCGCTTGTCCTGCTGCCCTGGATCCTCGATCCCATTGGCCTTCCACTTCGCTCGTCGATCGATGTGGTGGTGTTTGCGATCGCTTGTTTGGGACTGAATGTCCTGGTGGGCCACACCGGCCTCGTATCCTTTGGGCATGGCGTGTGGTTCGGGCTCGGAGCCTATGCCGCTGCGCTGAGCCAGATCCATTGGTTTCCCGGAGGCGTCGTCTTTCCGGCCCTTTTCGCCATTGTCTTCATCGGAGTCGTATCGCTTCTTCTCGGAGCCCTCATTCTTCGTCGACGTGGTGTCTACTTCTCGTTGCTGACCTTGGCGCTGGCAGCCATGCTGTTTGCAATCGCCTACCGCTGGACGGCATTGACAGGAGGAGAGAGCGGCCTCGGAGGCGTCGTGCGAACCGGCACGCTTGGCCTCGATCTCGCCTCCGACTGGACCTACTACTGGTTCGTCGCGGCGGTTGCTTTGGCAGTCTGCTTCTCCCTGCTGCGCTTTCACGGCTCACCGGTCGGCAGCGTCCTGGTGGCGATCCGCGAGAACGAGCAGCGCGCGCGCTTTCTTGGATACCCGACAAACCGTTACAAGCTGCTTGGTTTCGTTGTTTCCGCCGTGGTGGTCGGCATCGCGGGCGTCCTGTCGGTCTTCAACCACCGTTTTGCCTCGGCGGAACCTCTCTCGGTCGCATTCTCGGGTGAGTTGATCGCCATGGTGGTGATCGGGGGAATGCGCAGCTTTCTGGGGCCTGCCCTGGGCGCCCTCTTCTACATCCTCTTTCGTGAGTTCCTGTCGATCTGGACCCCGCACTGGCTGTTCTATTTCGGCATTCTCTTCGTTGGCTTCATTGTCCTGTCTCCGACGGGGCTGGTCGGAATTGCGCAGCGGATCATTGCGCCCTTCCGCCCCAAGGTAACGGAAGAAGCTGCTATGGCTGGACGCACTCTCACGGACGAGCCCCTGCCCTCCTTCCTCAAGCCACCGGACCACGTCGACGGAGTGGTGCTGGAAGCCCGGGGGATCACCAAGAGCTTTGGGGCGCTCAAAGCCGTCGAGCACGTGAACATTGCCGTCCGGGACCGCAGTCTTCATGCCCTGATCGGTCCGAACGGCGCCGGAAAGACAACTGCATTCAACCTGCTTTCCGGCTTCTACAATCCGGACGAGGGCGACGTGGTTCTCCGGGGACGGTCCATCGCCGGCCTCTCCCCTGAGGCCATCACCCAGGCCGGCATAGGACGTTCGTTCCAGATCACGAATCTTTTCCCTGCACTGTCCGTCGAGGAGAATATCCGCCTTGCTGTGCAGGCGCGCCACCCGCAGCGCTTCAACCCTTGGACAGCGGCGAGATCGATCAGGCAGATCGAGAGCGAGACCCTGGCAGTGATCCGCTATCTCGGCGTTGCCGGGATCGAGAGGGCAGAAGCCGGGGCGCTCTCCTATGGCGGTCAGCGCCTCCTGGACATGGGGCTAGCGCTCGCGACCAGGCCGAGAGTGCTTCTGCTCGACGAGCCTCTCGCGGGTCTTGCTGCCGCCGAGCGCCAGCGCATCGGCGACATCATCAAGCGCATCTCTCTTGATGTACCAACCCTGCTTGTGGAGCACGATATAGACCGGGTGTTCCAGATCGCCGACGCCGTCACCGTGATGAATGCGGGCGAGGTGCTCGTCGATGGAAATGTCGAGGATGCCCGGTCGAACCCGCAAGTTCAAGAAATCTACATCGGGTCTGGCACGACGGCTGTTGCGGCCAAATCCCGGGCAAGTGCAGCCGAGACTTCAACCGTGCTCACCGTCACGGAGGTCAACACCTTCTACGGGAAGAGCCACGTGCTGACGGACGTATCCTTCGACGTGCGCCAGCACGAGATCATCGCTCTGCTTGGTCGTAACGGCGCAGGCAAATCGACTTTGCTCAAGACACTGATCGGAATCTCACCACCTTCCTCGGGCTCGATCAGGCTCGACGAGAAAGAGATCGCTGGCCAGCCATCGGCCGCCATTGCCCGTCTCGGCATCGGTTACGTACCGCAAGGGCGCGGGCTCTTCGCCGGAATGACTGTGGCGCAGAATCTTGAGCTCGGGCGGCTAAAGCGCGAGACCGGCCACGGCGTTCGCTGGGACTTGGACAGGATCTTCGAATACTTTCCCCGCATTCGGGAACGGCTCGACACGCCGGCGGACTTCCTCTCCGGCGGCGAGCAGCAGATGGTGGCCGTCGCACGCGCACTCTCGGGCGATGTGAAGGTACTCCTTCTCGATGAACCCTTCGAGGGTCTCGCCCCGGCGATCGTTGAGCAGCTCTTCGAGAGTTTCGACAAGCTCAGGCATGAGGTTTCGATCATCATTGTCGACCATCATCTCGATCTTGCGTTGGCCCTCTCTGACAGAACGGTCGCGCTCGAACGGGGGCGGGTTATCCATACCGGCCCATCGAAGGATCTGCGGGACGATCTTGCGCTTCGCCGCAAGGTCCTGTGGCTGTGACCGTTTACGGAGACGATTGAATGCCAAGTGTCGCTATCATTGGTGCAGGACTGATCGGCCGCTCTTGGGCGATGGTGTTCGCCCGCTCTGGCTGGGATGTGCGCATCACCGATCCGAGTGCGGAGACACTTGAGAATACTCCCCGTCTGGTTCGCGCAGGGCTTGAAGAGCTTGCGAGCCACGGCCTCGCAACGGATCCTGCCTTTGCAGCCGGGCGTGTGATTGCTGTGCCTTCAATCGCAGAGGCCGTCCACGGTGTCGACCTCGTCCAGGAGAATGGTCCTGAGTCCGTTGACATCAAGCGCGCCATATTTGCCGAACTCGATCGCCTCGCGCCGGCGGACGCGATCCTTGCATCCTCGACCTCAGCGATCGTTGCATCACAGTTCACAGAGGCGCTTTCAGGTCGCTCCCGCTGCCTTGTGGCGCATCCCGTCAATCCTCCTCACCTCGTGCCGCTCGTCGAGCTCTGCGGAGCCCCCTGGACGGCTCCTGAAACAGTTTCCCGTGCACGCGAAATCTATCAAAGCGTCGAGCAGGTTCCGATCATCGTCAACCGTGAGGTCGAAGGCTTTGTCCTCAATCGGCTCCAGGGCGCCCTGCTGGCAGAGGCGTTCAGGCTCGTTGGCGACGGTGTGGTGAGCCCACAGGATCTCGACAAGACGCTCAAGGACGGTTTGGGCTTGCGCTGGTCTTTTCTCGGCCCTTTCGAGACGATCGAACTCAACGCACCGGGCGGCATTGCAGATTACTGCAGGCGCTACACCGGCTTCTATCGCCGCCTCACCGAAGACCCGGCCAAGCCGCTTGTCTGGGACGAGGAGAACGTAAAGCGCATCCTGGAAGCCTGGGGTGATGCGCCGGCACTTGAGGCGCTCACTCGCCGCTCCGCATGGCGAGACAGGCGCTTGGCTGCGCTGAAAGCTCACAAGAACTCCCAAGCAGAAATGTGATCTCCTCGAGGAAGATGCCCATGGCCCGCAAAGTCATCATCACCTGCGCCGTCACCGGTGCCATTCATACGCCCTCCATGTCCCCTCATCTTCCGGTTACACCGGAGGAGATCGCGGAGGCTGCTATCGGCGCGGCCGAGGCAGGTGCCGCGATTGTCCATCTGCATGCGCGTGATCCGAAGACAGGCAGACCCGACCAGTCCCCGGAGGCTTTCGCCCCCTTTCTGCAGGTTGTGAAGCAGCGCTCCGATTGCGTCATCAACATCACGACGGGCGGCGCACCAACCATGCTGGTAGAAGAGCGGGTTCGACCAGCGGCCCACTACAAGCCGGAGGTCGCCTCCCTCAACATGGGTTCGATGAACTTTGGGCTTTATCCGATGCTCAGCCGCTTCAAGGAGTTCCAGCACGACTGGGAACAGCCATATCTCGAAGGCTCGCGCGACAGGATCTTTCGCAACACCTTCGCCGATATCGAGTACATTCTGACCACCTGCGCCGAGAACGGCACCCGCTTCGAGATCGAGTGCTATGACATCGGACACCTCTACACCCTCGCTCACTTCGTAGACCGCGGACTCATCAAGCCGCCTCTTTTCGTCCAAAGCGTCTTTGGCCTTCTTGGTGGCATCGGCCCCCACCCAGAAGACGTGGTGCATATGAAGCGAACCGCTGATCGACTGTTCGGAAGCAACTATCAGTGGTCGGTACTCGGTGCCGGCAAGAACCAACTCGCTATTGCTGCTCAAGCCGCGGCCATGGGAGGCAACGTGCGTGTCGGGCTCGAGGATTCGCTCTGGATCGGGCCGGGCAAGCTTGCCGAATCCAATGCACAGCAGGTTATGTTGGCGCGCCAGATCATCGAAGGGCTCGGGCTCGAGATCGCCACTCCGGACGACGCACGCAAAATGCTGTCGTTGAAGGGAGGCGACCGCGTCAATTTCTAGCAGATCCTGTTAGTCAGCCGGGGGCCTCTGTTCCGTTTTTGACGATATCCAAGCTGATGGGTGAGCGGGCACCTCTTCCCGATCACACTCTCTGGCACCAGTCCAGCATCGTGGTGAATGGGAGATCGTGAGCACCAGGAGGATTCTTGGCTGCCGTACCAAAATGATCTGGGAGCACCTCGCCCGAGGCGGAGGGCAAGCGCGCGAGCTTGACCGTGGAACAGCGGATCGATGCTGGGTGGCGATTTCTCATCTTTAGCAGAGCGCCACCACAAAAAGGCCGTCGAAATCCTTAATGGCCTCTACTCAAACCGGAGCCGAAAGGGAGATAGAGGGTTTGGATACGGGCATCATCACCACGGTCATCGTCCTGATTATCGGTTTTGCGATCGTCTCTAGGGTCATTGGCTTGGCCCTTCGCTTTGCCGTTCCCATAATCCTGATCCTCGTTCTTGGGAGCGCCGGCATCTTTTCGGATCTGATGGGTGGAAGCCGCCGCTACCATGGGGATCAAACGTCACCTTATGAGCAACCAGGGCACCGCTCCAGCGGTAGTATCGGCGATCTCCGTCTGCGCGACGTTGCGGATATAGCTGTGGATGCTGCACGCTCAGTCCTGCAGGGGAGCCTCGACCTTCTCAACGGCCTCTCAAAACCTGAGCCGGAACAAGGCTGGGTGAAGGATTCTCCGGCACGCGCTCACGACTATTCTCATGATGGGCAGCCCTACTTTCAGGATGACCCTCGTCAAGGAGAAGCGCGACGGAACTGGTAATCGCGGGCGGCCTCGCAGCCACGCTCCTGTCTGCCCTTCAGGACATTCCGAACAGTCGTTTTCATGACCGAGCGAAGCGTTGCGCTGGCAGGGACCACTCTCGGGCACAAGGCCCTTTAGCTTCTTTGCAAGGGTGCGCATCTACGCCAGGGCTGTGATGAGGCGGCCTCAAGGAACCGCAAGACCCGTAGGTGTTCCCTGACCTGCGGGAGAGAACCGCCCAACCAGGTGGTGCCGGCTGCCTGGATAAGTGATCCGCGCCTCGGTAATGAAAGTGCCGGCCTGCCAGGTTCTCCGCTCAAGCACCAGACAGGCGTCCCCACTCTGGAGATGGAGATGCCGGGCAAGTGTGCGGTCGGCATTCACGGCCCGGACGATATGCTCGGCATCCGTCCAGGGCACCCGCCGCAGCAGCCATGTGCCCGGTGGATCCCCCGCGAAAGATTCCTCACTCGCTTCGGGAACGGCGGCGAGATTGATGAGACGCTCCTCATAGGCGCCCGGCAAGCCGTCGATCAGGTGGATGGTGACGACGCTGAGGACCTGAGAGCCCGCCGGCAAGCCTATTCGTTGCGCAGCCGTGCTGTCGAGGCGTTCGACTGCGCGGTGCAGGATCCTGAAACGATAAATGCTGCCTGTCCGCGCAGCGTCAAACGCGAAGTCCTGGATCTCCAGCACAGCCCGCTCCTTGCTCGGTTCCGCGACGACGGACCCTGCCCTACGGCGCCGCGTGATCAGTCCGTTGGAGGCCAGAGTGGACAGCACCTTGTTCACGGTCATACGCGAGCAGCCGTACTCGGCCATCAGTTCATGCTCGAAGGGCACTCGGTGTCCCGGGGGCCACTCACCCGACATGATGCGTGCCTCGATGTCGTCACGGATCCGCTGGTAGAGATGCTGCTTGGCGCCAGCAGGAACTTTCAGGGGCGCTTCTGTCATGCCAGGACCTGCCTCATCGCAGAGGTATAGCGCGCGACGATGCTCTCACGGGCATGGTGCCGCCCGTTCACGACGACCTCTTTACCGCCGACAATCACCCTGTCGATGGCAGTCTTGCCGGCGACGAAGATGTACGCATCGAGCCAGCGGTCGCCAGACAGGGCCGCGAGATCCGGATGTGCGGCATCGAGCACGACGACATCCGCCCGGCAACCCTCCTCGATGGCTCCGATCCGCCGGTTGAGGGCAGCGGCTCCGCCTTCCAGAGCCCCACGGTAAAGAACGCCCCCGGTGGACTGGCCTTCATGCTGTGCAAGAATGTTGCGGGCCCTATACTTCAGTCGCTGGCTGTATTCGAACTGCTTGAGCTCTCCGGATGCGCTGATCTCGATATTCGAATCGGAGCCGACGCCGAAGCGGCCACCGGCCTGGAGAAAACCGACACCTTCGAAGATGCCATCGCCGAGATTGGCCTCCGTCAGAGGACACAGCCCCGCGACGGCCCTCGTTGCCGCAAGATTGCGTGTCTCGCTCTCGTCGAGGTGAGTCGCATGGATCAGGCACCAGCGGGCATCGACGGCGGCATGGTCGAGCAACCATGCAACAGGACGCTGCCCAGACCAGGCGAGGCAGTCCTCCACCTCCTTTACCTGCTCGGCGATGTGGATATGGATCGGCCCCTCAGTCGTGGTTGACAGAATCTCGCGCAGGCTATGCGGCGTCACTGCGCGGAGGCTGTGCGGCGCAATGCCGACTCGCGCGTCGTCGAGACCTGCGACTGCTCTACGGGCACCACGGACGAGGCGCTCGTACATGGCCACATCGCTGATGAACCGCCGCTGCCCCCCGCCCGGCGGAACTCCCCCGAAACCGCCCTGTGCATAGAACACCGGCAGAAGAGTGAGACTCATGCCCGTCACGGCGGCGGCCGCTGCAATGCGCTCAGCAAGTTCGGCCGGGTTGTCATAGGCCCGGCCGTCTGTGCCATGGTGGAGGTAATGGAACTCCGCCAGGGCTGTGAAGCCGGCTTCGAGCATCTCCATCATCGCATGGGCCGCGATCGCTTCGACATTCTCCGGCGTGAGATTGCCGAGGAAGCGATACATCACCTGCCGCCACGTCCAAAAGCTGTCGCCCTCGGGGCCTCGCGTTTCCGCAAGACCCGCCATGCCGCGCTGGAACGTATGACTGTGCAGGTTGGGAAGTCCCGGCAGCGCAATACCGGTAATGCGCTCCCGTCCCTCGGACGACGAGTCCGGGCGAACGGCCGCGAATGTGCCGTTCTCGACATCGACGGCCACGTCCCGGGCCCAACCGCCCGGAAGGAGGGCATGATCGAGAAGAAGCCTCTGCACTGCTGACACCCACCCTTGAAGCTTGTTCGGACTCGGCTGGACAATAATGGTTCTCCGCGATTATGTATAGACAATTGGATGCGTCCGCGGAGGAGGAACATGCGCTTCGACCGGATCTGGTTTAACGCTCGGCTTGCGACGCTCGCCGGAGACGCGGACGGCCTCGGCATCATCGAGGGCGGAGCGGTAGGCGCAACGGGCGGGCACATCGCTTTCGTCGGCCCAGCAGAGAATCTTCCCACCGATTGGGATGCCGCCGAGCGCATCGACTGCGAAGGGCGATGGGTTACACCGGGCCTGGTGGATTGCCACACCCACCTTGTCTTTGGGGGCGATCGGGCGCACGAATTCGAACTGCGCCTCAAGGGCGCGAGCTATGAGGAGATCGCCCGCGCAGGTGGTGGGATCGTCTCCACCGTGAAGGCGACCCGAGCCGCGACCGAGGACGACCTCGTCGCCAGCGCCCTTCCCCGGCTCGACCACCTCCTGGCCGAGGGCTGCACCACGGTCGAAATCAAGTCAGGCTACGGCCTCGACCTCGAAACAGAGGCGCGGATGCTGCGTGCCGCGAAGCGTCTCTCTGACGAACGTGCCGTCATGGTCACAACCACCTTCCTCGGTGCCCATGCTCTGCCGCCGGAGGCGAATGGCGACAAGGATGCTTATATCGGCAAGGTGTGCGAGGAGATGCTTCCCGCCATCGCCCGGGAAGGCCTCGCCGATGCCGTCGATGCCTTCTGCGAGGGAATCGCCTTCTCGCCCGAACAGACTGCGCGCGTGTTCGCCGTCGCCCGGGAACTGGGCTTAAGCACCAAGCTTCACGCGGATCAGCTCTCGAATCTCGGCGGCGCGAAGCTCGCTGCCGGGTTCGGAGCACTTTCCGCCGACCATCTGGAATACACGGACGACGACGGAGCCGCCGCCATGGCGCAGGCTGGCACGGTCGCGGTGCTGCTGCCGGGAGCGTTCTATATGCTGCGTGAAACGCAGGCTCCGCCCGTCGAGACTTTTCGGCGGCACGGAACACGGATGGCGCTCGCCACCGACTGCAATCCCGGCACATCGCCGCTGACGTCGCTCCTGCTCACGATGAATATGGGCGCAACGCTGTTTCGCCTGACGGTCGAGGAGTGCCTTGCCGGGGTGACCCGTGAGGCTGCCCGCGCGCTTGGACGCCTGGACGAGATCGGCACGCTCGAACCTGGCAAGGCCTGCGACCTCGCCATCTGGAACATCGACCGCCCGGCCGAGCTCGTCTACCGGATCGGATTCAACCCGCTGCACACCCGCATATGGAGAGGACAGTGACCGGAACAGTAACGCTCGTCCCCGGCTCCGTGCGCCTGACTCAGTGGCGCCAAGTTTATTTCGGCGCCGCCGTCTCCCTGGACGAGGCTTGCCGTCCGCAGGTGGAGGCAGGCGCCAAGACAATCGATGCCATCGTCGCGAAGGGCGACCCGGTCTATGGCATCAACACCGGATTCGGAAGGCTTGCGAGCGTCCGTATCGGACAGGCGGATCTCGCGACGCTTCAGCGCAACATCGTGCTATCGCACGCCGCAGGTATGGGCGAGCCCCTGCCCATTGCGGTTGTCAGGCTGGTAATGGCCCTCAAGCTCGCGAGCTTGGCGCAGGGTGCCTCGGGCGTGCGATGGTCCACCATCGAGCATCTCGCCGCCTGCCTTGAGTCGAACCTTGTTCCGGTCATTCCGGCCCAGGGGTCCGTCGGTGCGTCGGGCGACCTCGCCCCGCTCGCGCATATGACGGCCGCCTTGATGGGCGTAGGCGAAATCTTCCTCCATGGCACGCGCCTGCCGGCAACAAAGGCCTTGGCCGAGGCGGGCATGGCCCCTCTCGTCCTTGGGCCCAAGGAGGGACTTGCCCTGCTCAACGGCACGCAGGTTTCGACTGCACTTGCGCTGGCAGGCTTGTTCGAGGCGGAGCAGGTGTTCCGGGCCGCCATCGTCACCGGTGCCCTGGCGACCGATGCGGCGAAGGGATCGGACGGTCCTTTCGACGCGCGTATCCAACAGCTGCGACGCCACCGGGGACAGGCGGAGGTCGCCGCCGCGTTGCGCATGCTGATGGAGGGCAGCGCTATCCGCGCGTCGCATCTGACCAATGACGATCGTGTCCAGGATCCCTACTGCCTGCGCTGCCAGCCACAGGTGATGGGCGCCGTGCTCGACCTACTGCGCCAAGCCGGCAGCACACTCAGCACCGAAGCCAACGGCGTATCCGATAACCCGCTTGTCTTCTCCGAAACGGGCGAGGTCATCTCCGGTGGCAACTTCCATGCGGAACCGGTAGCCTTCGCGGCCGACATGATCGCCATGGCGCTATGCGAGATCGGCTCCCTTGCGGAGCGGCGCATCGCCATGCTGGTTGATCCTACCCTTTCAGGCCTGCCTGCCTTCCTGACTCCGAAGCCAGGCCTCAATTCCGGCTTCATGATCCCGCAGGTCACTGCCGCCGCTCTGGTATCGGAGAACAAACAGCGCGCTTACCCGGCGAGCGTCGATTCGATCCCCACATCGGCCAATCAGGAGGATCATGTCTCCATGGCTACTCATGGAGCGCGACGCCTCCTGCCCATGGCGACCAACGCGGCCAACGTGATCGGAATCGAATTGCTCGCTGCCGTTCAAGGGTGCGATTTCCACGCCCCTATGCGTTCGAGTGAAAGCCTGGAGCGCGCGCGCGCCCTCCTGCGGGCTGACGTCCCTCCCTTGAATGATGATCGGCACATGACTCCCGACATGGAGCGGGCCGCGGCTCTCGTGGTCTCGGGAGCGCTCGCATCCGCCGTCGGGAGCGACATGCTGCCTTTCGTTGCCGAAGATGTGGCGTAGAAGGAAAGGCGCTTATGATCGAAACGGACCGCCCCTCCTGGCTCTCGCTGACACGTGGAGACGCCCCGCTCCTCGTTAGCCTGCCGCATACCGGCACCGATACCCCGGCGGAATATGAGCAGGGGCTCGTCTCATCCTGGCTTGCCCGCAAAGATGCGGACTGGTGGATTGAGCGCCTATACGACTTCGCCGCCAGTCTGGGCGCGACCGTCATTCGTACCTCGGTCTCCCGAACCGTCATTGACGTCAACCGCGATCCGTCCGGGGTATCGCTCTATCCTGGGCAGGCGACAACCGAACTTTGCCCGACCACCACTTTCGACGGCGAGCCGCTCTACCACCCTGGCGCAGAGCCGGACCACGCAAGCATCGAGGAACGCCGCAATCGCTTCTTCGAACCCTACCATGCCACGCTCAGGGCCGAGGTCGATCGCCTGCGGTCTGCGCACCCTGCCGTCGTCGTCTACGACTGCCACTCCATACGGTCAGTCATCCCGCGCCTCTTCGAGGGCACGCTGCCGCACTTCAACATAGGCACGAATGGTGGAACGACCTGCGACGGAGCGCTGAGCGAGGAGGTCGAGCGGATCTGCACCACGAGCGAGTTCAGCCACGTGGTCAACGGTCGCTTCAAAGGCGGCTACATCACCCGCAACCTCGGTCAGCCGGAGAACGGCGTGCACGCCGTGCAGATGGAGCTTGCCTGCCGCGGCTACATGAGAGAGCCGCTCGGTCCTGTAGCAGAGGGTCAGTGGCCAGCCGCCTATGACGAGACTTATGCCGCGCCCATGCGGGACCAACTCGTTCGCATTCTGAAAGCCTGCCTGACTTTCGCGAAATCAAAAGCCTGATCGAGGACGATTCCATGACACGCATCGACAATGCCCGCGTGATCCGCGCTGCCCACGGCACTGAACTCTCAGCCAAGAGCTGGCTGACGGAAGCGCCCCTTCGCATGCTGATGAACAACCTCGACCCCGACGTGGCGGAGAAGCCGAGCGAACTCGTCGTCTATGGCGGCATCGGCCGCGCCGCACGCGACTGGGACAGCTTCGACCGCATCACGGCCGCCTTGAAGAACCTAGACGACGACGAGACATTGCTGGTGCAGTCGGGCAAGCCCGTCGGGGTCTTCCGGACTCATGCGGATGCGCCGCGCGTGCTGATCGCCAACTCCAACCTCGTTCCGCACTGGGCGAACTGGGACAAGTTTCACGAGCTCGACCGCAAGGGGCTCATGATGTACGGCCAAATGACCGCCGGATCATGGATCTATATCGGCACACAGGGCATCGTTCAGGGCACCTACGAAACCTTCGTCGAGGTGGGGCGGCAACATTACAACGGCGACTTCTCCGGGCGTTGGATCCTCACCGCGGGCTTAGGCGGCATGGGCGGGGCGCAGCCCCTCGCGGCCACCATGGCAGGGGCCTCTTGCCTGGCGGTCGAATGTCAGGCAAGCCGCATCGAGATGCGTCTGAAAACCCGCTATCTCGATTGCCGGGCGGACAGTCTCGACGAAGCACTCGCCATGATCGAGCAATCCTGCCGCGACAGGAAGCCTGTCTCCGTCGGGCTTCTCGGAAACGCGGCCGAGATCTTCCCCGAGATCTACCGCCGGGGTATCCGGCCGGACGTAGTGACGGACCAAACCTCGGCGCATGATCCCGTCAACGGCTATCTGCCGAAGGGCTGGTCGCTGGCCGATTGGGAGGCGAAGCGCGAGACCGACCCGAAGATGGTGGAGCACGCCGCCAAACGCTCGATGGCGGAGCACGTGCGCGCCATGCTGGACTTCCACAAGTCGGGTGTTCCGACTCTCGATTACGGCAACAATATCCGCCAGATAGCGAAGGAGGAAGGTGTCGAGGACGCCTTCACCTTCCCGGGTTTCGTTCCAGCCTATATCCGCCCTCTTTTCTGCCGCGGCATCGGACCGTTCCGTTGGGCGGCCCTCTCGGGTGACCCGGAGGACATCTACCGGACCGACGCCAAAGTGAAGGAGTTGTTGCCCGACAACAAGCATCTGCACAACTGGCTCGACATGGCGCGCGAGCGGATCAAGTTCCAGGGATTGCCGGCGCGCATTTGCTGGGTCGGCCTCGGCGACCGCCATCGCCTGGGCCTTGCCTTCAACGAGATGGTGGCCAAAGGGGAGCTGAAGGCCCCAGTCGTCATTGGCCGCGATCATCTCGATTCCGGCTCGGTCGCGAGTCCGAACCGGGAGACGGAGGCGATGAAGGATGGCTCGGATGCGGTGTCGGATTGGCCACTCCTGAATGCTCTTCTCAACTGCGCGTCCGGTGCTACCTGGGTATCGCTCCACCATGGCGGCGGCGTCGGGATGGGCTTTTCGCAGCATTCCGGCATGGTGATCGTCTGCGACGGCACGCCTGAGGCCGCCAAGCGCATCGAGAGAGTGCTGTGGAACGACCCCGCGACCGGTGTCATGCGGCACGCGGATGCGGGTTACGACATGGCCATCGATTGCGCCCGCGAGTTCAACCTCAACCTGCCGAGCCTGCGCTAGGGCGATCGTCTTATGAGCACCCGGGTGATCCGTTCCGGCGATCTCGTCAGGATTCCATGGAAAAATGGCGGCGGCACCACCGCGGAGCTTGCCGCCTTCCCCGAGGGGTCGGGTTTCGATGCTTTCGGGTGGCGTATCAGCATGGCGGACGTGGCCTCTGACGGCCCTTTCTCAACCTTTCCCAGGATCGATCGTACGCTGATCGTGCTGGAAGGAAACGGTATCGAACTGGATGTCGAGGGCGTGCCATACCGCCTCGAGGGAGCGCTCGCCAAGCTCTCCTTCGCAGGGGATGACGCCACCCTCGGCAAGCTCCTGTCTGGGGGAATCCGCGATCTGAACGTGATGACACGACGTGGCCGCTTCACCCATCGGACACGAACGGTGAGGAGCGGAGTGATGCTCCTGTCGGAAGATGCCTGCGCGGCTTTCGTTACCGCCGTGGAAGCATCGCTCGACGTGTTCGTAGGGGATGTCGTGCACTCGCTTCACCCCCTCGATACCCTCGTCCTCGATCCGGGATCGGAGATGATCCAGCTTTCCGGGACCGGTCAGTCGATTCTGGTCGAGATCGTGCCCGAAGATTCGGCAGGAGAGGGCGATCGCCACCCATGATGCGGAAACATGCAGCATGCCCTCATGTCTATACATTTGACATCGGAGTGCGAGCGTGGTGCCATTCCCGCCGCTCGCCCTGAGTCAGACGAGGCAACAGCAAAATCTTCCAGAGGGCGTCGTCGGATCAAGGTGGGATGAACAGATGGAGGCAGGAATGAAGGCGATAATCGGTGGGTTCGCGCTGTTGGCGCTGGCGGCAGGCTCCGCCTCCGCCCAGGAGACGAAGGTAGCAATCGGCATCTCGGGCTGGACAGGCTTTGCGCCTCTTACCCTCGCGAAGGAAGCCGGCATCTTCAAGAAGAACGGTCTCGACGTGACGATCAAGAAGGTCCCGCAGGCGAGCCGCCACCTCGCAATCCAGTCCGGCGACATCCAATGCGCAGCCACGACGGTGGAAACCTGGATCGTGTGGAACGCGAACGGCGTACCTACGAAGCAGATCTTCCAGCTCGACAAGAGCTATGGTGCCGACGGCATGGTCGTGCGCAACGACGTCAACTCGATCAAGGACATCAAGGGCAAAACGGTGGCGGCCTCGGCGCCCGGCACGTCGCCCTACTTTGCACTGGCATGGATGCTGAAGAAGAACGGCTTGTCGATGAAGGATGTCACCGTCGTCAACATGGAGCCTGGCCCGGCCGCACAGGCCTTCATCGCAGGTCAGAACGATGCTGCCATGACCTATGAACCGTATCTTTCTTCCGTACGTGCGGCGCCGCAAGCCGGTAAGATCATTGCCACCACTCTCGACTACCCGATGGTGATGGACACCTTCGGCTGCACCCCGAAGTTCCTCAGCGAGAATCCAAAGGCCGCCAAGGCTCTGGCCGATAGCTATTTCGAAGCCCTCGACATGATCGCCAAGGATCAGGCCAAGGCCTACGAGATCATGGGCGCCGACGTGAAGCAGACGGGTGAAGCGTTCGGTAAGTCCGCGCAGTTCCTGCGCTGGCAGGATCGGGAGGCCAACAAGAAGTTCTTCGAGGGCGAGTTCAAGATCTTCTCCAACGAGGCTGCCGACCTGCTGCTGGAGATCGGCGTCATCAAACAGAAGCCCGACATGGATGCCCTTGCCGACACCAGCTTCATCCAGTAACCGCGACGACTCGTCCGCGACGGCCCGCATGGGCGGGCCGTCGTCCTGATCTTTGCTCTACGTTGTCGGACCGGCCGCTGTAACAGCAGTCCGGGCGACGGAACTGACCTCTCATGCCTCGTCCTCTCGAACCTGTCGGCCAGGGCACACGGATCGTGCTCGGCGTCTCCTTCTTCGTCATCTTCGTCGCCGTCTGGGCGGTGGCGACGCTAGGCGGCTTCGTCTCAAGGACTTTCCTGGCCGATCCGATCACCATGATGCAGGATGGATGGCTGTTGCTCACTCGGTTCGGCTTTGCGGCGGATATCGCCGTTACGGTGTGGCGCGTGGTCGGGGGCTTCATCATGGCTGCGGTCATCGCCGTTCCCATTGGCTTGATGATGGGGGCCTACAAGCCATTTGAGGCATTTCTCGAACCCTTTGTCTCCTTCGCTCGCTATCTGCCGGCATCCGCCTTCGTGCCGCTTCTCATCCTGTGGGCAGGGATCGGCGAGCTCCAGAAGCTTCTCGTCATCTTCATCGGCTCCTTCTTCCAAATCATCCTCATGATTGCCGTCGCTGTCGGCAATACCCGCCGCGACCTGGTGGAAGCCGCTTACACGCTGGGATCCACCGACATGGGAATCGTCAAGCGCGTCCTGCTTCCGGCCAATGCACCCGAGATCGCCGAAATTCTGAGACTCGTTCTCGGTTGGGCCTGGACCTACGTGATTGTGGCGGAGTTGATCGGCTCATCCTCCGGCATCGGCCATATGATCATCGACAGCCAAGCCCTGATGGCGACGGGGCAGATGATCTTCGGCATCATCGTGATCGGCGTCATCGGCCTGATTTCCGATTTCCTGTTCAAGGGCCTCAACCGGGCGCTCTTTCCGTGGCGGCTCGCATGACCGATACGATCCTGAGCATCGAGAGCGTATCGCGCGTCTTCCCTGGTGTGCGGGGCGGCGCTCCTGTTCGAGCACTAGAGCCGACCAGCCTGAATGTCGCCCGCAACGACTTCATCACCATTCTCGGGCCGTCCGGTTGCGGCAAGTCCACCCTCCTGCGCATCGTGGCCGGCCTTGATCGCCCGAGCGCGGGCCGCGTTCTCCTGGAGGGCCGCGAGATCACCGGGCCAGGCGCCGACCGCGGCATGGTCTTCCAGTCCTACACCCTGTTCCCATGGCTGACGATCGCCGAGAACATTGCCTATGGGCTTCGTGAGAAGGGGATCCCCAAATCCGAGCGGCAGGATATTGTAGCCTCCTATACCGAAAAGGTGGGCCTTCGCGGTTTCGAGAACCATTATCCCAAGCAACTTTCAGGCGGAATGCAGCAGCGTACGGCCATTGCCAGAGCCTTGGCGAACGACCCCGCCATCCTGCTCCTCGATGAGCCGTTTGGGGCGCTGGACAACCAAACCCGCGCCCTGATGCAGGAGCTGCTGCTCGGCATATGGGAGCGGGAGCGAAAGACTGTTCTCTTCGTAACCCACGATATCGAGGAGGCGATCTTTCTCGCCTCACGGGTGGTTGTAATGACCGCCCGTCCGGGCCGGATCAAGGCCGATATACCGGTCGACCTGCCTCACCCTCGTCATTATCGCATGAAGACGAGTCCTGAGTTCTCTAATCTTAAGGCCCAGCTGACGGAGGAGATCCGCGCAGAGGCCCTGCAGGCCGACGGAGTACATTAGGTCCGCCGCCCTTCGCGGTGAGAGTGTGCGGCCTACCGGACATACGACAGTGCAATGTGCCTGTTTCGATTGAAAGCCCCGCCAGACCTCCTGTAGCATGCAGGATGGTTGCCGCAGGATGAAAAGCGCGGTTTGGAGGACGAGATGGTCTCGATTGCATTAGTATCCGTGCTTGGCCCCGACAGGGTCGGACTGGTTGCTGCGATTGCGGATCACCTGTTCGGCGCAGGCGTGAACCTGCGCGACACGGCTTTCGCGGCCCTTGGATCAGGCGCGGAGTTCGTGGCCGTTTGCGAGCTGCCGGAAGGGGTGACGGCGCAGGAACTCGAAACCGGCCTGAAGCAGGTTCCTGAACTTGAGGGAGCCGAAATTCGCGCTGTACCTTACGCCTTCGATCCTAGCCCAGGGCCAACCGGCAACGTATCTCATCGGATCACTATCAGCGGGGGTGACCAGCTCGGTTTGGTGGCTCGCCTGTCCGAGGTGTTCAAGCAGTATGAGGCCAACATCGTCCGGCTCGAAGCACGTAAGCTCCCCGAGGAGAATGGAGGACTCTACGTGACGCGCTTTGCCGTATTCGTCCTGCCCGAACAGGCGGGTCTGTGCCTGGCGACTGTGCGCAACACCGCTGGGACCATGGGACTTGACTGCCAGATCGAGGAAAGCCTGCTGTAGCAGCAACCGGGGCATTCACTTCACTATAAGAGTACCTTTATACTCCCGCCGAGCCCCTAGAGAGCGGACTTTTTACTTGCGGATGACTCGAAGTGGTCGAACACGGCAGCCGCCACGCTTGGCAACCTGTCAAGTTCCGCCGTGGCGGCAATGACATATCCGCAGCGATTATCCAGCCAATAGAAGACGGGCGTATCCTCGATCCGTGCGGAACGAAGGTTTGTTTCAACGTGTTCTCCGGCTCTCATATAAACCGTCACTCGGACGCCTCGTCCATCACCATAGAGCAGCAAGGCAATGGCGTTGTCCTTTCGGTACGGGAGGATACGCCCGCCCAGGAAGTTCAGCCCGAACGCAGTCAGGTCCGGAACGGCGAAGGGAGCTCCCAATCTTCTCAGCAGCCAGCGGCGTAGCTGGGCATCCCCGGCCGTCAGGACGGCGCTGGGCTGGATGTCCGTCGAGAGAAAGCGATGTGCGGCAATCGCATCTCGTTTCAATCCATCCGCTTGGGCGGATAGGCCCAGAACGTCGATGCTGCGCATTCCGCCCAGGAACCACCCCAGCAGCAACCCGGTCGCTATGCAGAGGCAGATCACGGCCACCTGCCGATAACGCGCGAATCTTTGCTGCCGAACACCTGCAGCTATGGTGCCGATATGTAAGCGACGAGGAACAGGCTTCTCTGCAACCATGTCGAGAAGATCCTTGAGGTCTTGCCGATGACGGCAGTAGGACCCGATGCGACTGGCGGTCTTCGGATTTGTACGAAGATAAGCCTCTACGGCGGCACGCCGCTCCGGTTCGAGCCTGCGGTCGACATAGGCCTGCAGCTCGCCCTCCTCTATATGTCGTTCGGCAGTGCTCACTTGACGCTCCTCAACGTCTCTGCTTGCCCAGTCTCCAAGATCCGACGCAAACCTTCCCGGCCACGGCTCAGTCGAGACATGACCGTCCCGATCGGGATTCCCAGCACTTGCGCAGCTTCGGCATAGGACATCTCCTCGACGCCCACGAGCAGGAGAACGTCGCGCTGCTCAGCTGGCAACTGCGCGAGTCCGCTCAAAGCATCTCGCACTTCCAGGCGGCGCTCCTGCACTCCATCCCTGGAAGGTGGATCTTCCATGCATGTGAAATCGACCTGCGCCCCTCGCCGTGAGCAATATCGCACATGCGAAATGAAGACGTTGTGGAGGATCGCGAAGAGCCATGCGCGAAGGTTCTCGTCGGCTGCGCGAATATGCCATCGTCGGACCGCATGCTCCAGACAGTCCTGAACCAAGTCGTCGGCGAGATCGTTGTCGCGGGTGAGCGCAAAGGCATAGCGGCGCAGGGCCGGTATCTTGGGCTGAATCAGCGCCTCTATTTCATTCATGATCTGCTCGAAGGATCACCGCCATATGACGAGCCTTGTGGAATGGCCTGTTCACAGACGTCCTATACTGGGCCCATATTCCCGCTTCGATGATCGTTCATCGGCGGTAGCCATTTCGTAGCCACCTATACTCTGGAGCAGCAATTCGGCGGCAGCGATCATGAGGCGGCGAAAAGATGGTGTGGCAAAGGAATAAGCAAAAAGCCCAGGCGTCTATGAGCAGAAGGCCGTGCCGCCGCAATAAGCACGGTCGAAACACCACATGTGAGGAACGCCGCAAAACACTGGAACAAGCTCTATCCCTTCGTTCGAACCTGTCTGGTTCGGCGGGGACTTCTCTTTGCCAAATTCGCCTCGATCACGATTATGCGAGCAAATTTCAAAGAAAGATTTAGCACAACTTTCAGATAACTACATAAGACTGCGCCTTATACCTTATGTTTACTATCCAGGTTCCGCTAGTTCTTTTTAGATATTGAACAAATCTTCTAGCAGAATTCTTATGTCTGTGCGCCAGAGATTCGCATGAATTCTTGCTTCTGAACTCGAGGCGCGTGTTCATAACCATCACCCATCGGGAGTTTCAAAATGCGTGACTTGAGCATGGAAGAACTGGGCCACGTTTATGGGGCCGGCGGCAAGGGCTGTGGTCGCAAGCACAAGCACAAGAAAGGCAGCAAGAGCAGAAGCAAGAGCAAGAGCAAGAGCTACAGCCGCAGCAAGAGCAAAAAGTATCGCGCTATGCTCTGATCGTTGATCAGCACCGGCGCGGCGGTCCCCGCCGCGCCGACATCAACAGACTGATCATTCGACCATCGACGGCATTCCAACGACAAACCTGAGGGAGCAGGGCATGGATGCGCTTCCCGGCTGGGCCATTCCATCTGCGCAGGACGACGCGGTACAAGAGGAGCTTTGGCTCCTGGGTCAGCCGCCGCTGCATCAGTATCTTAGCTACATGCAGGATACCGTCATCGATGGGAGAAGCTTGCCGCGCTCGGCTCTCGTGGATGAATGGCGCAGGGCCAACGATTACTACTATGAGCTGGAGACCGGCGAGGCCGGCATCGCCGATCGCATCGAGATCCTCGACCTTCCATCTTCGCTGGAGCCTCTCGCCGACGCGCTGAGGGAAGACCCTTGCTACCGCCGCGCCTACGACGTTCTGCCGACCCGGCTGGCCATGGTCGAACTGCAGCACCTCGTCGTCGCGCAGCCACACGTGAACCTTACCCATGCCAACCGGCTGAGGGAGCACCTCTCGCCGAAGCCGTCCAACGATGAAGTATTCCGGTTCTGCCATCCCATAGATCGCCCGGGGCCCAATGTCGGGGTCCGGCGCATCGGAGATACACGCTTCTCTTTCACCTCGGAATCGTCTGACCTCCGTTTTCGCGAGGCCATTCTGCTCCGCGCCGACCAGATCGCCGGGGGCGTGCGCTTCGGCACCTCGGCCATGGTCGTTGGCCTCGTCGTGGGCTTCAGCTCCAATTTCCTGACGGCGATTCAGTCCGATAACCGCCTCGTCCTGCACAATGGCCACCACCGTGCTTTCGCCTTGCTCGCTCACGGAGTGACCCATGCTCCCTGCATCATCCAAACCGTAACGCGCCGGGATGAGCTCAACCTCATCGCCGGAAGCGATGTCCAGGAGGAGCCAGCCTTCTACTTCAAGTCGGCACGCCCTCCGCTCCTCAAGGACTTCCTCGACCCGAGGATCAGGAAGGTGCATCGCATCCCTTGCCCTCTTCAGATGATCGATGTGCGCTTCGAGGTACAGGACCACCAAGTTGCAGACTGATACGATCATCAACCCCAAGCAGACGGTGCCCTCGGAAGTCGAGCGCAGGGGAACGCCAGTTCCAGCCCCGGCCCAGCCCTTGTTCAGACCTGAGGTGATGGTGGAGCACCAGTCCCAGTGGCTCGGAACCGTGCTGTTGGAGCCGCGGATCACGCACTGGATGTTCGCTACTCTCGCACTGATCGCGACGGCGGCAGTGCTCGGGCTCCTGTTCTTTACCTCCTACACCCGGAAGGCCCGCATCAATGGGTGGCTGGTGCCCCAGCAGGGACTTGTGCGGGTCTTCGCGCCGCAGGGCGGCGTCATCACGCAGGTTCACGTGAAGGAGGGTACGGAGGTCAGAAAGGGCGCACCGCTTCTGGCCATTTCCACGGAGATGCAGAGCCTGACTGTAGGTGCGACACGACAGGAGGTGGTCGACCGTCTCACGAAGCGCAGGGACAGCATGGCCGAAGAAAAGACTGTCCAGGAGCGCCTCTTTTCTCAGCAGGCGGCTGATCTGATGCGCCGCATCGCGGCCCTGGAGGACGAGCAGAAGTACCTGGCGCAGGAGATGGACCTGCAACGATCGCGCATCCAGCTCAGCGAGAGGGTGGCCAAGAGGATGCGGGCCATGCGCGCCAAGGATATCGTCCCGGAGCCTCGCCTGGAGGAGGCCGAACGGGAACGAATCCAGGAAAACGCCAAGCTGCAAGGGCTGGAGCGGACTCAAGCCGCACTTCAGCGGGAGCATCTCCAGCTGACCGCCTCTTTGCGTGGAATCCCGCTCCGGCGCCTCACGCAGCTTGCCGAGATCGAACGCAACGTCGCTCTGTTGGAGCAGGAACTGGCGGAAGCGGAAGAGCGCCGGGAAATCGTGATTCTGGCACCTCAGGATGGCACCGTTACGGGGATGCAGGTCGAAAGCGGCGGCAGCGCCCAGCCCAGTGTTCCGCTCATGAATATCGTTCCGGCGGGCGCGACCTTGCAGGCGCAGCTCTTCAGTCCGAGTCGCGCCGTCGGCTTCCTGCGTGAAGGCCAGAGGGTGCATCTGCGTTACGAGGCTTTCCCTTATCAGAAGTTCGGGTTTCACCAAGGCGTCGTGGTTTCCGTATCGCGCTCCGCCATGAGCCCGGCGGAAATGACCCAGCAGCTTAGCGGACTGACGGCCCTCTATGGAACGAACGAGCCGGTCTACCGGGTCACGGTCGATCTCTCCCAGCAGAACGTCACTGCCTATGGCAAGTCGATGCCGCTGCAGCCGGGGATGCAACTCGAAGCGGACGTGCTTCTCGAAAGCCGCCGGCTGGTGGAGTGGATGCTTGAGCCCTTGTTCAGCATCAGTGGAAAGTGGGCCGGATGAGCGCCGCCGAACGCCTGAACCTCGGATGGGGACGACGAACCCCGATGCTTCTGCAGACGGAAGCTTCCGAATGCGGCCTTGCGAGCCTCGCGATGGTCGCCGGGTATTTCGGCTACGAGGCGGATCTGGCTGATCTGCGTCGGCGCTACGGCCTTTCGCTGAAAGGTGCGACACTCAAGGAGCTCGTCCGCATTGCCGATCAACTCGGCTTCGCCACTCGGCCGCTACGCCTCGACATGGAGGAGCTGCCAAAGCTCCGACTCCCCTGCATTCTGCACTGGGACCTGAACCACTTCGTCGTTCTGGTCAGCACCGGACGGTCGGGTGCCGTCATTCACGACCCGGCCATCGGCATTATCCGCATGAAGGAAGCGGAGCTTTCGCGCCATTTCACGGGCATTGCCCTTGAGCTGTACCCGACCGATCGGTTCGAGCCTGCCGCCGCCCCGCCAAGGGTTCGCCTCCGGAAGCTGCTCGGGCGCATGGTAGGGGTCAAGAGGGCCTTGTCTCATCAATTGTCGCTTGCATTGGCGATCGAGGTATTCGCGATGACCGGCCCCCTCTTTCTGGGCTGGGTTGTCGACCACGCGCTTGTCGCGGCAGACCGCGATCTCCTCCTCACTCTCGTCCTCGGATTTCTGCTTCTGCTGCTGTTGCAGACGACGATCACGGCGATGCGCAGCTGGATGCTGATGGGCCTGAGCGCCACGTTGAAGGTCCAGTCGCGGGCGAACCTGTTCTCCCATCTCATCAGTCTGTCCCCATCGTTCTTCGAGGCCCGACACCTGGGTGACGTGACATCGAGATTCCATTCTCAGGAGACGATCCTCGACGCGATCACCACCGAGCTGATCGAGGCGATCATGGACGGCCTAATGGTGGGCCTCACCCTCGCCATCATGCTGGTGATCGCACCGGGCATGACGGCAATCGTTCTCGCCGGAGCCGCCTTGTACGGCATTCTGCGCTGGGCCTTGTACACTCCGTTGCGCCAGGCCTCCATGGAAGCCATCGTTTGGGAGGCAAGGCTCGACACGCACTTCCTCGAAACCTTGCGCGGCATCCGCACGATCAAGCTCTTCAATGGCCAGGAAGACCGTCGCGCCCACTGGCTGAATCTTCTGGTCGAGACAACCAATCGAAATCTGACGGCGGAGAAGCTCAGGTTCCTCTTCCGGACCGGCAACATGCTGCTCATGGGGATCCTCAAGATCCTGATCATCTGGCTCGGTGCCAGACAGGTTTTGGACAACACTCTTTCCGTGGGCCTGCTTCTGGCCTTCATCGCCTATAAGGACCAATTCATCAGCCGCGTGAGCATTCTCATCGACCGGGCCGTAGACCTGAAGATGCTGCGTCTTCACGCAGAGCGCCTGGCTGACATCGCGCTCACGGAGCCGGAGACGCGCACCTCCCTCGTACCGGCACCAGGAGGTCAGCGCCCTCCGACCATCGAGCTGAGGAATGTCAGCTTCCGCTACAACGAACAGGATCCGTGGGTGCTCGACAACGTCAATCTTCGCATCGAGGCCCGGGAATCAGTCGCGATCGTAGGCCCGTCCGGAGGTGGCAAGTCGACGCTCCTGAAGCTGCTGGCCGGCCTGATCAAGCCCTGCCACGGCGAGATTTTGATTGACGGAGAGCCTCTCGCCCGAATCGGTCTGGAGAATTACCGAGCCATGATTGGCGTCGTCATGCAGGACGACCAACTCTTCGCCGGCTCCATTGCCGACAACATCAGCTTCTTCTCCGAGCAGCCTGATATCGATCGCATCATGCTTTGCGCCAAGCAGGCAGCCGTTCACGATGATATCGCGGCCATGCCCATGGGGTACGCTACGCTGATCGGCGACATGGGCACTGTTCTCTCCGGGGGCCAGAAGCAGCGTGTGGTGATCGCGCGTGCACTCTACCGCCAACCAGGCATTCTATTGCTTGACGAAGCCACGAGCCATCTGGACGTTGAGCGGGAAAAAACGGTGAATGCGGCTTTCAGGGCCATGGGGATCACGCGCATCGTCATTGCCCACCGGCCGGAGACCATCCGCATGTCGGGGCGCGTGATCGTTCTCGAACAGGGAAAGCTCCGTGCAGGAGCGCCATTCCAGCAACATCACGTCTACCAGGAGAACGCAATCCATGCACCGTACCTCCTGGAGGCCGCCCTCACCAACAAAAGGGACAAAAAGAGAAAGGAGAGAAGAGGACGAAGGAAAGCCGGCAGAATGCCACACGCCGCTCCAGCTCCAGACCGCGCTGAGACTGGGGGCAAGATAGCACGATGAGACCGGCGGCCTCCTCGCCGGTCCTGTTCTGACAAGAACTGTGTCAGAGCTCAAGCGCCAGGCAAGGCACCTCCCTCTCCCGCAGCTTTTCACAAGCGTCCTGCGCAGCCTTGCGATCCGTGAATCCGGCAAAACGGGCGCGAACGAAGGTCTTGTAAGGCTCCGTCACCGGTTCGACGCCCTCTAGAATATCGCCGTACTTGCTTTGCGCGGTCTTCAGCATCTCCACGGCCGCATCGCTGCTGGGAAGCGCACCGATCTGAATCGCATATCCGGAGCTGCGTGCAGCCGGTCCCGCGGCAGTCGGAGCACTCTTCTCCGCCATCGGAGTCGTGGTGGCCGTTGCCGCTGCCGTCACTACGGCGGGATCGGCGGAAGCCACCATCACCGGAGACCTCTTGACCGCCATGAGGATTTCCTGCGCATAGCCCTTTCCGGCTTGCGCCTTCGGCAGGTAGCGCGAGATGAGCGAGGCCATGTGCTGGTCTCGACTCTTAGCCGTTCGGCCGCCTAAGACCACGGCGACCACCTTGCGTCCTCCACGCCGCGCCGAAGTCACCAGGTTGAAGCCGGAGGCACGGATGTAGCCCGTCTTGATGCCGTCGACGCCCTTGATCTTCCCCACAAGCCGATTGTGGCTCCTGTAGGTCCGTCCCTGATAGGTGAAGGAGCGCGTCTTGAAATAAGCATAGTAACGCGGGAACCGGACCTGAAGCGCGGCGCCGAGGATCATCATGTCTCGTGCGGTGGTGACTTGCCCCGGGTCGGGAAGACCGGACGCATTGCGGAACTGAGTGTTGGCCATGCCGAGCTCGTGAGCGGTCCGGGTCATGCGCTCCGCAAAGGCTTTCTCGCTTCCTGCCAAGTTCTCTGCGATCACGACAGCCGCGTCGTTGGCCGAACGCGTCACGAGAGCCTTGATTGCATGCTCGACCGCGATGGTCCGCCCTGCACGCAACCCAAGCTTTGTCGGCACTTGCCCAGCCGCGTGGGCGGAGACCTTGAGAGGCGTGTTCAGCTTCACCCTACCCCTCTCCAGATCCTCGAACAGGACATAGAGCGTCATCATCTTGGTGAGCGACGCGGGATAACGTCGCTCGTCGGCGGCATCGGAGTAGAGCACCTTTCCGGACGTGATGTCCCAAACGATGGCGGCGTAGCGTGAATTGGCCAGCCCCTGAGCCGGAAGCAGGAGCAGGAAGAAAGCGAAAAGCCTAGCGAATACAGTCCGCGAGCGGACCATAATGGCGACGAGATGAATGAGAGACCGTTGCTGCAACGATAAGGCCCTGTTCAATTTCGAATTCGGGAATATCGGCGACTGCCTTGGGAGCAGGCTCGATTGGGTCGGTTAACACTGGGTAAAGGCTGGTGCGCTTTCGTCAAAGCCCTGAGGCCCCAGGCCGAGCGAGCGCACAAAAAACACATAAGTCACAGCACCATAGGCAGGTTGACCAAAGAACATGCGACTTCGCGCCCAGGCGAGACTTCCCATTCCTGTCCGAGCATGTTAGGAGTGCGGCACTCGAATGCTGCATTGCAGCATGATATCCCCGAGCATTAAGCGATCCGATGTAGGCTGATCCACCACATTCATATGTCTTGCCGCGCCCATTCGGGCCTGCGGCACGTATGGTGTTGATCGGCCCAATCCAGCTCGCTGCCGTGCGCCTCGCGCACCTATCTCCTTCTTCCCATTTCCAACTCTCGGCCTCCTTGGCCGGAGAGCGCCATGGAGTTTCCAGCCTATGTCTTTCGCTCGCCTCCGCTCCGAGTGGTTCGGCAACATTCGTGGCGACCTTCTCGCAGGTCTCGTCGTTGCCCTCGCCCTCATTCCCGAAGCCATCGCCTTCTCGATCATCGCCGGCGTCGACCCCAAGATCGGCCTCTACGCGTCGTTCTCCATTGCAGTCATCATCGCCTTCGTGGGCGGCCGCCCGGGCATGATCTCGGCCGCCACCGCAGCCACGGCCGTGCTGATGATCACACTGGTGAAGGAGCATGGGCTGCAATACCTGCTCTTTGCGACGATTCTGGCAGGAATCATCCAGGTCTTGGCGGGTCTTCTCCGCCTGGGTCATCTCATGCGCTTCGTATCGCGTTCCGTCATGACGGGCTTCGTCAACGCGCTGGCGATCCTGATCTTCATGGCCCAATTGCCTGAGTTGATCGGGGTCCCGTGGCTGACCTATGTGATGGTGGCAGGCGGGCTGGCCATCATCTACCTGTTTCCTCGCCTCACGAAGGCCATTCCTTCGCCGCTCGTCTGCATCGTTGTCCTCACTGCCATTTCACTGGCATTCGGATTGGATCTGCGCACCGTCGGCGACATGGGCGAATTGCCCTCGACCCTGCCCGTCTTTCTGCTGCCGAACGTGCCTCTGAATCTGGAGACGTTTCTGATCGTCCTGCCGTATTCGGCCGCCGTAGCCGCTGTCGGTCTTCTGGAATCCCTTATGACGGCCTCCATCGTCGATGAGCTTACCGATACGTCCAGCGACAAAAACCGGGAATGCATCGGCCAAGGCATCGCCAACTTCATCACCGGCTTCCTTGGCGGCATGGCAGGTTGCGCCATGATCGGCCAATCGGTCATCAACGTGAAATCCGGCGGGCGTGGGCGTCTCTCCACCTTCAGTGCCGGGATCTTCCTTCTCTTCCTGATCGTCGTTCTCGGCGACTGGGTCAGCATCATCCCCATGGCAGCCCTCGTGGCAATCATGATCATGGTGTCCATAGGGACTTTCAGCTGGACGTCGCTCAAGGATCTGGCCGTTCATCCGCGCCGATCCAGCATCGTCATGCTTGCGACCGTCGCCGGGGTTGTCTTCACCCATAACCTCGCCATCGGCGTCCTAATCGGTGTACTTCTGTCGGGCATCTTCTTCGCTTCCAAGGTGGCGCAGATCTTCCGCGTGACTTCGACCGTTTCCGAAGACGAGCTCGAGCGGACCTATATCGTCGAGGGGCAGGTCTTCTTTGCCTCGGCCGAGGACTTCACGGCCGCCTTCGATTTCAAGGAAGCGCTGGAGCGCGTCCGGATCGATGTGAGTCGCTCCCACATTTGGGATTTGTCCGGGGTGGCTGCACTCGATACGGTCGTCCTCAAGTTCCGCCGCGAAGGCACCGAGGTCGAGATCATCGGCCTCAATGAAGCGAGCGCGACGATCGTCGATAAGCTCGCCATTCATGATAAGCCCGGCGCCCTTGAGCGCCTGATGGGCCACTAAGGGAGAAATGCCATGACCAAGATACTCGCCTTCATCGACGGGTCCATCTACGCCCAGAGCGTCTGCGATCTTGCTGCCTGGGCGGCGAACCGGGTTTCAGGCTCAGTCGAGGTACTGCACGTCTTGGGCCGCCGTCAGGTCGCCAGCGCACCGGCGGATCTGAGTGGAAACCTGAACGTGGACGAGCGCGACGAGCTCCTGACGGAGTTGGCCGCCCTCGACGAGCAGAGGTCCAAACTTGCGCTCAGGCGCGGACGGCTCCTGCTCGACGAGGCCAAGGCGCGCCTGAAGGACGCCAACGTCAAGGAGGTATCCACCAAGCTCCGCAACGGCGATATCGTCGAGGCGGTCGGGGAATTCGAGGCGGATGCCGACCTCCTGATGATCGGCAAAAGAGGCGAGGCTGCCGATTTCGCCAAGGGACACCTCGGATCGAATCTGGAGCGGGTCGTTCGCGCCAGCCATAAGCCGATCCTGGTGGCCGCACGGGCTTTCCGCCCGATCAGCCGCTTCCTCATCGCTTATGACGGCGGCGCCAGCGCCAACAAGGCGGTGGAGCATGTGATCCGGGATCCTCTCCTCAGGGGCCTGGATTGCGAGATGCTCATGGTCGGCGCCCGGGAGGGCGAGCCTCGCTTCCATCTGGATGCCGCCGCAGGACGGCTGCGGGACGCCGGCTTCAAGGTTCAGTCGCACCTATTGCAGGGCAGCCCCGAGGAGGTGATTGGGGACAAGGTCGAGAAGGATGGGATCGACCTTCTCGTGATGGGAGCCTATGGCCACACCCGCATCCGCAATCTCGTCGTCGGCAGCACGACCACGGCCATGATCCAGCGCTGCAAGATCCCGGTGCTGCTCTTCAGGTAAGCTCCGAGGTTCCGGGAGACGAGCAACATCAGGTTTTCCGGTTCGTCTCCCTGAAACTGCGGACAGGAAGCGGCCGGCTCAGAGTTCGAGGATTCCGTAAGGGCGACCAGTCGGCTTCTCGATATGGGAGGCCACGTTGTAGACGGGCTGTCCTCCGGGTGTCCGGCCCTCGTACTTTCCGATATGGGCATGGCCGTGGACGACGGCGCTGACCTTGAAGCGGTCTATGATCTCGGCCAGACGAGACGATCCCAGGAACGGATAGATCTCCAGCGGCTCGCCTTCGATCGTCTCGGTGATCGGAGCATAGTGAAGCACGACCAGGGAGCGCTCGCTGCGCACGGCTCGCATGGCGTTCTCCAGGCGCAGGGCCTCATTGACCGTCTCCGAGACGAATTGCTTGTAGGCCGGCTCTCCGAAGGCTCCGAGCATCCGGCGGCCGAAGCCCCCGGCAAAGCCTTTCACGCCCACGAAACCGACTCCTCCGATCTCGACGGAACTGCCATCGAGAACGTGGACGCCCGCATCCCGGACGATCTGGGTCACCTTCTCGACTTGACCGCACTCATAGTCATGATTGCCGAGCACCGCCACCACTGGAATGGTGCAATACCTCAGATCCTCTACCAGGATCTCGGCCTCGCGCGGCTTGCCCAGATCCGTCAGATCACCCGCGAGCACCAGAACGTCCGCATTCTCTGAAATCTCGGAGAAGAGCTCTCGGTGAGGTGCTTTCTGGGTCTCCTTGATATGAAGATCCGCCATAGCCGCAACCTTCAGCGGGCCGTTCTTACCACTCATCAATATCTCCTCTCTTTCCGCATGCCTCCCTCCACCGCGAAGGCCGGTGGCCGGCACTCTGCCGTCGCGACCGGCGAGCCGGATACGGTCCTGCAGACCAGAGCAAGAGGCCGCTCCGACGACCTCAAATAGGGCTCGCTCGTTCTCACCCAAGATCACGGTGTGCGAGAAAACGGATCAATAGTTCCAAGCTCCCGCGACCCGCCTTCGCTCAGGAGGCGCCCGGAGGGGCAAAGAAACAAAGGATCTGCTTTGCGGGGTTTTCGCAGAGATGGAACTTGCCGTCCGGAGAGGGCTTGGCGGCATCCCGTGGGACGACCCGGCCGTCCCAGAGTTCCCAGCCGGCGATGGATTCCAGAACGGTTTCTCCATTCGCCTCGATCAGGGCGCGGCAATCCTTTTCGCTGCAGCAGGTTATTGGATACCAGTCGTGGGCATCCGTGACCGATACGCCGCTCCCCCAGAAGAAAGCGAACGCAATGGCAGATCTCGATATGCGTGCCACGTCACCCTCCCGAGCGATGCCCACGCTAACGTTGGGGCACCGTAAAGGTTCACAGGAGGATATCGACCTTCGTACCATTTCGCTCGGAACGAGCCGGACGTGACGAGAGTGACAGGGTAACAGCCATTCTGTAACCACAATTGCCGTAGACAGGCGCAACGGTCCGGAGGCAGCCCACGTGTCATTTTCTCTCATTTCTGCTCGCATCCGGGCAGCCTCGACGATTCTTGCCGACACCTTCACGAGCTTTTCTCGAAACGACGGGATGGCGCTTGCCAGTCACGTGGCCCTGTCGCTCGTGATCGCGCTCTTTCCGTTCCTGGTCTGCGTTGCTGGGCTCGCGGGTTTGCTCGGAGCAGGGCGTATCTCCGATCACATCATTCACCTTCTTTTCGATTTCTGGCCCAACGGCGTGGCTGGTCCCCTCGCCAAGGAGGCGAACAAGGTACTTCTCGCCCGCAGCAGCCTTTTGACCATCGGCGCCGGGCTGACCATCCTGGTGGCGGCGAATGGGGTCGAAAGCTTGAGCGTGGCCTTGGATCGCGCTTACGGGGTGCAGCGCTCGCGTCCCTGGTGGCTCAGACGAATGATCGGCGTTTCGTTCGTTCTGATCGGGGCGGGCGCTCTGGTCGCATCGGCGGTCCTGATCGTCCTGTGGCCTTCGATATGGCGAACGACCGCCTCCTACGTGACGGACCTGAAAGGCGTCAGGGTGACCTACGACACCATCCGTTTCAGCCTCGCCTCAGTTGTTCTGATCATAGGCCTCTTCGTGACCCATCTCTGGCTTCCCGATGAGCGCCCCCGCCTGCGCGATGTCGTCCCTGGCATCACCATGACCTTTCTCCTCTGGTTAGGAAGCGCTACGCTCTTCGGCGAGTACCTGGCGCGCTTCACGCACCTGAAGACAACCTATGGCGGTTTGGCCGGCATCCTGACGGCTCTGATCTTCCTGCAGTTATCCGCGGCCATCTTCATCCTTGGTGCGGAACTGAATGCGGCAATCGGGCGGCGGCGGAAGCGGAAGCCCGCTCTCACCCCGGTGAGCGGCGGCTTGGAAGACCTCGACGCGAGTTCAGTGGCTTGCTGATCCGGCCTCTCCGCCCGCGGCAAAGGCCCGCGCGGGCTCATGGGAAACCATTGCAGGCCTGATGAGGACCGGGACAGCCCTGATGACAAAGGCGGCTTGACACATCGCCAAGCGACTTCCTACACTTCTTGTTATATGACGTTATATGACCTCTCATCCTGATCGGCGGCCGGTTGAAAATCGGCCCTTATTGGGTGCTCAGGTCTTGAGGATCAGACCAGCTGACTTGGCACGACTGCCACATGGCAGAAAGCCTCGCCAGAATGGTCGGATGAAGGGAGTGCCGTCCGTGCTTGAAACAGCTCTTCGCAAACCGAAGTTGATCGACTCGGTCAATCCCGCCACAGGCAAAGTCATTGCGAGTTTCGAAGAGTACCAGCCCGATGATATCGAGCAGGCTCTCGAGGAGGCCTCACAGGCGCAGCGTGCGTGGGCACGCGTACCAGTCAGCGAGCGGGTCAGGCTCTTGACGAAGGCTGCCGAGGTTTTGCGTTCGAGGAAAGCGCACTACGCCAGCCTCATCACATCGGAAATGGGAAAGCCCATCCTCGAAGCCGAGGCCGAGGTCGAGAAATGCGCCTGGAACTGCGACTTCTACGCCGCACAGGCTGAGGGCTTCCTAGCTCCCGAGCAGGTTCCCAGCAATGCATCGGAGAGCATGGTCGTCTTTGATCCGTTGGGCGTCATTCTCGCAATCATGCCCTGGAACTATCCGTTTTGGCAGCTCTTCCGCTTCCTCGCCCCTGCCCTGGCGGCCGGGAACGGTGCGGTCCTGAAGCATGCCAGCAACGTGCCTCAATGCGCTCTGGCCATCGAAGAGGTGCTGCGGGACGCCGGCGCCCCCACGGGTCTCTTTCGTACGCTCATCGTCGGAGCCTCCGCAGTCGAGGGCCTCATCGAGGATCCACGCATCGCCGCGGTGACCCTTACGGGCTCCACCGAGGTCGGAAGTCTGGTCGCGAGCCAGGCAGGCCGGCAGATCAAGAAACAGGTGCTGGAACTCGGAGGATCGGATCCGTTCATCGTTCTCGCCGATGCCGATGTGGAAGCGGCAGCGGCGGTAGCGGTCCGAGCCCGCTTTCTGAACGTCGGACAGAGCTGCATCGCCGCAAAGCGCTTTATTGTCGAGGAGAGCGTGGCCGATGCCTTTGCCGCGGCCCTGTGCGCGAAAGTCGAGGCACTCGTCGTTGACGATCCCATGAGACGCGACTGCAATATCGGCCCCATGGCGAGGGCCAATTTGCGCGACGACCTGCACTCGCAGGTCGAGCGCTCTGTCGCAGCCGGAGCCGAACTGCTTACGGGCGGGCACCCCCTGGATCGACCCGGTTTCTATTATGCCCCGACGGTTCTCGACCGTGTTACCCCCGATATGGCAGCCTTCGTCGAGGAAACCTTCGGACCGGCCGCAGCGATCATTCGTGTGCGGAATGCGGAGGAGGCAGTCGAACTCGCCAACAGGACGGAGTTCGGCCTCGGCGCCGCCCTTTGGACGGGCGATCTTGAGCGGGCCCGGGTTCTTGCCCGCCGTATCGAGGCAGGCGCGGTGTTCATCAACGGCATGGTCGCGTCGGATCCGAGACTTCCCTTCGGCGGCATCAAGAAATCCGGATACGGACGCGAACTCGGGGTCTTCGGTATTCGCGAATTCACGAACATCAAGACGATCTGGATCGGCCCGGCGCAGGACGCGACCCGCGTGACCTTGTCCGAGTGATCGAAACGAAAGGGTGGAGACGAGGCATGAGTGAGTCGAAGGCAGCGGCTGGTGCGGTTTTGCGCCCTGCCGAAATCAAACCGGCCGACCGCGGAAGCGGGGCGCGGACCATCCCTCTCGTGACAAAGGGGATCGGCTCCACGAGCCTCCTGAATGGCATCACATCCTTCGAGCCGGGCGCGGCGATCCCTCTCCACAGCCATAACTGCGAGGAGAGCGTAATGATCCTCGAGGGCCGTGCCATCGCCGAGATCGATGGTATGGAATATGAGCTTGGTCCGCACGACACGACCTGGATTCCCTCCGACGTGCCGCACCGCTTCCGCAATGCATCCGACACGGAACCGATGCGTATCTTCTGGACCTATGCCTCGGTGGACGCGACGAGAACACTGGTCGCAACGGGAGAAACCCGTCCGGTTGCCTCCGAGCATGCCAAGAGAATTGCTCCATGAGCGCCATCACGGCCACAATCACCACCTCGGATCGGGTCCCCAGCGCCGCAATCCTGACCTTCATCGAGCAGGCGCTTCGGAAGGTTGGCCTTCCTGAAGCCGACGCCGCGAAGGTCGCCGAGCTCATGACCGAAGCCGATCTGACCGGGGCCGATGCCCACGGCATCTTTCGTCTGCCTCAATATGTGCAGCGCATCCAGGCTGGCGGCATCAATCCGAAGCCTGCAATCCGCGTCGAGCGGACAGCTCCCGCAACGGCCCTCGTCAACGGAGACAATGGCATGGGCCACCTCGTGATGTCCCGTGCCGCGGAGACTGCCATCGAGATCGCGCGGGAAAACGGTGTTGCCTGGGTCGGAGCGCATCACTCAAACCATGCAGGACCGGCAGCCCTTTATGCCACCATGCCCGTGGAGCACGGAATGATCGGGCTCTACTCCGCTGTTGCCAGCGCCAATCACATGGCGATCTGGGGCGGCGTCGAGGCTTTGTTGGGGACCAATCCGCTTGCGGTAGGCATTCCTGCGGGAGAAGAGCCTCCGGTCATTCTCGATATTGCGACGACGATGGTGTCCTACGGCACCATCAAGAACTATGCCCTCCAGGGAAAGAGCATTCCTGAAGGATGGATGATCAACCGCGCGGACGGAACTCCCCTGAAGGACCCCAAGCGCAGCAGCGAAGGGCTCCTCCTGCCCATCGGCGGGTACAAGGGCAGCGGACTTGCATTGATCCTGGGCCTTTTGGCCGGAACATTGAACGGAGCGGCCTTCGGGCGCGACGTGGTTGATTTCAACGCCGATGCGACCACGGAAACCAATACGGGCCACTTCATCGTCGCCATCGATGTCTCCCGCTTCACGCCGCTTGAAACGTTCAAGGCCGAGGTCGACCGTCATCTCAGGGATCTGCGCAATTCGGAGAGGCTGCCCGGCTTCGACGAGATCCGCATTCCGGGCGAGCAGCGAGTGGTTCGCTATGAGAGCCGCCAGCGGGACGGCGTCCCACTCTCTCCCGAGCTTCGCCAAAAGCTCGACGGCTTGGCGAACCAGCTTGGAATTTCCTCCCTCCAGGCTTAACCGTTCAGATTGTTCTCATTCATGACCGGCAAAGGCACGGGAGTCTTTGCCCAATAGGGAGGCCGTGATGATCCTCGAGATCGCGCAGATCGACGTAAAGCCAGGCATGGAGGCTGATTTCGAAGTCGGCGTAACCAAGGCGGCTCCGCTCTTTCAGCGGGCAAAGGGCTGCATCAGCATGGAGCTGCAGCGCTCCATCGAGAAGCCGAGCCGGTACCGCCTGTTTGTCCAGTGGGAGACCCTTGAGAACCACACGGTCGACTTCAGGAGCTCCGAAGACTTCCAGGAATGGCGTCGCCTCGTCAGCCATTGCTTTGAAAGCGCTCCCGAAGTCGAGCATACGCAGCAAGCCGTCAAAGGCTTCTGAGTTCAAGCACTGCTTATAACGACAAAAGGCCTGCCCCAGGAAACCGGGGCAGGCCTTTCCACTTGAGCATTATCGGCTATGCAGCAGCCAGGCCGAGCTCCGGCTCGAGCGGAAGCTGCACGGGGCGCTTGAGCTTGGCGGACAAATCGAGCGCCTTGGTCAGCATGAGATTCCGGTGTGCCTCCGCAGCCGTTGCGGCTTGTGTCGGCAGTCCGAGCGAAACCCGATTGAGCCAGGAATCCGTTTCCTCGCGCATGGGCCCGCGCAACTCGCCCAACGCCATGTCTCCCGGTGGGTAGCTGCCGAGGAAGTCGACGAGGCGCCGCTGATCCGGCGCATACCCTTCCGATTGGGGTGCAGACACGGCCATCACGATGTCGCGGTGTGTGTCGTCGATCGTAATCACGCCATCCGTGCCGTTGATGCCGACCTCGAGGCTGTAGACCGCACCGGGCCAAGTCACGGGCAGCGCCCAGGAGATGTTGAGGTGATAAACGCTGCCGTCCGAGAACATGATCATCCCGGCGGTCGCATCGATCCCGCCATATTCCGGCCCCAGCACCTTGTCGACAGAACGGGCATATACCTCGACCGGCGTCTTTTCCTCCATGTACCACATGACGATATCGAGGGCGTGCGTCCCTGAAATCACCATGGGCGAGATCGTCGATGGGTCATCGGTACGCTTGTAGTTGTCGATAGCGACCAAGCGGTTCATGAAGGCGCGCGAGGTCACGAGCGTCACGTCCCCGAGAGCTCCGACCCGCACCTTCTCCTTGGCCGAAAGCCATTTGCGGCGGAAGCGCTGAGTGTAACCGACCACCGCGTCGATCCCGGCTGCCTCGATGGCCTGCAAGACCTTTGCCGACTCGGCCAGGTCAGTCGCCAGCGGCTTCTCGATCAGCATCGGCACGCCGCGTTCCACTGCCGCCATGATCGGATCGACATGGAGATGCTCGTCCGTTGCGATGATGACCGCATTGACCTCAGGACGCCGCAGGAGCTCACGGTAGTCGGAGGTGACGAAGTCGGCGCCGACCTTGTCCGCGACCAACTTGGCCCGTTCGGGGTTGATCTCTGCAATACCGATCCACTCGACGGCGGGATGGCGCGCGGCCACCTCACCCCGGAATAATCCGACGCGTCCTGCGCCGATAATCGCAAGACCGATGCCTTTAGCCGACTTTTTCAAGTTTATGTCCTCCCTTTAGATCCGCGATGGCTGCAATCGACCGATTAGAGAGCGGCAGGTCGACAGGCTCGTTGATTTCCGCCGACAGGTCGGCAGCCGTATAGGCCTCCATGACCATGCGCGCGTGCTCCGGGGCCACCATCACCGGTCTGTCGAGAAGGATGGATTCCAGGAAGTGGATCGTCTCAGGCCCCATCTGGCCCGCAAAGACGTGGTCCACCTGCTCGCCCGGCATGGTCGACATGGGATAGCGCGTTCCTTCAGAGACCGTGTTCAACCAATTGTCCCGGTGGGTGTCGTCGAGAATGAGCGCCCCCTCGGTCCCGGTGATCTCGATCCAGGTCGAGCTGAAATTCGGGTAGCTCGGTGGCAGGTTCCAGCCGCCGCCGATGACGACGAGCGTCCCATTGTCCATGGTGACAGTCGTCCACATGCAGTCATAGGAGCCGTTGATAGCCTCCATGTAGCCATACGCGCCTTGAGAGTAGAGCCGAACGGGCTTGGCCGGCTCCAGCAGCCAGAATACGAAATCCAGGTCGTGGGTCGACTCCATCGCGGCCGGGGAAAGCTTGACGCGAGAGGCAATTTTCTTGCCGAGGCTGCGCGACAGATGGCGGCTCACCATCACGTTCACGACCTTGCCGAGTGTTCCATCGGCGATCTTTTTCTTCGCGTAGGCAATTTTCGGGTTGAAGCGCTGCGAATAGCCGATGGTAAACTTGACGTTGTTGCGCTTGGCAATGGCGATCAGTTCGTCCGCCTCCCACATCTCAAGTGCGATCGGCTTTTCCAGCATCACATGCTTGCCGGCCTTCAGGCAGTCGCGCGCAATCGGGAAATGGGTCGGTTCCGGAGTCGTCGAAATGAAGACCACCTGAATGTTGTCGTTCCGGACGATATCCTGATAGTCGAGCGTAGCCGTTGCCGGGTTCGTGAGGGCCTTGACCTCAGCCAGTCGATCAGGGCGAATTTCACAGATATGGAGCTTGTCCACCAATGCGGACCGCGCCAGCGTCTCGGCGCGAATGCCGCCGACCCATCCGGTGCCGATCACCCCGACTTCGACCTGCTTCATTTTTCTTTCGCCTTCCTTTTTCTCAGTGCTTAAGCCTGGCGGTCGGCCGCCGGCAGTGTTTCAAACCGTAAAAGCGATGGCGCGGGTGCGGGCACCACTGGCGCTTTCGACGGGAACAGGCATATTGCTCGCCGCCGAGATGCAGATCGCTTCGAGCGTAGCGATATTCGCAACCTTCTGCCCATCGCTGAAAGGATAACGGGTTCCGTTCTCTACGGCATCCGCGAAGACCTCGAGGTTCCTGCGCACCGTGTCCTCCCAGGGGAACTCGATCGTATCGTGGTACCCGTTGCGGTGCTGGTAAGTCAGCGTGGTCAAGCCCGGGGTGTCGGGGTGGGTATGGTTGCGGATTTCCACCCACGCGTCAGAGCCGAAGACCGTCATACCGATGTAGAGAGGAGTGACGAGAATCGCATTGAGGTAGCCTGTGGCCCCGGACGCGAAACGCATCTGGACGGAGACCACATCTCCATTGGAACGCTTCGATACCCGCTGCGAAGTCTGCGCATAGACTTCGGCGATGGGTCCGAAAAGATCGAGATAAAGATCCGTCAGGTGGATCCCCATCGCCGTCATCCCGGCTGCCGGCGCATCAGCGGGCGAGGCTCTCCAGTCGCTTTCCGAAACATTTGCAAGCTTGTCATGGCTGAAATTGGCCTCGACATGCATGATGGTTCCGAGAGCGCCTTCCTTGACCATCCGGCGAAGCTCGATCGACGCCGGCTCGAAACGACGCTCGTGACCGATCCCCAGCAGAACTCCGGCTGCACGGCATGCCTCGACCGAAAGCTCGGCATCCTCGCGTGTCAGAGCCAGCGGTTTTTCACAGAAGACGTGCTTGCCAGCGGCGGCGGCAGCCAGGACCTGCTGCGTATGCATGGAATGCGGCGTGCAGAGAATGACCGCATCGATAGTAGGATCGCTCAGCACGTCGTCCCAATCCGTCGTGAAGCGAAGGCCATGCTCTGCCGCAAAAGTGGCATGAGCATCGGAGGAGTCGAGAGCGACAATGAGCTTGAGCTTCTGCGAACCCTTCATGCGTCGGACAATGTGCTTGCCCCACCACCCCAGACCCACGATTGCCGCTCGAATCATAGTTCCCTCCCGATAGTGCCGCCCCTACTCCGACAGAAAGCTGCAGACCGTTTTGTTGAAGGCTTCAGGATTCTCGACATTGGCGAGGTGCGCGGCAGCCGGGATTTCGATGAAGCGAACGCCCGGGATGCGCTCCGCCATGGAACGCATCTCGGTGGGATGCGGACCGTCGGCAGCCCCGACCACGAGGCAGGTGGGACACCTGATCTCGGACAAACGATCCTTGTAGTTCAGGGCACGCAAGGCTTCCGTCGCACCGATATAGCCCTCCCTCGACGTTTCGAGGATCATGCCGCGCACCCGCTCGACTCGGTCGGGCCGGGTGTTACGCGTCTCCTCGGTCAGCCAGGTCGGGATCGTGATCTCGGCAATGGCCTCCATCCCCTTCTCGTGCAGAATCTTTTGACGGTCGGCCCACATGTTCTTGAAGAAGTCCGGAGCATCCGAGCGACAGTCCGCCGCAACGATCCGGGTCACGCGCGACGTGTGGTCGAGCGCCAGTCCGAAGGCCGTCATGCCGCCCATGGAGAGGCCGAGCACCGCCGACCTCTCGATCCCGAGACGGTCCCAAATGGCAACGACATCCTTGGTAAGCTGATCGAAGCTGTAGGGTCCCTCGACAGGCTCGGAGCGCCCGTGCCCGCGCGCATCAATGCGCAGGACCCTGAAAGTCTTCGTCAGCTCCGCGATCTGGTCGTCCCAGAGCTCAGCCCGGGTCGCGAGAGAGTGGAGGCATGTCAGCCAGGGCTTGTCCTCGGGACCATCGACCAGGACCCGGAACTCCGCTCCATTCGCGGATACGCGCCTTTCCTTCTGCATCGTCATCACGCGGCGGCCGTTGCCGAGACGATCGAGCTGTTGACGGCAGGCAGGACCTTTTCCGCCATCAGCTCCATCGATCTGACGGCGAGATTGCGGTCCGCCCAGTCATGCCCTGCATAAAGCAGGGTGCCGAAATCGCCGATTTCATCGCGGAAGGCCAAGAGATCGTCCGTCACCTTCTCCGGCGTGCCCCAGATGATCAGCTGGTCGACGACGCTTTCCACAGTGACGGAAGAATCCGGCGCGTTCTGGTCCGCCTTGAACAGATTGGCGCGGCCATTCTTGATCAGCTTGGTGGCGAGTGAGCGGTAGTAATTGTAGTAGGGGCTTCCCGGTTCTGTGGCGTAGCGCCGGGCGGTCGCCATGTCCTCGGCGACGAAGATGCTCTTCGCGACGCGCCAGTTCGCCGGATCCGCGATACGCCCGCCCTTCTCGCAGCCCTCCACATATTTCGGCCAGTGCGATTTGACCCACTTCGGCAGAAGGAAGTTCGCCGAAATCGGATCCCAGCCGCGGGCCGCCGCCTCGCTTACGCCCTTCGAGAAAGGCGCAACGGCAGTGACGACGATCGGGGGATGCGGCTTTTGGTAGGGCTTGTGGATGTAGCCTTGGCCCAGTTCCGGAATGTGGGTGCGCTCGGTCGAGATCGTCCAGTGCTCGCCCTTGAGGTTGTAGGGGGGCTCTCCAGCCCAGATGTTCAGGATGTGATCGATGGCCTCAACGAACATCGCGGTACGATCTTTGTCGAGGTTCCCGAAGACCTCCGCATCGGAAAGAAGTCCACCCGGGCTGATGCCCATGATGAACCGCCCCTCCGCCATGTGGTCGATCATGGCGACCTCACCTGCAACCATGGCCGGGTGGTGGTTGGGCAGGTTGATGGTGCCGGATCCCAGCTTGATGTTCTTCGTCTCGTTCAGGAGCCACGCAATGAAGATCAGCGACGACGAAATCGTCTCTGCCGCGTCCGTGACATGCTCGCCGAAATAGCCTTCAACGAAGCCGAGACGGTCGGCGATGAGCGCCAGCTCGCGATCCTCCTTGAGTGTCTCCGTGAGATTACGTTCAACCGGATGGATCGGCATCGTGAAGAAGCCTAGCTTCATGAGCAGCACTCCCTTTGGACGAATGAGGATCGTCCTGTTGTCCGCGCCTCTGAGGCGGTTTCTGGCTGTTGGAACTGTGACGGAACGCAGAAGGAGCCTGCGCTGAAGATGAGCGGCTCGCCGTCCCGGTAGACGGCTCTTTCGACCCGTCCGATGAAGATCAGGTGGTCGCCGCCCTCGACGATGCTGTGAGTGGAGCACTCGAAGGTGGCGATGCAGTCGTCCAACACGGGGCAGCCGCCAAGGCCGATCTCATGCGGAACGTCCTGAAACTTGTTCTGGGAGGGCCGCGCGAAATGCTGACAATGGTCGTGCTGATGCGCACCTAGAACGTTCACGACGAAGTGCCCGGAAGAGCGGAAACTCTCGAGAGATGGAGCCTGCTTCTGCAAGCTCCAGAGCACCAGGGGCGGATCGAGCGAAACCGACGAGAAGGAGTTGGCCGTCAGTCCCTCCAGCTTGCCGGTCGGCGAGCAGGTCGTGACGACGGTGACGCCGGTCGCGAAGCGCCCCAGTGCCTGGCGGAGATGGCGAGGGTCCTCGACCTTACGGGGACTCATCTGCTGGGTCATGTGATCGGATCATCCTATGCTTGCCGACGCTGAGCCGGGCGATGGGAGGATGGCTTTGATCCTGAAGATAACCTCGACTCGTCAGACGATAAAATGATATGATCTACTTCTCGCCATTATAGATCGTGATAGCCCAATGCTCGAGAGCCTGCGCGATATCCGTCTGTTCGTCGCCGTTTACGAGGAGCGCTCGTTCACTGCGGCGGCGACTCGCGAGAATGCCACCCAGTCGGGGGTGTCCCAGCATGTTCGCAAGATCGAGAGTCGCTTCGGGGTCAAGCTCTTCGCCCGTGGTCCAGGCGGCGTGATCCCGACACCCGCAGGGGACAGCTATTATCGACACTGTATCGATGTGCTCCGCAGCAACGAGGCCGCGACGCGGGCCCTGATGAACTTCGGTAGCGGTCTCGAGGGGGAAATCACGGTCGGCCTCATGCCGACGATGACGCGATGCGCCATGGCCCCGGCCCTGGCCAAGTTCATGGAGGCTCATCCCAACGTGGTGGTGCGCATCACCGAAGCCTACTCGGCCGTGCTGACGCAGCAGGTCCGAGCGGGAGAACTGGACTTTGCCGTTGTTCCCGCCTTTGCCGATGCGATGGGTCTCAAGAGCCGTCTTCTCGCCCGGACGCCGGAGGTTCTCGTGTCCAAGGGGCAACTCGACGTCCGGCATATGGCTCCTGTGCGTCTGTCCGACTTGGGCACGCTGAAGATCGTGGTGCCGACCGGACAGAATACGCGCCGACGCAGCCTGGAGACCTATTTCTCCTCCAATGGGGTCAAGATCGGGCGGATGTTGGAGCTCGATGCCATGCTCGGCACCCTCGATCTCGTCGCAAGCTCCGACTGGGTTACGGTCCTTCCCGGAGTCATGATGGCGAACGACATCGCGAGCCGGCACTACGTCATCAATCCGCTGGCACAGCCGTCCCTGGAAACGGATCTCGTCCTGATCGAACCGGCCCGGCAGCCGCTTTCCGCTGCAGCAGAAACCTTCCTGGCGGTGCTGGAGCAGGAAACCCTTCGCCTGAATGCCCTTTGGGATGGAGTAGAACAGGTGCGTCAGCCAGTCTGAGACCGTCGTTTTCCATTGAGTTTTGCCCCTGGGACATGTCTCCGCTGCAGCGCAGCATATTGCATGCTGCGCTGCCCAAAGTATAAGGCGGCGCGATAGAGCAATTCTGTGCCTCCTGGAGTCCAGTACTATGTCCACCGTCAGCGTTCTGAAGCCCTTCTCGAGCCCCTTCGGGGGCTTTGCCCTCGTGGGTCGAGTCGTGAAGCTTCTGCGCGAGATCCTTGCCGAGACGCATACGTTGCGGGAAGATCAGCGTCGCCAGCATCCCTCGCTGGAGTGGTAGGGTCCCCCACCTCAAGTGGGTGGAGAGGTCGCCGGGCGCGCGGGGTCCAAGGGCAGGAGCCTGCGCTCCTCCTCCCCAGACAGAGGAGCCATGAGGCTGTAGCTGATGAGAGGCAGCAATCCGAGAAGCAGGATTGCGAGAGCCCAAGAGCCGGTCTGCTCCACGACGAACCCGAAAGCCACGCCCGCTCCGGCGCTCACGACACGGATGACGGTTCCCTGCAATCCGATGGCCAAGCCGGCTCGGGCGTGACCTGCCATCTCGGCCGCGGCGGTCATGGCGAGCCCGTTCCAGCTGAGGGCGAACACTCCTGCTGCGACCAATGCAGGAATTAGCAACGGCAGAGGTGCATCGATCAGCAGCGCGGAAGCCATCAGAGCCGAGGCCAGCCAGAGCGCCTGCTTGCGGATCGGCGGCAACCGTCGACCGGAGCGATCCGAAAGGCGGCCGACGAACACGCGCGCCGCGCCTCCTCCCAGATTGATGGCTGCGAGCACAAGTGCCGCCGGTCCAAGGGCGATTCCACGATACTCGGTCAGGAGCAGAACGACGAAACCATTCATGGCCACCTGACTGCACACCAGAAGTCCGGAGCAGAAGGCAAGGCGCCAGAGCACGCCGTCGCGCAGGGGCGATAGCGGAACGACGAGGCTGATTTCGCCGCTGGCGCCTGGATGCGAAGACAACAGCAGAGCTGCGCACACAGCTCCGAGCCCGGCCGCTCCCGCAAGCGCGAAAAGGGCCGCATCGAGTCCCGCGGCCGCGGCGATCAGCGGGAGCGAGAGAGCAGCCACGGCACTTCCCAGAGGGATCGCCATCTGACGAATTCCGAGGGCAAAGCCGCGCTCCCGCCGGGAAAACCAGTGCATGACGGCACGGCCTGAGGCAGCGGAAGCTGCGGAACCAAGCGCACCGGCCGAGATCAACCAGAGAACGAGTTCCGTGACATCCGCAGCCTGAGATGCGGCAATGATGGCAACAGCACTGCCACCGAGGCCGGTGGCGATCACAAGGCGCTCGCCCCAGCGATCCGCGAGCGCCCCCCAGAGCAGGAGCGTGCTCATGATGCCCCAGTTGGAGGAAGCGAGAACCAGTCCGATCTCGGGGAGCGTCAGATCGAATCGCGTTCGCAGAATAGGGCCGAGGGCCGGCAACCCGTGCTGCAGGGCAGCGAGAGCCGCCTGTGCAAGAACGCCGACCGACAGAATGACCCACCGATAGCGATGTCCGCTCTCGCGGCTCGACGGAGCAAACTCACCAGGAGAGTGAGCTTGCTCCGGCCGTTCGCCTCCGTGGGTCGGCATCGGCTGCTAACCGGCTTGGGCAGCTCGCTTGACGGGAGCGCCTTGCTGCCCAAGGAGCACCGCTGCCGCTTCGCCCAGGATAAGGTTGCGCTCCTCCGGCGTCGCCCTCAAGGCACGGATCTGCCGGACACCGTCCATCGTCCCCATGTCGAACGGGTAGTCGCTGCCGAGCAGTACGTGGTCGGCGCCGAAGGTGTCGACCAAGTAACGCAGCGCCGGCTCGAAATGCAGGATGCAGTCGAAATAGAGACGGCGGATGGAGACCTCCGGAGGCTCCTTCAGATTGACCTTGCCCTCGGCGCGCACGTCATATCCGTGGTTCATGCGCCCGGTCTGATAGGGCATGAAGCCACCGCCATGCGCAAAGCAGAACTTCAGGTTTGGATGGCGTTCCAAGACACCCCCGAAAACCAGTGATGCGGCGGCGATCGTCGTATCGAGCGGATTCCCGATCAAGTTCTTGAGATAGTAGGATTTGAGCCGGTCTCCGGCTGCGGTTTTCTGCGGATGGACCAGGATGAAGGCGCCGAGTTCTTCCGCCGCGGCCCAAAGCGGCTCGAGAGCCGGATCGTCCAGATTGCGCCCTTCCACGTGGGAACCGATCTGAGCACCGCTGAGGCCCAGCTGGGTCATGGCCCGGCGCAGTTCGGCGACCGCGCGCTCGGGATCCTGCATCGGCAGCGTGGCGATGCCGAGGAAGCGGTCCGGATGCTGGCGCACGATCTTTGCGATCTCGTCGTTCTGAATGGACGACAGGGCCGCGGTCAGGGCAGGATCTCGGTCATAGAGGAAGGTCTGCGGACAGACGGAGAGGACCTGCATGTCCACTTCCGCCTGGTCCATGTCCCGCAGGCGGAGTTCCAGATCCCAAGCTCCGCGGGGAAAGGGACGCTGGACGATGCTGCCGACTTGGAGCACCCCGCCATGCTCGTCGACCTCGCTCAGCGTCGGCCCGATATCAGGCGCCTCGCGCCGCATGAGGCGCATCATCTCCTCGGTGAGGATATGCGCATGGACATCGATGGTACGAACGGAAGTCATGGGGATTCCTATTTGGTTGCGATGGAAATGGAGCCTTCGCGCCGGCTGCGGCGGGCGACGCGACGGCGCGTCAGCATGTTCAGCAACGGGAGCAGCAAAGAGCCTATGACGAGGAGGAGGAGGATCGCCGACAGCGGACGCTGCACGAAGATCACGAGGCTCCCTTCCGAGAGCATGAGAGACTGTCGCAGCGACGATTCCATCAACTGCGCCAGCACGACTGCAAGGACGACAGGGGCTCGCGGCAGATCGGCCTTGATCATGAGATAGCCGACCATTCCGAAGAAGAGCGTCAGGCCGACATTGAACAGGCTGAGCGTCGTCGCATAGGCGCCGACGAGCGAGATCACGAGGATGCCCGGCGCCAGATACTCGTAGGGGATCCGCAGCAGTGCGGCGAATACCGGCGCAAGCGGCAGGTTGAGGATCAGCAGGATGATGTTGCCGACGAACATGCTGGCGATGAGCCCCCAGACGAGATCCGCCTGCTCGACGAGAAGCGTGGGGCCGGGGCGGATGCCCTGAAGGACCAATGCCGCGAGCAGCACCGCCGTCGATGCGGATCCCGGGATTCCGAGTGCGAGCATCGGGATGAGAGCTCCGTGAGCTGCCGAGTTATTGGCTGATTCCGCGGCCGCGACACCATCGAGAGCGCCCTCTCCGAATCGTTCCGGGTGTTTGCTGAAGCGCTTTTCCGTGACATAGGCGAGGATAGAGGCCACGGTCGGCCCCGCACCCGGCATCAGCCCGATGAAGAAACCTAGAAAGCCCCCGCGCAGGATGGCGACGCGGCATTCGGCCCAGTCCTTCGCACTGAGCCACATGTCGCGCAGCCGTGTCTTGATCGGCTCGGAATCGTAGCTTCGCTCCAGGGAGGCCAGAACTTCGGCGACACCGAAGATGCCGATCGCCACCGGCAGGAAGTCGATGCCGTCGAGCAGTTCCGTGACGCCGAACGTCAGACGGGAGCTTCCGAGGATCGGGTCGGTGCCGATCAGCGCGATCATAAGGCCGAAGACCGCCATCAGGATCGCCTTGAGCGGAGAGCCCGATCCGATGCTTGCCGTAGCCGTGATGCCCAGGGTGGCGAGAAGGAAATATTCGGGAGACGAGAAGCTGAGCGCGAACTCCGCCAGTGGGGGAGTCACGAAGACCAGAGCGGTGACGGCTCCGATACCCGCCAGGAACGATCCGATGGCTGAGACGCTGAGAGCGGCACCGGCCCTGCCCTTCTTGGCGAGCTTGTGACCGTCGACCGCCGTCATGACGGAGGCTGCCTCGCCGGGCACGTTGACGAGCACGGATGTCAGGGTCCCGCCATACATGCCGCCATACATGATGCCGGCCAGCATCATGATTGCGGTGACGGGCGGAATGCCGAAGGTGATCGGCAGGAGAAGTGCCATGCCGGCCGAGGGGCCGAGCCCCGGCAGAGCGCCGATCAGCTGGCCGAGGCAGACGCCGATGAAGATGAACATGAGGTTCATCGGCGCCAGAGCCACCTGAAAGCCTTGGCCGAGAGAAGCAAGTGCATCGATCATCGAATACGATCCCTGATGGCGTCAGACGCCCAGCAAGCCCTTGGGAAAAGCGATCCCGAGCCATGCAACGAACACGCCATAGACGAGCGCCGTCGTAACCGCGGTGGTGAAGAGACTGGGCAGAAGGCGGCGGCGCTCGACGACGAGAAGCAAGAACAACATGAACAGAACGGCGGTGGCCACCAGCCCGAGGAACGGAGCCGCGACGATGACGGCCCAGAGGCCTCCGGCCGTCAGGATCACCCGCTGGAATCCGGTGCGGTCAGGCCAGTCGACGGGCGGTCCGGCCGGCCGGCGCAGGGCGCTGACGAGCAACGCGATGGAGAGGACGGCACCCGTCGCGGCCACCCAGAACGGCGCAAAGGCCGATCCGGGTGCGAAATCCGCCCAGTATGGCAAGTCGCGGGTGGTCGCGAAGACCACCCCCGACAGGACGAGCATGACAACCGCGCTGACGATATCCGCAGTTTTCATGACCTGGATCCGGCTTACTTGGCGAGGCCGAGATCACGCAGGAGGGCAAGATGCTCTTGGTGCAGTTCAGCCATATGCTCCTTCGCCTGGCTGGCCGGCACGACCTCGCTGCGCAGGAACATCTCGTCGACCATGGCCTGCCAGGCATCGGTCTTCACGAGCTTCTGGATGGCATCGTCCCAGAACTTCACGAGTTCAGGATCCATGTCCGGCGGACCGGCAAGACCCCAGGACTGACCCCACACGATATCGAAGCCCTGCTCCTTGGCAGTCGGGACATCCTTGAACTCCGGCTCCTTCCGGCGATTCTCGCTCAGGACCGCAAGCAGCTTCGCCTTGTTGCTCTTGATGAGGGGCAGAGCTTCGCTGGGCGGCAGGACGATCATATCCACGTTGCCTCCAAGAAAGGCGGACGTCGCGGCGCCACCGCCGTCGAAGGGAACGTAGTTCAGCTTCACGTTGCCGGCCTTCTCGACCAGACCGGTCACCATGTGATCGGTCGATCCTGCCTGCGCGCCCGCGACCTTGACGCTGCGCTCGCGCTGTTTTGCCAGATCGATGAACTCCTTCAGGTTGTTCGCAGGGGAGTTGGGCTGCACGGCGATGAGAAGATCGCCCTGGATGAACATGCTGATGGGCGTGAGCTTGTCGTAGACCGTCGGCTGGCCGGTCGTGATCGGCGTGGTGAGAATGGGCTGGGCGATGGTGAGGACCGTGTTGTCGTCGCCCTTCTTGTTCAGCACCCAGTTGGCTGCAACCATCCAGGACCCGCCGGTACGGTTCTGCACGACGATCGGGTTGGTGATGATCTTCTCTTCGTTGAGGATTTTCGCGGCGCGGCGCATCAGGACGTCCGGCGTGCCGCCGGGGCTCGTGCCGGAGGTGATTTCGATGGGACCGGTCGGTGCCTTGCCCTGCGCAAGGACCGGTTGGCTGCCAAGCATCAAAGCGGCGGTTGCAGAGGCTGCCCCCATCATGATGAGGCGGCGGCTGAACCGAGTCGATAGTCTTCCGATCGTATGCATGGTTGCTTCCTCCGTTCGATAGCTTATTATGACGTCATAAGACGTGTTGAGACTAGGTCTGGCTTTCCTTCCATGTCAAGTTCGATAAAGAGACTTTTCGAGACGAGTGGCGATGCCCGGGCGGGACTCGCAGGAAAGGTGCTTCAATGACGGATACAGGCCCCAACCTTCATCCTCTGAGGGGGACCGGCAGCACACCTCTGTGGCTCCAGCTGAAGCACGCCCTGCGCGACTACGTGACGTTCGATCTTCAGCCCGGGGACCAGATCCCCTCCGAGAGCGAGCTTTGCGAGCACTACGACCTCTCACGCATTACGGTGCGTCAGGCGATCTCGGCCCTGGTCGACGAGGGTTTTCTTCAGAAGAAGCAGGGTCGCGGGACTTTCGTGCTGGCGCCGCGCTTGGCCGAGCCGCTCACCGATCCGGAGCACTTCCTGCTGTCCGGCTTCGATGCGGCGGATCCCCGCAACATCAGCGTCTACAGTGCGGAGACGGTCCCTGCTCCGGACTGGATCATGGCAAAGCTCGGCCTTCGGTCGGCGGATCAGGTGCACAAGATCCGCAAGCTCCTCTCGGCGGATGACCAGCCTGCGGCCTTCCGCACCACCTTCGTTCCCGCACGGATCGCCCCCAAACTCCTGCAGGCGGACCTCTCCCAGCCGCTCTATGCGCTGATCGAGCGGCTCTATGACGTCGAGGCGGTGGAGGCGGACGAGGTCATCGAGTTCATCGTCGCCGACGGGTTCAGGGCGGATATGCTCAGCGTTCAGACGGGGCACCCGCTCATTCTCGTGGAACGCATCATCTATTCCGACAGCGGCGAGGCCCTCGAATGCTCGCGAGCCTATTACCGCGCAGATCGCTTCCGCCTGCGGCACCGTCTGAGGCGTTCAGGAGCCAATGCCAGTCACCCGCATCGACAGATCGCCACGGAAATCGCCAGCGTGAAAGCCGAGGCCTGACGGTACAGGCCGGGATTCCCGAGAGAGGAGCGCCCGGCAAAGTCGCCTTACGAAAAGATGCGGTCGCCCTGCTCGTCGATGATCTGTCGGGCCTTTGCGACCGAGAAGGAGACCGCATCATCCTTGCTCGCGTGGGTTTCGGCACGCACGAAGCGATGCGCCTTCATCTCGCCGCCGATCTCCTTCTCGATCACGCCGGCGGTCTGATACTGGCCTTTGGCCGGATAGGGAGCCGGTCGAATCCGGTAGCCCTTGTATTCGACAGGCTCCGCCGAGAGCTCCTTTCCGTCAGGCGCGCCTCCGCCTCCGGCAAGGCGCATCCATAGATCTTTGAAAAACGAGACCATGAGCGGGAGCCTACCTGTTACTGATGATTCGCCCGCTCAGCATACCCGAGGGGCTGTTAGAGCGTGAGCCGTTCGCACGTCGATCAGTAGATGATCTTCACGCGTTCGGCGGCTCTGCGGGCGTAATCCCGGGCACGATCGGTCGTGTCGGCACAGGCCAGCGCCACTCCCATCCGCCGGTATGGACGGGTTGTGGGCTTGCCAAAGATCCGCACCTCGACTTCGCCGTTCTCCGGCTCCTGCCGAAGTGCATCGCCGATCCCCTGGATGGAGAAGTCGTCCGCCTCGCGATCGGCCAGGATCACGGCCGAGGCCGAAGGGCCACGAAGCGTGATGCTGGAAATGGGCAGTCCAAGAATGGCCCGGGCATGGAGATCGAATTCGGACAGGTTCTGGGAAATGAGCGTGACCATCCCCGTATCATGCGGCCTGGGAGAAAGTTCCGAGAAGATGACCTCGTCCCGGGTGACGAAGAACTCGACGCCGAAGATCCCATAGCCTCCGAGATTGTCGACGACCTTTTCCGCCATGTCCCTCGCTTCCTGAAGAAGCCTGTCGGACATTGGCGTCGGCTGCCAGGATTCCTGATAATCGCCACGCTCCTGCCGGTGGCCGATCGGCTCGCAGAACTTGACGCCGTCGCGGGTGCGCACCGTCAGGAGAGTGATTTCGTATTCGAAGCGAATGAACTCCTCGACGATCACCTTCTTGCGATCGCCCCTCATGTTGTCGACGGCATAGGTCCAGGCCTTCTCCAGCTCGTCGACCGAATTGGCATTGCTCTGCCCCTTGCCGGACGACGACATGACCGGCTTGATGACACAGGGGAACCCCGTATGCTCCGCGGCGGCTCGGACCTCCTCCAGGGACTCGGCATACCGGTATTTCGATGTCCGAAGGCCGAGCTCCGTGGCCGCCACCTCTCGAATGCGATCACGGTTCATCGTCATGTAGGTGGCGCGGGCCGAAGGCACGACGGCGAAGCCCTTGTCCTCGAACTCCTGCAGAACCTCGGTTCGGATCGCCTCCACCTCCGGCACGATATAGTCGGGCCGATGCTTCTCGATCACGCTTCTGAGCCTGTCCGCATCGAGCATGGAGAAGACCTCCGCAACGTCGGACACCTGCATCGCCGGTGCATTGGCGTAGTGGTCGCACGCAATGACATGGCAGCCATAGCGTTTGGCGGAGATCGCGAACTCCTTGCCGAGTTCGCCCGACCCAAGGAGGAGGATTTTAGCGGTGAATGTCATTGTCCTGCTGCGCCGTCTAGCAACCCGAGTGCGCCCCTTGTCCATCATCCGGGCATCGCCTGCAAGACTTGCAGGGAAGCAGCACCGGAGACCGCTCACAGAAAGCGCCGTGTGCCATGGCGCTTGGCCGCGGCCTCCGCAGCCCTATTTGACCGGAGCCTCGCAGAGGGCAATAGAGTTCGCCGGCGCATCCCTCTACAACAGGCTGACAAGCCTCGGTTCATGGCAAGGAGAGAACGATGGGTGCTCTGGTCAACGGCGTCTGGCACGATCAGCCTCTGGTCTCCAAGAGCTCCGACGGACGCTTCATCCGAAAGGACTCCGCCTTCCGCAACTGGATCACGGCCGACGGCTCGCCGGGCCCTACAGGAAAAGGCGGCTTCAAGGCCGAACCGGGACGTTATCATCTCTACATCTCCCTCGCCTGCCCCTGGGCCCACCGGGCCCTGATCTTCCGCAAGCTGAAAGGTTTGGAGGGGATGATCGGCCTTTCGGTCGTGAACTGGCTGATGCTGGAGAACGGATGGACCTTTGAGGAGGGGCCGGGCGTGATCCAGGACCCGATCCAGGGCGCCCGCTATCTGCATCAGGTCTACACGGCGGCGGATCCCGACTACACGGGAAAGGTCACCGTACCCGTGTTGTGGGACAAGGCGCAGGGGACAATCGTCAATAACGAGTCTGCCGAGATCATCCGCATGCTCAATCATGCCTTCGACGGCCTCGGCGCGACACCGGGTGACTATTACCCGGAGGAGTTGAGGGCGGAAATTGATGAGCTCAATGCCCGCATCTACGACACGGTCAATAACGGCGTCTACAAGGCCGGCTTTGCCACCCGGCAGGAAGCCTACGAGGAAGCCGTCACCTCTCTGTTCGACACTCTCGACTGGCTCGACGGTTTGCTGGAGTCCCGGCGCTATCTCACAGGCGGCCGGCAAACCGAAGCCGACTGGCGTCTCTTCACGACCCTCGTGCGCTTCGATGCCGTCTATGTCGGCCACTTCAAATGCAATCTGCGGAGGATCGCCGATTATCCCAATCTTTCTGCGTACCTCCGAGACCTCTATCAGACTCCGGGCATCTCTGAGACGGTGGATATGCAGCACATCAAGCGGCACTATTACGAGAGCCACCGCATGATCAATCCCTCAGGCATCGTTCCGAAGGGGCCCGTTCTCGACCTCGGAGCACCTTCAGGGCGAGACAAGCTCTGAGCGCTCAAGAGTTCACGAGCTCTCCGGAGGCATGAGAGGGCCTCAATCCGAGGAGCGCGCGAGCCTCCTCGGGCCTCGCGGCTCGCCGCCCGCGCCGCTCGACCGCCAGGACGGCATATTCGACCAGCTCCGCGTTGCCTGCTGCCAAGCGCTCCTTCGTGATCCTGATGTTGTCCTCCAGGCCCGTACGCACGGAATCGGCACCCCGGATGAGAGCCCAGTCCATCACCCGCGCCTGATGCCGTCCGATCCCTGCCGCGGTCCAGGTGGCCAGGGGCATGAGGCGCCTCAGCTCGCCGAGGAGAATGTCGAGCAGGTGCTCCTCGGCCGGCAGCGCATTCTGGACACCCATGACGAACTGCACGTGAGGCCGCTCGTCCATCAGACCCCGGTCGATGAGGCGTCGGGCGCCATGCAGGTGAGACAGATCGAAGATCTCGATCTCCGGCTTGATCCCGAACTCCTTCATCCGTCCTGCCAGCCCCTCCACGAAGGTGGTGTGGTTCTCATAGACGATAGTGGGAAAGTTGACGGAGCCTGTCGAAAGCGATGCCATGTCCGGCCTGAGGTAGAGAGCGCTCCCTCTCTGACTCGGATCCCGCCCCCTCCCGCCGGTCGAGAACTGGATGATCATGCCCGGGCAGTGCTTGGCAATGCGTTCCTGGACGACAGCGAAACGCTCCGGATCCGATGAAGGCGTCTCGTCATCATTGCGAACGTGGATGTGCACCAGAGTGGCCCCGGCCTCGTAGGCCTCCTGCGTCGACTCGATCTGCTCAGAAGGCGAGATCGGCACGGCGGGATTGTCCCTCTTGCGCGGCACGGAACCTGTGATGGCGACGGCGATGACGACGGGGGAGGTCATGGCAAACCCTTGGATGTGACCCGACGAGCGAGGCTGTCTCGCTCACCTTGGACATCGCCACGCAATGTCAAGGGGATGGTCCGGCGCGTATCGCTTGGCCGTCTTGACGCTCCAGCCATTGAGGTGGACTCTATCTCTCTTCGCGTCGATTGCGCCTGAAACGAAGGAGCATCATCATGAGATACAAGCTGGCGGCCCTATGTCTTCTCGGTGCCCTTCCCTTGGGCGGCGTCGCCCTGGCCCATCACGGCTGGGGAAGCTATGACGCGGCGCGAAAGCTCACCCTCAGCAGCACCGTGCAAAGTGTGGAATGGCAAAATCCCCATGTGCAGATCGTGGTCGACGATAGAGGCAAGAGCTGGGATGCGGTTCTGGCCCCTCCTTTCCGCATGAGCGCCCGCGGCTTGAGTGAAGACATGCTCAAACCAGGAACCAGCATCACGGTCGAGGGCTACCCCTCCACGCGGGTCGAGAATGAAATGCGGGCGGAGCGGATTACAGCCGGCGGCAAGACCTTCGAGCTGCGCTAGCTCACGATGTATCTCGACCTGCTGGGCGCACTGGAAGAATCCTGGCTCGGGCACACAGCACGCCACTCCGCCTGGATGTTCACGGTCGCCAACCTGCTGCACGTGCTCGGATCCTCGCTCGTCGTCGGCAGCATCGCGGTTTTCGATCTCAAGGTTCTGGTGGAGCGCGGGCGGCATGCCTGGCAGGTCGGCCGCTTCGCTATCCCCCTTGCGGCGGCGGGCCTGGCCCTGCAGATCCCGACAGGGACGATCCTGCTCGCCGTCGAGGCGCGGGCGCTCGGGATCAATCCGGCTTTCTACGCCAAGCTCGGGTTCATCGCCCTGGGGCTCGTCAATGTTGCGCTGTTTCATGCCCGCTTCGGCGGCGTCCTGCGCAAGGATGCTCTGCCGCCGGATGCTCGGGCTTATGCCGTGGTATCGCTGGTCGCCTGGATCGCGGCCCTGCTCGCCGGGCGCCTCATCGCATATCTCTGATCCGGGGAGCCCGTCCATGGATCGCGAGCGCCCGCCCCTTCGGGTCAGCTGCCTGGTTTGAGAGCGCGAACACCATCGGTTACGGCATTGCGCGCATCGTCCCAGTCGGGAGCATCGAGACGTCGGTAGCGGGCCTGAACGAGGCCGAAGACCCCGAAGGCGAATAGACCCGCCGCGACGATCCCGAGCAGCGCCCAGCCGAAGGGCTGACCCTGCAGGCTCTGGAGAGCTCCCCCAAGCCCGCGCACCTCCGCAGAATTGCTGTGCCAGGCTGCGAGGATCAGAAATCCTCCGACCAGGACGAAGACAACTCCACGAGCCGCGAAACCAAGTCGCCCCAGAGGCACCGCCCAATGATCGGCACCAGATGGAAGTGAAAGATAGGCGGTGACGTTGCTGCGCCAGCCTTTCCAGATGAATCCAAGTCCCGTTGCAACAACGGCCGCACCGATCAGGCCGACCATCCATCGCCCGAAAGGTTGCGACAGGAGCCATGCGGTCCATCCGCGTGCAGCCTGATCCTCGCCGCCGCCGCCGCTCCATCCCAGGGCGAGGTTGATCGCGAATACGGCAAGGCTGGCATAGATGCCCCCGCTCAGCAGATGAGCCGCACGGATGCCCAGTGCCTTCCACTCGGTTCCACGGTGATCCGCATCCGTGAGGGCCTCCACGACGCGCCATGCCGAAAAGCCGAAAAGGCCGATTGCGATGGCGATCAACCAGGCAGTCCCGAAGGGCTGGGACAGGAGTGAGTGAAGGGCGCTCCTGCTGCCTCCGGTCTGGCCGCCCGATCCAAAGGCGGCCAGCAGGGCCAATCCCCCGACGAGACAATACACGATGCCACGAGCCCCATATCCAAGGCGAGCCATCATCTCCATCCCGTCACACTCCTACTGCTGCGCTCGGGTGTGAAACCGGGGACAGTTCAGGAATGTTCCAAGGGCGCATGGCTCTGGCCGCACACGCGCGTGCAGCAGGAATGGAGTCACATCGCCCCGAGTTTGCTGAGCGGCGCCGATGCACCTCCCTCAATGGGACCAGCGCTGTGCCTTGGCGACGAGAAAGTCCCGAAAGACCTGAACGCGAGCCACCGAGCGCAGCTCCTCGGGATAGACCATGTAGCTGTCCAATGTCGGCATTTCGACATCCCGCAGCACCTGCGTAACATTCGAATTGCCTTCCATCGCATAGGCAGGCGCCATGCCGATGCCGGCGCCGGCCTCGATCGCGACCCGGAGAGCCAGGCTGTCGTTGACGATGAAATGCCGCGGGCGTGGATCCTTCGGGTCCCGGCCCATTGTCGCGAGCTGATGAACCGCCAGGATGAAGGACGGCTGGTTTCCGCCCAGGCAGACGATACGGTGGTTGTCGAGATCCGCGAGATTGGCCGGCTCGCCGAACCTCTCGATGTAGGAATGCGATGCATAGGCGTGATAATGCACTGTGAAGAGGCGCCGCTGGATCAAATCGGGCTGGGAGGGGCGGCGAAGGCGGATCGCGACATCGGCCTCCCGCATGGCCAGATCGAGCTCCTCATTGGTCACGATCAGTTGAATCCGCACCTCGGGATAGAGGCTCAGGAACTCGGAGACCCGCCTCGCAAGCCACATGGCGCCGATGCCGACGGTCGCCGTCACTTTGAGGTTCCCGGTGGGCAACTCGCTCGTCTCGTCGAGGCGGCTGCGGGTCGACTCGATGCGCCGGAGCATGTCCTGCGCCGTCCTGAAGAGAATATCTCCATGCTCGGTCAGAATGAGACCGCGCGCATGGCGGTGGAAGAGAGGCACCTTGAGCTCGCGCTCGAGAGCGCTGATGTGACGGCTGACCGAGGATTGGTTCAGCCCGAGATGCTCGCCGGCACGGGTGAAGCTTCCCGCCTCGGCCACTTCATAGAACAACCTGATCTTGTCCCAGTCCAAGACAACTCTCTCCAAAACCGCAACTTTGCTACCGCTTCCTCTCCCTCACTGCAATGAGTTAAGAGAGGGCCATTCCTTTCCCTGCAAGCCGAATCTCCATTAACCCTAAACGTCCCTGCCCTACCCCAATCATTGAACCGTCCACTATTTCAGCCAGAATAAGACATTGCGGCTCGCCACAATCACAAATTTTCCGCATTGATGCCCCTGTTTGTGGCATCCGGAGTACCGAATGCAGTTACCGCCCTGGCGCAAAGCCGTCCTTCTCTCAGCAGGTCTCTTTTGCATCACCGGCTTTGCAAGCCAGGATGCGCGGGCGTTCGACTTCTTCGGTCTCTTCGGATCGAGAGATACGCCTCCCGCAATTTCGCCGAGCACCGTTCCCTATGCGCTGACTTTCCAAGTCGCGGGCGACCCGGACGATGTCGAGCAGGCCCTGGAGAACGCCTCGACCCTCTACAGGCTTCGCGGCGATGCTCCAGTCGACGGGGATGCGCTGGTCAGGCGCGCGCAAGCGGATTTCGGTCCATTACTCGATGCCCTCTGGGGGCTCGGATACTATAACGCCAACATGGTCTTCGAGATCGGCGGCACGGTTCTGCGGATCGACAGCGACCCGACCGCAGCGATCCGCGTGGCCGAAAGCTACCGCAACCGCGCCGTCGTTCCGGTCGTGGCGAGAGTGGATCCGGGTGTCCTCTTCGAGCTTCGAAACATCGAGGTCAGCGACGCCCGCACACGGCGCCCGTTCTCCGCCCAGGAATTGCCTCCCCGCGTCGTCAAGCTCGAACCAGGAGATCCGGCCCGGGCGGCGGACCTGAGGGCGGCGCAGGCGCGGATGGTGGATCATTTCCGCGCCCAGTCCCGCCCGCTCGCCAAAGCGGTGGCGATCGATCCGGTCGTCTTCCATCCCACGCGCCTGATGGATGTCTCCTATTCTCTCGATCCGGGGCCTATCGCCCCCATCGGCAACATCACCGTCACCGGCACCCAGAACGTCGATCCGGCCGTGGTGAGGTCGTTCATCTACTTGGAACCGGGAGATCCCTATTCCCCGGATGCCCTGGCCGACACCCGCAAGTCGGTCGGCACCATCCAGGCCCTCAGTTCCGTCCGGATTCGGGAGGCTGAGACACTCGATGAGTATGGACGCCTGCCGATCTTCGTGGAGGTGACCGAGAGGGCCCCGCGCGTCGTGGGCTTCTCCGCCCGCTATTCGACCATCGATGGCCCGGCGGTTCGCGGCTATTGGGAACACCGCAACCTTTTCGGGGGCGCCGAGCGCCTGCGTCTCGAAGCGGATATATTCCTGGCCCCGCGGAACGACGGCACACGGATCAAGCGGGTCGGAGATCTGGAGCGGTCCGACATCGGCGGCCGCTTCAGGGCCAGCTTCCTCAAGCCCGCTCTCGGGGGCACACGCAACGACCTCCTGATCGACGGCCTCATCGAGCGCGACCGGACCGGCGGCGACCGCTATGGCGGCTATACGAGCCGCCTCATCGACGGCACGGCCTTCATCCGGCACCGGTTCAGCAGTACTTTTTCCGCACAGGCCGGCTTTCAGGTTCAGCGCGGGCAGACAAGCGACGTACTCGGTCAGATCGACTATCTCGTGGTCGGCACGCCCGCCTCCCTCACCTACGACTCGACCGACCGCCCGCTGGACCCGACCCAGGGATTTCGCATCAACGCATCGGTTTCGCCCTATCCTGAATTCCTCGGCTCGAGCGTAGGCATGGTGGTCAGCCGGGCCACAGCCTCCACCTACTATGCTCTCGACGAAGATGCCCGCTACATCCTGGCCGGGCGCATCGGCCTCGGCTCGATCACGGGCGCCGATCTCGACGAGATCCCCGCAAACTTCCGCTTCTTCGCGGGCGGCGGCGGATCCGTCCGCGGCTTCCGCTATCGAAGCCTTGGCCCGATAGGCCCCCTCGGACAGGTTGTCGGCGGACGTTCCCTTTTGGAAGCCTCCCTGGAAGCCCGCATCAAGATCACGGATACGATCGGGATCGTGCCCTTCATCGATGCGGGCGGGGCGTTCGAATCGAGCTTCCCGGATTTCAGTGAGAAGGTCCGCGTGTCGGCCGGGTTGGGCCTGCGCTACTACACAGCCATCGGCCCGATCCGTCTCGATATTGCCGCGCCGCTCGACCGGCGCCCCGGCGACAAGCCGCTCTCGCTCTACGTGAGCATAGGACAGGCCTTTTGATGACCTCCATGCGCCACTTCATGATCCCGCTGATCTTCCTGCTTGCAGGCGCGATCCTGTTCACCCTCACGTTGGGAACGCGAAGCGACGAAGCCGACCGGGGTTTTCTTGCGGGGCTCATCTCGCGCGCCCTGTCGACCCCCAGCACCCAGGTATCCATCGGCGCTGTCGAGGGGGCGCTCTCCTCCGACGCGACGATCAGGGACATCACCATTTCCGACCGTGAGGGCGTGTGGTTCAGGCTCGACAGAGCCCGCATCGTCTGGCGTCGTCTGGCCCTTCTCTCCCGCCGCCTGGAGATCGACACCCTCGACATCGGACAGGTCCAGATCTTGCGCCGTCCCATCCCCGCAGACGAGACGGTTGCAGGTGCGGATGAGCCTCTCCTGCCGGAGCTTCCGGTCAAGGTGCAGATTGAAGATTTTTCCCTTCAGGAGCTGACTCTCGGTCAGCCGATCCTAGGGGTAGCGGCGCGCCTCACCGCCTCCGGAGAGGCCTCTCTCGGGAATCCCGCGGAGGGCCTCAACCTGAGATTCGACGCCCGGCGGCTGGACGCACCGGGAACTTTCGTCGCACGCCTGACCTATGCCTCGGAAAGGCTGGACCTCAATTTCTCCCTGAACGAGCCTGAAGGCGGCATCCTGGCACGAGCTGCGAACATCCCCGGCCTCCCTCCGGTGCAACTCGACCTGACGGGCCAGGGCCCGCTCGATGATTTTGCAGCCCAGCTCACCTTCAACGCGGGGGACACCATCGGCGCCGTCGGCTCGGCCAATCTGCGCCGGCAGGGCGACGTGCGCCGTCTCGGACTTGACCTGAACGCCCGCATAGAGGGTCTCCTGCCGGACGTCATTGCCCCGGTCTTCGCGGGCAATACCGAGCTGGATGCGAACGCGACCTTTGCCGACAATAGCGCCGTTAACATTTCCCAGCTCTCGATCGTCTCCCGCACTGCGCGGCTCGATGCGACAGGAAGCCTCTCTGCCGATCAAAACGTCGACCTCAGGCTCTCGGCGCGAGCGGTGCCGACGGACCAGGGCCGAACGGTCGCCGGTGGAGCCGAAATCCGCACCCTTGTGTTCGACGGCACGGTGAGCGGCCCTCTGACCAGCCCGCGCATCGCCGGCGACCTTCAGGCGGAGGACGTCCAGGTTCCTGCCGGGCGCATGGAGGAACTCACCGCATCTTTTTCGGCGACACCCAACGGATTGCTGTCCGAGCCCTCTACGCGGATTGCCTTGGTCGCGGATGCGAGGGCAAGGGGCGTCGCACTCGCGGACCCTTCCCTTGCTCGGGCAGTCGGCAATGAACTGACACTTACCTTCAGGGGCAGCGCGGCGCCTGACGGAGCCACGGACATCGAGACCGCCCGCCTGTCCACGCCTTCCATGGAGGCGTCCTATTCCGGACGCTTGGGGACGCAGGATGCAGTGGGCCGGCTGACTGTCCAGGCCCCTGACCTGTCGCGCTTCGGCGAACTGGCCTCCTTGCGGCTAAGGGGGGAGCTCGACCTGAGCGCGCAAGTGGAGGGGCTTCTCTCGGACGGCCCGACTCTTGCGACGATCGACGGGACTGCCTCCCGCTTTGCCACCGGCATCGATGCTATCGACCGTGTTGCCGGCGGCCGCCTCGCTCTCTCCGGAGGGGTTCGCCTGCTCCCCGTTGGAGGGGTGACCTTTCAGAACCTCCGCCTCGTGGGCGCCCATGCGAGCGCCAGGCTTGACGGGGAGGCGACACCCAACGCCCTTGCCCTCGACGCCGACATCAACCTTCCGGATCTGCGAAGGGCAGATCCACGCCTCACGGGCAGGGGTGAGATCGTTGCGAAGCTGTCCGGCACCCTCGACCGCCCCAATGCGACCCTTCGGGCCAATCTGAGCGACGCCACCGCGCTGGGACGGCCGATTTCGAACCTGACCCTGGACGCCACGGCCAGCGATCTGCTGGGCCTTCTCGATGCGCGCGTGAACCTGTCCGGAGAAGTCGACCGGAAACCTGCGAACGGCACGGTTCACGTTGCAAAGCGGAATGAAGGTGGATGGCTCCTGGATGAGCTGAATCTCAACGTCGGGTCCGTCGCGGTGAGCGGCAATGTCGCACTCGATGCCACCAATCTGGCGACCGGGCGTCTGCGGATCGATGCCCGTGACTTGAACGACCTGTCGCCTCTCGTGCTGACCCCTCTGACAGGGGATCTGAACGCCGACGTGACACTCGAGGTCGTGGACGGTCGCCAGAACGCGCAGCTCGAGGCGCAGGGTGCACGGCTGAGGCTCGCGGACATATCAATCGAGAGGCTGAATGCACGAGCTTCCATCGCCGATCTGTATACCAGACCCGTGGTCGATGCCGCCATTGCCATCGACAGAGCAGTCGTTGCGGGCGAAACGTTTTCGCGGATCAGACTCGATGCGGCGGGAACTCCCGCTGCCAGCGAAATCACCCTCACCGCGGAGGCACGCGGCTTCTCCCTCGATGCACGCGGCAGGCTCGTGCCCGAGATGCCGCTTCGGTTCGATCTGACAGCCTTTACGGCCCGTCGCGATCGACGCCAGATCGCGCTGGCGCAGCCGACGACAATCACATTTGCCGATGACGGCGTTGCGGTACGCGAGCTTGTGCTTGGCGTCGATCGCGGAAGAATTTCCGTCGACGGGCGGGCCGAATCGACCCTCGACCTCCGCCTCACGGCTCAGTCCGTGCCTCTTTCTGCCGTCGATATCTTCGTCCCAGGTACAGGACTGTCCGGAACACTGGATGGAACCGCCCAAATCGGCGGTACGGCCAGCGCTCCGACCGGCGAGTGGCGTCTGCGCCTTACGCGGCTTGTTGCTGCGCAAGCCCGCGACCTTGGAGCCCCTCCCCTCGACATTTCCGCCCAGGGCCGTCTGACCGGTGGAGCAACAACCGTTGAGGGCACCATCAATGCAGGACGCGCCGGCACGCTGCGCGTGACAGGAACAGTGCCCCTCGGGACGGGCGTCCTTGACCTCTCGGCACAAGGTCGCGTCGATCTCAGCATCGCCAACAGCTTCCTGTCGGCAACAGGCCGCCAGGTCACAGGCAATGCCGCACTCGATCTCCGGATCGGCGGCACGCTCAGCGAGCCCGCGGTCAACGGCACACTGACCCTGTCGGGCGGGAGCTTCCGGGATCTCCTCCAGGGAATACGCCTGGACAACATCCAGGGCCGCTTCGTCGCCCGCGGCACCGACATCTCCATCGAACGGTTCTCGGCCACGACGCGCAACGGCGGCACCCTGTCCGCCAGCGGGCGCGTCGCCCTCGATCCCGAAGCTGGATTTCCAGGAGATATCCGCGTCACTGGTCGAAGGGCGGAGCTGGTCTCGAACGAGATCGTCACGACCACGGCCAATCTCGATCTCACCCTATCGGGTCCCCTGGCCCAGAACCCCAGGATCAGCGGCCAAGTGCTGATCCTGTCGATGGACGTGACCGTTCCCGAACGGCTCCCCGCCACAATCCGGCCGATCGAGGGGACGCGGCACGTCAACCCTCCGCCGATCGTCGCGGCACGTCTTGCGCAGAAAGCGAGAGTCGAAGCCGGATCACGACAATCGTCCGTTTTCAATGCCATCCTTGATCTGACGGTGGTTGCACCGAGCCGCATCTTCGTGCGTGGGCGCGGCATCGACGCGGAACTCGGCGGCGACCTCCAACTGACCGGAACCCTCGACAATCCCGTCGCCATTGGCGCGTTCAACCTGCGCCGCGGCCGGCTGTCGGTCGTCGGCACCCGCCTCGACTTCACACGCGGCCGCCTCACGTTCACGGGAGACCTGACTCCGGAGCTCGATTTCCTGGCAGAAACCCGCGCCGGCGACGTGACCGCCCGGATCGGTGTGACTGGTTCTGCGAGGGAGCCGCAATTCACCTTCACGTCCGATCCCGACCTTCCCCAGGACGAGGTTCTCTCCAGGCTCCTCTTCGCCAAGGCCTCGGGCGGCTTGTCCGCCACTCAGGCACTGCAGCTGGCGCAAGTAGCTGCACAATTTTCCGGCAGCGGTGGGGATGGGGTTTTTGAGAGCCTGCGCCGCTCCCTCGGCGTAGAAGGGCTCGACATTTCTCTCGGAGCAGAGGGCGGCCCGACGATCGGCATATCCAGGGCGATCAGCGATCGCATCAGTGTCGGCGTGAAGGCCGGCGCCTCAACGGAGCAAAGCGGTATCTCGGTCGATATCGACGTGACCCGCCGCATTCGTGTGCAGGGAGAAGTCGGAGCAAGCGGCAACACGGCGGTCGGCGTCGGCGCGGAGTGGGAATATTGATGCAAGCTTAGCCGCAAGGTCCGCCGAGATACTAATTGGATCAATGTCGGAACCAACCGGACGAGCTTGGCGTTGAAAGATATTGCCCACAACATTGCCAATCTGCAGGTGCCATGTCCAATCACGCCGCGTCGATGTCATTTTCTGCGACCGAGCCCCATCAGCCGAAACTCGGTCCGGATATCCGGGTCCATCTCGGACGACATCTGAAAGCTCTTTATGATGAAGCCGGTACGGAGCATCTACCGGACCGGCTCAAGGAACTCGTCAAGCAGTTGGAGAAAGCTCTTGCCGACCAAGGCGAGACGGTCGAGCCTGCTTTTCGGGACGGCATTCTGAACGCCTTGCCCAACCTGCGCGCCTTCGCGCTCTCACTGACCGGCAATCCGCACCGGGCGGACGATCTGGTCCAGGACACGGTTCTGAGAGCCTGGAGCAAGCGCGGCAGCTTCCAGCCTGGGACGAACCTCAACGCCTGGCTGTTCACGATCCTCCGCAATTCCTTCTTCTCCGAGCACCGCAAACGGTCACGCGAGGTGGAGGACAGCGACGGAGCTTATGCGGCTCAGCTTAAGACCGTGCCGGATCAGATGGACAATCTGCACGTCCAGGATCTCCGCAGCGCCCTTGAGCGGCTCGTTCCTGAACAGCGCGAAGCGCTGCTCCTGGTCGGCGCGGAAGGTCTTTCCTACGAGGAGACCGCCGCGATCTGCGGAACGGCCGTCGGAACGATCAAGAGCCGCGTCAACCGGGCTCGCACGCGTCTGGCCGAGCTTCTGGGATACAGCCCCGGCGATCTGGCCTCCGACAATGTCATCCGCTCGGCCATGAGCGGAGGCGAGTGACCGGGGGCTGCCAGGGCGTCGTCGAACCGGCTGTTCGAATATGGAAACGGGGCGTTGGGCGCCCCGTTTTGTTGCGATGATCACTCTTCGCGAAACGCCTTGACCAGATTGTCGCTGATCGGTTTCGTGAGATAGGAGAACACCGTTCTGTAACCGGTTTGGATAAAGCCCTCCACCGGCATGCCCGGCATGAGCTTCGCATTGCCGAGTCTTTCGCGCTCGCCCTCTGCGAACGCCACCCGCACCGGATAGTACTGAGCACCCGAGCGCTGATCCACGACGAGGTCGGCGGCGATCAGGCTTACTTTGCCCTTGAGCTCCGGGGTCGTGCGCTGGTTGAAGGCGGAAAGACGCAGAACGGTTTCCAATCCCGGCTGAAGCTGATCGATGTCCTGCGGCGAAACCTTCACCTCGATCGAGAGCTCGTCCGTCTCCGGGACGATCAGCATCAAGGGATCGCCCGCATTGATCACGCCTCCGACGGTATGGATCATGGACTGGTGCACGATGCCGTCCTGTGGAGCGCGAATATCGATCCGTTTGAGCTGGTCCTCGGCTGCAACCTTGCGCTCTACAAGCTCCGCAATCTTCGCCTGAACTTCGCGCAGCTCCTTGGAAACCTCGCTTCTGAGATCCTGGTCGATCTGGATGATCTGGAGCGCCGTTTCGCTGATGCGGCCTTTGGCCTGGGCGACGTTGGAGATGAGCTGCCCGCGCTCGCCCCTCAGGCGTGTCTCCTCGCGCTTGAGCGCCGTCACGCGCGTGATCGGCACGAGGTTCTTGCGCCACAGCTGCTCGACGCCGGCCAACTCGTCCTGAATCAGCTTGCTCATTGGGGATACCGTCGCCCACGAGCATTTCGAGGAGACTGGCCTGGGCGGCGTTCACGCCCAGTTGAGCGGCAGCCACATCGGCAAGCGCGAGATCATATGCGGCTTGGTCCGAAGCGGCCTGTGCCTGCGCGGCATCGGCAGCAGCCTGCGCCGCAACTGCAGCTGCCTCTGCTTCGGCCAGCGCCTCCTGAAGAGCGAGAATTTCAGCCGGCGTCGGCCCCGCATTCTCCAGAGCGGCGTCGAGTGCCTCTTTGGCCGCCCTGATCTCGTTGAGAGCCGGCATCAGGGCCGCACCCGTGACGCCTGCATGAACCAGAGCGGCATAGATGGCAGCGGGATTGTCCAGCGTCTGATCGACGATCAGGTTCGAGATGATGCGCGGATCCGCGTCGATCACTGTACCGGGCGCGGGCTGCCCCTGTGCGGGCGGCGTGCCGCCGGACTGGCCGTAATCGTTGTTGTTGTAGATGACGCCGGGTCCGAAGACGATCTGATCATCGCCCTCGTTCCTCCAGAACGGATCGGTGACGCGCTCGAAGACATTGTCGGATGCGCCCCACTGGTCGCGGTCTGCCGTCAGATTGTTGAAGCTGCCATCGACGGTGCGCAGGCCATACGGCGCAAGCGGATGGCTGATGGCGGGAACGGCCGTAGCATAGCCTTCGTCGCCGGGCGTCAACACATTGCCTTGATCGTCGACGCGAATCTCGTTGAGTGGGGTGCCGGCGGAATGAGCCTCCGCAATTTTGATCTGCTACAAGATGAATTCTAGATCGTGCTTAACGAGATTGACCATGCTTGCCTCCTGCCCTGATTTTTGCCGCAATGCTGACTGCAGCCCGACACATGTTGGGCGAACTGATGGGCTTGGCGCCATACGGTCTGAAGGCTTGCAGGAGAGCGACGGAAGGCCCTGGTCTTTAGGACTAAGGTCGTATTCCGATTGGACTGAAGTCGCTTCGTCTTCGCGCGCACGATAGTGATGCAGCTACGTACAAAGTGACAGGAGGCGCGACATGAGGAGGCGTTCAAGAAGGAGAGCCGAGCGACAAGGGAAGCGGCTGCCTGCGCTCCTTCGCACTACTCCTTTTGAGCATGAAGTAAGCCGCCCCCTTCCAACCGGAGAGAACCCTTTGCACACAAAGCGAAACATCTTTTGCTTGCGGCCAGATAGCCTCATCCGCAGAGGGAGCGACGTGTTGACGTAAGATCCGGCGCAAATCAAACTACATCGGCAATGAATTCCAACGCCGCGGCTAGTTGCGCAGAAGGCCTCATGCTGGAACAGCCAGAGGTTTGGCGCTGTTTCCGGGCCAAATTCAATTCTCGAATTGGTTAGTTATCCAGCAAACACATCGCTGCTTCTTGAATATGAATGTTGTATCATGGACATACCACTTAATTGTTATCGAATGCTTAATTGTGCCGGCAGAAAGTCCTATATAACCTAGAACTGCAGACGAATAACTGGGGCGGGTCAGGGGTGTATGCTTTCCAGGAGATGAGGTTAGGCTCGGAGCCAGCGCGCCTGTTCTGGCTGAGGCACAGCCTTGCCAGGCAATTCATCATGGTTGCCTTCGGTGTTCTCCTGGTCGGGATGTTCACTTTAGGATCGTGGGTGACGCGGAAGATCGAGAACGGCGTTGCCGAGATCGCCGCGGCATCGTCAGCTCTTTACATCAACAGCCTTCTCACCCCGCATCTGCAGGAGCTCGCCTCCGGCGACTCCCTCTCGGCCGGAAGCCTCACGGCTCTCAACCAGGCGATCGAGAGTGCCGTCACCCGCCTCAACGTCACTTCCGTCAAAATCTGGAATCACGACGGTTTCGTCATCTACAGCACGGACAGGAGCCTCGTAGGAAGAACCTTCCCCCTGAAGCCTAACCTGAAGCAGGCATGGGAAGGGCGGATTGCGGCCGCATTCGTCGATGGCCACCATGCAGAGAATGCCCGGGAACGCGCCAGCGATATCCCCCTGCTCGAGGTTTATGTTCCCGTGCGGGAGAGCCGAAGCGGCAACATCATCGCCGTTCTCGAATTCTATGAGAACGCGGGTGAGTATCACGCCCAGCTCTCGAAGGCGGAGTGGCACAGCTGGGCAATGACTGCGCTGGTGACGCTTGCCATGATGACGGCCCTGTTCTCCATTGTCGCTAATGGAAGCCGAACAATCGACGAGCAACGCATGTCGCTGACGCAGCGCGTGTCGCAGCTGTCAGAACTGCTCAAGCAGAACGAGGCACTTCGTTCGCGCATCGAACGCGCAGCCCGCAACGCGGCGGAAGACAACGAGCGCTTCATTCGCAGACTCGGTTACGATCTGCATGACGGGACGGCCCAATTGATCGGGCTGGCTCTTTTGCGTCTCGACGCCTTGAATCCCTCGGGCAGGGACAGCGAAAATCTCGCCACGATCAGGGGCGCGCTTTCGGATGCCCTGAGCGACATTCGCAATTTTTGCGCCGGTCTTCTCCTGCCTCAGCTCCAAGATCTCACGCTCACCGAATCCTTACGCCACATAGCGCAGGATCACGAGCGCAGAACCCGGACGGGTGTCGACTGCCGGATCTCGGATCTGCCGGCTGATGTGCCGCATATCGTAAAGATCTGCCTTTGCCGGTTCGTGCAGGAAGGTCTCAACAATGCCTTTCGTCATGCGGGCGGGAAAGGCCAGCAGGTTTCGGCATGGTGGGACGGAAAAGCCATCATGATCGAAGTTGCCGATGACGGGCCGGGAATGCCGGTTCATACCGTTTCGGGTGGCCAGCGCCGTTTGGGCTTGACCGGGCTCTGGGACCGTATCGAGAGCATTGGCGGAACGATGACGGTGAACAGTGCGCCCGGCGCGGGTACACGGCTCACGGCCTGTCTACCACTTACCAGGGGGGAAACCGATGAATAGCAAAATCCGAGTTGGAGTTGTCGACGATCATCCCCTTTATCGGGATGGCGTGATCTTTACCCTGGCGGCGCAGCCTGACTTCGAGGTTGTCGGCCAGGGAGCCTCCGCTGCCGACGCCCTCCGCATCGCGACCGAGCAACAACCTGACGTGCTGGTGCTCGACATGACGATGCCAGGCGGCGGAATGAATGCAGTTGAGGCCATCGCCCAGCACCACCCCATGGTCAGAACCTTGATGCTGACGGTAGTGGCGGACGAGGAGCAGGTCTGCTCGGCCTTGAAGCGCGGGGCTCGCGGCTATCTTCTCAAGGGAACGAGCGGTCCCGAGCTTGTTCAAACCGTTCGCTTGATCAGTCAGGGGGAGAGCTATGTCTCTCCAAGCCTTGCAGCCAAGCTGCTGATGCGCTCCGGCACGCCTCCCGCGCGCGAGGAGAAGCGGCCGGACCGTTTCTCTGATCTGACACCTCGCGAGGAGCAAATCCTTTCCATTCTCGTGGAGGGGCGCAGCAACAAGGAAATCGGGAACAAGCTCGATCTCAGCGAGAAGACCATCAAGCACCACCTCACCAACATTCTCCAAAAGCTGCAGGTCCGCAACCGCGTCGAGGCAGCCCTTCTCGCATCCGATCGCCTCTCGCAGCGCTCCACTGCGACTGCCGAACTGAGACGCTGATCGAATCACAACCCATCGGCATCCCGGGGAAACAGATCGTCTCCCCGGCGATTGCACGGCTTCCAGTCCGTCGGAGTTGCAGGTCCCGTTGCCCTGCGGGCCGAATGATGCTTTGAGAAAGCCATCATTCTGCTTCCTCGAACAGCCCAGGCGTCAACTGCGAAGTATTCACTATGGCCAAAGCTATCCATTCCATGGTCCGCGTTCTGGATGAGGAACGCTCGGTCGGCTTCTATTCCAAGGCCTTCGGGCTCGGCATCGTGGACAGGTTCGCCTTTGACGGTTTCAGCCTCGTCTACATGCGAAACGCCGAGAGCGACTTCGAACTCGAACTCACCGTCAATCACGGCCGGAAGGATCCTTATTCCCTCGGCGACGGCTACGGACATATTGCCTTCGCCGTCGATGACGTCGAACTGGAGCGCCAGCGCCTTGAGGGTCTCGGCTTCTCTCCAACTCCAGTAAAGCAGCTGGAGCACGACGGCGTCGTGTTGGCCAAGTTCTTCTTCGTTCAGGACCCCGACGGCTACAAGATCGAAGTGCTTCAACGTCAGGGCCGCTATCGCTAGCAGGCCTCTCCTTCTGATGCACCCAGTCGGTAGCGGGGCGCGCACGAAATTCCCTGGCGCGCCTTTGCGATCGAGCTCCGTTCACAGAACCCTTTGTAGATAATCCTATCGGGGCAGAAAGCGGGCCGAATTGCCCCGAATGGCCCCGCTTGTGGGTAGAGGACATACTTCCCTATTAACGCTGGCACTGTCGGGCCGTTACCAGGGCGGCTCGGCAGACCTGAAGACAGAACAGGAGTTCCTCAAAGGATCCTCTATGACGCAGCCCAGCGCCAACGAGCAGTACCTGCTCGAGTTGATCAATGCCGAGCGGGCAAAGACCGGGGCCCAGGCTCTTGCCTTCGACGCGAACCTCCTGACGGCGGCCGAGAAGCACAGCCTGTGGATGCTCTCGTCAGACACCTTCTCTCACACCGGCTCTGACGGATCGAGCGCCACGCAGCGGATGACCGATTCTGGCTTCCGGTTTGCAGGGTCCTGGGCTTCGGCCGAGAACATCGCATGGGCAACGATGAGAGCTCCACAGGGATCTCAGGATGAAGTGCTCCTGCTGCACACCAACCTCATGAACAGCCCGGGACACCGCACCAATCTCCTGAATGCCTCCTTCAAGGAAATCGACATCGGTTTCGAGATCGGCGATTACCAGGGCTGGGAGAGCGCCTTCGTCACCGAGAACTTCGCGAAATCTGGATCAGGATCCCTGCTGACGGGAGTGGCATTTCGGGACGGCGATGGAGACAAATTCTACGATCCTGGCGAGGGCCTCGCGAATATTGCCGTGAAGGCGGTAAGCTCGACCGGGCAAACCTATACGACCGCGACGATGAGCGCCGGAGGCTACCAGATCGATCTCCCGGCCGGCTCCTACACGGTCACCTTCTCAGGATCAGGCTTGGCTACGACGACCTATCAGGTCACCATCGACACGACGAACGTCAAGCTCGATCTGGTCAACCCGGCTGCGGCGGGCGGGACGCCGACGAGCGTCTCGACCTCGTCCCCCACCACGAACCAGATATCGGGCACCTCCGGCGGCAACAGGCTGTTCGGCACATCGGATGCCGACATCATCAAGGGTCTCGGCGGGAACGACCGTCTGTACGGCCAGGCCGGAAACGACCGCCTCGACGGCGGTTCGGGCAATGACCGCATGTCGGGCAAGGCGGGCAACGATGCCCTGTATGGACGGGCCGGGCGCGATGTCCTCCAGGGTGGGGATGGCAACGACCGTCTCTACGGCGGCAAGGATGCCGACGTGTTCTCCTTTCGAGGCAAGTGGGGCTCCGATCGGGTCATGGACTTCCAGAACGGCAAAGACCGGATCGACCTACGCTCCAACGATCTGTCCTTCTCCAAGCTGAAGATCCGGCGGGCGGATACTGACAAGGACGGAGTTCGCGACGATGTGCTGATCCAGGCCGGCGACTACTCGATCGCGGTTCTCAACACCAAACTCTCCCTGATCGATCGCGGCGACTTTCTGTTCTGACGACTGCCCGGACGAAATGAAGGCCACCCCTCGGCGGAGGGGTGGCCTTCTTCATGCCCGATTGCCTGATGGCGTCCCAATCAGTTGGCGGCCTCGGCGCTTGTCCGGCGCGAGACGTTGAGGTCGGAAAGGACGACGGTCGTCTCGTATCCCTGGGCATCGAGCACGGTCCATTGCTTCAGGGCATTCGCGCGGGCGTCGAAGCGAAGCGTGATCTTGGAGGTCCCGCCCAGTGTGGCACTGTCCTCGAAACGGACCGTGATCATTCCATCGGAGCCCACCTGCACGTCCTGGACCTTGGTATCCTTTGCTAGGTCGACACGATCCTGTACGAGAAATTTCAGGGGTGTCTGGCGGATGGAATAGACATCGTTGGTGCCGAGCTTCTTGTCGCGCACGGCAACCGAACGACCATCGGAGACGACTTCCAGGGTGCTGGGCGGCGCATAGGCGAAGTGGAGCTGCCCCGGACGCTTGAGGGACAGGGTCCCTTCGGAGCGCTGCCCATTGGTGCTGCTTTGCACGAAATGTGCCGTCAGCTGATCGATGCTGTTGAAATAGGCATTCACCCTCTCAAGAGCGGCGGCGGGCGAGTTCGGAACGGACTGCGCCGCCACTCGGGGCGCAGCCGGCGCCTTCGCCGCTGTGAGACTCGCCTTGGTGGCCTCGGACGATACAGCGGGCTCTGCCGGCGGTGCGGAGGTCACGGTCCTCGGCTGCTCGACAACGGCCGGCTTTGCGGGAGCCGCCGGCGCAGCGGCTTTCCGCGGCTCGACCACCGCCGGCCTTGCCGGTGCGTCGTTGCGCCCGGCGCTTCGAGGCTGCTGCCGCTGCGGCGCAGTCGAATTCGGTTTGGAGGCGGTCTGCGGCTTTGCCTGCGGGGATGCCCGAGACGGTAACGGCTCAGGGCGAGCGGCCGGCTGAGGCGCAACCGTCTCCGCAGGCGCGGACGGGCGAGCGGCATCGCGCTTGAAAACACCGTCGAGGAATCTCGTGAGCGGATCGGAGGCCTGCTGAGCAGCCGTCGGGGAGGAACAGGCGAGTGCCACGGCAAGGCCGACAGAAAGGGACAGGGACTTGTTGCGCATGAACTCACCGCTTACGAAAACTGCAATGGAAAAGGCCTCGGGCTGGGAGGCCGCTCTTCATCTCTTGGTGCCCTTTGGAGGCTGAATGAAGGCAGAATAGCCCTTCCTGCCTTCTTGAGGCGGGCCGAGGCCGCGCCGCGTCTAACATGGGTACGCCCATGCAGATGTCGAGGGCTCGACCCTCCTTCGGGTGGTTCCATATACCATTCGCCCGAAACCGCCCTGAGAGGCCCTACCGCCAGCCTCGCACGGCGGATTCGGGATAGTTCTGATCGATTGTAGTGGATTTCACCTATCTGGCACCTTGGCTGCTCTCCCGAACATCCGCCAAACAGGAGAGCGCCGACTGGGTCAGAAAAGGCTCCGAAGGCCAAAACGAACTAAAGGAAGAGACAAGCGCTCATGGTGACCAATCGCGTTCCGACGACTCCTTTTTCCGACCAGCGCCCAGGCACCTCAGGCTTGCGGAAGAAAGTCACCGTATTCCAGCAGCCTCGATACGTCGAGAACTTCATTCAGGCGGTCTTCGACACCGTCGAGGGCACTCGGGGCGCGACGCTCGTTATCGGCGGCGACGGCCGGTTCTTCAATGAAACCGTCATTCAGACGGCTCTGAAGATGGCTGCGGCAAACGGTTTCAGCCGCATTCTCGTCGGCCAGAACGGCCTTCTCTCGACTCCCGCGGCGTCCTGCATCATCCGCAAATACAAGGCCGTGGGCGGCCTCGTGCTGTCTGCCAGCCACAATCCTGGCGGGCCCGACGGAGATTTCGGAGTCAAGTTCAACATGGCGCATGGGGGCCCGGCTCCCGAGACCTTCACAGAAGCCGTTTTCAAGCGGGCCAGCGGGATTTCCGAGTACAAGATCATCGAGGCGTCCGACGTCGATCTCGGGCGCCTGGGAGAGACCCGCCTCGGCGACGCGACGGTTCAGGTGATCGATTCGGTCGAGGATTACGCGGAGTTGATGGAAACCCTCATCGATTTCGACCGGGTTTCACGCCTCTTCCGCTCCGGCTTCCGCATGCGTTTCGACGCCTTGAGCGCCGTGACCGGCCCTTACGCGAAGGCGATCCTCGAAGGGCGTCTCGGCGCCTCCGCGGGCACCGTCGTGAACGGGGAGCCGAAGCCCGATTTCGGCGGCCATCATCCGGACCCCAATCCGGTTCACGCGCACGACCTCATAGACCTTATGCACGGCCCCGATGCCCCTGACTTCGGAGCCGCGTCGGATGGCGATGGCGACCGGAACATGATCGTCGCCCCAGGACTCTTCGTGACGCCGAGCGACAGCTTGGCGATCCTCACGGCCCATGCGCACCTAGCTCCGGGTTATTCCAGGGGCCTTGCAGGCGTTGCCCGCTCAATGCCGACGAGTCGCGCGGCCGACCGAGTGGCGGCCAAGCTCGGCATCAAGGCGTATGAGACCCCCACCGGATGGAAGTTTTTCGCCAATCTCCTGGATGCGGGGCTGATCACCCTGTGCGGCGAAGAAAGCGCCGGCACAGGCTCCGACCATATTCGAGAGAAGGATGGCCTCTGGGCCGTGCTCCTCTGGCTCAACATTCTGGCGGCGCTTGAGAAACCGGCCGATCAGATCGTACGGGATCACTGGGCAGCCTTCGGACGGGACTACTACTCCCGCCACGACTATGAGGACCTTGAAACGAAAGCCGCCAATGACCTGATGGACAATCTGCGCGGGAAGCTCTCGAAGCTCCCGGGCCAGCAATTTGCCGGACTGACCGTCGCAGGCTGCGACGACTTCTCCTACACCGATCCGGTCGACGGCTCCGTGACGCCGCGACAGGGAGTTCGGATCCTCTTCGAGGAGGATGCCCGGGCCGTATTCCGTCTCTCCGGCACCGGCACCTCGGGCGCGACGCTCCGCGTCTACATGGAGCGGTTCGAGCCGGATCCGAACCGCCACTCGCTCCCCACGGCGGAGGTTCTGGCGCCTGTCGTCGCGGCGGCAAACGCGATCGCCGAGATCTCCCATTATACCGGTCTCGAAGCTCCCACCGTCATCACCTGAGCGCCCTCACGAGCCTGCGGGATCGGCCCGGCTTGCGCTCCGTTGCCGGGACGAGCGCGAGACGCGCAGGAAGAGAAGCATGAGTGCAGCGCCGGCGATGGACATTCGCCGGCGCTCGCGCAGAGTCGCTGAACAGGGATTGTCTGGTTTCGACCGGTTCCGCTCTGGACAAGCGCACGTCGTGCCTAAATCACAAGGTTCAGGTTACGATCAGCCAAGCAATCCAGAGCTGGAACCCTAGTTCTCGCCAGAGGTCATCCATGCGCTTCCGGCTTGCTCTCTGCAGTCTCGTGTTCTCCTGGGCATCTGCCCTGGGAGCGCCTTCGACGGAAACCGTTGAGCAGGCCTTGTGCCGTCTCATCGACAATGCTGCGGCAGCACGCCAAATCCCGACCGACTTCCTCACGAAGCTCATCTGGCAGGAAAGCTCCTTCCGTACGGGTGCGATCAGCCCCGCCGGCGCGCAGGGTGTGGCTCAGTTCATGCCGGGCACCGCACGGGAACGGGGCTTGGCCGATCCCTTCGACCCTGAGCAGGCCATCCCCGAAGCGGCCAAGTTCATCCACGAACTCACAGACCGCTTCGGCAATCTTGGCCTCGCTGCGGCGGCCTATAACGGCGGCCCCGCCCGCGTCGCTTCATGGCTTTCGGGCCGAGGAGGATTGCCGGCTGAAACGAGGAACTACGTGTTCAGGATCACGGGCCGGTCCGCCGAGGACTGGGCCGCTGACCTGAAGGAGGAACTGAATCTGCGGACCGACGACGCGGATGCCGCAAACCCGCAGAAATGCATGCAAGTCGTGGCCCTTCTCCGGCAGCCCGGACGGGGCGCGCCGGAGGAGGCGCCGTTCGCCCCCTGGGGCGTTCAACTCGCCGGCAACTTCTCCAAGAGCAGGGCTCTCGCCAGCTTCGCTCGCGCCCGCCAAGCCTATGCGTCTGTCCTGGGGGATACACGGCCCATGATCATCGGGACGAGGCTGCGCCATCGCGGAACACGCACCTTCTACCGGGTGCGCGCCCCTGCAACATCACGCAACGAAGCAAACCAGCTCTGCGATAAGATCCGCAAGGCCGGGGGCAGCTGCGTCGTTCTTCCGAGCTGAGGCCTTTGGATCCGGCTCTTGAGGGCCGTTGCGGTCCTCAGCTGCTTACCGCCGCTGCGGCCGAAGTGAGCGGGCGAGTTCGCGGATGACGTTGTCCTCGATGTTGAGGTTCAAATCGTTGCCCTCGTCGTCGGCCAAATCGGCTTCTGCCGGCACGTGCTCGTTCTTGCCCGCAGGCGCTCCCTGCCTGCGCGAGGCATTCTCCTGCGGAGGCGCAGGCGGACCCGCACGACGTCCGGCATCTCCAGAAGCTCTTCCCGGCACTGCGGGGGCATAGGCGCGCGGCGGGCTGTAGCGGTTCTCGAGAGTGTCGAGCAGGCTGTTGAGGGCGCCGTTCGAGATCGAGACATCGGGAATAGGGGGAAGACCTTCGAGAGCGATCGTCCTGTTCTGGTAAACGGTGTCGGCCGTCACATCGGGACCGAACCAAGCCAGAGGCCGGAAATCGCGCGCCTCCTCTTCGCTCTCGAACTCGACGGCGATGAGATCCAGAGGCCCCGGCGTCACATAGCGGTTGATGTGAATGTCACGGGTGCCGACGGTCAGATGCGACCGGACGTAATCGACCTTTCCGGGCGTGACGTCGAGCAGGGCCTCGGCATGGGCGCGAGGGACATCCGTACGCTCTTCGACCGGTCCGTCGGGCCCGCCGGTGATCAGAACGAGGCTGCCCTTGTCACCTTCGACGATGACATAGGAGCTACGATCGGCCTGATTGGGAAAATGGCCTTCCGTGACGCGATTGCCTCCTCTTTCCTTGCGGATGAGACGGGCCAAGGACGAAGCAATCAGATAGCGACGGGAGGTACTCATTTTGATTGAGCTCTTTGCTAGCAGCCATGAATGAACGCTCGGCTTTACCTAGAACTCAGCACACATTCCCCTGCCTGGAACAGTATTTCGTTCCCATTCGATATGAAGATACGAAATTATGTTCCAGAGGAGACGAGTAGTTCAGGCAAATCGAGAGAATACAATTAGTACTTATCGTGGCACTTCAAAGGCAAAATTGATCAGAAAGTTAAGATTGGCACTCAAGCGAATTCATTCCTGCCGATACAGAGGCATCATATAAGCCGAAAGGGGTAGAGAAACAGGCCGCGCACGCCTCTCGCGCCCGCGGCGGCGTGAAAACGACGTAGGCCTGAACCCTACCCCCTGCCGTTCGCTTATTCGCTTGCGGTGGTTTTCGGAACGTATGCTTCGTTGCCGTCGAAGGTATATGCGGTCTTCACGGTGGTGTAGAACTCCTGAGCATACCGCCCCTGCTCACGCGGACCATAGGACGAGCCCTTCCGCCCGCCGAACGGCACGTGGTAGTCCACCCCGGCGGTCGGCAGGTTCACCATCACCATGCCGGCCTCGGAATTGCGCTTGAAGTGACCGGCATATTTCAGGCTCGTGGTGCAGATGCCGGCAGAAAGCCCGAAAGGTGTGTCGTTGGCGATCTCCAGCGCCTCGTCGTAGCCTCGCGCCCGGATCACCGTCGCCACCGGCCCGAAAATCTCCTCGCGGGCCACCCGCATCCGGTTGTCCACCTCCGTGAATAGCGCCGGCGCCAGGTAGAAGCCCGGGCTATCCCGGTTCAGCAACTCCCCGCCCGCCACGAGTTTCGCGCCCTCGTCCTGGCCGATGCGGATATATTTCAGATCCTGGTCGAGCTGGTTCTGATCCACCACAGGCCCGATCTGCGTCCCGGGCTTCAAGGCGTCGTCCACCACCAGCCCCTGCATCCGCTCCGTCAGGGCGGCCACGAACCGGTCGTGAATGCCCTCGGTCACGATCAGCCGCGACGAGGCCGTGCAGCGCTGCCCCGTGGAGAAGAAAGCGCCATTGACGGCGCATTCCACCGCCACCTTCAGGTTGGCATCGTCGAGCACAACCATTGGATTCTTGCCGCCCATCTCGAGCTGCAGCTTCTTCATCGGGTCGGCGGTGATGCAGGTCTGGGCCACTCGGCGTCCCGTGGGCACCGAGCCGGTGAACGAGATCGCCGACACCTTGGGGCTGTTCAGCATCGCCTCGCCCACGACGGAGCCTCGCCCCATCACCAGGTTGAACACGCCTGCGGGCACGCCGGCCCGGATGATGATCTCAGACAGGGCGTGGGCCGAGGCCGGCACAAGCTCCGCCGGCTTGAACACCACGGTGTTACCGTAGGCCAGCGCCGGGGCGATCTTCCAGGCCGGAATGGCGATGGGGAAGTTCCAGGGCGTGATCAGCCCGACCACGCCCACCGGCTCTCGGGTGACCTCCACGTCGACGAGGGGGCGCACGGAAGGCACCTTGTCGCCGGCCATGCGCAAGCACTCGCCGGCGAAGAAGTGGAAGATCTGCCCCGCGCGGATCACCTCGCCGATGCCCTCGGGCAGCGTCTTGCCCTCCTCCCGGGAGAGGAGGCGTCCAAGCTCCTCCTTGCGGGCGAGGATCTCGTCGCCGACAGTTTTGAGGATGTCGTGGCGCTGCTGGATGGAGGAGCGCGACCAAGCCGGGAAGGCCTCATGCGCCGCGGCAATGGCGGCTTCAGCCTCGGCTGCGCCGGCACGGGCGAACTCACCCACGATGTCGCCTGTATTGGAGGGGTTGATGTCCGCCGAAGCCTCGGACGCGCCAACCCACTCCCCAGCAATGTAGTTCTTCGTCATGGTGCCGTTCCCGTTCATGTCTTGATAAGGCCGCGCCCGGCCAGATTGGCCATGAAGGCGCTCAGCCCGAAGGTCCAGGGCTCACAATCGGAGCTTGGTCTCACGCGATTAACCAGCGCCCCGAGCTTCGGTGCCGCGATGGTGACGATGTCCCCCGTCTTGTGGGTGAATCCCATTCCCACTTCATCCCGGTCCTGCGTGGGTGCGAACATCGTCCCGAGGAAGAGCACGAAGCCGTCGGGATACTGATGATTAGGGCCGATGGTCTGCCTGACAAGATCTTCGGGATCGCGACTGATCTTCGATATGGAAGACGACCCCTCGAGCTTGAACCCGTCCTCGCCTTCGACCGTCAACGTGACCGTGGTCTGGCGCACGTCGTCGAGAGAGAAGCTCTCGTCGAAGAAGCGGATGAAGGGCCCTATCGCGCATGATGCATTGTTGTCCTTGGCCTTGGACAGAAGCAATGCGGATCGGCCTTCGAAGTCGCGCAGATTGACATCGTTGCCCAGCGTCGCCCCGACGATCCTGCCGGTCGGGGCCACGACCACCACCACTTCGGGTTCCGGATTGTTCCAGGTCGACTTCGGATGGATGCCCGCATCCATGAACGGCCCCACTGCCGACAGTGTCGGCGCTTTGGTGAAGACCTCCGCGTCGGGACCGATTCCGACTTCCAGGTATTGGCTCCAGGCGCCCTGGGCCACGAGCACCGCCTTGAGGTCCATCGCCTCGGGGGAGCCGGGCTTGAGCCGACTGAGGTCGTCCCCCACGAGCCGGCTCACTTCCGCGCGGATTGCGGCGGCGGCACTGGCGTCGCCCCGTGCCCGCTCCTCGATTACGCGTTCGAGCATGGACACCGCGAAGGTGACGCCTGCCGCCTTGATCACCTGAAGGTCGACAGGCGCGAGAAACCAGGGCTTCGACGAGTCGCGTCGGTCGGGAGGCGTATTGGCCAGGATGTCTTCCAGCGCCCCGACCCGTTCGCCCTCCGCGTTCTTGAGCGTCCGCGCCGGGTCGTCCGCGGCGGCAAGCTCGCTCATGGTGGCACAGGATGATGAGATGTCGATCACGCCGTCATTCCGTATCGCGACGACGGAGGGTCCTATCCCGGGCCGCCAGATACGGCCTGCAAGCGCTCCCTCGAATCGATCCGCGGGAAGAACTTCGGCCAAGTCGACTTGCGAGGACAGGTGGTCCATTTCGGGCGCTCCCTCTCATTGGGCATGCCTGCCCGTTCTTGTGATTCCAGAATTGATATAGCCACGTATGCACTCATGGCGACAGGAAAAGAGAACGTCACAAGGGATTTATGCTTCGCCCGCCTTCCACCGCCGGCATGACTGATTCATGCCCCTTGGAGGCTCAAATCTGCAGTCTCATCTTCAGCCTGGATCGGACCCACACCCGCTCGGTCAGTCGGGCAGGCCCGCGGCTCCGCACATGCCTCAGCGGCTCGGGACCTCCGGTGGAGGAGTCGGGTGGACGACAGGCCTCTTGGGATCCGGCGCCTGCTCCGGCAACGGCGACGGAATGGCAGGAGGCTCCTGCGGCTGCGGGGCGTCCGGCGGAGAGGGCAGAACAGGTGCAGGTTCGGTTGGCGGCGGCTTCGGATAGAACTCATCGGGCAAGGGACGGCCGCTGCAGATGGAGCCGGTCCCGCCGCCATGGCTGCCCGCGCCTCCGATGCCGATGGTGGGGAAGCAGGCCAGTCCGGCGGAGAGGGAATACATGGTCTTCACGCCCTGAGTCTCTCGTGATCTTATCCAGCCATTGAAACCCGCTCATCCCCGCAATGGTTCTCGGGATTTCGGCTCACGTCTGGATCCTTTACCGGCGCTCATCAGTTCCCCGAGGAGGGGTGATCGACGACGTGCTCTGCGATGCTCCCCTGAGACGAACAGAATTGCCTCCTCGGATGGAGCGACGAACGAAGGGATGATCTCATGGCCGATACGCCCTCCCCCTCGGAACCACGCCCCGACATTCCAGCCCCAGGGCCTGACCCGGTTACACCCGAGCCTGCTCCCGCCGGTGTCCCGGACCGCGAGGAACCCTTGAGCATCCCGCCCGGAACTCCTGACGAGTCTCCGTCTCCCGGAGAGCCGATCGGCATTCCAGGAACAGTTCCCCCAGAGATGTGAAGCGATACTTCGTTTCGCCCTGAGCAGCCACGTCCTTTCACGACACGCTTCTGCCCGGCCTTCCTCAGTGGGGTGAAGGTGGCTGCCGGCGACAGGGCCGGGCGCAGGAGCGGCTCCAGCAACCGGCGAAGAGCGCAATAATGTCCCCGAAGGGGATCTTTTCGGCCGCTTTGACTATAATCAATACGAAGATGGACTCATCGGTTGGAAACACAGCGAGAAAAGGAGCCGGATTGATGGTTGAAGGCCTCAAAAGCATCCTGATCGGATTTTCTCACGACGATGAACGACCCTCGTTCGCATTGCGATACGGCCTTTCACTGGCCCGTCAGGCCGAGGCCCACGCCTCCATCTGCGCTCTCACGCCGGAGATGACGGTTACCCACGCCTTCGTCAGCAATGTCGCATCCGGGTTGGTCGCAGCGGAGAACCAGCGTCTTCACGAGGCCTCCAAGGCTGCCGTCGAACAGGCGCGGCAGGAGGCGACGGCCGCAGGCGTGGGCTGCAATGTCGATGTCCTTCAGCGGCATTATCCGGAACTGGCTGCATCTCTTGCCGTGAGAACCCGCGTTCACGACATCACCGTTCTCGACGCCGAACCGGACCCGCTGAGCCTGGGCCGAGGTTTCCTTGAGGAGGCTCTCTTCAACGGTGGGCGCCCCCTGCTGATCGTACCCCAGGGCTTCGAGACGTTTGAGCCCGGCAGGATCGTCGTGGCCTGGGACGGGAGCGTGCGGGCGACCCGTGCGGTTCACGACGCACTCCCCTTGCTGCGAGCGGCGGAACAAGTGGAAATCCTATCGGTCTCGGGGGAGAAAGATCTCTCCTCAACCGGAGCGGATCTCGCGCCGCATCTGACCCGCCACGGCGTCAACTGCATCGTCAAGGAACTGGGGGTGCAGAACGGCGATGCCGGTGAGACTATCCGATCCCAGATCGGCCTGTTCAAAGCCGACATGGTCGTGATGGGAGGCTTCGTTCACTCCCGATGGAGGCAGTTGGTGCTGGGAGGCGTCACTCAGTCGATGTTGAAGGCCTCTCCGGTTCCGCTGCTGCTTTCCTATTGAGGAAGGAGCAATGTCGGAAGCCGGCCTCTCCATTGCCGATCTGCTGGTCGGCGAGCCCGAGGGCGCTCGCCGGCCGAGTTCCTGATCGTCAACCCGCCCGCGTCATTCGTCCGCGGCCTCGAGGGCAAAGGAGATCTTGGCATTCACGCGGTAGACCATGATCTCGTCGTCCGAGACGGTAGCATCGAAGCTCGTGATGGAAATGGAGCGGATATTGCGGATCGTCTGCGAAGCGATCTTTACGGCACGCCTTGCAGCATCCTCCCAGCTCCGATCGGACTCGGCCGCGACCTCGATCATCTTGAGCAGCGTCATGGCTTCCTCCCAGGATGCCGGGAAAGCCTAACAGCGATCAGGCGCACCTCATAGAAGCCGCAGGGATGCCAGGGAACAAACTTACGTTACCGGCGGCGATGCTCTGCGCCACCCGCCTGCAAGAAGGCCGTGCAGGCGGTGTGGGGAATCAGCCATGGGACGGCCAGGGTGAGGTACGCCCTCACCCTGGCCGCCTGCATCAGATGGAGGAAATCTGTCCGCCGTCCACGCGCAGGATCGAGCCGGTCATGAACGAGGCCTTCTCGCTGGCGAGGAAAACGGCAGCAGCCGCGAATTCCTCGATTTCACCATAGCGGCCCGCAGGAATGCCGGCCCGCGCTGCGGTTGCAACCTCCTCGACGGAGCGGCCTGTTCTCTCCGCGTTGGCGGCATCGAGCTGCTTCAGGCGGTCAGTCGCGATACGGCCAGGGGCAACAGCGTTGACGGTCACGCCCGATGAAGCGACCTCGGCCGCCAGCGTCTTGCCCCAGCCGACGAGCGCCGGGCGGATGGCATTGGAGATGGCAAGGTTCGGAATCGGCTGGATCACGCCGGACGAGATGACGGAGATGATGCGGCCGAACTTTCGTTCGATCATGCCGGGCAGAAGCTGGTCGGCGATCCGGACGAGGTTGACGAACATGGCGTCGAACGAGACACGCCATTGGTCGCTCGCCACGCCCTGCGCCTTTCCGGGCGGCGGGCCGCCGCTGTTGAGGACGAGGATGTCGACGCCGCCCAGCGCCTCGGTCACGTCCTTGACGAGCGCATCGACCTGATCGACCTTGCCCGTATCGCAGATGAAGGGCAGGACACCCTTTCCGATCTTCTCGGCGGCGGCCTTCGACCCGTCCATCGTCCGGCTGGCGATGGCGACGCGAGCGCCCTCCTCCGCCAAGCCCTGGGCGATGCCGAAGCCCAGCCCCTTGCTCGCGCCGAGAACGAGCGCGCGCTTCCCCTCCAAACCTGTCTTCATGCCGCAAGGCTCCCCTGTTGCGAGCGCTCGATGCGCTCCATTAGCCAATCGATATCCGCGATCGTCTCCGGGCTCAATTTCGGTCCGGGCTTGCGCAGCGTGTCCGATGCGATGATGCCGCGCTTCTTCAGCACGTATTTGCGCACGGCGAGCCCGACATTGGGCTGGGTCTCGTATCGCACGAGCGGCAGATGGCGATCAAAGAGGTCATGGGCCTCCTGACGGCGCCCCTGCTTGATGAGGTTGACCACGCCGACGAGCATTTCCGGATAGGCATAGCCCGTCATGGCGCCGTCCGCGCCGCGCTCGACCTCGAAGGGCAGGAAGAGGCCGCCATTGCCGCACAGGATCGAGACCCGGCGCACCTGGCCCTCCGCGCTGGCGCGGCGCAGAGTCGTGATCTTGTCGAGGCCCGGCCAGTCCTCGTGCTTGAGCATGACGCAGGACGGGTTCTGCTCGATGATCCGCATGATCACCTTGGGCGTCATCACCACATTGGTGACGAGCGGGTAGTCCTGGATCACGAAAGGCACGTCCGCCCCGATGGCCTCGGCGGCATCCGCGTAATAGGAAACGATCTGGTCATCGGTCCGGAGCCCGGAGGGCGGAGCAATCATGACCCCGGCCGCGCCCGCGTCCATGACCTTGCCGGACAGGGCCGACATGGCGGCGAAGCCTGCGGCCGAAACGCCGACGACAACGGGCACCCGGCCGGCGACGGTGGCGATGACCTGCCTGGCGAAGGCGAGCGATTCCTCGGCCGCCAGCTTCGGCGATTCGCCCATGATGCCCAGGATCGTCAGGCCCGTGGCTCCGGCGTTCAGGTAAGCCTCGACCATGCGATCGGTGGAGGCGGTGTCGAGACGCCCGTCCGCCTCGAAAGGGGTGGGGCAGATGACATAGACGCCGGCGGCAGAGCTTGTGAGCAAGATTTTCTCCATGAGAGGGCAACGAGGGATGGAAGCCGGCGTCTTCCTTACACCGGCTTTCCGGCCAGTGCACCGCTCATGTTGCCGATTCGTGGTGGATCTTGCCGTAAGGGCACCATGGCCCCGCTGGGATCGAGGCTATTCGGCGAGCGCCGAAAAGCCCCGGAGCAACTTATTTATGCCCAGAGCCGCTCTTCTTGCCGCCGCCGTCCTGCTTGTTGACGGTGGCCCATGCGCGCCGCTCGGCTTCCTTCTCCGAGACGCCACGGCTCTCGTAGGATTCCTCGATATGCTCGGCCTTGCGCTTCTGCTTCTCCGTATAGGCGGACTTGTCACCGCGAGACATGGCACTCTCCTCGTGAGTTCCAGGCTTCGATGTTCCAACACATGAGGCAGAAGCGGGTTCCTGGGCGGGGTACCGCTGTTGGGCGCCCCCCGCGGCGATAGCGTGGCCGCGCTTCAGCAGATCGGTGATGACACAGCGGATCCAGATACTAGGAGTTCCCCGGCTATGACGGGGCGGCCACCGAACCGGCCACCGACCACCGTTCCGGGTCCGCCGTCTGTCCGATGAGGGCAAGGCCGTAGGCGATCGATTCGAACTGATCCGCCGACATCAGCCGATCCTCGCCGAAGCGGTCGATGAAGAGACGGCGAATGGCCGGAACGAAGGACGTTCCCCCGGTCAGGAACACCCTCTCGATCTCACCGGCCTCCACCCCGGCCTGCGCCAGAGCCTGATCGACCGTGCTCTCGATCCGGGCCACATCGTCGGCGATCCATGTCTCGAAGTCGCGGCGCGTGATGGTCGCCCGAATATCGACGCCCTCGCCCGTGAAGTGGAATTCCGTCTCCTCGTGAGCCGAAAGAGCCACTTTCGCCGAAGAGACAGCACGATAGAGGGCAAATCCCAGATCGTACTCGACGATGTCGATGAACTTTTCGAGGGGCTCCGGATCGAGGGCCGCCCGGGCGAGCTCCCGCAGCTCCTTCAGGTCGCCGCTGCCCTTCATCATGGCCAGCTGGTTCCAGCGGGCGAAATTGGCGTAGTAATGGTTCGGGATCGACAGGACCTTGCCCATGGAGCGGTAGCTCCCGCCCTTGCCGAGCCGGGGCGAGACGACCTGATCGACGATCCGGTAGTCGAAGGCATCTCCGGCGATGCCGACACCGGCATGCCCCAGCGGTTCGGCGCGAAGAACGCCGCTGGCGCGCGAGAAACGCATGACGGAAAAATCGCTCGTGCCGCCGCCGAAATCCGCCACCAGAACCGTCGCATCGTGGTTCAGCTGTTGGGCATAGAAAAAGGCCGCCCCCACAGGCTCGTAGACGTAGTGGGCGTGGTCCGCCCCCAGTTTGCTGAAAGCAGCCCGGTAGCGGCTCATGGCGAGGGCATCGTCCGGATGGGTCCCGGCGAATTGCACCGGCCGGCCGATCACCACATTGCCGGCAGAGAGATCGAACCTTTCGCCTCCGTGCCGCTTCAGGGTGCGCAGGAAGGTGCTCAGAAGATCCTCGAACCGGTATCGCTCGCGGAAGATCCGGGTTTCCTGAAAGGACTGGCTCGCCGCGAAGGTCTTGAAGGACTGGATGAAGCGATGCGCCGTCAGGCCCTCCAGGAACTGATCGATGGCCCAAGGCCCGCCCTCGACCTCGGTCCGGACGCCGTTTCCATGGCGCTCGTCCCAGAAGCACAGGGCGGTGACATAGACCTTGAGGTCGCTGCCCCTGTGGTCGAATGTCAGGGCTTCGACGCGTCCTCGGGAATCCGCAAGCGCGACGACCGTATTGCTGGTGCCGAAGTCGATTCCGATGGACAGATCGTTGGTGGCGGAAGGCATGGAGATCTCTCGAAATCGGGCTGACGGGGCCGGACGGTCTATCCTCCAAGCTGCGCCTCGCCAAGGGGAATTTCCCCGCAATGGCATTCCCCTGCGGCAGTCTGCCTCCAGTTGACCAGGGGATGCCTGGCACCGTAGAAGCCGCGCCTCGGCTCAGTCGGAGATTGTCATGTTATCCATCGGTCAGCGCATCGCCAGCGAACTGAATGTTCAGGAATGGCAGGTGAAGGCCGCCATCGACCTGCTCGACGGCGGGGCGACGGTGCCCTTCATCGCTCGCTACCGGAAGGAAGTGACCGGCACGCTGGACGATGCGCAGCTGCGCACCCTGGAGGAGCGCCTGCGCTATCTGCGCGAGCTCGAGGACCGCCGCAAGACGATCCTCGACAGCATTCGCGAGCAGGGCAAACTGACGGACGAGCTGGCCCAGCAGATCAACACCGCCGACACCAAGGCGCGCCTGGAAGATCTCTATCTTCCCTACAAGCCGAAGCGCAGGACCAAGGCGCAGATCGCAAAGGAAGCCGGGCTCGAGCCCCTGGCCGACCTCCTGCTCACCGACCCCAGCCGCGACCCCAAGGAATCCGCCGCGGGCTTCGTCAACACGGACAAGGACATCGCGACACCCGAAGCCGCTCTGGAGGGTGCCCGGGCCATTCTGGTGGAGCGCTTCGCAGAGAGCGCGGAACTTTTGGGAGCCCTTCGCGAGACCTATTGGCAGCGCGGCCGCCTCACCTCGACGGTTCGCGAGGGCAAGAAGGTGGATGGGGCGAAGTTCGCCGACTATTTCGACTTCTCCGAGCCGCTCACCAAGCTGCCGTCGCATCGGATCCTGGCCCTCTTCCGCGGAGAGAAGGAGGAGATCCTCGATCTTCGCATGGACGAGGACCCGAACAGTGCCGAGCCGGGCTATGTCAGCTCCTACGAGGGCCGCACGGCGCTGACCTTCGGCATCGAGGACAAAGGCCGCCCAGGCGACCGCTGGCTTCTGGAGACCGTGCGCTGGGCCTGGCGCACGAAGCTGCGGTTCTCGATCGAGCTCGACATGAAGATGCGCCTCTGGCAGCTCGCCGAGGACGAGGCCGTGAAGGTCTTCGCGGGCAATCTGCGCGATCTGCTTCTGGCCGCACCCGCCGGAACCCGCCCGACCCTAGGTCTCGACCCGGGCTACCGCACGGGCGTCAAGGTCGCGGTGGTGGACGCCACCGGCAAGGTGGTGGCGACGGACACCATCTATCCGCACGAACCCAGGCGGCAATGGGACGAATCCATCGCGACGCTTGCCCGCCTGTGCCGAATCCACAAGGTCGAGCTCGTCGCCATCGGCAACGGCACCGCCTCCCGTGAAACCGACAAGCTCGCCGGGGAACTAGTCTCGAAGCACCCGGACCTGAAGCTGACCAAGATCATGGTTTCGGAAGCAGGCGCCTCGGTCTATTCCGCATCCGCCTATGCAAGCCAGGAACTACCCGATCTCGACGTGTCGCTGCGCGGGGCCGTCTCGATCGCACGGCGCCTGCAGGATCCGCTGGCAGAGCTCGTAAAGATCGACCCCAAATCGATCGGCGTCGGGCAGTATCAGCACGACCTTGCCGAGTACAAGCTCTCACGCTCCCTCGATGCCGTGGTTGAGGACTGCGTGAACGCGGTCGGCGTGGATCTCAACACCGCCTCCGCTCCCCTGCTCGCGCGGGTGTCGGGGCTGGGCGAGTGGGTTGCGCAGAACATCGTCGCGCACCGCGATGCCAATGGCCCCTTCAAGACGCGCAAGGCTCTTACCAAGGTGTCGGGTCTCGGTCCGAAGACCTTCGAGCAGGCGGCGGGCTTCCTCCGCATTCCGAATGGAGACGATCCGCTGGATGCATCCGGCGTCCACCCGGAAGCGTATCCCGTCGTGCGCCGGATCCTCGAAGCGACGAAAAGCGACATCAAGGTTCTCATCGGCAATGGCGGAGTCCTGAAGAAGCTCAGGCCCGAGAGCTTCACGGACGAGAAGTTCGGCGTTCCGACCGTCAGGGACATTCTGAGCGAGTTGGAAAAGCCCGGCCGCGACCCTCGTCCGGAATTCAAGACGGCGACCTTCATGGAGGGCGTCGAGACGATCAACGACCTGACGCCGGGCATGATGCTGGAAGGCGTGGTGACCAACGTGGCCGCCTTCGGGGCCTTCGTGGATGTGGGCGTCCACCAGGATGGCTTGGTGCATATCTCCGCCCTGTCGGACACCTTCGTGAAGGATCCGCGCGACGTCGTGAAACCCGGCGACATCGTGCGCGTGAAAGTGCTCGAAGTCGACAAGCCTCGCAAACGGATCTCCCTGACCATGCGCATGGGAGACCCGGTCGAGAAGCGGCCGGCAGGCCGTGGCGACGAGAACCGCCAGTCCTTCCAGAAGGCGCGCAACTCCGGCGGCGACAGGAAGCCGGCCGGGCAGAGTGCGCAGGCATCTTCCGGCGGAGCCCTCGCGGATGCCCTGCGGCGCGCGAGCCTCGCTCAGACATCCGGGAAGGACAAGGGACCGCGCAGGTAGCACGGCACCGTCGGCCCCTGCCCTCATTCCCGCCAGGATGAGAGGATCGTCTCGCTGTCAGCGGTCTCGATCTGCTGGTTGAACCGCTTGCTGTAGAGGGCGAGGAGCGTATCGTGCCCCTCGTCCGACGAACTGCACAAGCCGTCGGCGACGATCACGACCCGGTAACCGTGATCCACGGCTCCCAGCACGGTGGCAAGGACGCAAACATCCGTCTCGGAACCGGTCACCACGAGAGTATCCGCACCTCTGTGGTGCAGAAGCTCAGCCAGCTTGTGGCCGGCGAAAGCGGAATAGACCGGTTTGTCGATAACGGTCGCCGGAGGAACGAACCGCGCCAGAGGAGGCATCAGATCCAGCATGTGCGGATCCAGGCGCTCCCGGGTCGTCTCGCGCCAGCGCTCGTAATACTGGCGCCAGGTGCCGGGCATGTCCTCCGGGCGCTCCGGCGTGATGAAGCGCGTGAAGACCGTCCTTTCCGGGAAACGCTCGACGATCCGCTCCACTGTCGGAAGCACACGCTCCATCCAAGGCGTGGGCCACGGGCCTTCCGTCGAGAAGATGCGCTGCATGTCGATGCAAAGATGCACCGTGCGCTCGTTCAAGGGACCATGTTCTAGCAAGGGCATGACCTGTTCCTGGTGTGGTTTCAGAACGGGCGAGAAGGTAAGCCGTTCCTCATCTCCTGCGTCAGGCGAGGCCCAGAATATCGTCGGTTCCGCCCTCTTCCTTATCGGGCAGCGGAATGCGAAACGCGCAGACAAGGCCGTCGGAGCGGTAATCGAGATCGACCTCGCCGCCGAGTTCGCGCGTCAGTCCGAGCTCGATCAGACGGGAGCCGAAGCCTTTGCGGGTCGGCACCTGAACCTGAGGGCCGCCCCACTCCTGCCAGTGCAGGATCAGGTGCCTGACATCACCCGCCCCGTCCACATGCCAACGGACATCCACATGACCGGTTTCGGTGGAGAACGCGCCGTATTTGGCCGCAATCGTCGAAAGCTCGTGCATTGCCATCGCAAGCGTCAGAGCCATGCGCGGCCGAAGCTGCAGGGGCTCGCCGGCGATCCTGAAGCGCTCGGCATGATCCTTGGCGTAGGGCGCCATCGCCTCGGCCACGATGTCGTAGAGGTTAGCGCCTTCCCAGTTCTCACGAGTCAGGACGTCGTGAGTTTTCGACAGCGCGAACAGGCGGGCTTCGAAAGCCTCCTGCGCAGCCTTCGACTGCCCGGACTTGAAGCTTTGGGCCGCGATGGATTGTACCGTCGCCAACGTATTCTTGACGCGGTGGTTCAGCTCGTTGATGAGCAGGTTCTGGCGGGCATTGGAGCGTGCCCGCTCGAAGGCGGCCCAAGCCCGCTCCGCAACGTCGCGGCATAGCTCGATCTCACATGGCGGCCAGTGACGGGGCGCGGTGCTCTGAGCATAGAGCACCGCTCGCAATTGTCCTTCCTTGACCAGGGGGACACAGATGAAGGCCGCGACCTGGATCGCCATGAAGGCGCCGCGGCAACCCTCGATCCTCGGATCGGAAGCGATGCTGCCGACGACCACGGTGCGGCCGGCCCTCAACTCGTCTCCGAGAACGGGTCCGAAGGAGGTCAGAGCATATGGCTTCCTGTCGACGGGCAGACCGTCGACATGCCAGTCGGCCAGAGGCGTCAGAACCATCGTGGAAGCGCTGACCTCCCCATAGCCCAGGCGGCAGACGCTCAGGTGCCGACCGAGGGATTCCGTCACCGTCGCCAGGATCTCGCCAGGCCGTACGAGGTCCCGGATTCGATCACTCAGTGCGAGAAGAAACCGCTCGCGCGCCTCGCTCTCCTTGCTTGGCGTGATGTCGAGATTGACGATCACCGTGCGAAGCGGTTTGCCGGCGTCATCCGGAAGGGATTGAGCCCGCATCAGGAGCCAGCGCAGCGACCCGTCCGAATCGATGATCCGATATTCGGCGGTCAAGGGCTGCAGACTGCGCAAAAGGTGCATCACCTCCCGTTCCATTCGTCCCCTGTCTTCGGGATGGAGGGCATTGAGCCATGCGGAAAGGAGATCGGTCTCTCCCAGTTCAGGAGACAGGCCCGTGACGCGAAACATCTGGGGCGACCAGGCGATCCTGCCGGACAGATGATCCCAGTCCCAGACTCCAAGCCCGGCGACGTCCTGGGCCACCTGCAGGCGCTCTTCGCCTTCGCGCAGAGCGCGCATGATCCTGGCACGCTCGGGCTCTCCCAGGCCGAGCTTGGCCGCCATTTCGCCGAACGTGCCGGCAAGATGCCCGATGGGACTGGTGGGATCGGAGATCGTGAATGCCGTCTGCGGCCCCTGCTTCGATGATCCACGCGTTCTTGAGGAGCGGTTGGCTCTCCGGACAGCCCCGACACCGAGAACGGAAAGACAGGCTGCGACGGCCAGCAAGCACGCCAGGGCATAAACTGTCGGCAAGCCTTCCATGTGTCGAACCTATGACGCCCTAGATCTAAAATGAACCAAGCATAGCTTAGCCATATTTAGATGGGGCGCCGGCGGCAACAAGAAGAAGGCGGGGGAAGTATTTTCTCAGGATACCTCTATGAACGGAGAGTATATCCTGGACTTCAGGCTGCATTCACCGAGACGAAACGGGACAGGGAGAAGGGAGACAGGTCCACGGCACTGCCTCCCGTCGTCATGAGCTGGGCGACAGCCTCTCCGATGGCGGCCGAGTGCTTGAAACCGTGGCCTGAGCATGGAGACACGACCAGGATGCGGTCATGGTCGGGATGCCGGTCGATCAGGAAATTCGAGTCGGGTGTGACCGTGTAGAGGCAGGTGATGGACTTGGCTGCATCCGGCCGAAGCCCCTCCAGCCGACCCGCAAGATGCTTGTCGCGCATCGCTCGGGGTTCGTCCGGCCCGACGCGCCGCTCGAACCGATCGGGATCCGCCGTCTCGTCGTACTGCTCCCCCGCCGTCTTGACGGTTCCGCTCCCAGGTAGGGACGGGAAGCCATAGAAGAAGTCGCTAGCGCCGGATCCATGCGCCCAGATGAAGACCGGGCTGCCGACCCAGGCCGACGCGAGGTCCTCCTGCACCGGAAACCAGTGCATGACCTGTCGGGTCGGCGCGAGCAGCTTGTCGAAAGGCGGCCCCAGCAAGGCGGGGGCCCAGGAACCGGCGGAGACGACCGCCTGACCGGCCTCGATCTCCCCATGATCCGTCGCGATCCGGACACCATGACCGCCCTGCGCGATGGAGACGACGGCGGTGCCGGTTCGCACCGTGGCTCCCAGAGCGCGGGCGCGGGCAAGCTGGGCTGCCACACAGCGCTCTGGGTTGAGGTATCCGCCACCGGGCTCGAGATAGCCGATTTCACCCTCGTGCGCCTTGAACTGCGGAAAGCGCCGCCGGATCTCGGCCGCATCGAGCACCTCGTGCGGAATGCCGTATTGCTGCGCCGCGCGAAGCGTCCGTGCGAGAAAATCGACCCGAACGCTCCCCTCGGCCCGCAAGGCCTCCGACCCGATGATCAGGCACCCATTCTGCGTCAGGAGACGCTCGCCGGTTTCCGCCTCCAGCTCCCGCCAGATCTCGTGGGAGCGGAGCGCCAGCGGCACATAGACCTCGCCCTCGCCGATGGCCTGGCGGGTGATGCGGGTCTCGCCGTGGGTCGAGCCCCGATCGTGGGGTGGCGCGAAGCGGTCGATCCCGATGGCCCGCACGCCCCGTTTCGCAAGCTGGTAGAGCGCTGCCGCTCCCATGGCGCCAAGCCCGATGACGGCGACATCGTAGGTCGAAACTGAACCGGCCATGGAAGCTCCCTCGAAACACCCGCCTCATCCGACCAGAAACGGAGAGGAACAACAATCGGTATTCCACCGGCGGCGCCATGCGCCTGATACATGCGCGGCTATGCTTGTTCCAATGCCGCAACTGTTCTACAAGCAACATGTCTCACGGGGAGCCTCTTTCGAGGCTGAGAGGTGGCAAGGCCGCCGACCCGTCGAACCTGATCCGGGTCATACCGGCGGAGGGAATGAGCATGCATCGCAGATCAAGCTGCGCCCCGTGCAAGTTGTGCCGCCGATCCGGCTTGTCTCACGCATGGGAGCATCCCTGATGTTACGACGGCTTCTTTTCACCCTTGTCTCGGTCTATGTGGCAGCGGGCGCGGCCTACGCGCAATCCAAGCCGACCCTGACGGTCTACACCTACAGCTCCTTCGCCGGGAAATACGGCCCGGGAAAAACGGTCAAGGAACGCTTCGAGGCGATCTGCGCCTGCGAACTCGTCTGGGTCACGTCCGAGGATGCGGGCAGCATGGTCGGGCGGCTTCGTCTCGAGGGCGAGGACACCAAGGCCGATGCGGTGGTCGGCCTCGACATGAACCTCGCCGCGGAAGCCAAGACTCTCGGCATTTTCGCTCCGCACGGCGTGAAGGTGAGCGATTTGTCTCTCCCGATCGAATGGTCCGATGAGACCTTCATCCCCTTCGACTGGGGCTATCTGGCCTTCGTCTACGACTCCACCAAGCTGTCCAATCCACCAAAGAGCCTGAAGGAGCTGGTCGAGAACCCGAACGGGCCCAAGATCGTGCTGCAGGACCCGCGCACCAGCGCCCCCGGTCTCGGCTTTCTGCTCTGGATGCGTCAGGTCTACGGCGACAAGGCCGAAGAGGCCTGGGCGCAGCTGAAGCCGCGTATCGTCACCTTCACCAAGGGGTGGTCCGAGGCTTACGGCCTGTTCATGAAGGGCGAGGCCGACATGGTGATGTCCTACACCACGTCTCCGGCCTACCACATCGTGGCGGAGAAGAAGGAGAACTACAAAGCCGCCGCCTTCGCCGAGGGGCACTACCTGCATGTGGAACTCGCCGGAATGACCCGCACCACGAAGCAGCCGGAACTGGCGAAGAAGTTCATGGAGTTCGTGCTCAGCGAACCGTTCCAGTCCGCGATGCCGGAGGGAAACTGGATGATGCCTGCCAAGACCCCGCAGACGGGTCTGCCGGCGGCTTTCAAGGGTCTCGTCCAGCCTGAGAAGGCCCTCCTCTTCACGCCCGAGGAAGTGCAGCAGAACCGCCGCGCCTTCACCGATGCGTGGCTCAACGCAGCGGCCCGCTGATCCGGCCGATGCGCTTCAAGCCGCCTCATCCCGGGAACCTGGTCGCGCTCGCCATCGTGGCTCTCGTGGCAGGCGGCTTCACTGCCCTTGCAACGGTCGATGGAGGGAAGCCCGCCCTTCTCTCCTTCGGCCCCTATCTCGCCCGCATTCTCGCCTTCTCAGTCATTCAAGCGAGCCTTTCGACGGTCCTCTCGCTCACGCTCGGCATCGCCCTGGCCCTTGCCCTCGCACGACGCCGTTTTCCGGGCCGGGAACTCGTGCTGGCGGCCTTGAGCACCACGATGGTGATTCCGACCGTCGTAGCGGTCTTCGCCGTATTGGCCATCTATGGTCGCAGCGGATGGCTGGCCGATGCTCTGGGCCTGATGGGCTGGAGCACCGGCTTCAATATCTTCGGCTATCCCGGCATCCTCATCGCGCATGTGTTTCTGAATGCCCCCTTCGTGGCGCGGATCACGCTGGATGCCCTGCACCTGGTTCCCGCCGAGCACTGGCGCCTCGCGATGGTCTTGGGGTTCACGCCGGGGCAGATCTTCCGTCATCTCGATTGGCCTGTCCTGCGCGCCGAAATTCCGGGTGTCGCCAGCCTCGTCTTCCTCATGTGTTTCAAGAGCTTCGCCATCGTGCTCGCGCTTGGTGGTGGCCCTAGCCGCGCTACGCTCGAGGTCGCGATCTACGAGGCGCTGAAGATCGACCTGGATTTCGGTCGTGCCGCCTGGCTCGCCCTGATCCAGCTCGTGATCTGTCTCTTGCTGACCGGGCTTCTCAACTGGGCCTTCGTGAGACCGCCCGGCACGCACACCATCCGCAGCCTCGTTCGCCGCCCGGATGCCAGCAATCCCCGTCTCAAGGCGATGGATGCCGCCGTCCTTTTCATAGGGGCTCTCTTCATCCTGCCGCTTGCATTGAGCGTCCTGGGCGGATCGCAGCACATCCTGGCCGTCATGGATGCGGACCTGCTCCAGGCTTTCGCGACGAGTCTCGCCATAGCTGCGATTGCGGGCACGCTGGCTTGTCTTCTCGCCCTCGCGTTGGGAACGGCGGCGCGGCGCCAGAGATTCGCGCTGCGCTCGCCACGGCTGGCCGCCTTGTACGATTTCCTCCCCAGCACCCTGCTGGCGGTTCCTCCCTTCGCGCTGACGGCGGGCCTCTTTCTCCTCGTCCGGCGCATGGCCGATCCGGCAACCGCCGGCCTGATCCTCCTCCCCCTGATCAACGGCCTTGCCGCCCTTCCTTTCGCCTACCGCTACATCGCGCCCCGTCTGATGGTGGCCGAGGAACGCTATGGCCGTCTTGCGGCTTCGCTCGGCGTCACCGGGACGGCCAAGCTGCGGATCATGGACTGGCCTGTTCTCAAGCGGCCCATGGGCGCGGGCTTCGCACTGGCCATGGCGCTCTCCTTCGGCGATTTCGGCATCATCGCCCTCTTTGGCGGCCCTGAGCTTCGCACGCTCCCATATCTCCTGTACGAGCGACTCGGATCCTACCGTTTGGACGAGGCCGCGGCCGTCGGCCTGTTCATTGTCCTGATCGCATTCCTTCTTGCCCATATTTCCAGTCGGCTGTCCCATGCTGGTGATTGAGAACTGTCGTCTGACATGGCCCGACTTCACGGCCGACTACTCGCTGGCCGTGGAGCCAGGGAGCCTCTGCGCGGTTATCGGCCCTTCGGGCGGCGGGAAGACGACCCTGCTCCACATGATTGCCGGGTTCGAGCACCCGCAGAGCGGCAAGCTGTCGCTGAATGGCCGCGATCTTCTGCCTCTGGAGCCAGCCGAGCGGCCGGTCGCTATCGTGTTTCAGGATCATAACCTGTTTCCGCACCTGAACGCGGCCGAGAATATCGCCCTGGGGTTGCATCCGTCTCTGCGACTTAGCAGTGCGGAGCGGGCATCCGTTTCCGAGGCGCTCTCCGCGGTGGGGCTGGAGGGATTCGACCGGCGCAAGCCGGGCGAGATGTCGGGTGGGCAGCGTCAAAGGGTGGCGCTGGCGCGAGCCCTCGTCTCAGGGCGTCCCCTCATCCTTCTCGACGAACCCTTCAGCAGCCTCGACCCAGATCTTCGCCGCAGCATGGTGCAACTGGTGGACGAATTGCGCCGAAAGCGTCCTGTCACCATCCTGATGACGATCCACACGCCCGAGGACGTTGCAGGCCTGGCCGACCGAATGGCCTTCGTGGCCAACGGCCGGGTCCAGGCCTCAGGCACCCCATCGGAGATCCTGCATGGCTCCCTGGCGAAGAAAATCGCCGCATCCCTCCCGGAATCGTAAGCAGCGCTGTGCTTCCGGCGCCTTTGCCGTTAACGAGACTTTGAGACTTATGAAACACAGTGTCAGATATGCCAGCACAACGCCTGACACCATTCGGCGGGGAATTCCGCGATCCTGAGCGCGAAGCTGCGTTCCAGGCGGAGCGTCTGCCCGAGACGCTGCGGCACACACGTTTGCTGTTTCTTCTCTCCGCGTGCCTGAACGCGGCATTCTTTATCAGCGACTGGAGCCTCTACGGAGAGTCCAATTTCCAGACCACGTTTCCGGCACGCCTCGTCGTAGTGCTGATTGCACTCGTGTGCTTCTGGAGCATCAGCCGCGCAAAGACATTCCGGCAGGCCCAACGATCCATGATCGCCTGGGAATGGATTAACGGCGCCGCGGTCGCCATCCTCGTGAGCTCCCACACCGAACTCGCGCTCTTCGCCGTTCTGATGCTGCCTTCGATCTACTATCTCGCCGTCCCGACCGCATTCCGCTGGACGATAGCCTCGGGAATCGGGTCCAGCGTGATGGTGCTCTTCGGATACATGCTTCCCGAGCCTGCCGGATCATCGCCAATCGGTCTGATTCTCCTGATGACCATCCTGAACCTGGCTCTGTTTCTCGTGGTGTCGCGTTCGAACCGCCTGCAGCGCATGGGGTGGTCCGCCACGCAGGCCGAGCGGCGCGCGAAGAACGAGCTCGCCGACAGCCGGGCGATGTTCGAAACTCTTTTCAAGACTGTTCCCATCCCTCTTCTCGTCGTCCGAGTGGATGGGACCATCGTCGAGACGAACGATGCGGCCGTCCGCTATGTAGGCGCGACGCAGCGTTCTCTCGGCATTCGGACCACCCAGGAATTCTACGCCGACCCCAGGGATCGGGACGTCTTTCTCGCCCGGATTCGGAAAGACGGGCAGATCAGCAACTTCGAGACGCGGATACGACTGGCCGACGGTTCGATCCGGACCGTTCTCCTGGCGGGAATGGCCCTGGAAATCGCCGGCGAGCCCCATATCATTTCGAGCGTCGTCGACATCACGGAACGTAAAGCCTCCGAGGAAAAGATCTGGCGCGCGGCGAGCCACGATCCGCTGACAGGGCTTCCCAATCGGGCCTACTTCCAGAGCCGGCTGGAGCAGGATCTCGCCCAGGCCGAGCGCAACGGCTCGAGCCTTACGCTCCTCCTCGTCGATCTGGACGACCTCAGGAACACGAACGAAACGATGGGCCATCTCGCCGGCGATGCCCTGATCAAGGAAGCCGCAGACCGCCTCAATCCTCTGATCGAGAGCTGCGATATCGTTGCGAGGCTGGGCGGTGGAGAGTTCGTCCTCATCCTTGCCGAGCCACCGTCTTCAGATGCGGCCCAGGCCATGGTCGACCGCATCCTGACGGATATGAGGCGCCCGTTCGCGCATCAGGGAGATCTCCTGTCGTGTCAGGTCAGCATCGGGATTGCGAGCTATCCCGATCACGACAGGCAGCCGTCGGACCTTATGAAGGATGCCGGGCTGGCGCTTCGGACGGCCAAGGCCCTCGGCCGCGGCAGAGCCGAGATCTACTCCCCCGACATGAGAGCGCAGCTGGAGGAAAGAACCAGCATCACGCGGGACATCCAGGGCGCTCTGCGCGACGGGCAGATCGTTCCGTTCTACCAGCCCAAGGTCGACCTCAAAACCGGCAGAACGACCGGGTTCGAGGCTTTGGCGCGTTGGCACCACCCCGTTCATGGCCTGCTGACTCCGGCATCCTTCCTGGCGGCCTTCGAGGATTCCGAGCTCTCGGTCATCTTCGGAGAACACCTTCTCCGGCATGTGGCGGCCGATATCAGGCGCTGGCTCGATGCCGGCGTGGATTGCGGTCGGATCGCCGTCAATCTCTCGACCGCCCAATTCAATTGGGTCGGTTTGGCGAAGCGGTTCCTCGACATTCTCCATGACGCGGGCGTCCCGAGCGAGCGTCTCGAGGTGGAGATCACCGAGACTGTCTTCCTCGGGCGCAATGCCCCCCATGTGGTCACGGCACTCCGGCAGTTTCACGAGAGCGGAGTCAGAATCGCCCTCGACGATTTCGGAACGGGATATGCCTCCCTTCTCCATCTCAAGCAGTTTCCCATCGACGACATCAAGATCGACCAGGGCTTCGTGCGGGATCTCGAGAATGATGCGGACAGCACCGCCATCGTTCTGGCCGTCATCCAGCTCGGACGGGGTTTGGGCATGAACGTCGTTGCCGAGGGTGTCGAGACCGCAGGACAGGCGAGCTTCCTGCGCGAGAAAGGCTGCACCCAGGCGCAAGGCTACCTCTACGCGCCTCCCATGGCAGCCGCCGCCGTCCCGGATTATCTGCAGCAGCAGGAGGTCCGATGCGCATGACTAAAACGATACAACATGAAGATGCGCAGGACATGTGGTCAACGATTTTCTAGTTGAGTTTCAGGCCAGCCATGAGGCATCTTGCAATGGACAGCTCTGAACGGCGCCTTCGTCGATTCAGGACCTCGCAGGAATGGGATCCATGGCAGTACTGAGATCGGAAGCAAGTGTCGGCACGATGGTGCCCGACCGCTACCTGGCTCAGCTCTGCAAGCACCTCTCCCAGGAGGTTCCGGCAAGCTATTCCGCCCGAGAAGGACGAGCCGAGTTCGGCTTTGGGCACTGCTCCCTGCAGACGGCAAGGCACGCGCTGATGCTGGTGGTGGAAGCCGAGGACGAAACATCGCTCGCGCGGGTTCAGCACATCGTCAGCACCTATCTCGAACGCTCCATGTGGCGCGAGAAGCCCACGATCAACTGGATCCGAACCTCCGATTGATCCCGGCGCGTGTTCAAGCGGGTTTCAGCCCGCGTGAGCGGACGACCCTTTCAACTGGGGAACACTCTGTTCAATTCCTCGACGGCCTCGCATGTGAGCGGCCGCGAAGGGCGATTTCCAATGAGGAAGAACAGCTTCGCCGTCTCTTCCAACTCCTCGCTGTTGTAGACCGCCTCCTCCAGCGATCTGGCTGAAACGATGGGGCCGTGATTGGCCAGCAGCATGGCGGCATGGTCGCGCGCCGCGTTTCGAACCGCTTCCGCCAGGGCGCGGTCTCCTGGCCGGAAATAGGGTACCAGCGGCAGCTTCCCGATTCGCATGACGTGGTACGCGGTGAGGGGCGGCAGAACATTCCCCGTGTCCTCGTGGCACAGGCAGGAAACGGCAACCGAATGGGTGCAGTGAAGGTGCACGATGGCCTGAGCCGCAGGCCGCTCCTGATAGACGGCGAGATGAAAGAAGGCTTCCTTCGACGGCGGATCGCCTGCAAGCACTGTCCCGTCATTCCCCACTTTGGATATGCGTCCGGGGTCGAGAAAGCCAAGGCATGAATTGGTGGGCGTCACGAGAATGCTGCCATCGTCCAGACGCACCGAGATGTTGCCGGCCGTTCCGTGCGCAAGCCCGCGCTGGTAAAGGATCGCTCCGTACCGGGCGATGGCTTCGCGCAGGCGGGTCTCGTCGCTCATGACGTGCTCCTCACGCCGGCCCGGACATGGCCTTCAGCGCCTTGCTGAAGAAGTCGGGTGCGCCGAAGTTGCCGGACTTGAGGGCCATGGCGATTTGTTTTCCGTCTGCTGCTACGAGGACCGGCACACCGGGATCGATCTCCGGTCCGATCTGGAATGACGCGATTCCGAGGGCCGACACGACGGCTCCCGAGGTTTCTCCGCCGGCGACCACGATGCGGCGCATGCCGGCATCGAACAGCCGCCTGGCGGTCATGGCAAAGATGCCATCCAGCTTGTGCGCGACGTCTTCGCGTCCGTACTTCCGCTGATAGGCCGCGACCTGCTCCGGCTGGGCCGAAGAGTAGACGAGCGGTGCCTGCCCTGCATTCCGCTCCAGGAAGGAGGCAAGGTCCTCCGCGGACAGCCTGCCGCTCATCACGTCATTCACGTCGATTGCAAGGGTCGGGTGATCCTTCGCGTGCACTTCGATCTGCTTCAGGGTTGCGCGCGAGCAACTGCCGGCCAGGATCGCCGAGGATCCATCGACGGGTGCCACCTGCGGCCGCCCGCCTTTGGCCAGTCCTGCCCCGATGAAGTTGCGCGGCAGGCCGAGGGCGATGCCGGAGCCGCCGGTCAGGAGCGCCGTTTCGGCGCTGGCTTTGCCGATGGCGAGGAGATCGTCATCGGTCAGCACGTCCACGATGACGAGACGCTGTCCCTGCTCGGCCATCGTTTCAAGGGCGCTTCGGATCGCCCCGGCCCCTTCGCGCACGACGGACCAGTCCACGAGCCCGACCGGCTCCTTGCATTGCAGCGCCAGCCACCGTCGGAGGTTCGCATCCGTCATGGGGTTGAGCGGATGATTCTCCATGCCGGACTCGTTCAGCAGGCGGTCGCCCACGAAAAGATGGCCCTTGTAGATGGTGCGCCCCGTCTCCGGAAAGGCCGGACAGGCGATCACGCCCTTCACGCCGAGGCGCTGCGCCAGGGCCTCGGCGACAGGCCCGATATTGCCCTCGGGTGTCGAATCGAAGGTCGAGCAGTATTTAAAGATGATCTGCCGGCATCCTTGCGCCAGCAACCAGTCCAGAGCAGCGAGGGACTGGGACACGGCCTCGCGCACCGGAATCGAGCGGCTTTTCAGGGAGATGACGCCGGCCTCGACCTCGGGAGACGCAACCGTCGAGGGGATTCCCAAATACTGGACCGTCCGGAGGCCGCCCTCAGGGCCGTGCCCCTTGGCGATCGTGTTGGCGATGTCGCTCGCTCCGGTAAAATCGTCCGCAATCACGCCAAGCAGCATCGTCAGTGCCTCTCTGGATCATCCCGCCAACGGCCCTGCTCTTCCAAGCGACAGGCCGAGCAGCGCGTATTGCAACATAAGGTCGGACCCATCACAATTGCTATCGTGGTATTCCTCGATACCGGAGCCAGCCCCTTCCCCACCCGGACAGACCGATGCACCGCTTTTCAGCGAATCTAGGCTTCCTTTTCACCGAGCTTTCCGAGACCGAGCGGATTGCCGCAGCCGCGGCTGCGGGCTTTACAGGCGTCGAAATGCACTGGCCCTACCAAGTGCCGGCCCCGGAGATGCGCAGTGCTCTCTCACGAAGCGAGCTGACGATGCTCGGACTGAACACGCCGGTCGGCAATGCCGCTGCGGGCGATTTCGGCCTGGGAGCCCTGCCCGGCCGCGAAGGCGAGTTCCAGCAGGCTGTGGAACAGGCTCTTTCATACGGTACCGCGATTGGCGCGAGCTCCGTTCACTGCATGGCCGGAGCGGTGGCGCCGGACGATTTGGTGCGGGCCGAGCAGACATTCGTCGCGAACCTGAAAGCAGCAGCCGACAGGGCTGCTCAAGCTTCGATGACCATCCTCATCGAGCCGATCAACCACCGCGACAAACCAGGCTATTTTCTCCACCGCATCGAGCAAGCGTCATCGATCATCGAGAAGGTCGGCAGATCGAACGTGAAGATCATGTTCGACTGCTATCATATCCAGATCACGCAAGGAGATCTGATCCGAAGACTCGAGACGCATCTCGAGCTCATCGGGCATGTGCAGGTCGCAGCCGTGCCCAGCCGCGCAGAACCCGACGAGGGTGAGGTCAATTACCCGGAGATCCTCCGGACTCTCGAGCGGATCGGATACGGTGGCTGGATAGGCGCCGAGTACAAGCCGCGCGGAAGAACCGAGGACGGTCTCGGGTGGCTTCGCGCCTGGTCCAAAGCCGTGTCCGGGTTTTCCACGGCCGCGTCCGCATGAATCTCTTTATCTTCGGCCTCGGCTACACAGCGCGCCGGTTCATCGGCGCCTACGGGGACCGCTTTGCGCGGATCTCCGGCACATCCCGCTCCCCGGAGGATTCCCAGCCGTTCGAGAGCTCCGGGCCTTCGACTTATGGCTTCAGCGACACGGATTTCGATCCTCGCATTCCCGACCAGCTCGACGCTGCAGACGCCCTCCTCGTCTGCGTGCCCCCGACCGGAGGAGAGGATCCCGTGTTGCGGCGCTTTGCAGCCCACATCGCGTCCTCGTCTCGCCTGCGCTGGATCGGCTATCTCTCAACAGTCGGGGTCTACGGCGATGCGCAGGGCGGTTGGATCGATGAACGATCTCCGCCCGATCCTGGCACGCCCCGATCCCGACACCGTCTTGCCGCCGAGCGGCAATGGCTCGCGCTTGGGGAGAGGGCCAGCCTCTCCATCCAGATCTTTCGTCTCGCCGGCATCTATGGCCCCGGTCGCAACGCCCTCCAACGGATCGCAGACGGCACCGCCCAGCGCATCGTCAAGCCAGGACAGGTGTTCAACCGCATCCATGTGGACGATATTGCGCAGGTCCTTCTGTCATCGATGGAGCGCCCAAGCAGAAACACGATCTACAACGTGGCGGACGACGAGCCCGGACCTCCCCAGGATGTCATCACCTATGCAGCCCAGCTCCTCGGCTGTCCCCCTCCTCCCGAGGTGCCATTCGAAGAGGCCGATTTGACCCCGATGGCCCGCTCCTTCTATGAGGACAATAAGAGGATCCGGAACACGCGCATCAAGACGGATCTGGGCGGAACGCTTCGCTACCCCACATTCCGCCACGGTCTGAAGGCGCTTTATGACGCTGGTGAGGGAAGACTCTCTCGTCGCGACACGACCTTGCGAGAGGAATGAGATCCTGCTCGCGACCTTACCCAGGAACAGAATTAACTTTTGCGCCACCAGTGCCCCATTCCTGTCAAGGTTGGCTCTTAGCCCAGGGTCTCCCGTGGGGCAGAAACGGGCCGGGGCCGCGCCTAGGTCTATCTCAAGGACCAGGCGCGGCCTTTCCGTTTGCCACCGACGTTCCGCCTCTGGCGATCGCACCGAGCAATTAGGAAGGGAACGCATTCGGCCGCGGCGATTTGCCAAAGGCAACCTACCTGGATCGAGTCATTATGTCCGACACCCCGCAGACAGACACGCCTTCGCCCCTGCCCACCATCGACCCGATGCCCAAAGTTCCAGCTGACGAGCCCTCCAGCCCTGGGCGCGATGCTCCTGAGAACGAACCTCCGCCCGGTCCCGAGGATGTGCCTTACATCATGCCTCCGGGAACACAATAGATCGCTCTCGCTGTTGAGAGACTGATCAACCCGGCTGGATAGCGGCGGGATCTCAGCCCAATACTGCTCGGCAGCCGCAACATCGTTCCACAAATCGCGGGCCGATGCGGCTTCGTCATGGACTTCATTCTCAAGCCCGCAAAGTCATCTGTCACGACCGCAATTCCGGCGGAGATTCTACTGGAACCTAACATAAGTTAATCGGTTGAAGGCGCACGGTGGAACTTGGGCAGCGAGACTTCCCATGTGCGATGACGAGGATGAGAAGACCCCGTGCTCCCGGCCGCAGCCCCCTTTGCGCTGTGGGCAGATGCTTGCGCCGGAGGTCAAGCTCGATCGCTCGGTCCAGGACAGGATCGGACAGGAACTGCGAAAGCTTTACGACGAGGCGCTGCGTGAGCCGGTGCCGGATCGGCTTCTCGCCCTGATCGATCCGAAAGCGGCACGGAGGTCTCTCCATTGACCTTGGACCCATCCCTCCGCGACGAGATTCTGGCAGCGGTTCCGCAATTGCGCGCCTTCGCCATTTCCCTGACCAACAACGCCGACCGTGCCGACGATCTGATACAGGATACCCTTACGCGCGCGATCGCGAAGATCGACCGGTTCGAGCCCGGCACGAATCTCAACGCCTGGCTCTTCACCATCCTGCGCAACCTGTTTCACTCCGAATACCGTCGTCGGCGGCGCGAAGTCGAGGATGCGGACGGGTCCTACGCCGCCCGTCTGTCAGCCCCGCCAGAACAAGGTTCCCGCCTCGACTTCGAGGATTTCAGGAAGGCCCTGGCGCGGATTCCCATCGATCAGCGGGAGGCCCTGCTCCTCGTAGGAGCGCAGGGGCTCTCCTACGAGGAGGCGGCGGAAATCTGCGGCGTTGCGGTCGGCACGATAAAGAGCCGCGTCAACCGCGCACGCACCCGATTGGCAGCACTTCTCGCGGTCGAATACGGGGAGGAGTTCGGACCCGATCCGACAACGCAGGCTGCTCTTCAGAACACACTCTGATCTTCCTGCCCGGGCCGGAGCGTTTATCGGGTCTCGGAAGCCCGCTCGCGAGTGGGAGAGCCGTTCTGTACAGGCTCCGTTCAGAAAAGCCGAGTTAAACACCGCCCTACGATCGATGGATCACAGCTATGCTGATTTCAGGCACTCTCCTCGCACTCATCACATCCGGTCTGACGCTCCTTTTCTTGAGCGATGCGCCTGCATGGGTCACGCAAGGAGCCGAGATGATCGTCGTCCTGGCCATCTTCGTTCTCGTCTGTCTCGTCGAGACGACAGGATCGCGCTCCGATAAGTCGAACGCGCAGTAGACCGGCCGACGGGCTTCAACCGGGTCAATCCATCAGGTGCGGCACTCCGGCGGCCGAGCATTTCGGCATGCTTTCGCTTTGCTTCCGCACAACTCGACGTCACCACGATATTCCAGAACCGATCCGCTCTTTCCCGCGCCGTCCAAGCGGCAACAAATATAAACGATATGACATTACCCAGAAAGTTCTCCTGTACACAGAGGCGGCAAGCTTTGGCCAGAGCCACATCGCGCCTCAATAAAACGCAAATGGAAGTAGTCCTTTAGAGGAACCATTTGCCAGCTTCTGCGTTAAAGCCAAGCTTCTTGCGCTTTGCGTATCCCGCCGTCGCGCTCCACCATTCAAATCATATCGAATCCAAACGACGCTCGCCTGTGACTCATTCAACGATGGCAAGTGACGGCAGGACGGCTGATAAGAATTGACAGTAGCTTTGGAGAACATATGCTTTCATCGATCAATGCTCCGGGCCAGCACGTGAAAACTCTCCTGATCTGCAAGAACTCGGTTATTCGCGCAGGTATCACACAGATGCTTGCAGACACATGCTTCCTCGTCTCCGACGAGATTGTCGAGTACAGGTCCGTTCCATCCGTTCCCGCCGACGCCGCGCCTCTTCTCTTCATCATTGGGGAAAGCCGTTCCGCCGATGAGTTGGCGGATATTGTTTCGGCCGTGAAGGCCCGATGCTCAGCGGCACGAGTGGTCGCCCTTGCTGACGATCTCGAGCCCAAGGAATTGTTCCGGGTTTACGAGGCGGGCCTGGACGGCCTCTGCACGACAACCATCAGCCAGGCTGCCCTCGTCAAGGTGCTTGAACTGGTGACGTTGGGCGAAACCTTCGTCCCGGCCGGGCTGGCACTTGAGCTGCTTTCCCAAGCATCCCGCAGCCGTAAACATCAGCCTGATGATTCGGCCGCGGCCGCACCGGTGAGGCTGCTCGATACGAAAGCTCACAAGCTCTCGAACAGGGAAGCCGAGATCCTGCGCTGTCTGATGGAAGGCGCGCCGAACAAGATCATCGCGCGCAGGCTCGACGTTGCCGAGGCGACGGTCAAAGTGCACGTGAAGACCATTCTTCGGAAGATCGGCGCAGCCAACCGGACCCAGGCGGCGATGTGGGCCACCGGTCACCTGAATGCGGGATTGGACGAGCCTCTCGCTCCGGCTTCGGAGCGGCATCAGGGTCTCTAGTCCTTTATCAAGCCGTCTTCCTCGCGGTGGAGTCTCCTCGTGAGAACCCCACCGCATCTCTGCTCGTCGCCTTATCCAAGGATGTTGCGCAGGGTTCGCATGAACACCCGCGCTCCGATTCCGATCAGATCGTCCGGAAAATCGTAGTCGGGGTTGTGGAGGCTCGGATGCTTCTCGCCTGCCCCCAGGAAGAACATCGCCGCCGGAGCGTTCTGGCCGAGACGCCCGAAATCCTCCGAGGCACGGATCGGCAGATCGCCCCTGTCGTAAGGGATGCCTTCAAGATCGAGAGCGCGGCGCAGTTGGGCAACGGCTTCGGGCGCATTCTCGCAATGGTGGAAGATGTCGTGATAGGCGGTTTCGATGCCGAGGCCGCTCTCCCGGGCAACCGATGTCGCCAGCCCCTCCGCTCTTGCACAGAGATCATCCATCCCGGCATCGGTCAGCGTCCGCAGCGTGGCCCAGATTTCGGCCCGTCCCGGCGCGACGCCGAAGGCTGGCTCGCCGATTCTGGCGTGGGTCACGGTCACCATGGCGAACCCCTCCTCGAAGACCGTCCCGCCACCAAGGCCCGTGAGCGCCGGCATTAGTTTCGCCGCCGCATGGACTGGCGAGACTCCGAATTCAGGCATCGAGGCATGGGCCGTCTTCCCGGTGAGGGTGATGCTCATTCCCCGCGAGGCGCAGTTTACTGGCCCCTCGGCGAGAGCGACCCGCCCGAGGGGCATTCCGGGCAGGTTGTGCAACGCGAAGGCAAGATCCGGCTTGATGTCGAGGAAATTCGGATCAGCCACGACCGCGGCGGCTCCGGACCCATCCTCCTCGGCCGGCTGGAACAGCAGGACCACGCGTCCGCGCTGAGGGCGCTGGCGGCCCAGCCCCCGCGCCAGGGCGGCGAGAACGGCCATGTGTCCATCATGGCCGCACAGATGCGCCCTCCCCGGGACGGCCGAGCGATGGGGAATATCCGATATCTCCTCGATCGGAAGGCCGTCGAGTTCCGCCCGGACCATCACCGTCGGCCCCGGCTCCCGGCCATCATAGATTGCCGCAACGCCATGCCCGCCGAGCCCTGACATGATCCGATCCGGGCCCGTCGTCGACAGGAAGGCCTGAACCTCCTGCGCCGTCTCCGCCTCCTGCCCGGACAATTCCGGCATTCGGTGCAGCTTGCGCCGCCACTCGGTCAGCTCGGCCACGTCTTGGTTGGTCAGGAACATGGATTATCTCCACGGGACAGGAAAGGCATGAGGGATCCAACGATCTGTTGCAGATACAAGGACGGGTGAAAAGGCGGAAAACACTCCTCGGCTCCCTTGTCCATGACTGACGTGGGTTTCGTGCTGGTCCAGAGCCCGGACGACTTGACCCGGACCTGAGGCGATTGCCCTGTCAGTCCCGAGCCTTGAACCGGTATTCGACGGCCCCTAAGGAGCCGAGCGAGAAGCGGATCGACTCGTCCGAGGAAGGGAAATACGTCGGGGTCATGCTGCCCGTCATCACGATATCGCCGGCCCGTAAGGCGTTCCCGCGCTTAGCAAGGTGCCGGCAAAGCCAAAGCAGGGGCACGAAAGGATGCCCCATCACGTCACGGCCGTGCCCCCGGTCGAGAACCTCGCCGTTCCGCTCGACGACGCCCTCGACGGCCTCCAAATCGGGCCAGCTCTCGCGAAATTCGCCGAGAACGACACCGGCATTCCAAGAATTGTCGGCAACCAGCGTGAGCATGTCGAGAGACTTGTAGTCCGCCTGGCGATCCTCCACGAGCTCAAGTGCCGGAGCGATGCCGGCGATGGCCTCTGCCATTTCCCCGACGGTGGAAGGCAGGTATCCGTCGCTGAGATCGCGACCGATCCGAACGGCAATCTCGCACTCGACCCCGAGATGAACGAAATCGGACAGCAGGGCCTCGCCTCCTGAGGCATGCACGCGGTTTCGGAGAACGGAGCCGCCGATAGGATGCGGAATGCCGCACATGGTCTGCATGCGCGGAGAGGTCAGGCCGATCTTGTATCCTGCGATGTCCGCATTGTTTCGCTCGCGAAGGCGCCTGACGAGGCTTGCCTGGATCTCGTAAGCATCGTCCAGGTCATCGATTGAATAATCGGCACGGATGGAGTGGAACGGCGTCCGGTCATCGTGCTCCTTGAGCAGAGCGGCAGCCGCGGCTTCAGCATGAACCATCGTTCTTGTCGTCCTTACAGTACCGGCGTCAGTTCAGTTCTTCGTCGCGGACGATGCCTCGCGCAGGGCCTCGGCCTCCTGCCTTGCCTGTTCCGAGAGCTGTTGCGCTATCGCGGCGAGCTTCGTTGCCGCGCCATCCTTGCCGTAGATTTCCACCTGGCCGGCAAGTCCGACGGTGAGCATGGTTTCAAAGACCACTTCGGCAGGCACTCCTTCCCTCACGAGATCGACCGCAATCTTCTGCCACTGGTCCAGCAGCTTCTCTTTCAGCGTAGCGTTATCGGCGCTCATTGGCGGTCCATCCCTGATCTGGTCGAGCATGCCGTGTTCGGATGCTCGGGAAGCCTCGCTCTGTCAGGGCTCGGCTCGGCACATGTCGGCTTGTGGCCACGAGCATCTCATGACGTCGCCACGATCCACTCTAATCCCTTAGAGCATGGAACGGGAAGTCGGTATCACGGCCTGGCCGGCGGCATCGAAGACATGCAGTGCCTCGCGGGACAGATAGGCTGTGAAGCGCTCGCCCGGCACCGCGGGCTCATCGCCGGGGGCTCGCACGATCACATCCTCACCCCCGTCGAGACGCATATAGACGAAACTTGCCTCGCCCAGTCTCTCCACCGCATCGATCCGGCCTTGGAGCGCGATGGTTTCCGCCGCCCTCTCCGCCATGTGCTCGGGTCTTACGCCAACGGTGACTTCGTCTCCCGCCTTCAGTGCCCCGGGCCTCGTGCGAACCTCGGCCTGCGCCCCGGCAAAGGCGATGGTCGCACCGGTATCGTCCAGCCCGAGGACCTGGCCCTTGATGAAGTTCATCCGAGGGGAGCCGATGAAGCCCGCCACAAACAGGTTGCGGGGGTGCCGGTAGAGCTCGAGCGGAGCCCCAACCTGCTCGATGCGCCCATGGTTGAGGACGACGATCTTGGAAGCCAGGGTCATGGCCTCGACCTGGTCGTGGGTGACGTAGATCATCGTCGCCCCGAGGTCCCGATGGAGCTTGGCAATCTCGAGCCGTGTGTTGACCCGCAGCGCCGCATCCAAGTTCGAGAGCGGCTCGTCGAACAGGAAAACGCTGGGCTCGCGCACGATGGCCCGGCCAATGGCCACGCGCTGCCGCTGCCCGCCCGACAGTTCCCTCGGCTTGCGGTCGAGCAGAGCCGACAGCTTCAGGATTTCCGCGGCCTGCCGCACGCGGCGGTCGACCTCCGCCTTGTTGGTTTTGGCGAACTTCAGCCCGAACGCCATGTTCTTGTAGACGGACATATGCGGGTAGAGCGCATAGGATTGGAACACCATGGCGATCTTGCGCTCGGCCGGAGGCATCTCGTTGACGCGCCTTCCGCCGATCCGGATCTCGCCTCCGCTCACCAGCTCGAGCCCTGCGATGATGCGCAGGAGGGTGGACTTGCCGCAGCCCGAGGGGCCGACGAAGACCACGAACTCTCCGTCGTCCACGGTCAGGTTGATGTCGCGCAGGATCTCCGCCGTGCCGAAGGACTTTGCGATGCTGTGGAGTGAGACGTCAGCCATGTGGTTCAGATCCGCAGAGGAGGCGACGCACGCCTCACTTGACCGCCCCGGCCGTCAGACCGCGGACGAGGTAGCGTGAGAAGAGGAGATAGAGGACGAGGATGGGCGCGATGGCCAGGGTCAGCGAGGCGAGGACCGCATTCCAGTCGGTCACGTATTGACCGATGAACTGCTGCACGCCGAGCGTCACGGTCTGCTTGCCGTCGCCCGGCGCCAGGATCAACGGGAACCAGAGGTCGTTCCAGATCGGCACCATGGTGAATACGGCGACCGTCGCAATGGCAGGACGGATCAGGGGCAGGATGATGCTGCCGAATATGCGGTACTCGCTCACTCCATCGCAGCGGGCCGCATCGCGCAGGTCCTTCGGAATCTGCTGGATGAACTCGCCGAGGATCAGGATCGCGAGCGGCAGCCCCTGCGCCACGTAGACGAGGATGAGCGCCGTAAGAGTGTTGACCAGGTTGAGCTCCACCATCATCTGCAGAATGCTCACGCTGCCCAGGCGGATCGGCACCATGATGCCGATGGCGAGATAGAGGCTGAGAAGGGTATTGCCCCAGAAGCGGTATTCCGTCAGCGCCCACGCGGCCATGGCGCCGATGAGGATGATCAGTCCCAAGGACACGATCGTGACCGTGAAGCTGTTGAAGAAGTAGAGGCCGAAATCCGAGTTGGAGAACACGCGGTCGAAGCCGATGGTGGTGAAGGTACGAGCGTCCGGAAAGCCGAGAGGGTCGGCAAAGATCGCGCGCCGGGTCTTGAAGGCATTGATTAGAATGAGAACGATCGGCCCGATAGCCAGGATCGTGTAGAGGGTCAGGGCGATATGGACGGCGATGCGGCTGGGGCGGACATTTGCTTTCATGGCGCCCTCAGAATGTGTGCCGCTGCAGGCGCCGCTGCACGCCGAAGAGATAGATCAGCACTCCGATGAGGATGATGACGAGCATGGCCGTCGCCACCGTCGCGCCCATGGTCGGACTGCCCATTTGAAGCTGATAGCCGAAGAAAGTGCGGTAGAAGAAGGTTCCGAGGATGTCCGTGGAGAAATTCGGCCCCGCCAGCGCCCCCTTGATCGCGTAGATCAGATCGAAGGCATTGAAATTGGCCACAAAAGTCAGGATGGAAACCACCCCCAGCGTCGGCAGGATCAGCGGCAGGCGCACGAACCAGAAAACGCTGAAGGGCCCTGCTCCGTCCACCGTCGCCGCGTCGAGGAGATCGTCAGGAATGTTAATCAATGCCGCGTAGATCAGCATCATCGGAATACCGACGAACTGCCACACGGAAATGAGGGAGACCGTCAGCAGCGCGGTCGATTCCTGCCCGAGCCACGGCCCGAAGAGGCTTCCCAGCCCGACGGCCTGGAGGAGCGTTTCGGCAATGCCCCAAAGCGGATTGAGGATCAGCTGCCAGATGAAGCCGATGATGACGACGGACAGCATGGTCGGCAGGAATAGAAGCGTGCGGTAGACGCTGCCGCCGGTAAGGTGCGGCAGGCTGAGCAGCATCGCGAGTCCCAGACCGATTCCGTTCTGCACCACCATATGAATGGCGAAGAAGATCAGGTTGTTGCGTAGCGCGTTCCAGAACTGATCCGCCCAGACGGGATCGGTCAGAAGCGTCGTGAAATTGCCCAGGCCGACGAAATAGCGCGCGCCCGTCTCGTCACCCGCATAGAGGCTGAGCCGGATCGTATCGATCAGCGGATAGATCGAGAAAGCCGTGTAGATGACCAGCGCAGGTGCGAGAAACACCAGGATATGAACCGGAAAGCGCGAACGCTGAGCGGTGCTTTCCACCGGGACACCGGAGGCGGCGATATCCGACATGCTGAAACGGTCCGTGGGAAAACGAAATGGCGGGCTGCCGGGAGTTGCAGCCCGCCTCGTGCAAAGCGCTTACTTCTTGTGCGGCTCGTACCAGCTCGCGAGCCCGTCCTGGACTTTCTTCGCAGCCTCCTCGGGCTTCATGGTCCCGTTCATGACCTGCGCGCTGACGTTCCACAGCTCGTTCTCGAGGTTGGGAGTGCCGCGCGACAGGATCTGGTAGGAATTGCGGATCGAGCTCTCGCAGTCGTTGCGCCAGCCCACGAACTTGGCCGCGACCGGATCCTTCACGTCGACCTTGGCCTTCGAAAGAGGGAAGAATCCCGGAAGCTCGTTGGCGTAGATTTCAGCGAATTCCGGAGAGGCCACCCAGGACAGGAAGGTCTTGGCCGCTTCCACGTTCTTCGACTTCGCGTTGATGCCGAGAGCGATATCCGTATGGTCGCTGATATAGCACTTGCTGGCTCCCTCCGGCAGCGGGGGAGCGAATGCGTCGAACTCGAAGTCAGCATCCTTGCGGAAGATCGGCACGTCCCAGGAACCGGCGGGATAGATGGCCGCGCGGCCGAGGGTGAAGAGATTCTGGGTGTCGGGGTACTTCTGCGACTGATAGCCGTTGCCCATGTAGGGCGCCCAGCTTGCCAGTTCGGCAAAGGTCTTCACATAGGCCGGGTCGGTGAATTTCTGCTTGCCTTCGATGAGCGCCTTGCGGCCTTCTTCGCCCTTCCAGTAGTTCACGCCGATATTCTGGAAGCCCATGGTGGCGGCCTCCCACTGGTCGGCGGTGCCCATGGCGATGGGCGTGTACTTTCCGTCGGCCTTGATCTTGTCGAGTACCGTGTGGAACTCCGCCATTGTTTTAGGCGGCGTGAGCTTCAGCTCGTCGAAGATCTCCTTGTTGTAGATGAAGCCGTGGATCACGGAGGCCATCGGCATGCAGAAAGTCGTGCTTCCGTCGTCCGTGGACCACGCGCTTTTCGCCACGTCGGAGAAGTTTTCGATGCCCTTCACGTCGTTGACGGAGACGAGTTGCCCCTTCTTGAACAGGTCGAGCGAGGCATCGAAGGGGCGGCAGGTGATGAGGTCGCCCGCGGTGCCGCCGGCCAGGCGCGCGTTGAGAGCGGCGTTGTACTCGGTCGGCGGATCGGCCTTGAACTGGACCTTGATGTTCGGATGCTTCTTGTTGAAGGCCGGAATGATCTTGTTGTTCCAGACATCCGCATCATCGTTGCGCCAGCTCTCGATGGTGAGGGTCTGCGCCGCAGCCGTCCCCACGAAAGCGAGAGTGGCCAACGAGGCCGTGGCGGCCAGATGTGCGACCCGGCGCAAAATCGTCTTGGTGTGAAGGGATTTCATCTTGTTCAGTCCTCCGGTGCGCGGGGCGCTTCGAGAAGCGCCTCGTATCGATTCCCTGATTGTCCGGTGCGCGTTGACGCGTTCTTGATCTTCCGGCGAACCCGACGACTGTTTCACCCGAAATGAACACGGACAAGTGACCTCATATTGGTATCGCCTGAAGTGAAACACAATAGACCTTTCAAGCCCTGTTCTCTAGAACCATCGTCCTATCTCCCGTTCGACAGAACCGCCCTACATGACATCTTCCTCTGCGGCCGCGACCGGAAAGAGGTTGGGCATTGCAAACTGGCGCCCCTTCACGAACTGGACATTAAGTGGCATGGTGACGCCCCTGTGAGCACCGCCTCTCCCGTTTGAACGACCCAAGACCATAAGCGATGAGTGAGTTCCTTTTCCTTGGCATCGACGGCGGCGGCACGAAGTGCCGGGCGCGGCTTCGCGATGACAAGGGCAACTTGCTGGGGGAAGGCTCTGGCGGCCCCTCGAACATTCGGCTCGATCCCGATTTGGTCTGGAATTCGATTCTCACCGCATGCCGCGAGGCGGTTCGTCAGGCGGGCCTCCAGGAAGAGGATCTCCGGCGGATACCGGTCGGCATGGGCGCCGCCGGAGCCGGGCAGAAAAGTGCCGTCGAACGCCTGCTCTCCCGCCCCCACCCCTTTGCCTCCTTCGCCATCGACACGGATGCCCACACCGCATGGCTCGGTGCCTTCGGCGGCGGCGATGGAGCCATACTGATCGTCGGAACCGGCTCCTGCGGGTATGGCTGCGTCGGGGGACGGCGCCAGTATGTCGGCGGCTGGGGCTATGAGATTTCCGACGAGGGCAGCGGCGCCGCGATCGGCCGCGAAATACTCCGGCGCACCATCTGGGCCTATGACGGGCGCATCCCCGCTACCCCCCTGTCCCGAACCGTTCTGGCCGAGTTCAACGATGATCCCGAGATTCTCGTCGATTGGGTCGGCAAGGCTCGTCCGAGCGACTACGCGCGCTATGCTCCCCTGGTCCTGGAACATGCCCAGCGCCGCGACTCGATCGGACTCGAGCTGATCAGGAACGCGGCCGACGAGATGGCGCAGATCGCAACCCGCCTGCTCGATCTCGGCGCCCCTGCGCTGTGCATCTTCGGCGGACTTGCCGAACCCCTGCGCCCTTGGCTCCCGCCGCCGCTGCAGCATGCCATCGTGCCTCCGGCAGCCGATGCACTCGACGGCGCGATTCTTCTGGGACGGACAGCTCAAAGCGGAGGCAGGAATGATCGAACAGGCCTCTGAGGCATTGCCTCTCATTCTCCTCGACGAGAGCAATCCCACGCCACTCTACCTTCAGCTCCAGCAATCCATCGAGGATGCCGTCAGGAAGGGAACGATCAAGGCGGACGACGCTCTCCCAGGGGAGCGGGATCTCGCGAAGCAGCTCGGCATTTCCCGGGTCACGGTCCGAAAGGCCATCACGGGACTGGTCAAGAAGGGTGTCCTGGTACAACGCTGGGGGTCCGGCACTTTCATCGCGCCGCAGATGCGGCTCGAACAGCCCCTGTCACGGCTGTCGAGCTTCACGGACGACATGTCCGCCCGCGGCCTGCCCTCCTCGGCGGTGCTCCTGAGTCGATCCATCGGACCGGCGGCTCCAAACGAGCTGATGGCGCTCGGGTTGTCGCCAGGCGACCTCGTGAGTCGCGTGAACAGGCTTCGGCTGGCCGACGGCATTCCGATGGCCATCGAGCATGCGGTCGTCCCGAGCCGCTTTCTGCCCGATCCCTCCCTCGTGAAGCAGTCGCTCTATGCCGTGCTTCACGAACATGGCGTCATGCCGAGCCGGGCCCTGCAGCGGTTGCATGCCGTCCTCCTAACGGAGGAACAGGCATCGCTGCTGCATGTTCCCAACCAAAGCCCGGCGCTCTACATCGAACGCCGCTCCTTCACGGCCTCGGGCGAGGCCGTGGAATTCACCTCGTCCTATTACCGGGGCGATGCCTATGACTTCGTGGCCGAGCTGACCATCAGCCAGCCCGACCGGATGCAAAGTGATGATGTCTGACGAGAACAACTCCGCTCCTGCCATGACGGCCATGCTGCGGGAGGCGCGGGAGGCTCCGCAGGTGGTCGCGCGCCTTCTCGAGAGCAATGCCGCTCTCTGCCGCGATCTCGGCGAGCGTCTTCGCTTCGCGCCGCCGCCCTTCGCCGTGACCTGCGCCCGCGGCAGCTCGGACAATGCGGCGACCTTCGCCAAGTATCTGCTCGAGATCCATTCAGGCCTCGTGACGGCTTCCGTCGGCCCATCGGTGACCTCCGTCTACGAGGCGCGGCCGCGTATGCGCGACGCGCTCTTTCTCGCCGTCTCTCAGTCGGGCCGCAGCCCGGATATCCTGCATCTCGCCAATGCGGGACGCGAGGACGGCGCGCTCACGGTGGCGCTCGTCAACGACACATCCTCTCCCCTGGCTTCGACCTGCGAGATCGTGCTGCCCCTTCATGCCGGACCGGAGAAGAGCGTCGCAGCAACCAAATCCTTCATCGCCGCGCTGGCGGCCGGGCTGCAACTCGTGGCGCACTGGTCGCAGGACGAGGAGTTGCTGAAGGCGCTCGATACGCTGCCGGACGTGCTGGCGCAGGCCTCCGCCACAGACTGGTCGGAGGCTCTTCCGCTCCTGTCGCAGGCCGACAACCTCTTCGTCGTCGGGCGCGGGGTCGGCTTCGCCGTGGCGCAGGAAGCGGCGCTCAAGCTGAAAGAGACCTCGGGGATCCATGCCGAGGCCATGAGCTCCGCAGAGCTGATGCATGGTCCCTGGACGCTGGCGGGCGACCACTTCCCCATCCTGGTTCTCAGCCAGCGCGACGAGACCCTGAGCGGCGTCAACGATCTCGTCACGAAGCTCAACGAACAGGGGGTTCCGGTGGTCGTAGCAGGCGCGGCGGAAGGGCCCGCCACCGTCATGCTGCCGTCGGTCGAGAACACCCATCCTTATCTCGCGCCGATCGCCATGATTCAGAGCTTCTACCCCCTGGTGAACGCCATCGCCCTGTCACGGGGGCGCAATCCGGACAACCCTCCCCGCCTGCGCAAGGTGACGGAGACCGTATGATGCCCTTCGCTCTGACGGGAGCCCGCGTCTTCGACGGGAACCACATCCTCGAAGGGCGCGCGGTCGTCGTCGAGAACGGCCGCATCCTCGCCGTTCCACACGAGGCGGACCTCGGCGCCGGAATCGAGCGGCGCCGGATCGAGGGTCTCCTCGCGCCAGGCTTCATCGACGTGCAGGTCAATGGCGGCGGCGGGATGCTGTTCAACGACGTGCGCAGCGTCGAGTGCATCCGAGCCATTGCGCAGGCGCATCGATCCTTTGGTACGGTCGGTCTCCTGCCGACCTTCATCACCGATACCCGCGAGCGCATGGCGGAGGCCGTGGAGGCCATGCGGGCGGCGCTGGCCGCACGCACTCCAGGCGTGCTCGGCATCCATGTGGAAGGGCCTTTCATCAATCGGGAGCGCAAGGGCGTTCACAACCCCGATTACATGCGCCCGATGGAGGAGGAGGATCTTCGTATCCTCACCTCGATCGAGGAAGGCCGAACCCTGGTGACGTTGGCGCCCGAATGCAACAGCATGGAGATGATCGCCCGGCTCGCTGCCGCCGGAATCCTGGTCTGCGCCGGACACACCGCCGGCGACTATGACACTATCATGGAGGCCTGCCGGCACGGCCTGAGGGGCTTTACCCATCTGTTCAACGCGATGCCGCCTTTCGCCGGCCGGGAACCCGGGCCGGTGGGTGCAGCCCTCGACAGCAGGGGCACCTGGTGCGGACTCATCGTCGATGGCCATCACGTGAGCGACGCATCCCTGCGCATCGCCATTGCGGCGAAGGGAATGGAAGGCATGATGCTCGTGACCGACGCCATGTCGGTGACCGGAACGGACCTGGCTCATTTCGAGCTGCACGGGCGCACGATCTACAGAAAGGACGGGAAGCTGACCACGGGGGACGGAACGCTCGCGGGCTCCGATCTCGATATGGCCAGCGCCGTGCGCAACAGCGTGACCCGCCTCGGCCTGGCCCTGCCGGACGTATTGCGGATGGCCTCTCTCGCCCCCGCGGCCTTCCTGCGCATGGACCACGAACTCGGCCGCATCGCTCCAGGCTACCGAGCGAGTCTTGTCCTTCTCGACGAAGGCCTGCACGTACGCCAGACCTGGATCGACGGCGACAGCGAATAAGCAGAAGAGGTGTCCTGATGAGCGTGAAGCGGGTTCTCGTCGTCGGTCTCGGCAATATGGGAATGTCCCACGCCCTCGCCTATTCTCGTATCGATGGCTATGAGATCGTAGGCCTTTGCACCCGCAACGTCGAGGATCTGCAGCTTCCCGCCCCGCTGCAGCAAGCCCCCCGTTTCACGGATTTCGAGGAGGCGCTGACCGCAACCAGACCCGACGTGGTCTCCATCAATACCTGGTCGGACACCCACGCCCCCTACGCCATAAAGGCCATGGAGGCTGGAGCGCATGTCTTCGTGGAAAAGCCGCTCGCCGATACGGTGGCGGATGCGGAACGCGTGGTCGAGACGGCGATCCGGACGAAGCGCAAACTCGTCATCGGCTACATTCTTCGCCATCACCCGTCCTGGATCAGGTTCATCGAGCTTGCGAAGACCCTCGGAACACCTCACGTCTTCCGCATGAACCTCAATCAGCAATCGAGCGGCACGGCCTGGGACGCCCACAAGAGGCTCCTGCAATCGCTCTCGCCCATCGTGGATTGCGGCGTGCATTACGTCGATGTGATGTGCCAGATTACCCGGGCGAAACCGGTCCAGGTGCACGGGGTCGGCACGCGGCTGACCGACGACATGCCGGAGGGCATGTACAATTACGGCCATCTCCATGTGACCTTCGACGACGGATCCGTCGGCTGGTACGAGGCCGGCTGGGGTCCGATGATGAGCGAGACGGCCTATTTCGTGAAGGACGTCATCGGCCCGAAAGGCAGCGTCAGCATCGTCATGGCCGAGACCGCCGGAGACATCAAATCGGCCGACATCAACGCCCATACGAAGACGAACCAGATCCTGCTCCACCACGCCGCACTGAAGCCGGACGGAACCTTCGCCAAGGAGGACGAGAGGATCGACACGGCGGACGAGCCGAACCATGACGATCTATGCGAACGCGAGCAGCGTTATCTGCTCCACGCCATCGACGAGGACCTCGATCTGACCGATCACATGAACGATGCAGTCCGGTCCTTGCGCATCGTGCTCGCGGCCGACGAGGCTGTTCGGACCGGGCGCGTGGTTTCGCTCTAAGGCTTCTCATACAGGACGAAGCTACGCTCGCGTCCCGCAAAGGCGCGCTCGTATTCCCGCGCGAGGCGCCAGCCGTGTCGCTCGTAGAACCTCCGGGCGCCGTGGTTGTCGCGAAAGCATTCCAGGCTTTTCGCACCTAGGCACTCAGCCCGTTGCAGAAGCAGCGCACCCGCCCCCCTGCCAGCGGCATCGGGATCCATGAACAGCATGTCGATATGCCCGTCGGTCATGAGCAGGAAGCCGATTGGAGCATCCCGACGAACGACGACGAGCATCCGTTTCCAGGATGACGCGAAGCGGTCGCTGAAGAAGGCGGCATCTCGACCAGCGAGAACGCTCCCTTCCAGAATATCCCGAAAGGCAGCTCGGTAGGAACGCTCCGCGACCCTGGCCAGCGCCGGAATGTCCTCGGCGTCGGCGCATCTGACGATCACGATTGGCCTCGCAGGCGCGGGTCGAGAGTGTCGCGCAGAGCATCGCCTAGAAGATTGAAGCCGAAGGAGAGAAACAGGATCGCGAATCCCGCAAAGATCGCACTCCAGGGCGAGAGCTGCAGAAAATTGCGGCCTTCCGACAGCATTAGGCCGAGCGAGGGCGTCGGCGGCTGCGTGCCAAGCCCCAGGAAGGACAGGGAGGCCTCGACGAGAATGGCCGCGGAGAGCAGCAGGCTCGTCTGCACCAGGATGACGGAGGCGAGGTTCGGCAGGATGTGCAGGAAGATGATGCGCGCATCCGATGCGCCGATGGCTCTTGCGCCCGCCACGTATTCGCTTTCGCACAGGACCAGCGCCGGTCCCCGCAGGAGCCGCGCGAAGATCGGCGTGTAGACCACGGCGATGGCGGCGGCGGCGCTGTAGGTATGGGGACCGAGCACCGCGATGATGCCGATGGCGAGCAGCATGACCGGAAAGGCGAAAAGCACGTCCATGACGCGCATGATGATCCGGTCGAGCCAGCCGCGGTAATAGGCGGCGACGAGACCGAGCGAGCCGCCTGCGAGTAGCGCGACTCCCACGGCGAGCACGCAGGCGATGAGCGAGGTGCGGTAGCCGTAGAGGATGCGGGTCAGCACGTCGCGTCCAAGCTGGTCCGTGCCGAGCCAGTTGAGCTCGGTCGGCCCGCGCAAGCGCCGGGCGATGCTCTGCGCCATGGGATCGTAGGGCGCGATCAGGGGAGCGCCGATGGCGAGGACGAGCTGCAGCACCACGAGGAAGAGCGCGAAGCTCAGGAGCTTGTTCTTGGCGAGACGCGACACGGCTCAGGCTCTCACGCGGGGATCGACGACGATGTAGAGGAGATCGACCAGGAAGTTCACCAGCACGAACCCGGCCGTGACCACGAGAATGGTGGCCTGGATGACAGGATAGTTGCGCTCCGCGATCGCCCCGAGGATGAGGCGGCCGAGGCCGGGGATGGCGAAGACCTGCTCGACCACGATGGCGCCGCCGAGCAGATAGCCGGTCATGATTCCGACACTGGTCAGAAACGGGATCAGGGCGTTGCGCAGGGCGTGCTTGTAGACGACCTTGCGCTCGCTCAGGCCCTTGGCGCGGGCGGTCCGGATGTAGTCCTGCCCCAGCGCATCGAGCATGGCCGAGCGCACGAGGCGCGAGAGGTTGGCGAGGATCGGCAGCGCCAGGGCGATGGACGGCAGCAGCATCCGCTGGAGATTGCCGATGGGATCCTCGGTGAACGGCACATAGCCGAGCGAGGCGAAGCTGGGTGCGAGGGTCGCCAGCAGCAGGATCAGCACGATGCCCAGCCAGAAGGACGGGATGGTGAGACCTGCGATGGCTGCGACACGCATCGCTACATCCGCGGCGCCGCCGCGGGTCTGCGCCATCAGGCATCCCACGGGAACGGCCAGGACGGCGCCGATGAAGAGGGACAGGAAAGTCAGTTCGAGCGTCGGCCAGAGATGGATCATGATCTCCGTCGAGACGGGGCGTCCGGTCCAGAGGGATGTTCCGAAATCGCCGCGAAGAGCCGCGCCGGCCCAGAGCAGGTACTGCTCGACGATCGGGCGGTCGAGGCCGACACGACTCTTGAGCTCCGCCATGCGCTCGGGCGTGATTTCCGTATTTGCGCCGAGCATGATCGCGACCGCGTCGCCGGGGATGAGACGGATCATCAGAAACACGATGATCGAGACGCCGAACAGAACGACGATCAGATCGATGAGCCGCGAGAAAAGAACTCGATTCATCTCTAAATTAAGACTTCGTTCGAAGAAGACCCCGGCGTCGCTTTCGGAGGCGGCGCCAGGGCGGGTAAGGCTTAGTAGGTTGCGTCGCGCAGGGTCGAGAGCGAACGGTTCGGCATGACCTCATAGCCCTGCAGCTTGTCGCGCATGGCCGAGAACAGCGTGCCGTAGGTCAGGTGCGCGACCGGGCCCGAGCAGGCGAGCTTCTTCTGAACCTGATCGTAGGCCTTCTTGCGCTCCGCCTGGTCCTGCATGGTGCGGGCGCTGTCGAGCAGCCGGTCGATCTCTGCATCCGAGTACTTGAACACGTTGGTCGAGCCGCCCGTGCGGAACGTGCGGTAGAAATACTCGTCCGGGTCCGGATTGCCCGCATTGAGGGAGGCGAACATGTCGAAGTTGCTGTTGCGCCAATCCTGAATGAACTGGCCCTGCTCCTGGTTCTTCAATTCGACATTAAAGCCGACCTTATTCAGCTGCTCCTGAACGACCTGGGCAACGTCCTTGATGTCCTGGCGCGGCAGGACGTTCATGGTGACGTTGATCGGCAGCGAAACGCCGGATTCCTTCAATAGGGCTTCGGCCTTGGCCGGATCGTGCGAATAGCAGGGGAACTCCTTCACATCGAGCGCCCAGGATTTCAGAGCCGGCGAAAGCGGGCCGCCGGGAACGCCGGCGCCGAACAGCGCCGCATCGACGATCTCCTGGCGGTTGATCGCGTAGTTCACCGCTTCGCGCACCTTCGGGTTGTCGAAGGGCGGCTTCGACACGTTCATGCCGATGAGGGTATAGGCGAGTTCGAGCGTCTCCGAGAGCTTGACGCCCGGCTTGCCCTTGAGCTGCAGCGCCGTCGCCGCATCGATGTTCGGAAGCAGGGCATACTGGCCGTTGGTGAGGCCGACCTGACGGGTGGCGGATTCAGGCACGATGTTGAACTTGAGGCCCGAAAGCTTCGGCAGGCCCTGCTGCCAATAGTTGTCGTTCTTGGCGAGGAGAATGAAGCCGTTCGGCTGCCACTCCTGGAACTTGAACGGCCCCGTGCCGACCGGCTGCTTCTGCAGCACGTCCTTGTTGGTTTCGACCGAGCTGGGAACGATGGCGATGGTGGCGAGCGAGGCGAGCAGCGGCGCGGAGGGCTCCTTCAGCTTCAGCTCCACGGTCCGCGGATCGACCGCATTGGCGCTCTCGATGGCGGAGAGACGGCTCGCGAGCGGGGAAGCGATTTCCTTGCTTTGCACGCGCTTGATCGTGGAGACCACGTCCTCGGCTTCCATGGCGGAACCGTCGTGGAACTTCACGTTGTCGCGCAGCTTGAACGTGTAGGTCTTGCCGTCGGAAGACACCGTCCAGGATTCGGCGAGGCTCGGAACGACCTTCAGATCCTTGTCGACGGCGGTGAGGCCCTCATAGATGTTGCCGTTGACCACCATGAAGCTCGGAAAGGCGGTGATGAGGTGAGGATCGAGGCCGGTCGGGCTGTTGTCCGCGCCGATCTCCAGAACCTGAGCCGAGGCGGAAGCCATTGCCGCCATCATGAATCCTGCGCCCATGGCGCTGCGCAGTGCTGACCTGAACATGCGTCTTTTCTCCCTTGCAAGCCGCAAGGGTTTTATAGGCCATCGCTGTGGACCTGTCATGGTCCAATCTCATACCACTCTGGACCGCCGATGGGCATGTGGTATGGTCCGCAGCACAACCTGCTTTCTGGAGTGCATCGATGGCGCAACGTTCGACCGTCAAGGCAATCGGCGTAATCAGCGGCACGTCGATGGATGGCATCGACGTCTCCATCGTCGAGACGGACGGAGACACCATCGTCAACCCCGGTCCCGGACGGACCTTCTCCTATCCGGAGGACCTGCGGCGCCGCCTGCAGGATCTGATCGCCGAGCCGGCGCGGGCCCAGAGCGAACCGCTGGAGGATCTCGACCGGGCGGTGACCGAGGCGCACATCCACGCCATCCGCCGCTTCATGGATGAGGCGGGAGTGCCTGCGGCGGAGGTGAGCCTCATCGGCTTTCACGGACAGACGGTCTACCACCGCCCCGAGATCCGTTTCACCCGCCAGCTCGGCACCGGCGCCCGCGTGGCGCAGGAGCTCGGCATCGACACGGTCGACCGCTTCCGCCACGCGGATGTGGCCTCCGGCGGAGAAGGCGCTCCTTTCGTGCCGCTCTATCACCGGGCGCTGGCCAGCCGCCTCGAACAGCCCGTGATGATCCTCAACCTCGGAGGCGTCGGCAATGTCACCTATATCGATGGCGACGTGGTGATCGCCTTCGATACCGGCCCGGCCAGTGCGCTCCTCGACGACTTCGTCCTGCGTCGGCGAGGCCTGAGCTTCGACGAGAACGGGCAGCTTGCCGCCTCCGGCACGGCCGATCCCAGGCTCGTGGCCGAATTCATGACGAACCCCTTCTTCGACCGCCCTGCCCCGAAGTCCCTCGACCGTCAGGACTTCCATGCCCGCGCCAAGGGCGTGGAAGCGCTCTCCGATGCCGATGGGGCCGCGACGCTTGCGGAGTTCACCGTCGAATCCGTCGTGGCCGCGTTGCGCCACGTGCCCCGCACGCCCCTGCGCTGGCTGGTCACCGGCGGCGGGCGGCGGAATGCCCATTTCATGCGCCGCCTGCGCGAGCGTCTAGGCGTGAGCGTCGAGCCGGTGGAAACCGTCGGGTGGGACGGCGATTTTCTCGAGGCCCAGGCCTTCGGCTATCTTGCCGTGCGCTCGACGAAAGGTTTGCCCCTGAGCCTTCCGACGACCACGGGCGTGCCCCGTCCGATGCCGGGCGGCGAGCTGCACCGCGCGGCCTGATCGGCAACCCATGTCCCTGACGCACCTGATCGAGCAGGCCTTCGCGCCCGCAGCCGCCGCCATTGGCGACGGCAACATTCCCGGCGCAGCTCTCGGGCTGGTGACGGCGGACGGCGCCCGCGCCGTCCATTGGCAGGGCGCGGCGCAGATCGAGCCCGAGCGGCGGCCGATGGCCCGCGAGACCGTTTTCGACCTCGCCTCCCTCACCAAGGTGATCTTTACCACCACGCGGATCCTGCATCTCGTGGAGCAGGGAAGGATCGGCCTGGACGATCCGCTGACGACGGCTATTCCGGACCTGCGCCAGTACGACATGAACGCCGCCGAGCGGCGCCTCACCTTCCGGCAATGTCTTGCGCACCAGACCCATTTGCCGGCGGTCGAGCCGCTCTACACCTACGGCCAGGACCCGAACACCCTGCGCGCCTTCATCCTGCAGCGGGTGTGGCGGAGCGGGCCTCCGGTCTATTCCGACATCAACTTCATGCTGCTCGGCATCGCCATCGAGCGCATCACGGGCGAGCCCCTGATCGAGCAGCCGCTGCCCGCCGGCTTCACCTTCCGTCCGGACCCGAGCCAATGCGCAGCGACCGAGCGCTGCACGTGGCGCGGACGCGTCATTCGCGGCGAGGTGCATGACGAGAACGCCTTTGCCCTCGGCGGCGCATCGGGTCACGCAGGTCTCTTCGGCACCATCGATGCGGTGCTCGACTTCGCACTTTCCGTCCTGGATGGCTCGGGCCTTTCGGCGCAATCCCTCAAGGCCATTCGCACCCGGGAGTCCGAGAAACGCACGGTCGGCTGGGAGGGGTTCTATGCCGGCTGGCATGGAGGCGATGCGTGCTCCCCCGCCACTATCGGCCATACGGGCTTCACGGGCACCGGCCTGTGGATCGACTTCGACCGCAGGATGGCATGGTCGCTCCTGACCAACCGAGTGCATCCGAGCCGTCACAGGGACAGCGGCATCGTCGCCTTGCGCCGCGCCACCGGCGAACAGGTCGTAACCCTGTTCGATGCACGCGTGCGGCCTTAAGCACGTCGTCAAAAATCTCTCGAATGCAGGACCGGGATGCAGCCGGCGCGATTGCTGGCGCCCCGGACTGGACTTATACTGGTCTCTAGAAAGATCATCGTGATGGCCACCGAAAACTTCAGCACCCGTTTCCAGGACCTCGATTCCTGGCCCAGCCTCGACATTCTCTCCGCATTCTACGAAGGGCAGCTCTCCGCCGTTGCGGCGGTGAGGCCGTCCCTGCCGGCGATTGCCGCCGCCGCCGAGGACGCAGCCGAGCGGCTGCGCCGCGGCGGCCGGCTCGTCTATGTGGGCGCGGGCACATCCGGTCGGATCGGCGTGCAGGACGGCACCGAGCTGCCCCCCACCTTCAACTGGCCCGACGATAGGATCGTCTACCTGATCGCAGGCGGCGAAGGCGCGATCATGCGGGCGGTCGAGAACGCGGAGGATTCCGTCGAGGAGGGCATCGCAGGGGTCAAGAAGGCCGATGTAGGCGCGGACGACGTGGTCATCGGCGTCGCCGCCAGCGGCCGTACGCCCTACACCATCGCCGCCCTCACCGAAGCGAAGGCGCGCGGAGCCCAGACTATCGGCATCTCCAACAATGCCGGAGCCCCCATCCTCGAAGCCTGCTCCCACCCGATCCTGGCCGAGACCGGCGAGGAGGTCATCGCCGGCTCGACCCGCATGAAGGCCGGCACGGCGCAGAAGATCATCCTCAACCTTCTCTCGACCCTCGTCATGGTCCGCCTCGGCCGTGTCTATGGCGGCCTCATGGTCGACATGCGCGCCACCAATGCAAAGCTGCGGCGGCGGAGCGAGGTCATGGTGTCCCAGATCACCGGTTGCGACGACGCAACCGCGATCGAGGCCCTCGGTAAGGCCGACGGCGACCTGAAGTCGGCAGCCCTCGTCGCGCTCGGCGCGAGCCCCGACGACGCCCGTGCGACGCTGGCCCGCAGCGGTGGAAATTTGCGCCAAGCCCTGTCACAGTTCTCCCGATCGAAGGATTGAGGCCGGCGCACAGAACAGCCGAACGAAGAAGGCGGAATGTCATGGCGCTGGGGCTTGGCATCGACGCGGGCGGAACCGCCACGCGTTGGCGGTTGGCGGACCAAAGCGGCGCGTGCATTGCTCAGGGCACCGTCGAGCCGCTGACGGGCCACCTCTTCTCCCCCGCCGCCGTGGAGCGGGCCAGGCACATCGTCACGGGCATGGCCCAGGCTGTCTCGCAGACGGGAAATCCCCTCGGCATCATCGCGGGAATCACCGGCCTGACCCGCGAGACGCCCGCCGAGGCGACCATGCGCGCCATCCTCGCGGAGGCCTTCGGCCTGCCGCAGGAGAAGATCTTCGTCGCAGAGGACATGTGGATCGCCTACCTGTCCTATTTCGCGCTCGGCGAGGGCATCCTCGTCTATAGCGGCACGGGTTCGATCGGCTACTACCTGTCGGAGGAGAAGGAGGTCATCCGGGTCGGCGGGCGCGGCAACCTGATCGACGACGGCGGCTCGGGCTTCTGGATCGCCCGCGAGGCCCTGAAGGCCGTTCTGCGCGCCGAGGAGGAAACCCCGGGAGAGGGCTGGACCACCCTTCTCGGCACCTGCCTTGCCGATGCGCTCGGCGGCACGGACTGGAACATCGTCCGTTCCTATGTCTATGGCGGCGACCGGGGCAAGATCGGCTCCCTGGCGCGTGCCGTCGGGGAGGCGGCGGCGAAAGGCGATCCGACGGCCCTCGGCATTCTCCGCGACGCCGGTCAGGAGCTGGCACGTCTCGCCAACTGCCTCATCAAGCGTCTCGGCCCCCGTCCCGTCGCGCTCGTGGGCGGTTCTTCGCGCCTGCACGGGATCGTCGCCGATGCCTTCCGCAAGGATCTCGCGGCGCCGGTGGAGTTCATCGCAAGCGACCTCGACGCCGCGCTGACCGCCGCCCGTCTGGCGGCAACGCTCCACAGGAGCTGAACGATCTCCCCTCCTGCCGGCCTTGTGGCCGGCCGAAGCGAAACCGTATAGGTTCGACCGTTCCAACATCATGCGGGGAATGCGGTGATCTTCGACACATGGCTCGACATGCCCGTCTGGGGCATCTTCGGCGCCCTCGCCCTCTTGTTCGCCGCTTCGGCCTTTCTCGTCCATTGGCTCTCCTTCGGTCAGCTCACCCGGCCCCGGGCCTCGACATTCGGCGGCGTGGTCGCACCCTTCTTCGGCTCGGTCGCGGTCCTGTTCGCTCTCCTGACCGGCTTTCTGGCGAACGATGTCTGGGATCGGAACCGGCAGGCCAGCCGCGTCATCCTGGCCGAACGGGACGGGCTCCTGGCGCTTCACGCCATCAGCATCGCCACCGTTTCGGACATGAACGACATCCGCGCGGCGGCGCAGCTCTACGCGGATGCCCTCGTCAACGACGAATGGCCCCGCATGGCGTCCCAGGAGAGCTCCTCCAAGGCCGGGGCCGCGCTCCTGGACCTGCTCACGCGGGTCTCCAACCCCCAGGTCGGCGCCGAGGCCGGGCAGGCCGCCCAGACCGCCCTCCTCGACACGGTTCTGAAGCTCCGCAGCACGCGCTACGACCGGCTGGCCCTGAGCGGGGACCGCACCGACCGCACGAAATGGGCCGCCGTCATCCTGCTGGCCCTCGTGACCCAGGTAGCCATCGGCATCGTCCACCTGGAGAAGCCGAGGGCCCAGGCGGCTGCCCTGTCGATCTTCTCCGTCGCGGTCGTGATTTCCCTGGGCCTGATCGGGATCCGGGAGCGCCCGTTCGACGGTCCCTTGCGGTTCTCACCGGAACCCGTGCGCGAGGCGCTGCACATCATGGCGGGCGGGACACCCCCCTGAGACAAGGTGGGGCGCTTGCACAATCCTGCATCCTCGGCCAAGACTCTCCCGTCCGAAACCGAGCTTGGGACGATTTTCAGCGATGCACGCTCTTTTTGTTGGCCAGACCTATATCGACGTGACCTTCCTGGCGGACGAGCTTCCGACCGGCGACGAAAAGACCGTGGCACGGGACTACGCGATCTCCTTCGGCGGCAATGCCGTCACCGCCGCCTTCGCCTGCGCCAAGCTCGGGATCGCGCCGGACCTGCTCACCTCCATCGCGGACGACTGGCTGGGGCGCATGTTCGTGGACATGGCCGCGAAATACGGCATCTCCGTCCACCACCGGAAGGTCGCGGAATCCTCCCTGTCCTTCATCATGCCGCGGGGCGGCAAGCGCGCCATCGTGCGCTGCCGCGACGATCACTACCTGCACCCGGTCCCGCCGCTGAACCTGACCGGCTGCATGGCTCTGCATCTCGACGGCCACCAGGCCGACGCGGCGATGCATTATGCCCGCACCTGCCGCGAGGCCGGCATTCTGACCTCCCTCGACGGCGGCGGATTGCGCTCCAACACGCATGAACTGCTCGAATTCATCGACGTCGCCATCGTGGCCGAGCGCCTGTGTGAGCAGATGGACATGACGCCGGGCGAAATGCTGACCTATCTCAAGGGCCGCGGCTGCCGGATCGGCGGCGTGACGCTCGGTGAGCGCGGTCTCGTCTGGTACGACGAGACCGGAGCGGAGAGCGTGATGCCTGCCCTTGCGGTACCGCCGGAATCCGTCGTGGACACCAACGGCGCCGGCGACATCTTCCATGGCGCCTATGTCTATTCAGCCATGGCCCGGCCCGAACTGCCCTGGCGCGAGCACTTCGTGTTCGCGCGCGCGGCTTCCGCACACGCCATTCAGCGGCTGGGCAATGAGGCGAGCCTGCCCTCCCTCGCCGATATCGCCCGCACGCAGGAACAGTTCGCCGAGCGGCGTCTGGCGGCATGAAGACCGCGCCGGCGACACGCGACAGGCTGTTTCTGCTCAAGCCCGACTTCGAGGACCCGGCCTATCCGGGAAAGCGCTTCTACTGCTGGCACTGCGCCTTGCTGGAAGGCATTCTCGCGTCTTTTCCGGCCCTGGCCGCGCGCATCGACGTGGAGCGGATCGCCTGGCCCCGTCCGCGCAAGGCCGTGATCGACCTTGTGGGCGAGGAAAACCAGTCGCTGCCGCTTCTGGTCCTGGCCGAGGATGCGCCGGCGGATCTGGCGAGCAGAACCCGCGGGGGCCTTCGCTTCATCGCGGACAAGGATGAGATCCTGAAAGCCTTGAGCCTCCGCCACGGCTTTCCCGAACCTCACCCCTGACCGGTTTACGCCGCCTTCTTCTGGTAGTCCTTCACGTCCGAGAACTGGATCCCCTTGTAGCGGTCCATCTCGTATTGAAGGTTGAAGGTGTTGGCCGCCATGAAGACCGGCGCATCGTCGAGGTCGCGCGCCATGGACGAGAGATGGCTGTCGATGAAGCGGTCGAGCTCCATGCGGTCCGCCGCCGTGATCCAGCGGCAGATGGTGAACCGCGTGGGCTCGTAGTCGATCGGCAGGCCGTATTCGCCCTGGAGGCGCTCCTTCAGCACGTCGAGCTGCAGCGCGCCGACGACGCCCACGATGGCGCCCGAGCCGTCCTGCGGCACGAAGAGCTGCACGACGCCCTCCTCGGCCATCTGCTGCAGCGCCTCGCGCAGCTTCTTCGCCTTCATGGCATCCTGCAGCTTGATGCGGCGCAGGATTTCCGGCGCGAAGCTCGGCACGCCCCGGAACACGATGTCCTCGCCCTCGGTGAGCGTATCGCCGATGCGCAGCGTCCCGTGGTTCGGAATGCCCACCACGTCGCCCGCCCAGGCCTCGTCCGCGATGGCGCGATCCTGGGCGAAGAAGAATTGCGGCGTGTTCAGGCTCATGGGCTTGCCCGTGCGCACGAGCTTGGCCTTCATGCCGCGCTGGAGCTTGCCCGAGCAGATCCGCATGAAGGCGATGCGGTCCCGGTGGTTCGGGTCCATGTTGGCCTGGATCTTGAACACGAAGCCGGTCATGCGGTTCTCGCCCGCCTGGACGAGCCGCTTGTCCGCCTCCTGCCCGCGTGGCGGCGGCGCATAGGCGGCCAGCGAGTCGATGAGGTCGCGCACGCCGAAGTTCCGAAGGGCGCTGCCGAAGAAGACCGGCGTCAGATGCCCCTCGCGGAAGGCCGCGAGATCGAAGGGCTTGCAGGCCTCCTGCGCCAGCATCACCTCCTCCTGCCAGGCATCGACCTCTTCGGGCGGCAGCAGGCCCAGCAGGGCCGGATCGTCGGGCCCGGAAACCTGCGTCGGCTCCTCGTCCGTATCGATGCGGCGCACGAGGTTGCGGCGCAGGTCGAAAGTACCGGCGAAGTTGCGGCCCTGGCTGATCGGCCAGGTGACCGGCGCCGTGTCGAGGGCCAGCGTCTTCTCGATCTCGTCGAGGAGATCGAAGGGGTTGCGGGCCTCCCGGTCCATCTTGTTGACGAAGGTGACGATGGGGATGTCGCGCATCCGGCAAACCTCGAACAGCTTGCGGGTGCGCGCCTCGATGCCCTTCGCGGCGTCGATGACCATGATGGCCGAGTCGACCGCCGTCAGCGTCCGGTAGGTGTCCTCCGAGAAGTCCTCGTGGCCCGGCGTGTCGAGCAGGTTGAAGACGCAGTCACCGTATTCGAAGGTCATGACCGAGGTCACGACCGAGATCCCGCGCTCCTTCTCGATGCCCATCCAGTCGGAGCGGGTCGAGACGCGGTTCTTCTTGGCCTTCACCTCACCGGCGAGCTGGATCGCGCCTCCAAAAAGCAGGAGCTTCTCGGTCAGCGTGGTCTTGCCCGCGTCCGGGTGGGAGATGATCGCAAAGGTTCGGCGGCGGCTCACGGGAGCCGGAAGATCGGTCATGGTTCTCAAATTCTCTGGGTTCGGAAGCGGGGGGCAGAACGCCGCAGGGCCCGCCTCTTACGTCTTGGACTTCTCACCCTATATTGGGCTTTCCCGTCAACAACGAAAGGAGGTGATCCAGTGTCTCATTGTCATACCCAGCGGTCCCAGATTGCCGTGACCTGGATCTTGGCCTCTGCCGAGGTTCGTGCGTAACGCACAAAGGCGCGGTCGATCAGGACCGCGGACCGACAATGGAAAGGCCGCCCTCGGGCGGCCTTTCTTTTTGCGCTCATGCGCTCAGGAGCTTGCCCGTACGCCGGGCATTGGTGCCCGCGATCTTGGCGAGACGTTGCCCCTCGCTGGCGAAGCGCAGCAGGATGCGGGCGAACATTACCCCGTCGACGGGTGAGCGGGCGGGCGTCACCGCACCCGTCAGCGGATCGACGATGTCAGCGATCACATCCCCTTCCTTCAGCTTGTCTCCGGGCTTCGCCTTGAACACGACGATGCCCGAGGCCGGAGCCTGAACAGGCTCGGAGGCGGCCAGAGGCGTCGGCCGGCACAGGGGTGCGGGCAGCTTCGGAGCCTCCCCGGCGATGGCTCCGCGCAGGATCATGTAATCGACCAAGGCCGCGGCATCCGCCTGGGCGAACTCGTGGCTCACATCGCGCTCCCCGCGAAATTCGAGGGTGGTCGAGTGGCAGCCGAACGGGATCGGCCGGTCGGGGAACCGGTCCGCCAGTTCGGCCCAGGGGCGGCTGCAGGCCTCGTCGAAGGGGTCGTCCCCCGATTCGTCGGCCAGGAGGAAGGCGTGGGAGCCGAGCAGCGCGTTGAGCGGCGCGAAGGCCTCGGCGGACCGGGTATGGGTATAGAGATGCACGACGGCCTCCGAGTCGCAGTGCATGTCCAGCACCAGATCGGCCTCGATCGCCAGGCCGAGCAGGGTCTTTTTCAGAACCTCGGCGGCGTTCCCCGTCTCCCAATCGCTCAGCTCGGCGCGAAGGGCCTCGCGGATCAGGCGAAGATTCGCCTCCCCGTCCTCCGTCAGCCTGCCCTCGATCCTCTCCGCCACCTTCGGCACCAGATAGGGATAGCCCCGGTTGAAGTTGACCCCGTCCGCCAGGTTGAAGCGGCCGATTGGCTCGCCCAGCACCCTCTGGGCGAGGCCGATGGGATTGGCCGACGGCACCAGGACGATCTCGCCCTTGATCCGGCCCTCGGCCTCGAGCGCGACGAGGCGTTCGCGCAGATGATGGGCCGTGATCATGCCGGGAATCTCGTCCGCATGCAGCGCAGCCTGCACATAGACGCGCGGACGGGCGCCGGCCTCGCCGAAGCGGTGAACCGTGAGCGAGAGGCTCGCGCCGGGCGCAAGCGGGGAGAGGGCGATCTGTTCTGTTCTCATGATAACCGGGCTGGAGGTCGGCCTGTGGCGGATCCCCCGCAGTACCAGTGCCGGCAGCCCTTGAACAGCACGAACGGCCTCAGACGGCGGCCCAGCCCTGCGACTGGAAGATGAAGCGCTCCGGATGGGTCACGATGGCTGCCAGCCCCTGCAGGGCCGGCTCCGGATTGACGATCACGTAGACCGGCACCTGGCGCGCCCAGGCATCGTGCGGCGCCTTGCGGTCGAAGTTCCGCCTGAACCCGCCCGCCTGCAGCACGTCGACGATGCGCGGCGCGATGCCACCTGCGATGAAGACGCCGCCGGAGGCCTCGAAAGTGAGGGCGAGATCGCCCGCGTAGCGCCCGAGGCAGCGGGCGAACAGGTCGAGGGTGCGGCGCGCCAGCTCGTTGCCCTCGCGGGCCGCCATGAGAATGTCGTTCGGGACCGTGAACGGGCACTCGGTCCCATGTTCGGCGGCGCAGGCCTTGGCGAGCCGGAACAGGCCGGGGCCGGACAGCACGACCTCCGCCGAGACCCGGCCACCGACGCGCTGGATATGGGGCCAGAGCCCCATCTCGTCCTCGTCGATGGGGCCGAAATCCATGTGTCCGGCCTCCGTCGCGAGGATTGCCAGGCGATCCTCGATCGGCACGAGGGCCCCCGCCCCGAGCCCCGTGCCCGGACCGAGGACGACCCGGGTGCCCGATCCAGGCGGCATGGGCTCTCCCAGCGGGACGAGGTCGCCGCGCCCCATGTCGAGCACCGCCGCCGATGCCGCCACCGGGGTGTAATCGTTGACCAGAGTCACGCGCTCGAGCCCGAGGGCCTTGCCGATGGCCTCCGCATCGACGGTCCAGGCCGCGTTGGTGAGGCGGATGGAGGGCCGATCCACCCGGGTCGCCACCGCGATCATGGCCGAACGCGGCGGGGCTCCCTCGTAGCCCTGGAGCGCGATCCGGATCGCCTGCACGGGGTCGGGCGTCTGCGCGGTCAATGTCCGCGGCAGAAGGTGAACGGGCTCTCCGGGAGCGGGCAGAATGGCGAAACGGGCATTGGTGCCGCCAATGTCGCCGAGCAGAACGGGAAACGCGAACATCAAACCTTATCGACCTTTCTGCTTCTCACGCGTCCCCGGCATCAGAAGGCTTCCTCCCAGCTCCGACTCAGGCGCACGGCAGAATTGATGAGACCCACCATGGAGTAGGTCTGGGGGAAATTGCCCCATAACTCGCCGGTCGTGAAGTCGGCATCCTCGGAAAAGAGGCCGAATGAATTACGGAGGCTCAGAATGCGCTCGAACAGATCGACCGCCTCCTGCTTGCGCCCGATGGCATTGAGCGCATCCACGTACCAGAAACCGCAGATCATGAAAGCGGTGTGCATGAGGCCGAAATCGTCCTCCACGTCGTAACGCAGGAGGAGGTCGCCGCGCCGGAGCGCCCGACCCACCGCATCCACCGTCGCGACGAAGCGCGGATCGCTCGCCTTCACGAAGTCCAGTTCCGCCAGCAGCAGCAGGGTCGCGTCCAGATGCTCGCCGTCGAAGGAGGAGACGAAGGTTCCCTTCTCCTTGTTGAAGGCGCGGGCATCGATGATGCCGTGCATGCGCTCGGCCTGCTCGTACCAGTACGCGGCCCGATCCTCGCGTCCCATGGCCCGGGCGATCTTGACGAGGCGATCGCAGGCCGCCCAGCACATCACGCTGGGAAAGGTGTGGACCGCCGCCTTCGTGCGCAGCTCCCACGGCCCGGCATCGGGCTGGTCGAACACCTCGATGGCCCGTTGCCCGAGCGCCTCCAGATGCTCAAAGAACGCCTGGTTGCCCGTGCGGATCAGCCGGCGGTCCAGGAAGGCGTGGGTGGAGGCGAGAACGATGCTGCCATAGGCATCGTTCTGGATCTGCGTATAGGCCGCATTGCCGATGCGCACCGGGCCCATGCCCCGGTAGCCTGCAAGAGCGGTAGCCTCCTTCTCGTCGAGCTCCGGCGACCGGGTGATGCTGAAGAGCGGCGGCATGTCCCTCTGGGCGGGGTTCGCGTCCGCATCGTCGACGATGTTGGTGATATAGGTGAGGTATTCCTCCATCGTCTTCGTGGTGCCGAGCCGGTTGAGGGCCTGGATGACGAAATAGGCGTCGCGCAGCCAGCAATAGCGGTAGTCCCAGTTCCGCTTGGTGTGCGGCGCCTCGGGAATGGAGGTGGTGAGAGCCGCCACGATGGCCCCCGTCTCCTCGTAGTTGCAGAGCTTGAGCGTGATGGCGGCGCGGATGACCGCCTCCTGCCAGTCGAAGGGGACCGACAGGGAGCGGACCCAGTCGCGCCAGTAATCCACGGTCTTGTCGAGGAATTCCCGGGCCGTGCTGTCGGTCTCGGAGCGCAGGGGCTCGTCCTCGCCGAAGAAGAAGGAAATCGGCCGGTCCACCACGAACGGCCGCTCCTCCGCCACGTAGGAGATCGGCGCATCCGTCGTCAGACGCAGGGACGTGTTGGGCCCCACGAAGCGCATGTGGTTGCTGCCCCGGGTCGTCGCCGGCTGCAGCGCGCCCCAGTCGAAATGGGGGCGCAGCCTGACCCGGATGCGTGGGCGGCCCTTGATCGGCCGAACCCGCCGGATGAGCATCGGCGGCCGGAAGGTGCGGTCGTAATGCTTGAAGCGCGGGACGAAATCCGTGATCTCGACCACGTTGCCGTGGCCGTCGGTCATGGTCGAGCAGAGCACCGCCGTGTTTTCGAGATAGGTCTGCTCGCAGGTTTTCATCCCGACCTGGTCGATGGCGAAGACACCGCGCTGGGTGGCGTCGGTATGCTCCTCGGGGCAGTCCAGGAGGGTGGAGAAGACGGGATCTCCGTCGAATCGCGGAAAGCAGTTCCAGACGATCTGCGCCCGGCGGTCCACCAGGGCTGCGATCGTGCAATTGCCGATGACGGCAAGATCGAGAGAACTCATGACTCAAGCACCCACGTCGAAAGGAGGCGTGCCTTCGGAAGCCCATACCGACAGGCAATGTCTGAGGTCCGCAGGCGTTCCCAGGCGCAGCCCGGCGACCGTTTCGCCCGCGCCGATGCGGATGGCCAAGCCGCCATGGGCGTTCACCGTCCTGAAGCCGTTCTCGTCGGTAAGGTCGTCGCCGGCGAAGATGGGGCGGCGCCCCCGATACGGCTCCTGCTGCAGGAAGCTCTCGATGATCTTGCCCTTGCCGGCCGCCGCCGGGAGAATTTCCGCCACGGCCTTGCCGTGCTGGACCCGATAGTCGCTTCCGAGCGCCTCGACCGCCGCATGGGCGGTGGCGAGGGCGAAGTCCTTCTCCTGGGGCGCGAGCCGCCAGTGGATCGCCACGGAGCAGCCCTTGTCCTCGATGAGGACACCGGCCTTCGGGGCCACGATCTCCTCCAGGCGCGCCGCCGTCTCCCGAAGCCGAGGATGCTCGTCGGGATCGCACTGGAACAACCTGCCCCCGATGCGATGCTCGAGGCCGTGAAGCCCGGCCATGTCGAAGACATGCGGCCTGAGCCGGCTGTCGAGGAACTCGATCGGGCGACCGCTGATGATGGCGACCGCACCGTTCAGCCGCTCCTGCAGCCGGGTCAGGATGCCCGGCAGGGCCGGATCGACCGCGACGGCATCGGGGCGATCCACGATGTCGACGAGGGTGCCGTCGAAATCGAGGAACAGGGCGAATTCGTCGGTTCGTGGGGAAGGATTGGATCGTGTCAAAGCTACCTCATACATTGGCCGGAGCACGCCCCCGGCCCGCGGCGACCAGACGCCGGATGCGCTGCCGCTCGCGCAACCGGGATGCGGCGAGCAGCCTCTGCCGGGCCCGGCGACGGCCATTGCGCTCCCGGGCCTGGTCGCGCATGAGCCTCATGCACCCGCGCTGCTCGTCGCGGGGCATGGTCGGGACGCCGCGAGCCGCCTCGTCCATGGCATGCGCATTGTAAGGATTGACGATCAGCGCCTCCGAAAGTTCACGGGACGCTCCGGCGCAGGCAGAGAGGAATCGGCCCGCTCTCCCCGCCGTCGCGGACGGGGCGGATTCCTTCGCGGCGCGTTTCGTGCCGCGGCAGCGCGGGGCCGTCGGAGCGGACGATGATTCGCAAGGGTCCCCTTCCCTGCAGGAGTTCAAGACAAGCCGTACGGCCAAGCTTAAAACTCTCAGAGGGCTGTTTGGTTTCGCCCGCTGGTGCCGTGCGGCGGCGAAAGGCAGAGCAGGTCTCGCCCGCCGCGCCAAGGCATAAGGAGCCGCCGAGCCCTCTGCAACCCAAAAAAGCCCGCGGCAACCTGGAGAGGTCGGCCGCGGGCTTCTGATTTTTCAGTCCCGAAGGAGGCGCTTAGTGCTCGCGGAAGGCGCGGGCGACCTGCTCCTCCAGCGGCTTGATGAGGTACTCGAACGGCGTCCGCTCGTTGACCTGCACGAAGACCTCGGCCTGCATGCCGGCGATCAGCTTCAGGTTGCCGAGCCGCTCGATCTCCTCGGGAGGAAGGCCGATGCGGATCGTGTAGAAGGTCGCGCCGGTCTGCTGGTCGCGGGACACATCCGCCGAGATCCGGGTGACCGTTCCCTGCAGTTCGGGCGTCGAGCGCTGGTTCGTGGCATGGACGCGCACGGTCGCCTTCTGGCCGATGGCCACCTGATCGATCTCGTTGGGGAGAACGCGGGCCTCCAGGTCGAGGGATTCGTTGGCCGGCACGATGAACATCACCGGCTCGGCGGGAGAGATGACGCCGCCGACGGTGTGCACGTTGAGCTGGTGGACGAAGCCGGAGCTGGGCGAACGGATCTCGATGCGCTTCAGCTGATCCTCGGCCGCTACGCGGCGCTCGGTATACTCGGCGATCTTGCCCTGGATCTCACGCAGCTCCTGCATGGCCTCGGCCCGCATCTGCTCGTCGATCTGGATGATCTGGAACGAGGTTTCGGCGATGCGGCCCTCGGCCTGGGCGATGGCGGCGATGAGCTGGCCGCGCTGCCCTTCGATGCTGGCGGCGTCGCGCTCTAGGGCGTTCAGGCGCGGAAGCTGCACGAGGTTCTTCTCGTAGAGCTCGCGGACGCCCTTGAGCTCGTCCTTGATGAGCTCGGCCTCGCGGGCCTTCGCGGCCTGCTGCGCCTTGAGGCCGGTGATCTCGTCCTGCGACTGGGAGATCCGCTTCTTGAGCTGGTCCTTCTGCGCCTCCCGGGCGGCCTTGCGGGCGTCGAAGAGAGTACGCTCGGAGCCCATGATCTTCTTGATCGCCGGGTCGTCGAGACGGCTGGCGAATTCGGCGGGCGTTTCGACCTGTGCCGCGCCGTCGCGCTCGGCCTCGAGGCGAGCCTGGCGGGCCAGGAACTCGTCGAGCTGCTTCGCCACGACCTGAAGATTGGCGCGGGTCAGGGTCTCGTCCAGGCGGATCAGGAGATCGCCCTCGGAGACGCGGTCGCCGTCACGGACCTTCAGCTCGCCGACGATGCCGCCCTCGGGGTGCTGCACCTTCTTGATGCTGGAATCGACCACGAACTGGCCTCCGGCGACCACCGCCCCGGACAGGGTGGCGGTTGCGGCCCACAGGCCGATCGTGCCGCCGAACAGGGCGATCAGCGACGTGCCGATGATGGCCGAGCGGCGCAGGGCCTTCTGGTGCCGCGACGGTTTCTGCGGCTTCTGGATTTGCATCAACATTTATCCGACCTCCCGCAGCGAGGCTGCCTGGGGTGCTGCGCCTGGCGCGGCCCGTGCGGGAGCCGGCGCCGGCGTCGTGTTACGCTTCATGACGGCCTGCAGGACCTCGTCCCGCGGACCGATGGCCTTGATCCGCCCCTCTTCCATGATGGCGACCACGTCCACGTTGCCGAGGGCGGCCGGACGGTGGGTGATCACGACCACGATGCCGCCGCGCTTGCGGACCGACAGGATGGCTTCGTTGAGGGCCTCGTCGCCGGCCCCGTCGAGGCTGGCATTCGGCTCGTCGAGCACCACGAGGAAGGGATCGCCGTAGAGGGCGCGGGCGAGGGCCACGCGCTGCCGCTGCCCCCCCGACAGGGAGGTGCCGCTCTCGCCGATCCGGGTGTTGTAGCCCTCCGGCAGGCCGAGGATCAGATCGTGCGCGCCGGCCGTCTTGGCCGCCGCAATGATGGCCTCCGGCTTCGCGTCGGGCTGGAAGCGGGCGATGTTCTCGGCCACCGTGCCGTCGAACAGCTCCACGTCCTGCGGGAGGTAGCCGATATGGCGGCCGAGCTGGTCCGATTCCCACTGCTCGATGGCCGCGCCGTCGAGGCGGATGTCGCCGCGCAGGGCCGACCACACGCCCACGAGGGCGCGGGCCAGGGTGGACTTGCCCGAGGCGCTGGGCCCGATCAGGCCGAGGCCTTGGCCGGCGCGAAGCTGGAACGAGGCTCCGGCCACGATGGGCGTGTTGCTGCCCGGGGCGCCCACATAGATGTCCTCTGCCACGAGCTCGCCCTTCGGGGCCGGCAGCGGCATGCGGTCTTCCTGGGCGGGAATGATCGACAGGATGTGCTCGAGGCGACGGTAGCCCTGGCGTGCGGCGGTGAAGCCCTTCCAGTGCGCGACGGCGATTTCGATGGGCGCCAGGGCGCGGGACATCATGATCGAGGCCGCGATCATCGAACCGCCCGAGACCTCGCCCTGGATCACCAGATAGGCGGCGAGGCCCAGGATGCCGGACTGCAGGATCATGCGGAAGACCTTGGCGAAGGCGCTGATGCCGGAGGTCGATTCGCTGGCGCGCAGGCCGTCATCCACGTGCTTGGTGTGAACCTCCTCGTAGCGGCGGCCCAGGAACTCGACCATGCCGAGCGCCCGGACGACCTCGGCGTTGCGCCGGCTGGTCTCCGCCATGGCGTGCCGTTCGGCGGCGCTCTTGGTGAGCTCGTAGGACGGACCCTTGCTCTTCGAGTCGGTGTAGAGGGTCAGGGCGATGATGACGATGCCGCCGATGACCGACATCCAGCCGAGCCAGGGATGGATGATGAAGCAGCCGATGAAGAAGATCGGCATGAAGGGCATGTCGAACAGAGCCGTGGGGCCGAGGCTCGACAGGAATCCGCGGATCTGGTCGAGGTCGCGGATCGGCTGCAGGCTCTCGGCCTGGCGGGCGCCCTTGAGGGGCATCGCCGCCACGAGGTCGAAGATCCGGCGGGAGAGCAGCTCGTCGAAACGGGCGCCGATGCGCGCCAGCATCTTGCCGCGGATGGCGTCGAGGCCGCCCTGGAGGAAGTAGGCCGCGAGAACGATCAGCGAGAGGCCGACGAGGGTCGAGATGCTCCGGCTCGACAGCACGCGGTCGTAGAGCTGCAGCATGTAGATGGAGCCGGTCAGGGCCAGAATGTTGACCACCGCCGAGAAAACGGCGACGCCGATGAAAGCTGGACTGCTGGCCTTCAGAGCGTCGAAGACTTCCGAGCTGTCGTCCCTGGATCTTCTCGATGCCTGCTTCATGTCTTCTTCCATTGTCGGGCCGGACAACAGCCCGCATGTTATTATTACCGATATCCCGCGCAGAACTCAAAGTGCTGCACAAGACTTTCCGCCCGGAGGCGGCTGCGATTTCGGGGTGTTTTACTATGACAGCAGACAACCTTCACTGCGGAGCAGTTTCCGGTTTCTTCACGCACTCTCATAGAGATCAGGTGCCCCCAAGCAGGCGCATTCCGTAACGCCACGCCTTTTGTAACCCTATTCAATGTAATTATGTCAACCAAAAGGCACTGCAAGCGGTTAACTTTCTTTTTTTACTCTTCATTTAGAGAGGGAACATAGAGAGAACACAAGGTATCAACGTAACTCTTTGGTAAATTTTCATAGTTAAACAAGGGTGATCTACCGATGAGGTGACACCATGGACTTGCGAAATCATTCTCAGGATTTGTCCGTTGCTCGCAAGCAGGCTTCCGGAGAAGCGTCTCCCCCAAAAGAGGTAGCCGGCCCCGTCCGGATCGATCCGAAGGCCAGCGCGGCCCTGGCAGCCGCCATCGCCAGCGCCAAACAGCCGGCGAAACCGGCGCAAAACGGCGAATCTGCCAAGCTTGCCTCCGTTCCTTCTCCTGCCCGGCGGCGCGGTTTCGTTTCGGCACGCCTGCCCCAGGCCGCTGCCGCCCTCGCGCTGATCGGCGCGTGCTGGTTCGCCTCCTATGCCGGCACTCAGGCTCATGGTGATTCGCTCCACCGGGCCGGGCTCGAGGCATCCCGCAGCCAGGGCGCTCTCGGGGAAGCCCTCGCCAAGCTGAGCACGGATCTCGAAGCGGTGCGAACGGAACTCGCAGCCCTCAAGGACAATTCGGCCGGCGCTGCGCAGCCGGAACCGGCCGGCCAGACGGATCTGGCGGAAAGGCTCGATGCCCTCGCCGCGGCGCTGCGCAATCCCGACGTGCGGTCCTCGGCCCTGGAGGCCAGGCTCGAGCGGATGGAAGGCCAGATCATAGCTGCCCTAACGGCCATGGCCGCCAAGCCTGCCGCGCCTGCCGCAGCGGCGCCGGCCGTGACCGATGCGGCCGTCCGCGCGCCGGAAGCGGCTCCCGCCCCCGTGGTGAAGTCGGTCCGGAATGAGCCGGTCAGCGGATGGGTCCTGCGGGAGGTCTACAACGGCGCGGCCCTCGTCGAGGGCCGGAACCGCCGCCTCTACGAGGTCGTCCCCGGCGGCATCGTTCCCGGCGTCGGCCGGGTCGAGGCCATCGAACGGCGCGGCCGGGACTGGGTGGTCCTGACCGACCGGGGCATCATCGGCAGCAGCTACCGATAGGACCGGGAGCCCAGGGCCTATCTGGGAATGATCCCGCGCAGGCCGTAGACGAGCACCGTGAAGGCGGCGAGGCTCACGAGATAGATGAGCGCGAACCAGAGGAGGCGCCTGCCGCGCCCCTCCGGCGGGCGTGTCGGTCCGGCCTTCATCAATGATACCCGTAGCCGCCGCCCTGGATCTCCTCCGCCACCTTGCCGCGGAACACGTAATAGGCATAGGCCGTGTAGGCGAAGGTCATCGGCATGGCGATGCCGAAGCCGATGAGGGCGAAGAGCTGGGAATTGACCGTGTTGGCCGTGTGCCAGACGGTCAGGTTCGGCGGCACGTTGTAGGGGAACAGGCTGACCCCGAGGCCGAGATAGCCGAGCAGGAACAGGCCGATCGCCAGGAAGAACGGCCGGTAATGGCGGCCCTCCTCCAGATCGCGGAAGAGCCGATAGGCCGTGTAGGCGGTGATCAGCGGAATCGGCGCCAGGAAGGCGATGTTGGGCCAGGAGAACCAGCGCGCCTCGATCTGCCTTTCGAGGAACGGCACCCAGGCCGAGACCAGCGCCATGGCGAGGATCGTCCCGACGAGGAACCGGATGGCCATGCGCCGGGCCCAGATCTCGAGCTCGCCGGTGGTCTTCATCACGCACCAGGTCGCCCCGAGGAGGCCGTAGCCGAAGATCAGGCTGATGCCCGTGAGCATGCTGAAGGGCGTCAGGAAATCCCACGTGCCGCCGGTGAACTGGCGCCCGTCATTGGCGAAGCCCTGCACGAAGGCGCCGAGCACCACGCCCTGGGAGAAGGTGGCGACGAGGGAGCCGAAGAAGAAGGCATTGTCCCACAGGAACTTCGACCTCTCGGCCTTGAAGCGGAACTCGAACGCCACGCCGCGGAAGATGAGGGCGATCAGCATCATGATGATGGGCACGTAGAGCGCCGGCATCAGAACCGCATAGGCGATGTGGAACACCGCGAAGAGGCCGCCGCCGCCGAGGATGAGCCAGGTCTCGTTCCCGTCCCAGATCGGCGCGACGGAGAACATCATGCGGTCGCGCCAGTTCTCGTTGTGCGCGCTCTTGAAGAGGATCCCGACGCCGAGATCGAACCCGTCGACGATCACGTACATGGCGACCGCCACCGCGATGAGACCCGCCCAGACCAGCGGCAGCCAGAAGGCGAGCCCCTCGTATTCCGTTCCGAAACCGAACATGACGCTGCCTCCTATTCGGCCGGTTGGGGTTTGTGGCCGGGACGCCCCTCCAGTCCCTCGTCGGGAACGGAGAAGGGCCGCTTGGGCTTCTTGCCCAGATCGTCGCCCCGGATGTCCTCGACAGGGTCGGGGCCGCGGCGAAGGAGCTTGGCGAGATAGTAGGATCCGAAGCCGAACACGAAGGCATAGACGATCACGAAGGTGGCGAGGGAGGCCGTCACGGCCCCCGCCGACACGGGCGAGACCGCATCGGCCGTCCGCAGAAGGCCGTAGACCACGTAGGGCTGGCGGCCGATCTCGGCGGTGAACCAGCCGAAGAGCACGGCGCCGAAGCCCGACGGCGTCATGATCATCGTCGCGGTAAGGAAAGTTCTGTTGGTGAACAGCGTGCCCTTCCAGCGCAGATAGACGCTCCACAGCCCGATCCCGAGCATCGCGAAACCGATGGCGACCATGATGCGGAAGGAGAAGAAGACGGGCCAGACCGGCGGGCGCTCGTCGCGCGGCACGTCCTTCAGGCCCGGCACGACGCCGTCATAAGCGTGCGTGAGGATCCAGCTTCCGATCTTCGGGATCGCGATCTCGTAATGGTTGGTCTCGGCCTCCTCGTCGGGGATGGCGAAGAGGCGAAGCGGCATGTTGGCCTGCGTCTCCCAGTTGCCCTCGATGGCCGCGAGCTTGGTGGGCTGGTACTCCAGCACTCCGAGGCCGTGAAGGTCGCCGATCACGATCTGGATCGGCACGAAGATGGTGGCGAACCAGAGCGCCATGGACATGGAGCGCCGCGAGCCTGCGAGCTTCGCCTCGGGCGCATCGTGCGGATGGCGCAGCAGCATCCAGGCGGACATGCCCGCCACCGCGAAGGCGGTGGTGAGATAGCAGCCCATCACCATATGCGCGTAGCGATAGGGGAAGGACGGATTGAAGATGATGCTGAACCAGTCCACCGGCACGGCCTTGCCGTTCTCGATCGCATAGCCGGCAGGCGTCTGCATCCAGGAATTGGCCGAGAGAATCCAGAAGGCGGACAACAGGGTGCCGAGCGCCACCATGCAGGTGGCGAAGAAGTGGAGCCTGTCGCCCACGCGCTCCCAGCCGAAGAGCATGATGCCGAGGAAGGCCGCTTCGAGGAAGAAGGCGGTGAACACCTCGTAGGCGATCAAGGGACCGAGCACGTTGCCGGTGAATTCGGAATAGCGCGACCAGTTCGTCCCGAACTGGTAGCTCATCACGATTCCCGACACCACACCGAGACCGAAGGAGACCGCGAAGACCTTCACCCAGAAGCGGAAGAGGTTGCGGTAGAGTGGGTTGCCCGTGCGCAGCCAGTTGAATTCCAGCGCCGCGAGCCAGCTGGCGAGGCCGATGGTAAAGGCCGGAAAGATGATGTGGAAGGCAACCGTGAACGCGAACTGGATGCGCGAAAGCATCAGAGCGTCGAATTCCATTTCCGCTTCCCCTTGGTGTCCCTCCTGCTTTTAGGGCGCGCGCAGGCCGTGACCAGAGGCGCACGCGCTTGGCAGGGCTGCGGCACAGGAATAGATTCAACCTAAATCGGACGCCATCCGGTGCTCAGGCGGGACAGCGCCTCCAGTTCGACCGCGTCGTGGCTGCAGAACGTTCTCACGCCGCTGCGCCGGTCGTTGGCGAGAGCACGCAGGCGCTCCTGGTTGCGAAGACGCGACGGCCGGTCCACCTCCATCATCCGCTGATACGCGGCGAGGCCCGGCGTGCAGCGGGGCTCCGGATCCATCTCGTAGCGATAGAAATAGGCATCGCCCGCATTGAGCAGCCAGCCCTCGGGCGTACGGATGGCGACGCCCGCATGGCCTGTCGTGTGACCCGGGAGGGGAATCATCAGGATCTCGGGCGGCAGGCCGTCGAGGTCGCGCACCGCCTCGAACCCGAACCAGCGCTCGCCGCCGCGCTCATAGAAGCGCCAGTTGCGCACCTCGTCCCATTGCTCGGGACGATAGCGGCGGCGGTTGATGAAGCCGCGTCGCATTTCGGCCGCCTCCATCTCGGCCTGCAGCACATGGACGCGGGCCTCCGGAAAGTCCTCCAGCCCGCCGGCATGGTCGAAGTCGAGATGGGTCAGGACGATGTGGCGCACGTCGCGGGGCGAGAACCCGCGGCTGCGCACCTGTTCCAGCGCCGTGTAGCGGTGCTCGAACTGGATGCGGTTGAAGTGAATGAAGAACGGGCTCAGCCGCTCGTAGGGCCGCTCCACGTCCCGCGTGCCGAAGCCCGTATCCACCAGCACGAGGCCGCCATCCGTCTCGACCAGGAGGCAGTGGCAGACGAGCTGTCCCGCAAGCCCACGGCTGACGCCGTCCATGAGCCGTCCGCCGACCGGACACATGCAGCCGCAATTGAGGTGGTGGACGCGCATTTCTCGAGCCTCGCCGGATGGGGTATGACCAAAGCCGTAACGCGAGGAGCGAGGAAAATGTTCGAGGCCGTCAGGCCCGCATCTCCTGCTGGCCCTGGGCCGAATGCGCCTTGCGCTTCCGGGACGCCTTGCGCTTGGTGGTTTCGATCTCCTGCGACAGGCGGGCCTGCAGCAGGGACAGGACGGCCGCCTCCTCGGGCCTGAGGCCGTCGAGATTGTCCCGCAGCTCGGCCTCGACCTCCTCCTTCAGCTCCAGCAGCAGCGATCCTTCGAGATAGCAGCTGAACACTTCCGGATGCACGTAGCACTTGCGGCAGATGGTGGGCGTGTTGCCGAGGCGCGTCGAGACCTGCTCGATCGCCTGCCGGATGTTCTTCTTGGCCTTGGCCTCGCTGTCGAATTCCTCGAATTCGGCGAGCGCCAGCGCGGCGAGAACCGTGCCGGCCCAGGTGCGGAAATCCTTGGCGGTGATGTCCCGCCCCGTCACCTCCTTGAGATAGGCGTTCACGTCGGCGGAGGTCACGGATTGCTGCTCGCCCTCCTCGTCCAGGTATTGGAAGAGATCCTGACCCGGCAGGTCCTGGCAGGCCTTCACGATCTTGGCGATGCGCCGGTCCTTCACGGAGAGCCGCCAGCTCTTGCCGCTCTTGCCCTTGAACTGAAAGCGCAGTTCCGTGCCGTCCACCTTCACGTGCGGGTCGCGCAGGGTGGTGAGCCCGTAGCTCTTGTTCTGCTTGGCATAGTCGGAATTGCCCACGCGGATGAGCGTGTTCTCGAGAAGGTGGACCACGGTGGCCAGCACCTTCTCGCGCGGCAGACCGCGCTGGCTCATGTGCTCGTCGATGGTCTTGCGGATCGCAGGCAGGGCATGCGCGAACTCGATCATGTGCTCGAACTTCGTGCTCTCCCGGATCTCGCGGAAGGCCGGATGGTAGCGGTACTGCTTGCGGCCCTTGGCGTCGCGGCCGGTCGCCTGGATGTGCCCGTTGGGCTTGGGGCAGATCCAGACATCCGTGTAGGCAGGCGGGATCGCGAGGGAGCGGATGCGCGCCAGCGTGTCCTTGTCGTCGATCTTCCTTCCATCCGGCCCCTGGTAGGTGAAGCCCTTGCCGGACTTCCTGCGCCGGATGCCGGGCTCCTCGTCGGACACGTAGAGAAGCCCTGCCGTCTCCGCCGCATCGCGCGGGTCGACGACGTTTTCGGACGAGGTGTTCGGATCCAGCAACATGACGCGCCTTGGGTTCGGCAGGGGAAGGGTCAACCGGACCGCGCCATCCCCGGTTCCCTCTGCGTTGCCGCAGCCCTGGCGCCCTGCCGGTCGTTGCGGATCTTCAGGACGAGGATCGTGGCGCTCATGCCGAGGCTCAAGAGGTTGAAGACAATGAGCGGCAGGCTGCCGAGCAGGAATCCGTAGATCGTCCACAGGACGAAGGCCGTGACGGTCACGATGTACATGCGCTTGGAGATCGCCGCCGTGTCCCGCTCCCGCCACGCCTTGAGAACCTGGGGCGCGAAGCTCGACGTCGACAGGAGACCCGCTGTCGTGCCCAGGATCGTCGGCAACCATTCGTTCATGCGCGTCTCCGTTCTCGCGGCTCACGGCAACGGACCATGGAGCGGGAGGGTTCCGGCGCATCGAGCGTCAAACCGTCTCCCCTTCCGGGCAAAATGCTCTAGAAGAACCGGGACCCTCATTCTGGATTGCCCGTGCCCTCTTCGCTTCCTCCCGATGTTCAAGGCCGCAAGCTCGTCTTCGTCGTCACCGAAGACTGGTTCTTCGCCTCGCATTTCCTGCCCATGGCCCGTGCGGCGCGGGAACTCGGCCTCGCGGTCACCGTGGTCACCCGCGTGCGCGCCCACCGGGAAGCCATCGAGGCGACGGGCGCGAAGGTGGTTCCCCTGCAGGCGGAGCGCCGGAGCCTCAACCCCATGACGGCGGGCTATGCCGCCGGCCAGCTCGCCTCGATCCTCAAGGCCGAGAAGGCGGATCTCGTCCATTGCATCGCGCTGCGGGGCATCCTGACCGGCGGCTTCGCGGCCGGCATGGCCGGGGTGGGGCGCCGGGTCTACGCCCTGACCGGCCTCGGCTTCATCGGCGCGCGCACGGACACCGTCGGCCGTCTCGCCCAGCGCGCCATCCGCCTGCTGGTGCGCGGCCTGGAGACGCGGGGGACCCGCTATCTGTTCGAGAACACGGACGATCCCAGGCTGATCGGCCTCGACCCGGCGGGGCCGAACGTCACCATCGTGGGCGGAGCCGGCATCGACCCGGAAGCCTTGAAGCCCGCTCCCCTGCCCCCGCAGCCGCCGCTCAGGGTCGCCGTCGTCGCCCGGATGCTCTGGTCTAAAGGCGTCGATCTCGCGGTCGAGGCGGTGCGGCAGGCCCGGGCGCGGGGCGCAGCCGTCGAGCTGTCCCTCTACGGCGCCCCCGATCCCTCCAATCCCAAGGCCATTCCGGAAAAGACCCTGAAGGAATGGGCGGCCGAGCCCGGCATCTCCTGGCACGGGGCGACCCGGGACGTGGCCGCCGTCTGGCGCGGCCACCACGTGGCCTGCCTGCCCTCGCGCGGCGGCGAGGGCCTGCCGCGCACCCTCCTGGAGGCCGCCTCCTGCGGCCGCGCCATCCTGACCACCGACGTGCCGGGCTGCCGCACCCTCGTCCGCCACGGGGTGGAGGGAATGCTCGTTCCCGCCGGGAATGCGGCCGATCTGGCCGATGCCCTGACCGACCTCGCGGGCGATCCCGGGCGCGTGGCCCGCCTGGGCGAGGCGGCCCGCGCCCGCGTGCTCGACGGCTTTACGGAGCGGGACGTGATGGAGGCCGTCAAGCGGCTCTACGTGTCGGCCCTGACCTCATGATCGCGGATCCGGTCGCCTTCATCCGTGCCGAAACCCGCCTGCGGCCCGTGCCGCACGCGCCGGAAATCGCCCTGCACGTGGCCGACGAGGCCACCGAGCTCTGGCAGAAAACGGAGGAGGAGCTCGGACGGATCGGCCTGCCGCCGCCCTTCTGGGCCTTCGCCTGGGCGGGCGGACAGGCGCTCGCCCGCTACATCCTCGACAATCCGGAAACCGTGCGGGGACGGCGGGTGCTGGACTTCGCGTCCGGATCGGGCCTGGTGGCCATCGCGGCCATGAAGGCGGGCGCGGCCCAGGTGACGGCCTGCGACATCGACCCCTTCGCCATCGCGGCCATGGGGCTCAATGCGGAGGCCAACGGGGTCGGGATCGAGCCCGTCCAGGCCGATCTCGTGGGGCAGGACCAGGGCTGGGACACGGTGCTCGCCGGCGACATCTGCTACGAGCGGGACCTGGCGCAGCGGGTGACCGACTGGCTCTTCGCCCTGAACGGGCGCGGCGCGACGGTTCTCATCGGCGATCCGGGCCGCAGCTATCTGCCCCTGGAGCGCCTGCAGAGGCTTGCCCTCTACGAGGTGCCCGTGACCCGGACCCTCGAGGATTCCGAGATCAAGAAGTCGAGCGTCTGGCGCTTCAGAACGCCCGGCGAAGCGTGATTCTTTGGGGCTCCGGCCGGTGAAAAGATATTTTATTCGCCCCCACCCCCTATGAAAACGTAGTGATATAACCTATATAAATACGGTGCATTCTTCAGGGTTATTCGAATTCTGCCCCCAACCGTCCATGATGAGTGATCACCATGCCCCATACTGTATCATATAAGAACTACGAGCATCATACCGGCACCCGGGCTCAGGCCATGGCGCCGTCCAAGGAAACGGCGCAGGCCCTTGCCCGGGCGGAAACGATCTGCCGGGCCCATGGCGTCCGCCTGACGACGATCCGCCGGACCGTCCTGGAGGCGCTCTACTCCAGCCAGAAGCCGCTGGGCGCCTATGAACTGGCGGACCTCCTGGCCTCGAACGCCCGGCGCATGGCGCCGATCACGGTCTATCGCGCCCTGGACTTCCTGATCGAACAGGGACTGGCGCACCGTCTGGCGAGCCGGAACGCCTATATCAGCACCCTCCACGACGACGGCAGCCAGGAGGCGACGGCGTATCTGATCTGCGACGGCTGCGGCACGGTCGAGCCGGCTTCCTCGGCCGCCTTCGCGGGCGCCCTCTCCGATCTCCTGGCCCGGGCCGATTTCGAGCCGCGGGCGAAGGTCCTGGAGGTCGCCGGCCATTGCAGCCGCTGCCAGGGCCATGGTCACGGACGCCACTGAGCGATCCGTCGGCGGGCCAAGAGGCCGCGCTTGACGAACGAGGGTTTTGGCATCAGCTAATCCACGGCAGCGGGCCGCTGCAGCCGTGGATCAGCATATGACTTCCAGCACCCTATCTCCCGAGATCCGGACCTCCGCCGAGGTCCTGGCGGGCCCCGCCCCGCGCCATCGCACGGTCGGCGTGCGGGTCGGCTCCGTCACGGTCGGCGGAGGCGCTCCGGTGGTCGTCCAGTCCATGACCAACACCGACACGGCGGACGTGGACGCGACCGTCGCCCAGGTGGCGGCGCTCGCCCGCACCGGCTCGGAGATCGTCCGCATCACCGTGGACCGCGACGAGGCCGCGGCGGCCGTGCCGAGGATCCGGGAGCGGCTCGACCGGCTCGGCGTCACCGTGCCCCTCGTCGGCGACTTCCACTACATCGGCCATCAGCTCCTTGCCGACCATCCCGCCTGCGCCGAAGCCCTCGACAAGTACCGGATCAACCCGGGCAATGTGGGCTTCAAGGAGAAGAAGGACCGGCAGTTCGGCGCGATCGTCGAGCAGGCGATCAAGCACGGCAAGGCCGTGCGCATCGGCGCCAACTGGGGCTCCCTCGACCAGGAGCTCCTGACCCACCTGATGAACGAGAACGCGGCCTCGGCCAACCCGCGCGACATGCGCTGGGTCACCCGCGAGGCCATGATCCAGTCCGCCCTCCTCTCGGCGGCTCGCGCCGAGGAGATCGGCCTCGGGCGCGACCGGATCATCCTGTCGGCCAAGGTCTCGGCCGTTCAGGACCTGATCGCCGTGTACCAGGAACTGGCCCGCCGCTCCGATTATGCCATTCATCTGGGCCTGACCGAGGCCGGCATGGGCTCGAAGGGCATCGTCGCCTCCTCGGCCGCCATCGGCATCCTGCTCCAGCAGGGCATCGGCGACACGATCCGCTTCTCCCTGACGCCGGAACCCGGCGGCGACCGGACCCTCGAGGTCAAGGCGGCCCAGGAACTGCTCCAGACCATGGGCTTTCGCACCTTCGTGCCGCTGGTGGCCGCCTGCCCGGGCTGCGGACGCACCACCTCGTCGGTGTTCCAGGAGCTGGCGCAGGACATCCAGTCGTGGATTTCCACCTCGATGCCGGAATGGCGCCGGCAATATCCGGGCGTGGAGAACCTGAACGTGGCGGTCATGGGCTGCATCGTGAACGGCCCCGGCGAGTCCAAGCACGCCAATATCGGCATCTCGCTGCCGGGGACAGGCGAGCAGCCGGCCGCCCCGGTCTTCATCGACGGCCGCAAGGCCCTGACCCTGCGTGGCCCGACGCTGGCCCAGGACTTCCAGAAACTGGTGCTCGACTATATCGAGAAAAACTACGGCCAGGCGGGGCGGGACGCTGCGGAATAGCTGGCAAAGCCTTTATTCCCAAAGGGACTCCGTCTCGAATTCCGTTTTACGGCCGGGCGCAATGTGCTAAAGAGCCGCCGCGCCGGCACGGACGGCCGCCGCGTCCAGCGAGGAAGGGCTCCCTTCGTCGTTTCGTAACGCAGTTGAACAAGGGCCGTCTGCGGATCCATCCGCAAAGTAGATCATATGGCAGATCAACACGCTGTCGCCCCCGGGCACGCCGATTCCGTCGCGCCGGAGGCCACTCTCCCCGAAAACCATGCTCATGCAGGCTTCTGGACGCTTGTGCTCGGAGCCATCGGCGTGGTCTTCGGGGACATCGGCACGAGCCCGCTCTACGCCTTCAAGGAATCGGTCGCTGCCGCCGCCGCCGGCGGGCCCGTGACGCGCGACATCATCCTGGGCGTCCTGTCCCTGATCCTGTGGTCCCTCGTCCTGGTGGTGACCGCGAAATACGTGTTCATCCTCCTGCGCGCCGACAACCGCGGCGAGGGCGGAACGCTCACCCTGGTGGCCCTGGCCCAGCGGGCCACCCGGCAGAGGCGCGGCATCGTCCTGATGCTCGGCATCGTCGGCGCCGGGCTCTTCTACGGCGACGCGGTTCTCACGCCCGCCATCTCGGTCCTCTCGGCGGTCGAAGGGCTGAAGCTCGTCGCCCCGACCCTGGAATCCTACGTGGTGCCCGTCACCCTGGCGATCCTGACCGCGCTCTTCCTCGTCCAGAGCCGTGGAACGGGGCGGGTCGCGGCCTTCTTCGGGCCGATCATGCTGGTCTGGTTCGCCGCCCTGGCCCTGGCCGGGGGCCTGCACATCGCGGACGATCCGACGGTGCTGACAGCGATCAATCCGCTGCACGGCATCCAGTTCTTCTACTATCATCCCAGCGTTTCGCTGGCGGTCCTCGGAGCCGTCTGCCTGGCGGTGACCGGCGCCGAGGCCCTTTATGCGGATCTCGGCCATTTCGGCGCCAAGCCGATTCGCAGCGCCTGGCTCTACATCGTCTTCCCGGCCCTCGTGATCAATTATTTCGGCCAGGGCGCCATGGTCCTGTCCCATCCCGAGACGGCCGAATCGCCCCTGTTCCGCCTCGTGCCGGACTGGGCCCTCGTTCCGATGATCATCCTGGCGACGCTCGCCACCATCATCGCCAGCCAGGCCGTCATCACCGGCGCCTTCTCCCTGACGCGCCAGGCCGTGCAGCTCGGCCTTCTGCCCCGGCTCGAGATCCGCTTCACCTCGGAGACGCACCAGGGCCAGATCTACCTGCCCAAGGTGAACACGTTCCTGCTGTTCGGCGTGATCGTCCTCGTCCTGATCTTCGGTTCGTCGAGCAACCTGTCTCATGCCTACGGCGTGTCCGTCTTCGGCGCCATGTCGGTGGACGCGATCCTGGCGATCATCGTGATCTGGAAGGGCTGGCGCTGGACGCTCGGCCTGACGCTCGTGGTGATGCTGCCCTTCCTGTTCATCGATCTGGCCTTCTTCGGCGCCAACCTGCTGAAGGTCTTCACGGGCGGCTACGTACCGATCATCCTCGCCTCCGTCCTCATCACGGTGATGTGGACCTGGGTGAAGGGCACCGGAATCCTGTTCGAGAAGACGCGCAAGATCGACGTGCCCTTCCTCGAACTGGTGAAGATGCTGGAGAAGAGCCCGCCGCACCGGGTGAAGGGCACCGCCGTCTTCCTGACGAGCGATCCCGATACGGCCCCGGCGGCCCTGCTGCACAACCTCAAGCACAACAAGGTGCTGCACGAGAAGAACGTCATCCTGACCGTGAAGAGCGAGGACGTGCCCCGGGTCGAGGACGAGGACCGCGTGAGCATCGAGGACGTGGGCGACTCGTTCTGGCGCATCCAGTTGAACTACGGCTACATGGAGACGCCCAACATCCCGCGCGGCCTCGCCATCCTGCGCAAGCAGGGCTTCAAGTTCGACATCATGGCGACGTCGTTCTTCCTCTCGCGCCGCTCGATCCGCCCCGCCACCCATTCGGGCATGCCGCTCTGGCAGGACAAGCTGTTCATCAGCCTGGCCAAATCGGCGAGCGACGCCACGGACTTCTTCCAGATCCCCACCGGGCGCGTGGTCGAGGTCGGAACGCAGGTGACCGTCTAAGGCGTTGTGGTCCGGGCGGTCCGGTGCCACTCTGGCGGCCGCCATGACCGATCTGACGCTGCCCTCCATCACTCTCGTCCGCCCCAGCCTGGAGTGGCTGTCCGCCTACGAGGACGCCCTCGCCCGCGGCTGGTCGCCCAACACCGACCAGGACGTCAGCCGCGAACAGCTGAGGCAGCTCCGGCGCGATCCGGTGCGCTTTCTCCACAATCTCTACAACAGCCCGACGGTGAGGCTGCCGGACGGGCGGGACGTTCCCCGCCTGCCGGCGCACGATTTCTGGATCAGCGACGGCGATTTCTGCGGCCGGATCGGCTTTCGCTTCCAGCGCGGGACGGAGGACCTGCCGCGCACCGCCTATGGCCATATCGGCTATACCATCGTTCCCTGGAAGCAGCGGCGCGGCTACGCCACCGAGGCGCTGCGCCGGATCCTGCCGCTCGCCCGCGCCGAGGGCTTTTCCCGCGTGCTGATCACCTGCGACGACGACAACGAGGGGTCCAGGAAGGTCATTCTCGCCAACGGCGGAACGCCCGCGGGAATGACGCCCCACGACCGGCGCCCGGGGCACTGGAAGCTTGGTTTCTGGGTTGCCACCCCCGAGCTCTGAGGGACCTCAGACCTGCCGCTCGACCACGAAGCGCACCGCGTCGCGCAGGACCTCTCCTTGCGGGCCGAAGCCGTCGAGGGCGCCCTGCGCCTTCTCGACGAGCCGGCGGCACTCGCGCCGGGCGCCGTCCATGCCGAGCAGGTCCACCAGGGTGGCCTTGCCCTTTTCCAGGTCCTTGCCCGTGCGTTTGCCCAGAGCCTCGGCGGAGGATTCCCGGTCGAGGATGTCGTCGGCCACCTGGAAGGCCGCGCCCAAGGCCCGCCCGTACTCCATGAGCCCGGCGCGGGCCGGCGCATCCGCACGGCCGAGAATGGCGCCCGCCTCGACGGAAAAGGCCAGAATGGCCCCGGTCTTCATCATCTGGAGGAGCCGCACGTCGGCCTCGGACAGGTCCGCCGGTCCGTAGCGGCCCTCGGCCGACAGGTCGAGGAGCTGGCCGCCCACCATGCCGCCGAGACCGGCGGCGCGGGCGAGGCCCAGCACGAGATCGGAGCGGATGCCCGCATCCGGATCGGTCGCCGGATCGGCCAGCACCTCGAAGGCCAGGGTCTGGAGGGCATCGCCCGCCAGGATCGCGGTCGCCTCGTCGAAGGCACGGTGCACGGTCGGGCGCCCCCGGCGCAGGTCGTCGTCGTCCATGGAAGGCAGGTCGTCGTGCACCAGGGAATAGCAGTGCAGGAGCTCGACGGCGCAGCCGGCCCTGACGGCCCCCTCGCCCTCGTGGCCCAGCAGGCGCGCGGCCTCGATGGTGAGAAACGGACGCAGGCGCTTGCCGCCGCCTAAGGCCGCATGTCGCATGGCGGCCATCAGCCGAGGAGGCCGGGCAATCTCGCCGTGGCGGGCTTTGTCTGATAGCAAGGCTTCGAGACCTGCTTCGACAACCCCTGCGGCCTGCGCGAGCCGCGCCGTGAAAGTGCTGGTGGATGGCGTCATGATGAGCCTGGATTCGGATGGTGCGGCAGCCCCGTCCGGGAAAATCGCTGAGGGACAATCCGGGCCGGAATGGACGCTGCAGGCGGATCGAAAGAGGTCTCCGATGACGGTGACCCGTTTTCTGCGCCGCCTCGTCCAGATCGGCCTGGGGTTGATACTCTTATGGGTGGGTGCGGTCTTTTGGCTAGGGCTTTTGTACTGGGTCGTGCCGCCGGTCTCCACCCTGATGCTGGGCCGCTGGATGACCCTGCAGCCGGTCGAGCGCGACTATGTCGGGCTGGAGGAGATCTCGCCCCACCTGCCGCTCGCCGTCATGACCTCCGAGGACAGCCGCTTCTGCGGGCATAACGGCGTGGATTGGGTCGAGCTGCGGGAGGTCGTGGAGGCGGCCGACGAGGACGGCCCCTCCCGGGGGGCCTCGACGATTCCCATGCAGACGGCCAAGAACCTCTTCCTTTGGCCGAGCCGCTCCTACATCCGCAAGGGGATGGAGGTTCCGGTGGCGCTGTATCTCGACCTGATCTGGTCGAAGCGGCGCATGATGGAGAACTATCTCAACATCGCCGAATGGGGCGAGGGCATCTTCGGGGCCGAGGCGGCGGCGCGGCACTATTTCCGCAAGCCCGCCAAGAACCTCACCCAGCGCGAGGCCGCCCTGCTCGCCACCGCCCTGCCGAACCCGATCGTGCGCAATCCCGGCCGCCCCAGCAGTCGCCACCGGGCCTTGGCAGGACGGCTCGCGGCGCGCATGTCGCGTCAGGCGCCCTATACGGATTGCCTGAAAAGTTAGCTCTTGGGCTTGGGGGACTAGATATTTCCTCCAAGACCTTGTATGAGGCGCAACCTCATCAGATTGAGATGTGAGCGTTCCCCGGCTCGAGCGGGCGCTCCGCTTTTGACCCGGAGACGAGAAATGGCCGTTCCAAAGAGAAAAACGTCGCCTTCGCGGCGCGGCATGCGTCGCTCCGCCGATGCCTTGAAGGCCCCGACCTACATCGAGGACAAGGATTCCGGCGAGCTGCGCCGTCCTCACCATATCGACCTGAAGTCCGGCGTTTATCGCGGCCGTCAGGTGCTGAAGGTGAAGACCGAAGCGTAAGCAGCGCGACATGCGACAATAAGAACCGGTGCTTCGGCGCCGGTTTTTTTGTGCCCGAAATCCACCGGCCAAGCTTGTCTTTCGAGCGGTTTTTTACCGTCCCTTAAGCCTGAGGTCCGATCCTGCTCCCTTGGATTTTCCGGGGCACGATCCGGGCCGCGCACCCGCCGCCGCCTCAGCCCCGCAGCATGTCATTGTCGAGGGTATGCGTTCATGGCGACGAAACGGCAGGGCCGGGCGGGACTCTTCAACGGCGCATCCCGCACCTCGCGCAGGCGCCCGGCGCCCACCGGGCCGCAGGCCGCGCTGGCGGCCCTGAAAGGGGTCGTCTATTCCTGGGACGTGGCCTCGGACGCCATAACCTGGGGCCCGAATGCGCCGGAGGTGCTGGGCCTGCCCCCCGGCGCCCTCCCCCGGACCGGATACGCCTTTTCCAAGCTGGTGGAGCCCGGAAGCGGCCCCGACCACCGCGACCTCGCCGCGCAGGACGGCTCCGAGCCGTCCTTCGACAGCCGCTATGCCCTGCGCTTCGCGCCCAACCGGGTGCTGATGGTGCAGGATGCAGGCCGCTGGCAGCTCGACGCCGATGGCCGCCCCTGCGTCCTGCGGGGAATGCTGCGGATTGATCCGGCGGCCAGCGCCCAGGACCTTCTGCCGGCCTCCATCAAGGCCCGGTCGCTCCTCCTGCGCCACATCCAGGACAACATCGACGAGGCGGCGCAACTCTCCCATACCTGCACCCTCATGGTCGGCGCCTGCGACGACGACGAGTCCGTCGCCATGGAACAGGTCGCGCGCTCCCTCCGGCCGCTGCTGCGCCGGGGCGATCATGTGGACATCCTCTCTCCCACGCGCTTCGCCATCACCCTCACCTGCTGTCCGGCGACGGAGGCCATGAGCGCCATGCGGCGCGCCTCGGCTCTCGTCCAGGCCGCCCTGCCCTACGCAATTCTGCATCTCGGCGCCGCCTGCTCGCCGGATCACACCTACGAAGCGGTGAAGCTGCTGCGCTTCGCGGAGATGGCGCTGGAAGCGGCCCTGAGCCGGTCGGAGCCGGCCGTGCTGCACAAGACCCGGCATGCGACGAAGTCCAAAGCCTCCGACCAATCCGTCTGCGACCTCCTCGCGGCCCTGAACGAGCGTCGCCTCGTCCTCGCCCTCCAGCCGGTGGTGGAGGCGCCCTCGCGCCAGCCGGCCCTGGTGCAGGCCCGCGCCGCGATGCGGGGCGAGAACGGTGGAATCTCGGCCCTCGGCCCAATTCCGGCCGCGGAGACGGTCAATCCGGCCCTGCTGATCGACGGGCGGATGCTGGAACTGGCGGCGGACCACCTGGCCCGTCATCCGGAGGCCCGCCTCGTGCTGCCCGTTGCCCACGAGACCCTGCAGGATCGGGAATGGCTGCCGATGCTGGCGGCCCATCTGGGCGCGCGGCCGGGCACCGCCTCCCGCCTCATCGTCGCCCTGCCGGAGACGATCCTGGCGGATGCCGGCGAGGTCGTCGGGCCGCTCAACGCCATGAAGGCGCTCGGCCTCGGCATCGGCCTGAGCGGCTTCGGCACCGGTTACGCCTCGCTCGCCTCCCTTCGGGCGCTGCCCATCGACCTCGCGACGGTCGACGGCGTCTTCGTCCAGACGCTCAAGCGCTCCACGGACGACCGGCTGTTCGTGCGGACCCTGATCGACATGGCCCATCACCTCGGCATCGCGGTCGCGGCCGAATGGGTGGACGACGAGGCGTCCGCGCGCCTGCTCGCGGCCTGGGGCGTGGATTACATGCAGGGCGACCTGTTCGGCGCCGCCGAGGCGGCGGCACTCCCCGATTCGGCCCTCAAGCGCCTCAAGAGGGCCTGAGCGGCGGGATCTACTTGCCTGCCAGCTTGTCGAGCTTGGCCTGCATGTCGGCCATCTGCTGCTTCAGGGCTTCGAGTTCGCCCGCGGGCTCGCCCTTCGGCTCGGTCTTGGAACCGGCCTCTCCCGCCTGGCGCTGGGCGAAGGGCGAGAACATGCGCATGGCCTCCGAGAAGAAGGTCATGTTCTTGCGCACCTGCTCCTCCATGGCCTGGAAGGCTCCGGGGCCGAAGGCCTGGGTCATCTGCTCCCGGAGCTTCTGCTGCTCCTGGGACAGGTTGTTCATGGAGAATTCCAGGTAGCTCGGCACCAGCGACTGCAGGCTGTCGCCGTAGAAGCGGATGAGCTGGCGCAGGACGGTGACCGGAAGGAGGTTCTGCCCCTCCTTGTTCTCCTGCTCGAAGATGATCTGGGTCAGGACCGAACGCGTGATGTCGTCGCCCGACTTCGCGTCGTAGACGACGAAATCCTCGCCCTGGCGCACCATGCCGGCGAGGTCCTCCAGCGTGACATAGGTCGATGTGCCGGTGTGGTAGAGGCGGCGGTTGGCGTATTTCTTGATGACAGTCGGTTCTTTTTCCGTCGCCATGTGTCCCAATGCGGTCCTCTTTGAACTCGAAAAACCTGCACGGCCCGCGCCGCCCTGTCCTAATTGTCTAGGACTTCAGCGGTTTTGCCTAGATACTAGTTGCATGGCTGCCCGCGCAAACCCGCAACCCCCCTCAACCATTCGACTATGCCCCACCAGAGGGCGCTTGACTTCCCTTTTTCTGGGGCTTTGATCGAACCATCAACAGGCGGCCGCAATGTCAGGCGCGCCAGCACAGGAGACAGGAATGGCCCAAGACAGCATCGTCATCGTCGGAGCGGCGCGCACCCCCGTCGGCTCGTTCAACGGCGCCTTCGCCAACACGCCCGCCCACGACCTGGGAGCCGTCGCGATCAAGGAAGCGCTCTCGCGCGCCAAGGTGGACGGGGCCGAGGTGGACGAGGTGATCCTCGGGCAGATCCTGACCGCCGCGCAGGGCCAGAACCCGGCCCGTCAGGCCGCCATGGCCGCCGGCATCCCGCACGAGAAGACCGCGTGGGGCCTCAACCAGCTCTGCGGCTCGGGCCTTCGCACCGTCGCCATCGGAATGCAGCAGATCGCCAACGGCGACGCCAGCATCATCGTGGCGGGCGGGCAGGAATCCATGTCCCAGGCGCCCCACGCCGCCTATATGCGCTCCGGCACCAAGATGGGCGACTTCAAGCTCGTGGACACCATGCTGAAGGACGGCCTCATGGACGCCTTCCACGGCTACCACATGGGCAACACCGCCGAGAACGTGGCCCAGCGCTGGCAGCTCACCCGCGAGGAGCAGGACCAGTTCGCGGTCGCCTCCCAGAACAAGGCCGAGGCCGCCCAGAAGGAGGGCCGCTTCAAGGACGAGATCGCCCCGGTGACGATCTCGTCCCGCAAGGGCGACATCGTGGTGGACCAGGACGAATACATCCGCGCCGGCACCACCATCGACGCGGTCGCCAAGCTGCGCCCCGCCTTCTCGAAGGACGGAACGGTCACGGCCGGCAACGCCTCCGGCATCAACGACGGCGCCGCCGCCATCGTGCTGATGACGGAAGCCGAGGCCGAGCGCCGTGGCCTGACTCCGCTCGCCCGCATCGCCTCCTGGGCGACCGCCGGCGTCGATCCCGCCATCATGGGCACCGGCCCGATCCCGGCCTCGCGCAAGGCGCTGGAGAAGGCCGGCTGGAAGGTCCAGGACCTCGACCTCGTCGAGGCCAACGAAGCCTTCGCGGCGCAGGCGCTCGCGGTCAACAAGGACATGGGCTGGGATCCGTCCATCGTGAACGTCAACGGCGGCGCCATCGCCATCGGCCACCCCATCGGCGCCTCGGGCGGCCGCGTCCTCGTGACCCTGCTGCACGAAATGGGCCGCCGCAACGCCCGCAAGGGCCTCGCGACCCTCTGCATCGGCGGCGGCATGGGCATCGCCATGTGCCTCGAGCGCTAATCCGTTCGATCGACGCGCCCCGGTCTAGGCGCAGCAACGAATCCTAGGCTATGATTCAAGGCGGCCCGGTTTCCGGACCGCCTTTGCCATTTGACGGGTCCACAAGAGACTCGATTGCAACGGCCTGGGAAGGAGACACAGATATGGCGCGCGTCGCATTGGTTACCGGCGGCACTCGCGGCATCGGAGCCGCGATTTCGACAGCCCTCAAGAACGCAGGCTACACGGTCGCCGCGAATTACGGCGGCAACGACCAGGCCGCCAACCAGTTCAAGAGCGACACCGGAATCCCCGTCTACAAGTTCGACGTGTCGGACGCGGCCGCCTGCGAGGCGGGCATCCGGTCCATCGAGCAGGATCTCGGCCCCATCGACATCCTGGTGAACAACGCCGGCATCACCCGCGACGGCATGTTCCACAAGATGAGCTTCGATCAATGGTCTGCGGTCATCCGCACGAACCTCGATTCGATGTTCACCTGCACGCGCCCCCTGATCGAGGGCATGCGCGAGCGCAATTTCGGCCGGATCATCATCATCTCCTCCATCAACGGCCAGAAAGGCCAGATGGGGCAGGCCAACTATTCCGCCGCCAAGGCGGGCGTGATCGGCTTCGCCAAGGCGCTGGCCCTGGAGAACGCCAACAAGGGCGTCACCGTAAACGTGATCGCGCCCGGCTACATCGCCACCGAGATGGTGCGCGCGGTGCCGGAGGAAGTCCTGAAGGCGAAGATCCTGCCGCTGATTCCCGTCGGACGCCTCGGCGAGGCCGAGGAGATCGCCCGCGGCGTGGTGTTCCTGGCCGGCGACGAGGCCGGTTTCATCACCGGCTCGACGCTGAGCATGAACGGCGGCCAGTACATGGCCTGACGAATCGCCGGATCGTCATCGAAAGCTCTCCCCAGACGGAGAGCTTTCGTTTATTGGCGGCGCATCATGACGACGCGCACCGCCACCCTGATCGGCTTCACGGCCATCCTTCTCTGGTCCCTCCTGGCCCTGCTGACAGTGGCGACGGGGCGGATCCCTCCGTTCCAGCTCGTGGCGGTGACCTTCCTGATCGGCGGGCTCGTCGGAATGGCGAGCTGGATCGTGCGCCCCCAGGGCATCAAGGCCCTGCGGCAGAAGCCGGTCGTCTGGGCCCTGGGCCTGAGCGGCCTGTTCGGCTATCACGCCCTGTATTTCGCCGCCCTGCGCTGGGCGCCGCCCGCGGAGGCGGGCCTGCTCAACTATCTCTGGCCGCTGCTGATCGTCCTGTTCTCCGCGCTCCTGCCGGGAGAGCGGCTCCGGCCGGCCCATATCGCCGGAGCGCTGCTCGGATTCGCGGGCGTCGTCGTGCTCTTCGCCGGACGCGGCTCCCTGGAGGTGCGGGCCGAGGACGTTCCCGGCTACATCTGCGCCATTGTCGCCGCCTTCTTCTGGGGAGGGTACTCGGTCCTGTCCCGCCGCTTCGGCCAGGTCCCCACCGACGCGGTGGCGGGCTTCTGCCTGATGGCGGCGCTGCTCAGCCTCATCTGCCATCTGCTCTTCGAGACGACCGTCTGGCCCGAGACGACCACGCAATGGCTAGCGCTCGTGGCGCTGGGCCTCGGCCCCGTCGGCGGGTCCTTCTACGTCTGGGACATCGGAATGAAGCGGGGCGACATCCGCCTGCTCGGCGTGGCCTCCTATGCGGCCCCGGTGATGTCGACCCTGCTCCTCGTCGTCGCCGGCTATGCGGAGCCGACCCTCACCCTCGCAGCCTCCTGCGGCCTCATCGTCCTCGGGGCGCTGGTGGCCACCCTCACGGGGAAGCGGGCGCCGGCATGACCCGGTGCGTGTAGCGGTAGGCGAGCCGGAACCCGAGCGCGCCGTAGAGCGAGCGGGCGATCTCGTTCTCCTCGCGCACCTGAAGATAGGCCGTGTGGGCGTCGTGCGTGCAGCCCCAGGCCATGAGGCTCAGCACCACCCGGCGGCCGAGGCCGATGCCGCGCAGGTCCGGCGCGACTACGATGTCGTAGAGGCCCACATAACCCCGCTCGACCACGCCGAGGCCCCAGGCGACGGGCCTTTCGTCGAGACGCAGGGTCGCGAAGGCCGCCTTCTGGCGAATGCGCGAGACGATGCCCAGGAGGGCGGCCTCGTCGTCCTTCTCGCCGCCGTAGGATTCCGACGCCTCGCGCACCCATTGCTTCGACACCTTCGCTTCGATGGCGACCTCGGAATCGACCTCGCAATCCCCGTCGACGGGTGCCGAGAGAACGCAGGTCGGCTCGATTTCCCGGAACCCGCGCGCGGCGAGCAGCGCATCGACGCCTGCACCTTCGAGCCCGTTGAGCCGGAAGGTCGGGCGCACATTGGCCGCAATGAAGCGCTCGACCATGTAGTCCAGCAGCGGCTCGTCGAGGCTTGCGCCGGGCAGCAACGGCGTCGCGGAATTGGCCCGCTTGGTGTAGCCGGCCGCGAGCCGCAGGATCCAGCCGTCATAGGCCTGGTAGTCGAAGGACGGCCATGCATTCAGAAGGCGGCTCTCGAGTCCGAGAATGAGGCTGTGGTCGCTCATGAGCGTCTCTCTGGCTTCCCGGATCCGTGATCAGGCGTCAAAAATTGTTCTTCCATTCGCGCAGGGCGCCGAAAACGTCCTCCGGCGCGGCCCCTTCCTTGTGGACGGCCTTGGCGAGAGCGGGCTCGCCGGCCCGCAGGAAGGGGTTCGTCGCCTTCTCCTGCCCGATGGTGGTGGGCACCAGGAAGCGGCCTTCCGCCTTGGCGGCTTCAGCCTCCGCCGCCCGCGCCTTCAGGGCCTCGTTGTCCGGGTCCGCCGCCAGGGCGAAGCGGGCGTTCGAGAGGGTATAGTCGTGTCCGCAATAGACCCGCGTCCCGTCCGGGAGCGTCGCAAGGCGCTGCAGGGAGTTCCACAGATCCGTGTGGCTCCCCTCCAGCACCCGCCCGCAGCCGAGGGTGAAGAGGGTGTCGCCCGCGAAGAGATCGCCGTCCTGCTCGAACCAGTACGAGACGTGGTCGGCGCAGTGCCCCGGCGTCTCCCAGACCTGGGCCCGGAGAGTTCCGACCTGAACCGTGTCGCCCTCGCCCACCAGGACATCGGCGAGCGGCACCTGCTCCCGCGCCTTGGCCGGCGCGACGACCCGGCAGCCGGTGCGGCGCTTCAGGGGCTCGATGCCCTGCACGTGGTCCCAGTGCTTGTGGGTGACGAGAATGTCCGAAAGCCGCCAGCCCGTCCGAGCCAGCGCCTCCAGGATCGGCCCCTCCTCCGGCGCGTCGATGGCCGCGCAGGCGCCCGTATCGGGATCGTGGACGAGAGCCCCGATATTGTCGCTGAGGCAACGAAAGACGTGGATTTGAGCGGGCATGGAAGGACCGTGGCTTGATGCGTCACGAGTTATCATGGGACAGTTCGGCCGCGAAACCAGACCTTGGCCTTTGTCCTTGTCGTTCCACAGGCCGGCAGATGGTGTGATGAGTATCGATATTACCGACCTGCGCAGCTTCTATGCCAGCCCCTTGGGCGGCGTCACGCGCCGCTTCGTCGGAAGGGCCATCGGCCGCTTCTGGGGGCCGCTGACGGGGCTGCGCGTGCTCGGGCTCGGCTATGCGCCGCCCTATCTGGGCGCCGTCCGGTCCGAATGCGAGCGGGCGATGGCCTTCATGCCGGCGAGCCAGGGCGTGGTGAACTGGCCGAGCACCGGCGCCTCGGCGTCGGCCCTGGTCGACCCGCTCATGATGCCCCTGCCCGATTCCTCCATCGACCGGGTGCTCGTGGTCCATGCGCTGGAGACGGTGGAGAGCCCGAGCGAGCTCCTGCACGAGATCTGGCGCATCCTGACCCCCGGCGGGCGGATCATCCTGGTCGCCCCCAACCGCCGCGGCCTGTGGGCGCGCATGGACACGACCCCCTTCGGCTACGGCCAGCCCTACAGCCGTTCGCAGCTCAAGAGCCTCATGCGCCAGACCTGGTTCTCGCCCGAGGCCTGGGCCGAGACGCTCTACATGCCCCCCTTGCGCAGCCGCTTCCTCCTGCGCACCGCCCAGGCCTGGGAGCAAATGGGCCTGACCTTCTCGCTGCCGGGCGCGGGCCTGCACATCGTGGAGGCCACGAAGCAGCTCTACCGTCCCGGCGCCGTGCGCGCGGTCCGGCACGCGGGCCGCCGCCGCGTCCCGGTCCTCGTCCCGGCCCGGGCCTCGCGGGTGAGCGTCGCGCCCGAGGCCTGAGCCGGCTCGGGCGCGATCCGGAGCCGCGAGGAACCAATCGGTGACGCCATGGTTGGTCGGTCTTACCCATCCCCGACGAGGAGTGATGCCGATGCGACCGCCCCCTCGCATGTCCCGGACGTGGCTCCTCCTCCTTGGCGGAGTGGCTCTGACGGGCGCCGTGGCGGCGATCTCCCGAACCCGGAGCGCCCTTCCGCCCCCGCGGCCGGGCCGGGCGGCCCGCGAGCGGGTGCGGACCGGCATCGTCGACGGCATCCGCATGCGGTGGGAACAGCACGGGGGCGACCCGGCGACCGGCCTTCCCGTCGTCTTCGTCCACGGCCTCCCGACGAATCCCCGCGCCTGGCGCTACGTCATTCCCCTCGTGGCGGATGACGGCGTGTGCTGCCTCGCCTGGGAGCAGGTCGGCTTCGGCGGCTCGCTGCGGGAGGGCCTGGGACGGGACCTCTCGATCCCGGCTCAGGCCTTCTATCTGCGGGCGTGGCTTCGTCACCAGGGAATCGAACGCGCGGTTTTCGTCGCGCACGACTATGGCGGCGGGGTCGTCCAGCATCTCGCGACGACCTCCCCGGACCTGTTCCTCGGTCTCGTCCTCACGGACAGCGTCGCCTTCGACAACTGGCCGGTTGCCGCCGTGCGGACCGCCAAGGCCGCCGCTTCCGCGATCGAACGCCTGCCGCCCGCCCTGGCGAGGCAGATCTTCAGGGCGGCTCTCGCCAATCTGGGCCATACGAACCGCACGGTCGCGGCAGAGTCGGAAGAGCTGTTCTGGCATCCCTACTCGGGCGAGGATGGTCCCGCGGCGCTGGCCCATCAGCTCAGGCATTTCCACACCGCCGACACGATCCGGATCGGCCGGCGGCTGCGTCCGCTGGGCTGCCCTACGACGGTGGTATGGGGCGAAAGGGATCCGCTCGGCCTGGAATCGGCCAGGGAGCTTGCCCGGCGGCTCGACGCGGAGTTGCAGGTCGTCCCGGGCGCATATCACTTCACCATCGAGGACCATCCCCAGGACATCGCCGACGCCGTCCGGCGAACGGTCGCTCAGGCCCGACGGGCGCAGGAGACTTGGGAGCGCGGGTGAGGCCCTGTCCCCTTGCGTCAGGCGGTCTTCGGGGGGTAAATCCGGCCTCAACTTGACTTGAGGCCGCCAAATCGCCAGTGTCCGCGCCGGTCCGGCGGGGCCTTGGCCTGAAGCGCCGGTTTTTCATTTCCACAGAGTCTGATGCGCAGCTATCTCGATTTCGAAAAACCCGTTGCCGAACTGGAAGCCAAGGTCGAAGAACTTCGGGCGCTCGGCGAGAACCGGGACGCCGTCTCGATCACCGACGACATCACCCGGCTCGAGGCCAAGGCGTCGGAGGCCCTCAAGGAGCTCTACGCCAAGCTGACCCCGTGGCAGAAGACCCTGGTGGCCCGCCATCCGCAGCGGCCGCATTTCGTGGATTACTGCGCCGGGCTCATCACCGAGTTCACCCCGCTCGCCGGCGACCGCAAGTTCGCCGAGGACGAGGCCATCGTCGGCGGTTTCGGCCGCTTCCGCGGCCAGCCGGTCTGCGTCATGGGCCAGGAGAAGGGCCACAACACCGAAACCCGCATCCGGCACAATTTCGGCATGGCCCGGCCCGAGGGCTACCGCAAGGCCGTGCGCCTGATGGAGCTGGCCGACCGCTTCGGTCTGCCGGTGATCTCCTTCGTGGATACGGCGGGCGCCTATCCGGGCATCGAGGCGGAGGAGCGCGGACAGGCCGAGGCCATCGCCCGCTCCACGGAGATGCAGCTCTCCCTCGGCGTCCCCAACGTCTCCGTCGTCATCGGCGAGGGCGGCTCGGGCGGCGCCATCGCAATCGCCACCGCCAACAAGGTGCTGATGCTGGAGCACGCCATCTACAGCGTGATCTCGCCCGAGGGCGCGGCCTCGATCCTGTGGCGCGACTCCGCCCGGGCGCAGGATGCCGCCACCAACATGAAGATCACCGCCCAGGACCTCCTGCGCCTGGGCATCATCGACGGCATCGTCACCGAGCCCATGGGCGGCGCCCACCGGGACCCGCAGGCCACCATCGAGGCCACGGGCAACGCGATCGAAGAGGCCCTGCACGACCTCGGCAACATGGGACCGGCGGAGCTGCGCGACCACCGGGCCGAGAAGTTCCTCAACATCGGCCGCAAGCTCTAAAAAGTAGGATTTTTACCCCCTATTCAGCATAACTCCATAACAGCCCCGCTTGCGGTAAGGCGGAGTTAAGGCTAACGATTTAGAGAAATTGGGGAACTGTCCGGCACCAATGTTCGGGCAGATCAGAATGCGGGGACCCCCATGATGAAGCGCATCGCATTGGCCGCGAGCCTGACGCTCGCGCTCGCCGCCTGTCAGGACGACGGTTTTTCGCGAAGCTCGACGCGACATCTGCAGCCGATTCCGCCGGCCGCCATGGCACTCATGGCGAGCAAGGGGATGTCGAAGAGCGATCCCATCCTCATCCGAGCCTACAAGAAGGAATCGGAGATGGAGGTGTGGAAGCGCGGCTCCGACGGCCGCTATGCCCTTCTCAAGACCTATCCCATCTGCCGCTGGTCGGGCCAGCTCGGACCGAAGACCAAGGAGGGCGACCGCCAGGTGCCCGAGGGCTTCTATACGGTCTCGCCGTCGCAGATGAACCCCAACTCCGCCTATTACCTCTCCTTCGACACCGGCTACCCGAACGCCTATGACCGCCAGTTCGGCCGGACGGGCGGCGACATCATGGTTCACGGCTCGTGCACGTCGCGCGGCTGCTTCGCCATGACCGACCAGAACGTGGCCGAGATCTACGCCATCGCCCGCGAGGCCTTCGCCAGCGGCCAGCGCGCCTTCCAGTTCCAGTCCTATCCGTTCCGGATGACGCCGAAGAACCTGGCCCAGCACCGCCTCGACCCGAATATCGGCTTCTGGAAGAACCTGAAGGAAGGCTCCGATTATTTCGAGGTCACGAAGGACGAGCCGCGGATCGCGGTCGCCGGCGGCCGCTACCAGTTCAACGTCTCCGACGAGACCGTCGTGGCCGCCGTGCGCCAGAAGCAGGCGCAGGACGAGCAGCAGGTGGCCGAACTCGTGGCCAAGGGCGAGAAGCCGATCAAGCTCGCCTATCACGACGGCGACTCGCACGAATCCTTCCGCACGGCGCTCGCCAGCGCCATGGGCGCTGACGGGTCGCTCGTGGTCGATGCCCGCATGCGCGACAAGTTCGGCGACGTGAGCCGCCCCGAGAGCCTGACGGGCCCGCGCGAGATCGCTCTCGACGACAGCGGCCGGACGAGGCCGGAAGCGCCGTCCGCCGCCCTGGCCTTCGCCTCGCTTCCCCCGGCCGAGCCGGCCGCCCAGGCCGCGGCTCCGGCAGCCGATCAGGCCGACGCCGGCCCGCAGCAGACGCCGTTCTACAAGAAGATGTTCAACGGCATCGGCGACCTGTTCACCACCTCCGGTCCGGCCCAGCCCGTCGCGGCGGCTCCCGTCGCGGCCCCGGCGGCACAGCCGCAGGCCGTGCCGCAGAAGCGGGTCCAGGCTCCGTCCAAGGTGAACGTCGCAGCGGTGCAGTGATCCTGCAGGACCGCTCCAGGAACTCGGAAAAGCCCGCCCTCACCGGCGGGCTTTTTGCTGCTTTGGAGAATGTCCTGCTCACCCCTCCCCGCCCGGCAGCTTCGTTCCCGTCACCTGGGCGTAGAGGCGGGCGACCGAGGCGTCGTCGTCGCGGCCCATTCCGGCGGCGGAGGTCATGAGGAACATCTGGAGCGCCGCCGCCGAGACCGGCACGGGGAACTTGGCGGCTCTCGCCATGTCCTGGATGATGCCGAGATCCTTGACGAAGATGTCGACCGCACTGTGCGGGGTGTAATCGCCGTCGAGCACGTGCGGAACGCGGTTCTCGAACATCCAGGAATTGCCGGCAGAGGCCGTGATCACCTCGTAGACCTTGGCGATGTCGAGCCCCTGCCGGGCCGCGAAAGCGATGGCCTCGCAGGCCGCCGCGATGTGGACGCCCGCCAGGAGCTGGTTGATCATCTTGAACGCCGCCCCCTGCCCCGGCGCATCGCCGAGCTCGTAGAGGGTCGACGCCATGGCGTCGAGGGCGGGGCGGGCCTTGGCGAAGGCGGCAGGGCTGCCCGAGGCGAGGATCGTCAGCGCTCCTTCCGCCGCGCGCCGGGCGCCGCCGCTGATGGGGGCATCGAGGTAGTGGCGGCCGCTCTCTTCGAGCCGGGCGGCGAGGCGGCGCGCGGCCTCCGGATCCATGGTGGCCGACGAGACGAAGACCGCGCCCTCCGGCATCGCCTGCGCGACCCCGCCGGGCCCGAACAGGACGGCTTCCGTCTGCGCCGCGTTCACCACGACGGAAACGACGATATCCGCCCCCTCGGCCGCCTGCGCCGGAGACTCCGCGCCGCGACCGCCCTCTGTGGCGAAGCGCTCGACGGCCGACCGGTCGACGTCGCAGCCGGCGACGTCGAACCCTGCGCGCCTGAGGGACGAAGCCATGCCGAAGCCCATGGAGCCGAGGCCGATCACGGCCACCTGCGCCTTCGCGGAAGACGGCTGATCCTGTTGCACGCTCATGTCACGTCTCCCACCCTGCATGGCCGGCTCACCGCGCCCACTGCGGGCGGGTCCGGCGGCTGTTCCGTCAGGATGATAGAGCTTGGCGGCACGGCTGCCGAGTCAAGGGATTGCAGCGCGCTCAGCGCGTGCCGAGCGCGGCCCGGACCGCGGGGGCGACCCTGGTGCCCATGAGCTCGATGGACCGCATGATCTGCGCGTGCGGCATGGTGCCGACGCTGAACTGGGCCAGGTAGCGGTGGTGGCCGAACAACTCGTGCTGGAAGAGGATCTTGTCGATCGCCTCCTGCGGGCTACCTACGGCCAGCGCCCCGCGCGGGGAGCGCAGGGCCTCGAATTGCGGCCGCGTCGTCGGCGGCCATCCGCGCTCCCGGCCGAGCTGCGACATCACCTGGGCATAGGCGGGAAAGAACTCGTCCGCCGCCTGCTGCGAAGTGTCGGCGATGTAGCCATGGGTGTTGATGCCGATCTTCAGGGCGGCCGGATCGTGCCCGGCCCGGGCGGCCGCCTCGCGATAGAGCGAGGCCAGGGGCGCGAAGCGCTCCGGCTGGCCGCCGATGATCCCGAGCGCGAGAGGGAGCCCCAGCACCCCTGCGCGCACCACCGATTGCGGCGTGCCGCCGACGGCGATCCAGACCGGGATCGGCTGCTGAACCGGGCGGGGATAGACCGGCTGGTCCGACAGCGCGGCCCGGTGCCGGCCCGCCCAGGTCACGCGCTCTCCCGCAGCTTCAGGAGCAGGTCGAGCTTTTCCGCGAACAGGGTGTCGTAATCGTCGAGATCGTAGCCGAAGAGCGGGAAGGATTCGATGAAGGAACCACGCCCGGCCATGATCTCCGCGCGTCCGCCGGAGAGGAGGTCGAGGGTCGCGAAGCTCTGGAAGACGCGCACGGGATCGTCCGAGCTCAGCACCGTGACGGCGCTGGTGAGGCGGATGGTGCGGGTGCGCTCCGCCGCCGCCGCGAGCACCACCGCCGGAGCGGAGACCACGTAATCGGCCCGGTGATGCTCCCCGAGGCCGAACACGTCGAGCCCCACCTGATCGGCGAGCTCGATCTCCTCCACGAGGTCGCGCAGGCGCTGCGCCGGGGACATGAGACGCCCCGTTGCGGGGTCGGGTGCAGTTCGCCGAAGGTGTAGACGCCGAGTTCCATGGGCAGCCGCCTCGCGATGGGGAAATCCATCCCGGCTATAGCAGCCGTAACGGAAGGGGGCGATCCGCGGATCGTCCATCGACCGGGAGGGACCGGATGCCGGTCCCTCCCGCTGTCGCGCAGAGCAGCCTCAGGCGGCGTCGGCCTGCGCCGTGGTGCGCGGCTGCGCCGTGCGGGCGATCCAGGCAGCGAAGCGGTCCACCCAGCCGTTGAGGAAGGCCTTGGTCGAGGGCTCGACGATGTTGTTGTTCTCGTCGAAAAGCTCCGGCTTGTAGGTGAAATAGACCTCGGGCTGGCCCATGAGCACCGTGTCGACCACGTTCAGGAGGCCCTTCAGGGCGTTCTGTCCCGCGGCGGCGCCGGTCGCGCCGGGCGTCGCGCCGATGAGGGCGGCGGGCTTGGCCTCCCAGGAATTCTTGCCCCAGGGCCGGGTGCCCCAGTCGATGGCGTTCTTGATTGCGGGCGAGAAGGAGCGGTTGTACTCGGGGGTGACGAAGAGGACCGCGTCCGCCGCCTCGATCTCGCGCTTCATGCGCAGCACCGATTCGGGCGGGTTCTGCCACAGATCGTCGTTGTAGAGCGGCAGGTCCCCGATCTCGACGAAACGGAAATCCAGCCGTCCCGCCGCAAGCTTCGCGACGCTCTCGGCGAATTTGCGGTTGATGGATTCACGGCGCAGGGAGCCGACCAGAACGGCTACGGTTTTCATAAGTGACCTCGTATCAAAAAGTGACTGGCTTTACATGAGAGAGTGTGGTCTCTTGCGCAAGACGGCACTTTTTTGTCACCGAGGCACCTGGATGAAACCGAGCGATACCTACGTCCCGCTGCAATGCCGGCTGGTGAACGACGTCATCGCCCTGGTGGGCGACAAGTGGAGCATTCTCATCATCGTGCTCCTGGGCGGGGGCCGGAAGCGGTTCATGGACATCAAGCGCGCCGTGGACGGCATCTCGCAGAAGATGCTCACCGTGACCCTGCGCGGCCTGGAGCGCGACGGCTACGTGACCCGCACGGTCTATCCCACGGTCCCGCCTAAGGTCGAATACGAGCTCACCGATCTCGGCCGCGAGCTCCTCGTGCCCCTGCGCACCCTCGGCTCCTGGGCGATCGCCAACCACGACCGCGTCGCCGCCGCCCGCGCCGCCTACGACGCCCGTCAGCTGCCGCAGGCAGCGGAGTAGGCACGGGATTTTCTGCTCACCCTCGCTCCTGCTCGGAGGCGGGATGAGGATCGGTCCGACCGAAGGCACGCACCAGCGCAGCACGCACTCTCCTCCCCACGGACCTCGGACGCGCCGTCCGGCTCTCCTCCCCCTTATGGGGAGGAGTTGGAGGTGGGGGTGTGGGCGCCACACCTTCATAGGCTATCGCTCACACCCCCACCCTGGCCCTCCCCACAAGGGGGAGGGAAGACCGTTGCGCTGAACACCGCCTCATCCGGAAACGACCCATCCTCTCACACGGACCTGCGGTCCGGCCTCTCTCCCACCGGTCTCGGCCTCGGTTCAAAGCTCATGCGGATGGCGCTGCGTTGCTCTCCGGCTCGCCGTGCAGGCGCCGCTCCATGCGGATGGCGATGCGTCTGGCTGTGGCGGCGCTGCGGAAGAGGCGCATTTGCAGGTCTTGAAACGCCTGCAGATCGGCCTCGCTCGGGCTGTAGCGCCGGTCGTGCCAGTAGCGATAGACGAGCCTGACGGCCTCCTCGGCAAGGCGCGCGGCCTCGGTGAGCGGCGGCTTGGGTTTACGTCTGAAGAACCCGAAGATCATGGGCGGCTTCCCTTCCAGTGAAGCGACCACCAGGAGTTCCCTGGTGGCCGGGGAGTTAAGAAGCCGTCCGAAGTCGGCCGCACTGCCCTTTAGGTTTTCACCCTGGACATACGACAGCACCTCCCCGACCGTGAGGTGGGAAGGCATCGTTGCGGCCGATGCAAAGCCGCTTCGGACAAGGGTTCTTAAGCCCCGGAGCCGCGTGTCTCGGCTCCTGGGGGAGTGCTAGCACGGGGGGAGGCGGGGGAGCAATGTCACGATGCAAGCTGCACCATCACCACTCACGATAGCAGCTTGACCATGTATAACCTTCGATTGTATTTAGATCACGCCACAACCGCGGCTGCACATTCTGAAAACCCAGAGCCGCTTATCAATAAGAGGCGTTCTATGGCTGACGTTACTTATCCTTGCTACATTCAACGGAAAGACGCGAGTGGAAACTGGTACTGGATCTATTATGCCAGAAACGGTGAAGAAATTGCCCGCAGTAGCGAGAGCTATAAGAGTCGCAACGACTGTGAACGTAGTATTGAGCTGATCAAAAACTCAAAAGATCATCCTGTTTATTATTACAACTGATTTGCGAATTTAATAAACCAAAAAAAGCCCGGCACCAGGCCGGGCTTTTCCTTATCCGTCTCGTCCAAAACCTTAGGCCACGAACTGGCCGTGGCAGTGCTTGAACTTCTTGCCGGAGCCGCAGGGGCAGGGTTCGTTGCGGCCGACGCGGCCCCAGGTGTTGGGGTCGTTCGGGTCGCGGGATTCCGTCGGCGCCGTGGGAGCGGTCGCCGCGGCGAAGCCCAGGGCCGAGCCGGCCCCGAAGGCGGAGCCCTGCGGCATGTCGAACTCGTTCTCGCCGGTGGCGGGATCGAGGTGCTGGGCGAACATGGGCGGCAGCGGCGCGGGCTCGGGCTGCTGGAACACCACCTGGATGCGCATGAGCTGGCCCGTCACCTGCTCGCGCAGATGGCCGACCAGGTTGTTGAAGAGCTCGAAGGCCTCCGACTTGTACTCGTTGAGCGGATCGCGCTGGGCGAGGCCGCGCCAGCCGATGACCTGACGCAGGTGGTCGAGGGTCACGAGGTGCTCGCGCCAGAGATGGTCGAGGCTCTGCAGGAGAACCTGCTTCTCGACGTAGTTCATCACGTCGGGCGTGTTCTCCTCGATGCGCTTGGCATAGGCCTCGTCGGCCGCCTTCTGGATGCGCTCGCGGATCTCCTCGTCGGCGATGCCCTCCTCCTTCGCCCAGTCCTCGATCGGCAGATCGAGGTTGAGGAGGTTGGCCACGCTCTCCTTCAGACCGGCGACGTGCCACTGCTCCGCATAGGCGTTCTCGGGGATGGCGCGGGCCACGATGTCCTCGATGACCCCGTGGCGCATGTCGTCGATGGTCTCGCGCACGCTCTCTTCCGCCATGAACTCCTTGCGCTGCTCGAACACGACCTTGCGCTGGTCGTTCATGACGTTGTCGTATTTCAGGATGTTCTTGCGGATGTCGAAGTTGCGCGCCTCGACCTTCGCCTGCGCCCGCTCGATGGCCTTGTTGATCCACGGGTGGATGATGGCCTCGTCCTCCTTGAGGCCGAGCTTCTGCAGCATGCCGTCCATGCGGTCGGAGCCGAAGATGCGCATCAGGTCGTCCTGGAGCGACAGGTAGAACTTGGAGCGGCCCGGGTCGCCCTGGCGGCCGGAGCGGCCGCGCAGCTGGTTGTCGATGCGCCGGGACTCGTGACGCTCGGTGCCGAGCACGTAGAGGCCGCCGGCGGCGAGCGCCTTCTCCTTGAAGGAGGCGATTTCAGCGACGATCTCCTTCTCGCGCCGCGCCCGCTCCTCGCCCTCGACGCCTACGAGCTCGCGCTCGATGCGCATCTGGGCGTTACCGCCGAGCTGGATGTCGGTGCCGCGGCCGGCCATGTTGGTGGCGATGGTGATCGCGCCCGGCACGCCGGCCTGGGCCACGATGAAGGCCTCCTGCTCGTGGAAGCGGGCGTTGAGCACCGCGAAGTGCTTGGTGCCCTTGCCTTCCCGTGCGGCCTTGTAGAGGGGCTCCAGCGCAAGCGGATTGTCGAAGTCGATCAGCGTGTAGCCGTCCTTTACGAGGAGATCGGCCAGATATTCCGACTTCTCGATGGAGGTGGTGCCGACCAGAATCGGCTGGCCCCGGCTGGAGGCGGCCTCGATGTCGCGGATGACCGCGCGGTAGCGCTCCTCGGCCGTCCGATAGACCTCGTCGCTGTCGTCGATGCGGGAGACCGGACGGTTCGTCGGGATCTCGACCACTTCGAGGTTGTAGATCTCGAGAAATTCGTCGGCCTCCGTGGCGGCCGTGCCGGTCATGCCGCCGAGCTTGTCGTAGAGGCGGAAATAGTTCTGGAACGTGATCGAGGCCAGCGTCTGGTTCTCCGGCTGGACCTGGACGTGCTCCTTCGCCTCCAGCGCCTGGTGAAGGCCTTCGGAATAACGGCGGCCCGGCATCATGCGGCCGGTGAACTCGTCGATGATGACCACCTCGCCGTTGCGGACGATGTAGTCCTTGTCGCGCTGGAACAGGGTGTGGGCACGCAGAGCCTGGTTCATGTGGTGGACCAGGGTCGCGTTCTGGGCGTCGTAGAGGTCGCCCTCCTTCAGGAGGCCCTCGACGCGCAGAAGCTCCTCGATCTTCCCGGTGCCGTCCTCGGTCAGGGCGACGGAGCGCTGCTTCTCGTCCACCTCGTAATCGCTCTTGTCGAGGCGCGGGATAACCTTGTCGATGGCGTTGTAGAGGTCGGAGCGGTCGTCGAGGGGGCCGGAGATGATGAGCGGCGTGCGCGCCTCGTCGATGAGGATCGAGTCCACCTCGTCCACGATGGCGAAGTTGTGGCCCCGCTGGACCATCTGCGCCATCTCGTACTTCATGTTGTCGCGCAGATAGTCGAAGCCGTATTCGTTGTTGGTGCCGTAGGTGATGTCCGCAGCGTAAGCCGCCGCGCGCTCGGAATCGTCGAGCCCGTGGACTATCACGCCGACCGAGAGGCCGAGGAAGCGGTAGATCTGGCCCATCCACTCGGAGTCGCGGCGGGCGAGGTAGTCGTTCACCGTGACCACGTGGACGCCCTTGCCGGCCAGGGCGTTGAGATAGACCGGGAGCGTGGCGACCAGGGTCTTGCCCTCGCCGGTGCGCATTTCGGCGATGGACCCCTCGTGGAGCACCATGCCGCCGATGAGCTGCACGTCGAAGTGGCGCTGGCCGAGGGTGCGCTTGGCGGCCTCGCGGACGGTGGCGAAGGCCGGCACCAGGATGTCGTCCAGGGCCTTGCCCTGGGCGAGCTGAGCCTTGAACTCCTCCGTCCGTGCGCGGAGCTGGTCGTCCGAGAGGGCTTCGAGCTCGGCCTCCATCGCATTGATGGCCGCCACCTTCGGCCGGTAGGACTTCAGCCGTCGATCGTTGACCGAGCCAAAGATTTTCTTCGCGAGAGAACCGAACATCGGGGGCCTTCAGACTTTCAGGATTCTGGACAAGCGGGCGATTTGAGCCGCCTTATAGACTTAATTATGCCAACACGCATCTTAAAGGCTGTGCCCGAGTGGCGCAGCCCGGCTTCCACAAGCTTGGCCTCGATCAAGGCCTCGCGAGCGGGGGATGCTGTGACATAAATATGCCATCCCTTGCAAACGTAAACACATTCGGCCAACGATCGCCGCGCTACGTGAGCGGTCAGAAAAGCTCACCAGAGGATCAGATATGTCAGTTTCTACCCAAGTCCGGAAAAGCCTCCTCGCCCTCGGGGTCGCCCTGCCGATGGCTGCCGGCGCGGCCTTCGCCCAGACCGGCACCGCACCCGCCGCGCCTGCCGCTCCCGCCGCCCCTGCGGCAACCCCCGCCGATCCCAGCAAGGTGATCGCCCGGGTGAACGGCATCGAGATCACGGAAGGGGACCTCGCGGTCGCCGCCGCCGACCCGGCGCTTCAGCTCCCCAACGTTCCGGAGGCCCAGAAGCGCGAGCTCCTGACCGGCTACCTGATCGACCTCAAGCTCGGCGCCAAGGCGGCCGAGGCGGCCAAGGTCGGCGACAGCGCCGAGTTCGCCCGCAAGCTCGCCTACAACCGGGACAAGGCCCTGCTGGACCAGTACCTGGAGCAGGAGGCCCAGAAGGCGGTGACCCCGGAAGCCGCCCGCAAGCTCTACGACGAGACGGCCAAGAACGTCACCCCGGAGGAGGAGGTGCGCGCCCGCCACATCCTCGTGGAATCCGAGGAGGAGGCCAAGAAGGCCGCCGCGCGCGTGAAGGGCGGCGAGGACTTCGCGAAGGTCGCGGCCGAGCTCTCCAAGGACCCCGGCTCCAAGACCGACGGCGGCGATCTCGGCTTCTTCACCAAGGACCGCATGGTCGAGCCCTTCGCGGAAGCCGCCTTCAAGCTGGAGCCCGGCCAGGTCTCCGAGCCGGTCAAGTCCCAGTTCGGCTGGCACGTGATCAAGGTCGAGGAGAAGCGCACCAAGCCCGTGCCGTCCTTCGAGGAGATGAAGGACCAGGTGAACGCCTATCTCGAGCGCAAGGCGCAGCAGGACCTGATCATGGGCCTGCGCAAGGACGCCAAGGTCGAGCGCCTCGACGACAAGGGCAACCTGGTCGAGCAGAAGCCGCAGCAGCAGTAAGCGTCAGCGGAAAGAAAAACGGAAAGGGCAGCGCAAGCTGCCCTTTTGTTTTGGCCGCGATGGGGCGCCGGCAGAATTACTTGTTCGTCCGGCCCATCTTGCCCGGATCGACACCGCCTTCCCGGTTCGTCTCGTTCTTCACGTCGCCCTCGAAGGTCGAGTCGCCGTCGAGATTGCGGGGATCCTCGCCGGTCATGTAGGAGCCCTTCGAGCGTCCGATGCCGGGATCGACGTCGAGGTCGTTGCGCGGGCGCTCTTCGGGCTTCGTCTTGGGATGCTTGTTGCTCGTCATGGGAAGGCTCCGTCGTTGGTTTGAGGGGTCAACGGCAGGGCACCGGCCCCGTTCCGTCCGGCCGGCCATTCCCGATCAAGCGCGGGCTTGACAAAAAGCCTTAAAAAACCACAGGTCGCGAGGCCCGTCCGGCATTCCGACCCGCTCTTTCGAGTTCCCCATGTCCAAGACCGTCTCCCCCCTCGCGCCCAAGTCCCATCCGACGCTGCCCGCCATCGAAGGCGTCAGGATCGCGACCGCGGAGGCCGGCATCCGATACAAGAACCGAACCGACGTGCTCTATGTGGCGCTCGCCAAGGACACGGCGGTGGCCGGGGTGTTCACCCGCTCCAAATGCCCCTCCGCCCCGGTGGATTGGTGCCGCAAGAACCTGGCGAAGGGCACCGCGCGGGCCCTGGTGGTGAACTCGGGCAATGCCAACGCCTTCACGGGCAAGAAGGGCGCCGAGGCCGTGAAGCTGACGGCCGATCTCGCGGCGGAGGCCGCCGGCTGCCGGGCGTCCCAGGTCTTCATCGCCTCGACCGGGGTCATCGGCGAGCCCCTCGACGCGACCAAGTTCGAGGGCGTGCTCCAGGCCTGCGAGAAGAAGGCCAAGCCCACCGCCTGGGTCGATGCCGCGAAGGCCATCATGACCACCGACACCTTCCCGAAGGTGGCGACCCGCACGGCCACCATCGGCGGGGTCGAGGTCACCATCAACGGCATCGCCAAGGGCGCCGGCATGATCGCCCCCGACATGGCCACCATGCTGTCCTTCATCTTCACCGATGCGCCCATCGCGGCGCCGGTGCTGCAGGCCCTCCTGAAGAAGGGCGCCGACAAGAGCTTCAACTGCGTGACAGTGGACAGCGACACCTCCACCTCCGACACCCTTCTCTTCTTCGCCACGGGCGCGGCGGCCCAGCGGGGCGCGCCCGCGATCTCGCTGCCGAGCGACCGGCGCCTGAAGGAGTTCCGGGGGGCTCTCGAAAGCCTTCTCTGCGACCTCGCCCAGCAGGTCGCCCGCGACGGCGAGGGCGCGCGCAAGTTCGTGACCGTCAAGGTGACGGGCGCCACGGGCGCCAGCTCCGCCAAGCGCATCGCCATGGCCATCGCCAATTCGCCCCTGGTGAAGACCGCGGTCGCCGGCGAGGACGCCAATTGGGGCCGCGTCGTCATGGCGGTCGGCAAGGCCGGCGAGCCGGCCGAGCGCGACAAGCTCGCCATCTGGTTCGGCGACATCCGGGTCGCCCTGAAGGGTGCCCGCGACCCCGATTACGACGAGGCGAAGACCTCCGCCTACATGAAGGGCGACGAGATCACCATCCGGGTCGATCTCGGCCTCGGCCGCGGCGAGGCCACGGCCTGGACCTGCGACCTCACCAAGGCCTATGTGGAGATCAACGGCGATTACCGGAGCTGATCCGGCCGGGCGTTACGGGACGACCGTGATCTTCTGCTTGAACGTCACGCGCATCGTGCCGCCATACTGGTCCATTCCGAGGAACGTGTAGGAGAACTCGTCAGAGCCCGTATAGCCGGGCTTGGCCACGTAATAGGGCGTCAAGCCCTGCACGCCCGCCTTCCCGACCCTGGGCTTCTGCGTGATCACCGTTTCGCTGATGGCGCCCGGGATGTTGTTGATGTTGAAGGTGCAGCCCTTGCCCGATTTCACGGTCAGCTCGCCCTCCACCGCCGCAATGCTGCCATTGAAGTAGATGGGTGCGCCGGAGCAGTTCTGCGCCGAGGCCGAGCCGGTGAAGAACAAAAATGCGGCCGCCGCCAGCCCGCTGACGAGTTCGAGCTTCCTCATGATACCCTCCTGCTGTCGTGGGGCTTCATCCACGAAACTCTTTATGTTACAACATATCGTTAGACAGCTTGGCAAGGAGGCGGCGCTGCTTCCCGTCGCTCCCGGCTTCCGCCATGTGTGCCGGAGCACCTGGATCGGCTGCGCAAATCTCCGGAGCATGGGTTCGCGCCGGCTCCAAAGCCGTCTATAGGCTTCCCGTCACAACCGGCCCGTTCGTGGATTCACCCCTGTGCCCCCTCTCAAGCTCACCCTCGTCGTCGCCGTCGCCCTCGTCGACCAGGACAACCGCATCCTCCTGGCCCAGCGCCCCGAGGGGAAGCAGCTCGCCGGCCTGTGGGAGTTTCCCGGCGGCAAGGTGGAGCCCGGCGAGCGGCCGGAGGAGACCCTCATCCGCGAGCTGCGCGAGGAGCTCGGGATCGCGGTGAAGGAGCCGTGCCTGGCCCCCCTCACCTTCGCGAGCCATGCCTATGAGAGCTTCCATCTCCTGATGCCCCTCTACGTGTGCCGCCGCTGGGACGGCTTCGTGCAGTCCCTGGAGGGCCAGGCCCTGAAATGGGTGAGGCCGCAGGAGCTGCGCCAGTATCCGATGCCGCCCGCGGACGAGCCCCTGATCCCGTTCCTCCTCGACCTCCTGGTGTGAGAGCCCTCATGTCCGCCGCGAAGGGGGAAGCCGCCGCGCTTCCCTCGGCCCCGACCCCGGTCTTCCTCGTGGCGAACCTCATCGCCTGCTCGATGCTGTGGTCCACCTCCTTTCTGTTCATCAAGCTGAGCGGCGAGGTGAATCCCTTCGTGCTCGCCGCCACGCGCGGGCTGCTGGGCGCGTCCGCCCTCGCCTCCTGGTTCGCGGTGCAGGCCAGGAGCATCCGCCCCGAACGCGGCGAATGGCGCCACTGGGCGATTCTCGGCGCCCTCAACGGCTGGGTGCCGAACGTCCTCGTGGCCTTTGCGCTGACGCAGATCGGCACCGCCCCCGCGGCCATGATCCAGGCTTCCGGGCCGCTCATCGTCGCGGTGCTGGCGCACCTGCTCTTCGCCGACGAGCGGCTGACCGCCAGGCGCCTCGCCGGGGTCCTCGTGGGCCTTGCCGGCATGGGCATCCTCATCGGCCCCGCCGCCCTGCCCGACAGCGGCCTCAGCCCCTGGGGCGCGCTGGCCATGGTGGCGACCGCGCTCAGCTATGCCACCGCGAACCTCTATGTCCGTTCGATCCGGCATGCGGATCCCGCGCGTCTCGCTCTCGGGCAGCAGATCTGTTCCGGCCTCCCCGCCACGGTGCTGGCGCTCGCCATCGCGGGTCCGTCCGCCTTCGCGGCCGTGCCGCCGAGCGCGGCCCCGCTCGTGGCCCTGGGGATCGTTTCGACGGCGCTGCCGATCCTGCTCTTCATGCGCCTCATCCGCCGCGCCGGTCCGACGAGAGCCTCGATGGTCGGCTATCTCCAGCCGGTCTGGACCGCCACCCTCGCCGTGCTCTTTCTGGGAGAGACCATCGGCGTGCGCGAGATGATCGGCGGAGCGGTGGTGCTCACCGGCGTCGCCCTTGTGTCGTTCAGCGGACGGCTCCGGCCCATGCGGTGAGCGCCGCCCGCCCCCAGGATTCCCGAAAGCAATTGCGGCCATCCACCGAATGGGGGTTCCCCTACCCCCGTTGAGGAACGGCCAATCGCGGCGGCACGGCGTACACTGAAGCCCGCGAACCACCCTCGAACGAATCGGCGCCTTGCCGTCCCGCAATGAAGGACGAGGCGGAAGAACAAACGTTCGCCGTGAGGGAAAAAATCATGCATTGGAAATTCAAGGCAAGTATCCAGAATGCGATCAGCACTCTCCCGCATTCGGTTTCATTTCATCTATATTATTGGATGCAAAGGCATTTCGGGGAGCTCAGGCAGTCAGATCCACTGAGCCGCCTGCACGCAGGCGTTCATATCTGGCAGAACATCCAAAGCCTTGGACACGATCCCAAGGGCAAGGTCTTCTTCGAAGTGGGTACGGGGCGCACACCCGTTGCCCCACTGGCATTCTGGCTGATGGGCGCGAGGCGGATCGTCACGGTCGATCTGAACCCTTACCTGAAGGGCGAGATCGTGAAGGAGCACCTCGCGTATATTTCCAACAATCAGGATCAAGTCAGGGGCATCTTCGGCAATCTGCTGTGTCCGGAGCGCCTTGACGCCCTGGTGCGGTTCTCGAAGAGAGGCCGGTTCGAGATCGAGGCGTTCCTCGCCCTGTGCCGGATCGAGTACGTTGCGCCCGGAGACGCGGCGAGGACCGATCTGCAGGACGGTTCGGTCGATTTTCACATGTCGTACACGACGCTGGAGCACATTCCGGAAGACGTGCTAAGGGACATCCTGAAGGAGGGCAACAGGATCGTTAAGCGAAGCGGCCTGTTCGTTCACTGCATCGATTACAGCGATCATTTCTGGCACGTCGACCAGAGCATCCCGGCCATCAACTTCCTGCAGTATTCGGACCGGGCATGGGAGCACTATGCCGGCAACAGGTACATGTACATGAACAGGTTGAGGCACGACGATTTCCTCGACCTGTTCCGTACAGCGGGACACCGCCTCCTGAAGGTCGTGCCGGAGATCGACCCCCGCGCCCATGAAATGATCGCCGGCCGCTCGTTCCGGGTCGACGACCGTTTTGCCGGGAAGACGGACGAGATCCTCTCGACCATCAACTCCCTCATCATCTCCCGGAAGGCCGGCCCAGCCCCGACCGTTGCGTCTTATCGCCTTCGCGATGGTCACGCTGAGACCATCGGCTTTTCCCGGCGTTAGGAGAGTTCACGGCCGAACGCCAGGAGGTGCCCCATGGATCGCAGAGACTTCAACAACGCGCTGACCGTCGCAGGCTTCGCGGGCGGCGTGGTCGCCCTCGGGGCGCTGATCACGGTCATGCTCGCTTTCGGCTGAACCGACGGAGGGCCGGATTCGGGCGGAGTATCGTCCTGCAGCCCTTGCGGCCGACGTGTCATGACAGGGCGCCGAGCGCCGCCCGGACCTCGGCCGGCATCTCCACGGGCCGCTGGGTCGCGCGGTCGACATAGACATGGACGAAATGCCCCTGCGCCGCCGCCTGCTCGGCCGACTGCCTGAAGATTCCGATCTCGTAGCGGACGGACGAGCGTCCGAGATGCGCGACGGAGATCCCCGCCTCCAGGGCATCGGGGAAGGCGACGCTTTCGAAATAGGTGCAGCCCGTCTCGACCACGAGACCGATGACGGGACTGTTCCGGAAATCGAGCAGCCCCTGCTCGAGGAGCCACCCGTTCACGGCCGTGTCGAAATAGGAATAGTAATAGACGTTGTTCACGTGCCCGTAGGCGTCGTTGTCCATCCAGCGGGTCGCGACGGGGCGATAGAGCCTGAAGGCGGCGCGGGTCAGGCGCTTGGGCTTCTCCGGCATCGGGCGGCCTACCATGCGGCTTCGTAGATCGCGCGCGCGTCTTCGAGCGCGACCGGGCGCGGATTGTTCACCAGGAGCCGGGTCTGGCGCATGGCGTCCTCGGCCATCATCGGCACCGCATCCTGGGGAATGCCCACGTCGCGCAGGCGCGGCTGAAGCCCGAGCCGGGCGCTGAGCTCGGCCAGGGCATCGGCGAAGGCGGCGCCGGTGGCGCGTCCTTCCAGGGCCGGAAAGGCGTGGGGCGCCAGCTCCGCGTAAAGAGGTTCGCAGGCGCTCGCGTTGAAGCGCATCACGTGCGGCAGCACGAGGGCGTTGGACAGCCCGTGCGGAACGCCGAAATGACCGCCGATGGGATAGGCCAGCGCGTGAACCGCCGCCACGGGCGAGTTGGCGAAGGCCTGGCCCGCCAGCATGGAGCCGATCAGCATGGCTCCCCGGGCCTCGCGGTCGTCGCCGTGATGCACCGCGCGCTCGATGTTGCGGCCCAGCAGCCGCAGCGCTTCCGCGGCGAGTGCCCGGGAGACCGGATTGTTGTTGGGGCTCAGCGACGTGTAGGCCTCGATGGCGTGCACCATGGCGTCGATCCCGGTCGCGGCGGTGACGTGCGGCGGCAGGCCCAGGGTGAGATCGGGATCGAGGAGCGCGACATCCGGGATGATGAGCGGCGAGACGACGCCCTTCTTCTCGTGCGAGCCGGTGGTGACGATGGAGATCGGCGTGACCTCGGATCCCGTGCCGGCGGTGGTGGGAACGGCGACGAGCGGGAGGCGCGGCCCTTTGGCGATGCCGACGCCATAGACAGCGGAGAGATCCTCGCCGCCCTTCGCGAGCAGCGCCACGAGCTTGGCCACGTCGATGGAGGATCCGCCCCCGAAGCCGATGACGCCATCGGCGCCGAAACCCCGCGCCTGCGCCACGGCCGCGTGCACGACCGCCTCCGGCGGATCGGCCACGACGCCGTCGAACACATCGACCGCGAGTCCGGCTGCCTCGAGGGCCTGCAGGGCGGGCGTCACCAGCCCCGCCTTCACCAGCCCCGCATCGGTGACGAGGGCCACGCGCGCTCCGAGGCGCGCCGCCGCGATCTCGCCGATGCGCGCGATGCTGCCGGGGCCGAAGACGACCGAGGGAGTGGTGTTGAAGGTAAAAGCGGACATGGGACCGAGATTGGCCCGCGCGGGCCGGGACGACAAGTCTCGTCCCGGCCGGAGCTGGGGACAGGCGCCGGGGCCGGACCTCGGCGCCTGTCGGTCAGAGCAGGAAGTCGTCCCGGGTCAGGCTCGCGTCGTAGTTCTGCAGCAGGATTTCGAAATCCGCCGTCAGGTTGCCGTCCACATCGGCCTGCACGACGGTATTGCCAAAGGCGTCCGTCTCGAACCGCACCTGCCCGGCTCCGGTGAAGCCGCCCGAGCCGACAAAGGTGAAGGCCTGATCGCCGTCGGCAAGAACACTGGCGTCGATGTCGCGAAGGTCGATCACGTCCGCGGAGGAGAAGTCGAGGATGCGGTCGCGGGTCGTCTCGCCGGCGAGACTCTCCGCTGCGGACTTGTACAGGAAGGTGTCTTGCCCCTTCTGCCCGGAGAGGACGTCGGCGCCGCTGCCGCCACGCAGGATATCGTTGCCGCTACCGCCGCGCAGGACATCGTTTCCGCCGCCGCCGCCGAGCCTGTTGTCGCCGGAGCTTCCCGACATGTAGTTGTCGAGGCTGTTGCCGCTGCCGCTCAGGTCGCGCCCCGTGCGCAGAGCGAGCTGCTCGACGCCGGCCATGTCGGAGCCTGACAGGCTGAAGCTCACCTTCGCCTCGATCCGGTCGATCCCGCCTTCCGCGCTCGTGTCAGTTTCGATGACCCGATCCCGGCGGTTCTCGACGCGGTAGACGTCGTCGCCCGCGCCGCCCACCATGCGATCGGCCCCGGTCGAGCCGTCGAGCAGGTCGTTGCCGCCCCCGCCGATCAGGTGGTCGGACCCGGACTCGCCATAGAGGCGATCCCTGCCGTCGTCGCCCCGGATCGTATCCCGGCCGGCGCCGCCATAGACGCGGTCGCTCCCCTCATGGCCGACGAGGGTGTCGTTCACGAACATCTCGTCGAGGCGGTTGAAGAGCGGCACTTCGTCGAAGGTGACTCCCTCGGGCAGATTCCTGCCGAGATTGATGCCGACCGTGTGCAATGCCGATGCCACGAGGGTGTTGCTGTTGGCGCCGTCCCCGGTGCTGAACCCGAAGGAATCGACCCCGTACAGGAGATCGGCCTTGTCCACGTTCACGGCGTGCTGAACCATGAGCTGCCACACGGCCTCGGGGTCGCGCCCGTCGAGGTCGATCTCCGTGCGATTGCGCTGCTCCGGCGTCTCCGATCCGCGCGCGTCGGCGGACCGCGCGAGCGGAATGTCGGCCTGGGTCACGAGCGTGAAATCCCCGCCCGCGTCGCCGCGGATGACCCGCTCGTCGAGAACCCGCCCGGCATCGTCCGTGACGGTCTTCACCAGATAGAGGTGCTGATAGGGAGTGACGAAGAAGCCGCGCAGGGTCACGGGCTTCGATTCGATTGCGATGGTCGTCGGCAAGACCGTCTCCTAAGCTAGTCCCGGCTGTCCCGGGGTACCTGCAACGGGCGCCGCGCGGTTAAGTTCCCGCAGGCGGGGCCGCCCCGCGCCGGAGCGGGGAAGAGCGTTGCGCCGCCCCCCGGATCGCACGATCTCTCGGAGGAACCGCCTAGTCCCGGAACTCCTCGATGGCATCCACCTTCTCGGGGTAGAAGGCCAGGTAGCCCGCGATCTCGCCGACGGCGGGAAACGGCTCCTCGTAGCTCCAGGCCGCGTTCTCCCGCACGAGCCCGCCCGCCGTCGCGGTGAAGTAGGAGGCGTCTCCCTTGTAGGGGCAATGGGTCCGGTGGTCCGTGGCATCCATCAGGTCCATCCTCACGTCCTTGCGCGGGATGTAGAGCACCGGCGGAAGCGTCGCCTCCCGGAGGGTCAGGGCCTCCGTCGTCTCGGCCACGATGAAACCGCCGAGGACGACCCGGATGCGGTGGGGGTTCTTCTCGATGGTGATCGGATGATCGGGTCCGGGCTCTTTCATGGCGGCACCTGCTTCATGGGCTCGGCAACGCAAATAGCGCGGCGGGCCGGCAACCCAAGAGGCGTGTCGGGAGCCCCCGATACATCAGTCCTTCTTCGGCACCTCTGTCGGGTTCTCCGGAACGCCGAGGGCATCGGCGAGGCGCATCTTGGCCGAGCCGGGCCGCAGGGGTTTCTGCTGGCTCTCGTGCGGAGTCCAGCCGGACAGCCAGATGATCTCGAAGGTGGCGGGCAGCCGGCCGTCCGGATCGGCGAAACGCTCCGCGTAGATCTGCGCCGTCCGCAGGAGCGTGGCGCGGCGCAGGGGCGTCCGGCGGCGGTCGTTGAGCGAATTGGTGAACCCCATCCGGCGCAGGTCCCGCATGAGCGCGAAGGGATCGCCGTAGCGCACCCGCACCACCTCCGAATCCGCCACGGGGAGCGCGAAGCCAGCCCGCTGCAAGAGCCCGCCGAGGTCGCGCACGTCGGCGAAAGGCGCCACGCGGGGACTCACCCCCCCTTCCAGCTCGGCCTCCGCCTGGGTGAAAGCCTGACGCAGCTCGTTCAGGGTCGCGCCGCCGAGAAGCGCCCCGATGAAGAGCCCGTCCGGCTTGAGGGCGCGGCGGATCTGCACGAGAGCCCCCGGAAGATCGTTCACGCTCTGCAGGGCGAGAAGCGACACCGCGAGGTCGAAGCGCTCGCCCGCGACGGGCAACCGCTCCTCGTCGCCCAGGATGCTGCCGGGCTCCGGAACCGGCGCCACGCGGACCACCTCCTCGGCCCGGCCTGAGAGGCGCAGGGCCTCGGCGACGGCAGGCGTCGGCGTTCCGACGTCGAGAGCCAGGGGGAAGGGCCGCAGCACCGTGGACAGGCGCTCCTCCAGGTCCTCGACGGCGCGGGCGAGCAGGAAATCGGCATAGCCCGCCTTCACCGCGCGGGCGAGGCGGTGGCGGACGAGGGGACGGTCGAAGACGAGAGGTGCGCTCATGAGGCGCTGGATATGGCGTGAAAGGCCCTGAGAACCAAGAGCCTTTCGGCCCCTCCGGGCAGAGAGATGTGCAGGACCGGCGCCATGGCTAAGCTCTGCCCATGACGGGAATGCGCGAACCGGGCCTGCTGCGAACCTTCCTCCGCCGGGCGGGCGCGTCGGCTCTCGCCCTCCTCTATCCGCCCACCTGCATCGCCTGCCAGGCGGCCACGGGCGAGGCCCATGCGCTCTGCGCCGCCTGCTGGGCCGGGATCCGCTTCATCGAGCGGCCCTATTGCGAGCGGCTGGGCACGCCCTTCGCAGTCGATCTCGGCCAGCCGCTCCTGTCGCCCGCCGCCATCGCCGATCCGCCGGTCTTCGGCCGGGCCCGGGCCGTGGCCGAATACGACGGGACCGCGAGCCTTCTCGTCCACCGGCTCAAATACAACGACCGGCTGGACCTGGTGCCGGCCATGGGCACCATGATGGCCCGCGCCGGGACGGAGCTGCTGGCGGAGGCGGACGCGATCGTGCCGGTCCCGCTCCACCGCTGGCGCCTGTGGCGGCGCCGGTTCAACCAGGCGATGGCGCTGGCTGCCCGCGTGTCGTCGGAGAGTGGCGTGCCCTGTGACCCGTTCCTCCTCGCCCGCGTCAAGCGCACGCGCCGCCAGGTCGGGCTGACCAAGGCGCAGCGGCAGGAGAACCTGCAGGGCGCCTTCCGGGTCCCGCCCGAGGCCAAGGCGCGGCTCCATGGCAGGCGGGTGCTCCTGATCGACGACGTGCTCACCACGGGCGCAACCGCGAACGCCGCCTCCCGGGCGCTGCTGCGCGGCGGCGCGGCCTCCGTCGACATTCTCGCCTTCGCCAGAGTTGTGACAGAAGCCTGAAGCTTCCTATATCTTCAGTCCCGAAGGTTCACGGAGACAGGCTCGAATGCCCGACATCACGATCTACACGAAGAGCTGGTGCCCCTATTGCGCCGCCGCCAAGAAGCTGCTCGACGAGAAGGGCGCCGCCTTCACCGAGATCGACATCGAGGCGAAGCCCGACCGGCGCGCCGAGATGGTCCAGCGGGCGGGCGGCCGCACCAGCGTGCCGCAGATCTTCATCGGCGACCGCCATGTCGGCGGCTGCGACGATCTCTACGCCCTGGATGACAAGGGCCAGCTCGAGCCGCTATTGCAGGCCTGACGAGAGATTCGAGGACCCGATGACCCCAACCCGCTTCACCGCCGCCTGCGTCCAGATGCGTTCCGGGCGCGATCCCCTCAAGAACCGCGACGCCGCGGTGGCCCTCGTGCGCGAGGCGGCCTCCCAGGGCGCCCATTTCGTCCAGACGCCGGAGATGACCTCCCTGGTGGAGCGCGAGCGGGCGGCCCTGTTCGACAAGGTCGGGCCGGAGGAGCAGGACCCGACGCTGCTGGCCCTGCGCGAGGTGGCCCGGGAGCGGGGCATCGTGGTCCATCTCGGCTCGAACGCGATCAAGAACGGCGACAAGATCGCCAACCGCGCCTTCCTGATCGGCCCGGACGGCGAGATCGTCGCCTCCTACGACAAGGTCCACCTCTTCGACGTGGACCTGCCGAACGGCGAGAGCTGGCGCGAATCCGCCACCTATACCGGCGGCGACCGGGCGGTGCTGGCCGAGACGCCCTGGGGCTGGCTCGGCATGACCATCTGCTACGATGTGCGCTTCGCCGCGCTCTACCGGGCGCTGGCCGAGAACGGCGCGTCCTTCCTGTCGGCCCCCGCCTGCTTCACGAAGCAGACCGGCGAGGCCCACTGGCACGTACTGCACCGGTCGCGGGCCATCGAGACGGGCTCCTTCATGATCTCGGCCGCGCAGGGTGGCCTGCACGAGGACGGGCGTGAGACCTTCGGACACTCCCTCATCGTCGATCCCTGGGGCCGCGTGCTGGCGGAAGCCGGCACCGAGCCGGGCGTGATCCTCGCTGAGATCGATGTGGGCCTCGTGGCCGATGCGCGGGGCCGGATCCCGACCCTCAAGAACGCGCGTCCGTTCCGGGTCGAGGCGGTTCCGGCGCCGGCGCCGGTCGGACAGGCCGCATCGGCCTAGGCCGTCCGTCCGGGTTGAAAAGCGAGGCCATAACTCCCCATCTTCCGGTCATGATCAAGTATGCCCTGGCCTGCGATCAGGCTCACGAATTCGAAAGCTGGTTTCCCTCGAGCGACGCGTACGAGACGCAGCGCAAGCGCGGCTTCGTGACCTGTCCCTATTGCGACTCGGCCAAGGTCGAGAAGCAGATCATGGCGCCGCGGATCGCCCGCACGGACAAGGCCGAGGCTCCCGCCTCGCAGCCGCAGCCCGTCGCGGCCTTCTCGGAGAAGGAGCGGGAAATCCGCGCCATGATCCGCGCCATGCGCGAGCATGTGATTCAGAACGCGGAGAACGTCGGCAAGGGCTTCGCCGAGGAGGCGCGCAAGATCCACTACGGCGAGGCGGAGGAGCGGTCGATCTACGGCGAGGCCGACGGCTCCGACGTGCGCTCGCTCCTCGAGGAAGGCATCCAGGTGCTTCCCCTCCCCATCGTGCCGGACGACCGGAACTAGCGCTTCCATGATCGGGGACGACGCGGCTTCACGGACCCGAAACCTCGCCACCGGTGAAACCCTGTTCCGGCAGGGCGATGTTGCGACGGGCATGTTCCGGGTCGAGAGCGGAGCGATCAGGCTGGAGCGCACGACCTTCGATGGCCGCAGAATCGTCCTTCACACCTCGCATCCGGGCCAGTTCTTCGCCGAGGCGTCCCTGTTCGCGGAGCGCTATCACTGCGACGCCCTCGCCATCGAGGCGTCTGTCGTGCGCTGCTATCCGAAGCAGGCCGTTCTGGAATGGGTCGAGCGGGACCCGACGGGCGCCACGTCCCTTCTCGCTTCGATGGCGCGACAGCTCCAGGGGCTACGCCATCAGCTCGAGCTCCGCAGTGTGCGCTCGGCCCGCGACCGGATCCTGCTGCTGCTCGAATCCCGCTCCGAAGCGGACGGATCGGTCCGCCTCCCGCCGCGGATCCAGGATCTCGCCTTCGAGCTGGGGTTGAGCCGCGAGGCGGTCTACCGGGGACTGGCCGATCTGGAAGAGGCGCGCCTCATCGCACGCACGCACTCGTCCATCCGCCTGCTGAAGCCTCAGGCCGTATGATTGCGATCATACGGCCGCGGGAGAGATGGGCGTAAAAGGAGCTTTCTTCGGAGAGCTTCATGATCGGATATACCTTTGCCGTTCTCGCAGTCCTGGCGTCGGGCGCACCTGCTCTCGCCCAGCATCGTCACCCAGGCGGGCATTCCCCCTATGCGGGTTTCGAGCGGCGCCCGATCAAGGCCCTGTCGGACCAGCAGATCGCCGACCTGGAGAACGGGCGCGGCATGGGCCTTGCCCTCGCCGCCGAGCTGAATGGCTATCCAGGTCCGCTCCATGTGCTCGAACATGCCGACGCGCTCGGCCTCTCACCCTCCCAGAAGAGCCGGGTGGCGGAGCTTTATGCAGCCATGAAAGCCGAAACGATCGGGATCGGCTCGCGCCTGATCGAGCAGGAACGGAGCCTGGACCGGCTCTTTTCCAGCGGCACGATCACGCCGGCCGCGCTCGAAGACGCCATGGCCACCATCGGCGCGACGCAGGCAAAGCTGAGAGGCGCCCACCTCGAATACCACCTCTCCACCAGGAATATTCTCACGCCCGAACAGACCGCTGTCTACAACGGGCTCCGCGGGTATAGCGCCCGTTAGGCAGGAACCGGCATGCGACGAACCCCGTTTCGCCGCAGCCCGTTAAGCTGCGCCGGATCCGTTCATGACCCTCTTCTTCACCAGCGACACCCATTTCGGCGATCCCCGGGTGCTGCGGATCGACAAGCGACCGTTCGGGACGATCCCGGAGCATGACGCGGCGCTCATCGCCCGCTGGAACGAGACGGTCTCGCCGGACGACGAGGTCTGGCACCTCGGCGATTTCGCCCTGCATGTGCGCCCGGAGCGGATCGAGGAGCTGCTCGGGCTCCTGAACGGGCGCAAGCACCTCGTCATCGGCAACAACGACGGCCCGGCGACGCTCGCCGCCAAGGGGTGGGACAGCGTTCAGGCCTATGCGGAGCTGCACGTGGACGGCCATGCGGTGGTGATGTGCCACTACGCTTTCCGCACCTGGAAGAACATGGGCCGCGGCTGGATCGACCTGCACGGCCACTCCCACGCCAAGCTGAAGCCCCAGACGCGCCAGTACGACGTGGGCGTGGACGCCTTCGACTACCGCCCCGTCACGCTCGGGACGATCCTGGCCTCGCGCCAGCGCCGCCGGAAGACGGCCTCCTGAGCCGTCAGTCCCGCGCCGCGAGCAGCATGTAGTTGACCGCCATGTCCCGCGAGAGGGACCAGTCGCCCCGCAGCGGGTTGTAGGCGACGCCGGTCGTGTCGGCGACGCGGAAGCCCGCATTCTCGATGGCGGCGGTCAGCTCGTCCGGGGTGACGAACTTGTCCCATTCATGGGTGCCCTTGGGCAGCCAGCCGAGCACGTATTCCGCGCCCACGATGGCGAGGGCGAAGGAGCGCAGGGTCCGGTTGATCGTCGCCATGGCGAGCGCCCCGCCCGGCTTCACGGCCCGGGCACAGGCCTCCACGAAGGCCTGCACGTCGGCCACGTGCTCCACCACCTCCATGGCCAGCACCATGTCGAAGGCTTCTCCCTTGGCCACCACGGATTCCACCGTCTCGTTCCGGTAGTCGACCTCCAGGCCGGCGCGCTCCGCATGGAGCCGGGCCACGGAGATGTTGGTCGGGGCGGGATCGAGGCCGGTCACCCGCGCGCCGAGGCGCGCCAGGGGCTCGGACAGAACGCCGCCGCCGCAGCCCACGTCGAGGATCGTGAGCCCTTCCAGGGACCGGGGCGAGCGGGGATCGCGCCCGAACCGGCGGCAGGCCTCGTCCCGCACATAGGCCAGACGGACCGGGTTGAACTTGTGGAGGACCCGCATCGGCCCCTTCGGGTCCCACCAGGTCTCGGCGATCCGCTCGAAGCGGGCGACCTCGGCCGGGTCGATGGTGGTCGATGCGCCCTCGGACATCGGCAAACTCCTTTGGCTCCCCCTCGAAAGCGAGAGGACATATGCAATTCTGCGCGTTGACAGCGCGAAGCCTCGCCGTCATGTATACGCGCCTTTTCGCGCCGCGAAGGGGCAAATTTTCCCTCTCCTCACGGCCTTTTCGCTCATGCCCCGTCTCGTCATGAAGTTCGGCGGTACATCCGTCGCCACGGTTGAACGTATCCGCAATGTGGCGCGGCACGTCAAACGCGAGGTCGAGGCCGGTTACGACGTGGCCGTGGTAGTCTCCGCCATGTCGGGCAAGACGAACGAGCTCGTCGGCTGGGTCAAGGAGGCGTCGCCCCTCTACGATTCGAAGGAATACGACGTGGTCGTCGCCTCGGGCGAGCAGGTCACCTCGGGCCTTCTGGCGATCGCCCTTCAGGAAATGGGCCTGAAGGCCCGCTCCTGGCAGGGCTGGCAGATCCCGATCATGACCTCCGACGCCCACGGCTCCGCGCGAATCGCCGCCATCGACGGCACCGGGATCCTCCAGGGCTTCACCAAGGAGCGGGAAATCGCCGTTGTGTCGGGCTTCCAGGGCCTGCACCAGCCGACCCAGCGGGTGACCACCCTGGGGCGCGGCGGCTCGGACACCAGCGCCGTGGCGCTGGCCGCCGCCATCCAGGCGGAGCGCTGCGACATCTATACGGACGTGGACGGAGTCTACACCACCGATCCGCGAATCGTGTCCAAGGCCCGGCGCCTGGACAAGGTTTCCTACGAGGAAATGCTGGAAATGGCCTCGCTCGGGGCCAAGGTGCTTCAGGTCCGCTCGGTCGAGCTCGCCATGATGCACCGGGTGCCGACCTATGTGCGCTCCAGCTTCGACGACCCCGCCGATCCGAAGCTCGGCACCCTCATCTGCGACGAGGAAGACATCATGGAACAGCAGGTTGTGACGGGCATCGCCTATTCGCGCGACGAGGCCCAAATCACGTTACGCAACGTCGCGGACAAGCCCGGCATCGCCGCCTCGATCTTCGTGCCGCTCGCCGAGGCCAACGTGAACGTGGACATGATCATCCAGGTCGTGTCGGACAACAACACCACCACGGACATCACCTTCACGGTCCCGGCCGCCGACTACGAGCGGGCCTGCGCGGTGCTCAACGAGCACAAGGACGAGATCCAGTTCCGCGACCTGCAGGGCGCCACCGACGTGGTGAAGGTTTCGGCCATCGGCGTCGGCATGAGAAGCCATGCGGGCGTGGCCGCCAGGGCCTTCAAGGCCTTGGCCGACAAGGGGATCAACATCCGCGCCATCACGACCTCGGAGATCAAGTTCTCGGTTCTGATCGACTCGGCCTACACGGAGCTTGCCGTGCGCACGCTCCACTCGCTATACGGCCTTGATCAAGCCTGATTGACGTCTCGTCGGTGAGGCTGCGACACTCAACGCTCGCCGCCGGTGCGCCCGTCGGCCAACAAGGACGGGAACTGAAAAGCTCATGCCAAGCGCTCCCGGCGGTCCGCGCCTTCTGCTGCGCCGCCTCCGCGAGATTATGGCGGAGCCGGTAGGCGCACAGGACCGTCTCGACAAGATCGTCATTCTGATCGCCGCGAACATGGTGGCGGAGGTGTGCTCCGTCTACGTGATGCGCGGCGACGGCGTGCTCGAGCTGTTCGCCACCGAAGGCCTGAACCGGGAAGCCGTCCACCTCACCACCATGCGGGCGGGCGAAGGCCTCGTGGGCCAGATCGCCGCGACCGCGGAGCCCCTGGCCCTGTCGGACGCCCAGAGCCACCCGGCCTTCTCCTACAAGCCCGAGACGGGCGAGGAGATCTACCACGCCTTCCTGGGCGTGCCGCTCCTGCGCGCCGGCAACACGCTGGGCGTCCTCGTGGTCCAGAACCGGACCTACCGGGTCTATACGGAAGAGGAGATCGAGGCGCTCCAGACCACCGCCATGGTGCTGGCCGAGATGCTGGCCTCCGGCGAGCTTCAGGCCCTGGCGCCGGTGGAGACCGGCATCGCGCTCAGGCGGCCGGTGCACCAGAAGGGCCTCGCCCTCGCCGACGGCGTCGGCCTCGGGCACGTGGTGCTGCACGAGCCGCGGGTGGTGGTGAAGAACCTCATCGCCGAGAACGTCGAGGCCGAGCTCAAGCGCCTGGAAGACGCCATCGCCGAGGTCCGCGCCACCATCGACGAGCTGATCGAGCGGGGCGACGTGGCCCATCACGGCGAGCACCGGGAGGTGCTGGAGACCTTCCGCATGTTCGCCCATGACCAGGGCTGGCTCCGGCGCATGCGCGAGGCGGTGACGTCGGGCCTGACGGCGGAAGCGGCGGTGGAGCGGGTGCAGTCGGACAACCGCGCCCGCATGATGCGCCAGACGGATCCCTATCTGCGCGAGCGCCTGCACGATCTCGACGATCTCGCCAACCGCCTGCTGCACCGGCTCGTGGGCCGCGATCTCGTGGCCGGGCACGGCCTGCTTCCGGACAACGCCATTCTCGTCGCCCGCTCCATGGGACCGGCGGCCCTTCTCGATTACGACCGCTCGCGCCTGCGCGGCCTCGTGCTCGAAGAGGGCGGGCCCACCAGCCACATCGCCATCGTGGCCCGCGCCCTCGGAATTCCCGCCGTGGGCGAGGTGGAAAACGTCACCTCCCTGGCCGAGCAGGGCGATGCCATCATCGTCGACGGCGCGGCGGGCGAGGTGCAGATCCGCCCCAACCCCGACGTCGAGGCGGCTTATGCCGAGAAGGCGCGCCTGCGGGCCAAGCGCCAGGAGCAGTATCTCAAGCTCCGGGACGTGCCGGCGGTCACCAAGGACGGGGTCGAGGTGACCCTCCAGCTCAATGCGGGCCTTCTCGTCGACCTGCCGCATCTCGCCGAGACCGGCGCGGCGGGCGTGGGCCTGTTCCGCACCGAGCTGCAGTTCATGATCGCCGAGCGGATGCCCTCGGCCAGCGAGCAGCAATCCCTCTACAGCGCCGTCTACGCGGCAGCGGGCGACCTGCCCGTGACCTTCCGGACCCTCGATATCGGCGGCGACAAGATCCTCCCCTACATGCAGGCGGTGGAGGAGGAGAACCCGGCCCTGGGCTGGCGCGCCATCCGCATCGGGCTCGACCGTCCGGGCCTGCTGCGGGCGCAGGTGCGGGCACTCCTGAAGGCGGCCAGCGGACGGCCGTTGAAGATCATGTTCCCCATGGTCGCCACCTGCAACGAGTTCGTGCGCGCCAAGGCCCTGGTGGAGCGGGAGCGGACGCACCTCGCCAATCACGGCCACCCGCTGCCGTCCGACCTGAAGCTCGGGGTGATGCTCGAAATCCCCTCCCTGCTCTTCCAGCTCAGGGAAATCTGCACCCTGGCCGATTTCGTCTCCGTCGGCTCCAACGACCTGATGCAGTTCCTCTTCGCCATCGACCGCGAGAATCGCCGCGTGGCCGACCGCTTCGATCCCCTGAGCGCCCCCATGCTGCGGGCGCTCAAGCACGTGGCCGAGGAGGCGCGGGCGGCCAATTGCCAGGCGACGATCTGCGGCGAGATCGGCGGCAGGCCCCTGGAGGCGATGGCCCTGATCGGCCTCGGCTTCCGGGCGCTGTCCATGTCCCCGGCCGCCATCGGCCCGGTGAAGGCCATGCTGCTGGAGCTTCAGGCCGGAAAGGTCGCCGAGCTGATCAGGGACGAGCTCGAACATGACGGGGGCGGCGATACGCTGCGCCCGAAGCTCCTCCGTTTTGCGGAAACCCATGGTATTCCGGTCTGATGTCGATCGCCCCTCCCTCTGAACGCCTGAACGCCATCCTCGCCCGCCATGACATCATCACGGCGACGCTCAATGCCGGCCCGGACCCGGAGACCTTCGTGGCCCTGTCCCGGGAGCTGGCCGAGCTCGACGACGTGGTGGCGGCCATCCGCGCCTATCATGCGGTGGAGGAGAACCTGAAGGGCCTCCAGGCCCTCCTCGACGACCCCAAGACCGACCCGGAGATGCGCGCCCTCGCGGAGGAGGAGCTCCCCCAGGCCCGGGAGGACCTCGAGAACGCCGCCCAAGCCCTACGCATCATCCTCCTGCCCAAGGACGAGGCCGACGAGAAGAGCGCGATCCTCGAAATCCGCGCCGGCACCGGCGGCGACGAGGCCGCCCTGTTCGCCGGCGACCTGCTGCGCATGTACACCCGCTATGCGGACCTGAAGGGCTGGAAGGTCGAGATCGTCTCGGAGAGCGAGGGCACCGCCGGCGGCTACAAGGAGGTGGTGGCCGAGGTGAAGGGGCGCGGCGTGTTCGCGCGCCTGAAGTTCGAAAGCGGCGTGCACCGGGTGCAGCGCGTGCCGGACACGGAGACCCAAGGCCGCATCCACACCTCCGCCGCCACGGTCGCCGTGCTGCCCGAGGCCGAGGACGTGGACATCGCCATCAACGACGCCGATCTGAAGGTCGAGACGATGCGGGCGCAAGGCGCCGGCGGCCAGCACGTGAACAAGACCGAATCGGCGATCCGCATCACCCATATCCCCACGGGAACCGTGGTCTTCGTGCAGGACGAGCGCTCTCAGCACAAGAACCGGGCCCGGGCGCTGTCGCTCCTGCGCGCCCGCCTCTACGACGCCGAGCGCACCGCCAAGGACGCCGCCCGCGCGGCCGACCGCAAGGCCCAGGTCGGCTCCGGCGACCGTTCCGAACGGATCCGCACCTACAACTTTCCGCAGGGGCGCGTGACCGACCACCGGATCAACCTGACCCTGTACAAGCTCGAGGAGGTCATCAGCGGAAACGCCCTCGACGAGCTGATCGACGCCCTCGTGACCGAGCATCAGGCCGCCCAGCTCGCCGCGCAGGACGAGGCTGCATGATCGAGGGCCTGAGCCACATCACCCTCGTCACCCGCGACCTGGAGCGCATGAGCGCCATCGTCGAGCAGGTCCTCGACGGCCGGGAGGTCTATTCCTCGGGGGACGACACCTTCTCCCTCTCGCGCGAAAAGTTCTTCGTCGCCGGCGGTCAGTGGATCGCGGTCATGGAAGGCGAGAGCCTTCCGACCAGGACCTACAACCACATCGCCTTCAAGGTCGCCCCGGACGCCCTGGATGAGTACCGCCGCCGGATCGAGGCCCTCGGCCTCTCCATCCGCGAATCCCGCCCCCGCGTCGCCGGAGAGGGCCGCTCGCTCTATTTCTATGACGACGACAACCACCTGTTCGAACTGCACACGGGCACCCTGGAGGAGCGGCTGGAGCGTTACCGGCGGGGCGCCGATACATAGTTCTGTTGACGACCCGCCGCGGATGTTCCCTCCCCCTTGCGGGGAGGGCTAGGGTGGGGGTCGAACGACTGGGTGAAGGATTTCGAGGCTGTGAGCTTCGGTGCAGAACCGGACAAGGCGTTCCGACTTTCCGGTCGCTCATGCGGCACTTTTCCCACGAAAGGGAACCGGCGGCTTCGCCTCCTGAACGAACACCTATGGTGAAGAGCTGGATCAGGGATCCGTCCAAACGCCCGACCGAAAGTCAAAAGCGTCACGCGCGTATCTTGCGCCGCCGCATGACGGAGCCGGAGAAAAAGCTCTGGTGGCATCTGCGTCACCGTCTGCCGCTGACTGGCGGGCACTTCCGGCGTCAGGTCCCCATCGGCCCCTACGTGGCGGATTTCTGCTGCCTCGGATCGAGACTGGTCATCGAGGTTGATGGAAATAAGCACGGATTCGAGTGCAATGCCGTTCACGACAGGCGCAGGACGGATTATCTGAACGGCCGGGGCTTTCAGGTGATCCGGTTCGCGAACCGGGACGTCATGACGGCCATCGATGACGTTCTCGATACGATTAGCGCTGCACTCGGTGCTGGAATCGTGCCCTGTGCGGGAGGGGACGAGGAGCAGGGATCGGAAAGTCGGAGCACCATGTCCAACCATTCAGGCTCAAGGCCCGATACAGGCATGTCCTCGGATCGGTCACCCAGCGGCACCACCCCCACCCCTACCCCTCCCCGCAAGGGGGAGGGGAAAGGCGGGCAGACCCGCGCGGAGGCTCTGGCGGCCCTGCGCCGGCGCCTGACGGAGGCCGGGTTTGGAACCGCCGGGCTCGATGCCCGCCTGCTGGTCCTCGCGGCCCTTGGGATCTCCGCGACCGACCTCATCGCCCGCCCCGACACGCTCCTGACGCCGGCCGAGGCGGAGCGTCTCGAAGCCTTCGCCCGCCGCCGCCTCGCCCATGAGCCGGTCGCGCGCATCGTCGGGGAGCGGGAGTTCTGGGGCCTGCCCTTCACCCTCTCGCCCGAAACCCTGGTGCCGCGGCCCGATACGGAAACCCTGATCGAGACGGTGCTGGCGCTGCTTCCCGACCGGCAGGCGCGCCTGCGGATCGTCGATTTCGGGACCGGGTCCGGCTGCATCCTGACCGCCCTGCTCCACGAGCTGCCCCATGCGGAGGGGCTCGGGATCGACCGGTCCTTCGACGCGCTCCGCACCGCCCGCCGGAACGCCCAGCGGAACGGCGTCGGGGAGAGAAGTCTGTTTGCGGCCTCCGATTGGGCGAGCGCCCTGCAGGGGCGGTTCGACCTGATCGTCTCCAATCCTCCCTATATCGCCTCTCCCGTCATTCCGGGGCTCGACGCCGAGGTGCGGGAGCATGACCCCGTGCTCGCCCTCGACGGAGGCGCGGACGGGCTCGACGCCTACCGAATCCTGCTCGGCGAGGCGAAGCGCCTGCTCGTGCCGGGCGGGCTGATGGTGCTCGAGATCGGCTACGACCAGGCCGAGGCCCTGCAGCGCCTGGCTCGGGCCCATGCCCTTGAAATTCTCCGGGTGGCGCACGATCTATCGAGTAATCCCCGGTGCGTCGCCCTCAAACGGTCATGATCGCAGGGGATAAGGATTCTTCTCCGAGAGCGAGAAAAGCTGAAATACCGCTTGTTGGACCAGGCAGAACCCGCTAGATTCGGGTTAGAGATCGTCCTCGGTCTGAAGAAAGCGGTAGCTCCCATTTCGAGGAGCATGCCGAAAGACCAAACGATATCCATCGCGCAGGCAGGGGCTTTTTGAACAGCCGGGCGTGATCACTTGAACCCGACACTGAAGGATGGCCAAGGCTCGATGAGTCATGGCCGAACGACAGACGGTTGCCACGCGAACGGTGGGCGATAAGCCCGTTCGGTGAACATTGGCTTGCATCGCGTGGGCTCGAAGAACCAGCGAGGGTCGTAGACCAGAATGAGACCAGGACAAAACAGGCGTATGCGCGGTCGTAGCCGCAACAACAACAACAACAAGGGCCCCAACCCGCTGACGCGCAGCTACGAGTCGAACGGGCCGGACGTGAAGATTCGGGGCACCGCTCAGCACATTGCCGAGAAGTACAGCCAGCTCGCCCGCGATGCGCAGGCCAGCGGCGACCCGGTGGCGGCCGAGAACTATTTCCAGCACGCGGAGCACTACTTCCGCATCATCGCCGCTGCCCAGGAGCAGCTGCGCGAGCAGTACGGCTATCAGCAGCGCCCCTTCGACGAAGACGGCGAGGACGATGGCTACGCCCAGGGAGAGCGCTCCGGCTTCGCCAACGGCGAGGACGGCGATCTCGGCTCGCAGCCCCAGCCTTTCGAGCAGCGCCAGGACGGTGACCGCCCCGCCCGCTTCGACCGCGGCGAGCGCCAGGACCGCCAGGATCGTGGCGACCGGCAGGACCGTCAGGAACGCGGCGACCGTCAGGATCGCGGCAACGGCAACCGGCGCGAGCGCTTCCAGCGCGACCGCGGCCCCCGTCAGGACTACCAGCGCGACGACCAGCCCCGCCAGGACTTCGACCGGGGCGAGCGCGACGACCAGCCCCGTCAGGAGCGCGGCGAGCGCCAGGACCGCAACGAGCGCTTCGAGCGCCCGGAGCGGAGCGACCGTCAGGATCGCGGTGAGCGCCAGGAGCGCGGCGGCCGCGGCGAGTTCCGCCGGGAGCGGCGCCGCGAGGAGGCCGAGGCCTCCGATGCGGGCAGCCTGCCGGCCTTCCTGACCAATCCGGTTCGTGCTCCCGTCGCCGTGGAGACCGAGGACAAGGCTCCGGCTCCTGCTCCGCAGGAAGCGGCCAACGACGAGGCCGAGGTGGCCCGTCCCCGCCGCCGCCGCCGTACCCGTCAGGAGATCGAGGCCGCCAACGCCCAGGCCGAGGCCGGGTTCGAGCCGGCCGAGGTGAAGACCTCCGCCGCCGAGTAAGGCGAATTTTCAGAAGCGACACGGAAAGGGAGAGCTCTGCTCTCCCTTTTTCTTTGCCCGCCTATTCCAGCGCGAGGGCAGGCTGCTCGAGCGCCAGGGTGTCGCCCGTTGCGATGGTGCCGCCGTCCAGGACCTCGGCATAGATGCCGCAATCGAAATGGCCGTAGGCCTGCATGAGGCTGCGGGGGATCTGCAGGTCGCGGATGCCCGTGGCGGGGTCCACGTTGGTGGCCGCGCAGCGCTCGATCCGCTTGGTGACCTTCAGGCGCACCCCGGAAGGCGTCGAGAGCACCTTGCCGACGAGGTCGAACTCCTCCCAGGGCCCGAGCCCCTCCACATGGACGTTGCCCCGGAACCGCAGCGGATCGACCGATGCCCCGACCACGTCCTCCAGAGCCCGCGCGCTCGCCAGGTTGATGAGCGAGACGAAGCCCTTGCGGGAATCGGTGAAGCGGAAGCCGTCCGGCGCCGCCAGCACCTTCGGGGGGCCGCGCAGCTCCCCCGGCATGAAGCGGCGGAAGAAGGCCTCGATGGAAAGCCGCCCCTCCCGGGTCGAGAGATCGCCGCGCGCCACCTCGCGTCCGCCCTCCTCGATCACGAGGGTGCTCGACTCGTCGAGATAGCGGGTCCTGAGCCGGGCGAGGCTCTCGTTCTTCATCAGCATCAGAAACTTGATCTTCGGCTGATGCTCGGGGTTCTGCGGGTCGAAGCCGGCCGGGCCGTTCTCCACGGCAAAGAGCCGGTCGCCCGGGAAATAGCCTCCCTTCGTCAGAGAGGCGGAGTCGAGCGGTTCGGGAGAGAGCCCCTTGACGGGGTAGCGCTGGAGGGAGGCGATGCGGATGTTCATGGCTCATGGATAAGGGGCTCTCCCCGAGGCAGCAAGAGGGCCGGGCGGCACCTCTTGCCACCGCCCGGCCGCCCCTTACGCGGCCAAGGGAGCCCGGAGCCGGTTCGCGATGTAGCGGTGCTCCTGAGTCAGGCCGCCGAACCCGTAGGCATCCGCGGGAACCTCGTGGACGAGCACGTAGCTCTCCTCATGCAGGTCTCCGAGCTGCCGCCCCATGAGGGCGAACACTTCGGCCAGGTAGAGCGCCTTCTCGTCCTTGGTGTTGGTGCCGTCCACCACCTTGATGTCGAGCCAGAAGCTGGCCTTGCCGTGTTCGGCGAGTGTCCGTCCGCCGACGATCCAATCCTCCGGCGGGACGTAGTCGATCGCCACCGCCGTGATGTCCGGGTTCTTCCGCAGGATGCGGGTGGTGGCATCCACCAGCCCCTCGGACAGGGCGCGGGTGAGAGACGGGGAGCGGGTCGCGGATACTTTCAGGTTCAGGATGGGCATGGATGCAATCTCCTCTTGGAGCCCCAGTGCTACACCCGCCCTTCAGTTTAGAAAATTTGATTTATCGGTATCACTCGTTGAGTTAATCTCAACGTCATGCCCTACACGCTAAATCTCGATACCGGCGTTCTCCGGTCCTTCCTGCTGATCGCGGATGGTCACAGCTTTGCCGAGGCCGCGGATCTCGTGGGGCGCTCGCCCTCGGCCGTCAGCCTCCAGATCCAGCGGCTCGAAGCCGACCTCGGCGCCCCGGTTTTCCGCCGGAACAACTGCGAGATCGCGCTGACGCTGGCCGGGGAGCGGCTGCTCGGATTCGCGCGGCGGATCGTGCTGGCCAACGACGAGGCGGCCGTCGCATTCCGTCCGGATGCGGCCGCGCGGGGACCGCTGCGGTTCGGCACCACGCAGGACTTCGCCGAGGCCGCCCTTCCGGACGTGCTCGGCCGCTTCGCGCAGGAGCACCCGGATGTGGAGCTGAGCCTGCAGGTGGACCGTTCGGCCCGGCTGGTCGACGCCGTGCAGGGCGGAACCATCGACCTGGCCATCGCGATCCGGCGCGACCACCCGCTCGACGGCGGAACGCTGACCGAGGTGCCGATGGTCTGGATCGGACGGGACGGACTGGAACTGGCGTCGGATGCTCCCGTGCCGCTGGTGATGTTCGATCCGCCCTGCTCGTTCCGCTCCGCCGCCATCGACGGCCTTGCCTCCGCCGGGAGGGCTCATCGCATGGTCTTCACCAGCCCGAGCCTCTCCGGCCTGAAAATGGCCGTGGAAGCCGGGCTCGGCATCACGGTCCGGACCCGGCATCTCCTGGCGCCGCGGCTGGACGACGTGGGCACGAGGCTGGGGCTCCCTCCCCTGCCGCCCATCGCGTTCTCGCTCTATGTCGCGGACCCGGGCCGCCCGTGGACGGCGCGCGACGACCTGGCGAAACTCTGCCGCCGGGCGTTCCAGGGCTGAAAAAGAAAAAGCCCCGCCATGGCGGGGCTTTCGAACAGGCTCGACCGACCTGGGATCAGGAGGCGTCGCCGGAGCGGGCCACCTTGGTGCGCTTCAGCTCGGGCTGGAAATAGCCTTCGCGGGCCGGGACGTGATCCTCGTTCGAGGTGTGGGGCTGCATGCCCTCATGCGCCGTCCGGTGCGGCGGGATATGCGTGCCGGTATCGGCTTCCTGCTTCATGCGCAGCGCCTTCTCGGCATTGGCACGCAGCTCCTCGCGCGCCTTCTCGGCACGGCGCCTCTTGGGGCTGAAGCGGGCGAAAAGATCGGAAAGTCCCATTGTTCTTACTCCTTTGCGCGCGAGAGCACGTCATCGTCTTCGTCGCTGCTCCGGTGGGTGGGAGGAGCATCGACATGGGCGGGATCGACAGGAATATCCCGGGAGGTTGCAATCGTTCCGGTCGAGTCGCCGATATCCCGGCTTGCCTCGACCTGCTCGGCGGTGCGGTCCATCGGATTGCGCACCCGCGCGTTCTCCGTGGAGTCGCCGAAGGTTTCGCCTTCCAGGCGCGTGCCGAAGGTCTGGTGGGTCACGGGCGGCTCGCCGAGGGCCTCGCTGCCCGAGACCCGGTTTTCGCCGAAGGTTTGGGGCGTCACGGCGGGCTCGCGCTCCACCTTGCTCTCCGGCACGGACAGGCCGAGCTCGGAGTTGCGCGCGAGGTCGGCCCTGGCTTTCTCGGCTTCCGAACGCGGATCGCGTGTCATGCTCAACCTCCCTGAGTCTCAGGGGGTCAATGCCAGGGCGGCGAGGCGGTTCCCCCTCTTGTTGCGCCGGATCGACGACACCACCTAAGCTCCAGCGGATGCTTCAAAGCGAAGGTCCGACATCGCAGGGTGTGCCCGAGCCTCCGGAGAGGGCGGGCGGACCTGAGGAGGGATGACGATGAATTTCGAGAAATACACCGAGCGCGCGCGCGGCTTCGTGCAGGCGGCTCAAAATCTGGCCATGCGGGAAGGTCACCCGCAGCTGGCTCCGGGGCATGTCCTCAAAGTTCTGCTCGACGATCCGGAAGGGCTCTGCGCCGGTCTCATCGACCGCGCCGGCGGCCGCTCCCGCGAGGCCCATGCGGCCGTCGAGCAATGGCTCGCCAAGCAGCCGAAGGTGTCCGGCGCGGCTTCGCAGCCGCAGGCGACGCGCGAGCTGATGCGCTTCTTCGACAATGCCGAGAAGACGGCCGAGAAGGCGGGCGATTCCTACGTCACCGTCGAGCGCATGCTGCTGGCCCTGGCCCTCGAGAAGGACACGGAAGCCGGCAAGATCCTCGCCCAGGCGGGCGTGACCGCTCAGGCGCTCAACACCGCCATCAATGCCCTGCGCAAGGGCCGCACCGCCGACAATGCGACGGCGGAGAACGCCTATGACGCGCTGAAGAAATATGCCCGCGACCTCACGGAAGCGGCGCGCGACGGCAAGCTCGATCCGGTCATCGGCCGCGACGAGGAGATCCGCCGCACGATCCAGGTCCTGTCGCGGCGCACCAAGAACAACCCGGTGCTCATCGGCGAGCCCGGCGTCGGCAAGACCGCCATCGTGGAAGGCCTGGCGCTGCGCATCGTCAACGGCGACGTGCCGGAATCGCTCAAGGACAAGCAGCTGCTCGCCCTCGACATGGGCGCGCTGATCGCCGGCGCGAAATATCGCGGCGAGTTCGAGGAGCGCCTGAAGGCCGTTCTCAGCGAGGTCACGTCGGCGGAAGGCGGCATCATCCTGTTCATCGACGAGATGCACACGCTGGTCGGCGCGGGCAAGGCCGACGGCGCCATGGACGCGTCGAACCTCCTGAAGCCCGCGCTGGCGCGCGGCGAGCTGCACTGCGTCGGCGCGACCACCCTCGACGAGTACCGCAAGCACGTGGAGAAGGACGCGGCGCTGGCCCGTCGCTTCCAGCCGGTCTTCGTGAGCGAGCCCACCGTGGAGGACACGGTGTCGATCCTGCGCGGCCTGAAGGAAAAGTACGAGCAGCATCACGGCGTGCGCATCACCGACTCGGCGCTGGTCGCGGCCGCGACCCTGTCGAACCGCTACATCACCGACCGGTTCCTGCCGGACAAGGCCATCGACCTCGTGGACGAGGCCTCCTCGCGCCTGCGCATGCAGGTGGATTCCAAGCCCGAGGAGCTCGACAACATCGACCGCGAGATCGTGCGCCTGAAGATCGAGCAGGAGGCTCTGAAAAAAGAGACCGACACCGCCTCCAAGGACCGCCTCGCGCGGCTGGAGAAGGAGCTGGCGGATCTGGAGGAGCAGTCGGCCGCCATCACGGCGCGCTGGAAGGCCGAGAAGGACAAGCTCGGCACCGCCGCCGAGCTGAAGAAGAAGCTCGACGAGGCGCGCAACCAGCTGGCCTCCGCGCAGCGCGCGGGCGATTGGGCCAAGGCGGGCGAGCTCTCCTACGGCATCATTCCGGGACTGGAGAAGGAGCTCGCCGACATCGAGGCGCGGGCCGACGGCGCGGGTCTGATGGAAGAGGCGGTGACGCCCGACCACGTGGCGGGTGTCGTCTCCCGCTGGACCGGCGTGCCCGTCGACAAGATGCTGGAGGGCGAGCGCGAGAAGCTGCTGCAGATGGAGCAGGAGCTCGCCAAGCGCGTGGTCGGCCAGCGCGAGGCGGTGGAGGCGGTCTCGACCGCCGTGCGCCGCGCCCGCGCCGGCCTGCAGGACCCGAACCGGCCGCTCGGCTCGTTCATGTTCCTCGGCCCCACCGGCGTCGGCAAGACCGAGCTCACCAAGGCGCTCGCGGGCTTCCTGTTCGACGACGAGACGGCGCTCATCCGCCTCGACATGTCGGAATACATGGAGAAGCACTCGGTGGCCCGGCTCATCGGCGCGCCTCCCGGCTATGTGGGCTACGAGGAGGGCGGCGCGCTCACCGAAGCCGTCCGCCGCCGGCCCTACCAAGTGGTGCTGTTCGACGAGATCGAGAAGGCGCATCCGGACGTGTTCAACGTCCTGCTGCAGGTGCTCGACGACGGGCGCCTCACGGACGGCCAGGGCCGCACCGTGGACTTCCGCAACACGCTGATCATCATGACCTCGAACCTGGGCGCCGAATATCTGGTGAACCAGACCGAGGGTCACGACACCGACGAGGTGCGCGACGAGGTGATGGGCGTGGTGCGCTCCCACTTCCGGCCCGAGTTCCTCAACCGCGTGGACGAGATCATCCTGTTCCACCGGCTGAAGCGGTCGGAGATGGGCGCCATCGTGGACATCCAGATGCGGCGCCTGCAGAAGCTCCTCGACGAGCGCAAGATCACCCTGACGCTCGATCCGGAAGCGCGCGACTGGCTCGCCGACAAGGGCTACGACCCGGCCTACGGCGCGCGTCCCTTGAAGCGCGTGATCCAGAAGAACGTGCAGGACCCGCTGGCCGAGCTGATCCTCTCCGGCGAGGTCAAGGACGGCGAGACCGTGCCGGTCCATGCCGGCCCCATGGGCCTGATGATCGGCGACGTCGCGGTGGGCACCGAGCGCCCGCCGGAAGGCGTGCGGTTGAACTGAGGCCGGCGTAGGTCTGTGAGATGAAAAGAGCCCCGCGGGAGACCGCGGGGTTTTTGTTGCACTCCCCTGTCATCCCCGTCCGGAAGCGGCGGAGAGGGTATCCTCCACTGTCATTCCGGGGCCGCAAAGCGGAGCCCGGAACCCATAGCCGTCGACGGTGCAGGATGAGCCAGAAGGCTGATAGCTCTTCTTCTGAGATCTTGACGTTTACGGATTCCGGGCTCGGCCTTCGGGCCGCCCCGGAATGACGGCAGGCGGATGTTGACGCTCGAACATGTATGAAACATCGTATCGTCTTCCGAGCTCCTACCGAACAGTCCCGATGCCCTACTCCGTGTACCTGTTGGCCAGCCGCCGCCATGGCACGCTCTATCTCGGGGTCACCAACAATCTGGCGCGCCGTGTGAGCGAACATAAAGCCAAGAGAATTCCCGGTTTTACCGCTACCTACGACGTCACACGTCTCGTCTGGTACGAAACCTACGAGCGCATCGACGAGGCCATCGCGCGGGAGAAGAGCCTGAAGAAATGGCGGCGCGACTGGAAGATTCGATTGATCGAGGAGATGAACCCGGATTGGTCGGATCTTTACGCGTCGCTGAATTTGTGAGGCTCCCCGTCATTCCGGGGCCGCGCAGCGGAGCGCGGAACCTATAGCCGCCAACATGTCAGGAAGAAGCGGGGAGCGCTCCGCCTCATTCCGCATCGTCAGCGGATATGGGTTCCGGGCTCTCGCTACGCTCGCCCCGGAATGACGGGGGATGCGCTCAGTCGAACTCCGCCACGCCCCCCACCAGCTCACGCGGTGCATTGCGCCAATCGAGCGGCCTCGGCTCGTCTCCGTGGCGGATGACGTGCCACTGGCCGTCGGCGTCCTGCACCACGCCGTAGACGAGGAGGCTCTTCGCCTCCGGGCGCGGAGGCCGCATCGCGAGGGCGATGTCGCGTAAGGTCCGCATCGTCAGCCACGTGACGCCGAGCAAAGTCACCGGCACGACGACGAGCCACAGCGCCTGGATAACGTCCGACGAGGTGTGGAACTTGTTGAGCAGGTCGGCCCACACGGAATAGGGCTGGTCCATGGCAAAAACTTCCCTCCGCGGTTCAAGCAGTTGGTGAGCACAATAACATAATACATATTATAGTTGATAAACTTCGTCCAACGAACAGCCCACTTCCCTTGTGCATGGATATGCGCAAGCTCGTCGGACAGAACTTCGCCCGCATCAGGCGCGAAAAGGGGCTTACCCAGGAGCAGATCGAGGAACGCTCAGGGTTCAGCCAGCAATATCTCAGCGGGCTCGAGCAGGGTCGCCGCAACCCGACGGTCGTGACCCTCTACGAGTTGGCCCAGGCCCTCGGGGTCAGCCACCTCGACCTGTTGAAGCCGGTCCCTTCGAACTGACGGCAACACCGCCTGCCCTAGAGGCTTTCAGCTTCCCACAGAGAGCCCCTGCCCTACTGCCATCGGACTAACCCTCAGTTCCGTTCTAGGAATCAGGTCCGGTGCCATAAGCTCCATCGCCAAAAAAGGAATCTTATCACCGGAGCGGGACAGGCATCATGACCAAGGCAACGGGCGCGCAGGCGCGAGATATCGAACTCTCACGGCCGCGGCAGGCGGAGAGCGGGCCGGGGCTGCTGACGCGGCTGTGGCGCAGGACCTTTGCCAAGGCCCATCTGCTGCCGCGCGCGCTCGCCTTCGTCAACGATCCGTCCATCGGCCGCGACTACGGAATCGGGCGGCGCGAGAAGTTGCGGCTGCTCCTCACCTTCGCGCGCAACATCCGTTCCGTCGAGAACCTCTGCACCGTGCCGGAGCATCTGGAACTCGCGGCGGCGATCCTGCGGCTGCCGCGCACCATGCCGGGGGACGTGGTGGAATGCGGCTGCTACGTGGGCAGCATGTCGGTCAATCTCTCGCTTGCGTGCAAGCTGGCGGGCCGCCGGCTGATCATCTGCGATTCCTTCCAGGGGCTGCCGCCGCCGAAGGATTACGACCGTGCGCACCACGCGGTGCATACGGGACACACCGACGAGTACTGGGAGGGCCGCTTCGCCGCCTCCCTCGATCTGGTGAAGGACAACCTGCGCCGCTACGGCGCTCTCGACGTGTGCGACTTCGTCGTGGGCTTCTACGACGAATCGCTGAAAGACTTCGACCGTCCGACGGCGCTTGCCTTTCTCGACGTGGACCTGATCGATTCCGTGAAGCCCTGCATCGAGGCGATCTGGCCCCGGATGGCGCCGGGCAGCCGCATGTACGTGCACGAGGCGCGCAACCTGCCCCTCGTGGCGGTGTTCTACGACAACGCCTATTGGCGCGCGGCCGTGGGACAGGACGCGCCGGGCTTCGTCGGCGCCGGCACGGGCCTGCCGCTCTCGGCCCATATCGGCTCCGAGATCGGTTACGCCCAGAAGGGCGCTGAGCGCGAGCGGCTCCAGGCCGCCGCCTGAGCGGAGAACCTTCGGAACATCGTCCCACACGCGAAGTTGGCCCCGCATCTGTCAAGGAAAGGCCGCGCCATGCTTCGCCCGTTGATGCCGTTCGCCCTCTGTCTTCTGCTGTCCGCGTTCGGCATGTCCGGCGCGGCGACCGGCGCGGAGACGGGGGATCTCGAACGGCTGCGCCAGAGGGCGCTGGAGCTCGTCAACCAGGAGCGGCGCGACCAGGGCCTCGAAACCCTCACCCTGGGCGCCTCCCTCAACGAAGCGGCGCAGAAGCACGCCGAGGACATGCTTGCGCGGAATTACTATTCCCACGTCTCGCCCGAAGGCGACACGGTCCGCGACCGCTACACGGCGGCGGGCGGCAGCCGCTGGAAGGTCGCGGCGGAAAACATCGCCCGCTGCCAGGGCTGCGATTCCCCGCCCACGGTCAGCCGGGTGGAGGAACTGCACCAGGGTTGGATGAACAGCCCGGAGCATCGCGAGAACATCCTCCGGCGCGGCCTCGACACGTTCGGCTTCGGCATCGTGGTCGGCGACGACCGCACCCTCTATGCGGTCCAGACCTTCGCCGGGGCGGGAACGTCGCGGGATCAGCAGCCGCAGGAAGATATGAGCGCCCTCGCGCCCGACCGGCAGAATGCCCTGGCCGTGCAGGAGATCAACAAGGCGCGGGAGGCGCAAGGCGTGCCCGCCCTCGAGACCGACCCCGCCCTCGCCCAGGCGGCCGCCAACCTTCTGCCGGAGCAGGACCTGGCCTCCTTCGAGGCCAGCCGCCTCGACAACTTGATGCAGGCCCTGCCGGACGACGCCCGCACGGATTGGAGCAGCCTCGGCGTCATCGTCGGGTCCTGCGGCGGGTGCGGCACGGTGCCGAACGCCGCCGACATCCGCTCCTTCGTCGATCAATGGCTCGACCAGCCCGAATACCGCGACCGTCTTCTCGACCCCCGCTTCACGGATGCGGGCTTCATCGTCCGTGCCGACGGCGACGGCCTGAAGCGGGCGCTGCTGGTCCTGGGGCAGCGGCGCTGAGGCCGCCCGACGAGGCCCGGCGCACGCTGAACCAAACCTCGCCTGCGAACGTTCGGCTTTCACCTTACCTTCGCAGGAGAAACGTGATGTCGCGCCGTCTCGCCATCGTCGGCCTCGCCGCCGCCTTCAGCCTTCCGGCTCTCGCCCAGCAGGTTCAGCAGAACCAGGCGATCCCCTATTCCGTGAATCCGGTGCCGGCCGAGCAGCAGCTCAACCCGGAGCTGGGACAGAATGCGCGCCAGCGCGAGCAGCGCACGCAGCAGGGCGGTGCGCCGCAGGATACCCGCACGCCCATGCGCCAGGGCGACGCGAGCGCGCCGGCCAGCATGGGACAGCAGCAATCCCAGGCCGACCGCGAGTATGTGCGCCAGGTTCTCGCCGCCAGCACCGTCTCGTTGCAGGAGGCCAATTTCGCCCTCAGCAAGGCCCAGCACCCGCGCGTGAAGCGGTTTGCCGAATTCGAGGCGGCCGAGCAGACGATGCTCACCGAAATCATGCACTCCTTCGCCGATCCGGCCGCCACGGCCTCCACCACGCAGGGCGCCCGGGCCGCCGCCTCCACGGCGCCGGTTCTGCCGCCGGAGAGCGAGGCTGCGATGCAGCGGATGTCGCAGGCCCAGCCCGGTCCCGCCTTCGACCGCGCATTCGTCGCGATGCAGATCGACGGTCACCAGAAGCTGCTCTCGATCCAGGAGCAATACCTGCAGAACAACCCGGGCAACCGGGAACTCGCCAACGTGGCGAAGCTCGCGCGCAACCAGATCCAGGAGCATTTGGCGCTGCTGCAGAACATCCAGGGCGAGCTTGGCCGGTAAGACCTTTTTCCGGTGCTGCGGTTGATCGCTGTGGCGCCGGAACCCCCTCTCCGGAAAGGACGTTGGCCTTCACGAGATGCGGGCATCCGGCCCGCCCAACACGAAGAGAGGAATCCCCATGGCGCAGGACAAGCGGGGCCGTCCCCCTGAACCGGATGTGGATGAGGTCATGGACGATCTGGTCCGGAACGAGACGGGCGACGATTTCGTCGCCGGCCCGACCGCTCGCAACGATATCGGCAACACCAAGCGCGCCGCGGCGAAAGCCAGCGGCATCATGGGCGCCTCGAAGAAGCTCGATCCCGATCTGGACATCGATCATATCGATGACGGCCGGGTGACGAGCGGATCGGCCGCCGGCATCCACGGGTTCAAGGAGGTGCCGCCGGAAGAAGGCGCCGACGATGCCCGCATGACGATGTCGAACGCGGAAATCGCCGAGGGCGTGAACACCACCGCCATCAAGAGCCCGGCCCAGCGTTCGGCGCGGACGGATGCTCCCACCGGCCCCAACGGCATGAGCGGCAACGCGATGGACCGCAAGCGCGTGCCCGCCCCGGGCAACGCGGTGGACGTGCCCAAGGGCACTCTCGTGCGCGGCCACCCGACCGCGAGCCAGTCGGGCAGCAAGTCCCTGTCCTCGACAGGCGACGAGAAGCCGCCGAAGCGCTCCGGCCGGGCCGGCGGGCCGCAAGGCCAGCGCCCCCTGTCGAAGGGCGGCAGCGAAGAGCGCTGATCCCCGTCCCGCTCACATCCCATCGGGGCGGGAGGCGAAAGCCTCCCGCCCCTTTTTCATGCGCCTGACGCATATGAGGCCATCGTCAAAGACATATCGGCTGAAGATCGGGTGACACCGGACCGCCTCTCCCTTTATGGATCGTTCGGCCGCGCCGAAGCGGGCGCAACAAAAGGTGTGAGGAAACGTCCATGGATAGAAGAAAAGTTCTCAAGGGTGCAGGACTGGCCGCAGCCGCCGGAGTCGTGGCTTCGCCCGCGATCGCGCAGGCGCAGCCGGAGATCCGCTGGCGCATGGCCTCGGCCTATCCGAAGAGCCTCGACACCCTCTTCGGCGCCGGCGAGATGATCGCCAAGCGCGTGGCGGCCGCCACCGACAACAAGTTCCAGATCCAGCCTTTTGCTGCGGGCGAGATCGTCGGCGCGCTCCAGACCCTCGACGCCACGCAGAACGGCACCGTCGAGTGCTCCTACACCCTGTCGAGCTTCTTCATCGGCAAGGACCCGACCTTCATGTTCGACACCTCCGTGCCGTGGGGCATGAACGTGCGCCAGCACAATGCCTGGATGTACTACGGCGGCGGCCTCGACCTCGTTCGCGAGTTCATGAAGGATTACAACGTATTCCCGATTCCGGCCGGTCAGACCGGCGCCCAGATGGGCGGCTGGTTCCGGAAGGAGATCAAGACGGCCGAGGATCTCAAGGGCCTCAAGATGCGCATCGCCGGCATGGGCGGCCAGATCATGGCGAAGCTCGGCGTGGTGCCGCAGGTGCTGGCCGCAGGCGACATCTATCCGGCGCTGGAGCGCGGCACCCTCGACGCGGTCGAGTTCTCCGGCCCGCACGACGACGAGAAGCTCGGCTTCGTGAAGGTTGCCCAGTACTACTATTATCCCGGCTTCTGGGAAGGCGGCGCTCAGCCCTCGCTCTACGTGAACATGGACAAGTGGAACTCCCTTCCGGAGCACTACAAGGCCATTCTGGAAGCCGCCTGCGCGGAGGCCAACGCCATGTGCGTGGCGAAGTACGACGCGCAGAACGCGGAGGCGATCCGCCGTCTCGTCGGACAGGGCGTGCAGCTGCGGCCCTTCCCGAAGGACGTGATGGAGCAGAGCTACAAGGAAGCCTTCAAGCTCTACAACGAGATCGCGGCCTCCAACCCGAAGTTCAAGAAGGTCTACGATTCCTGGAGCGCCTTCCGCGAGAAGGAGCTGACCTGGTTCCGCATCGCGGAGCTGCCCTTCGACTACTTCGTCAATTCGCAGCCGATCCAGCGCTGATCGGAAAAGGGGCGGCGCCTGGGCGCCGCCCTTCGCTTTTCGGGATCGGAGTGGGAACTGACGCGTTGTCTTTCCGAGAGGGGCCATCGCCGCCCTGCAAGGAGAAACGGCATGAACGACAAGCAGCGCGATCAGGAATCGCAGCAGAAGGAGACCGGCAAGAAGGACGACAAGCTGCCGGAAAACTCCAAGAAGCACCTCGACGAGAAGCTCGACGAGGGCGTGGAGGAGACCTTCCCCGCCAGCGATCCGGTTTCCGTGAAGATCACCAAGTAAGATCGAGACATTCGGCCGGGCCCCGGAGCCTCAAGCCCGGGGCTTTCGTTCGTTCGGCCGTCAGCTCCGGCTCGCCACCGCCACGCCGAGCGCGGCCAGGGCCATCCCGACCATCTGGATCAGGTTCAGGGTCTCGCCGAACAGCACGAAGGCCATGAGCGCCGCCACCGGCGGCACGAGGTAGAGCAGCGTCGCCACGCCCACCACCGCCCCCTGGCGGATCAGGTAGAGCAGCAGCCCGATCGCTCCGATGGACAGGCCGAACACGGCCCAGGCGAGCGCGCCCAGGAGCGGCAGAGTCGGATCCATACGCCCTTCTTCCGTCAGCAGCACCAGCGGCGCCGTGACGGCGGCCGCGCCCATGTACTGGATGACCGCGTTGACGCGCAGATCCATCGTGCCGCCCGTGCGCTTCTGCCAGATCGTCCCCAGGGTGATCGACAGCATCCCTCCCAGGCAGACCAGGAGCGCCAGGGGCGGCACCCCGCCGTCTCCCAGCTTGGGCAGCACCACCAGGGAAGCGCCGACGAAGCCGATGCCGATCCCGGTCCAGCGGCGCAGGGACACCGTCTCGCCGAGGAGCGGCCCGGCCAGGATGCCGGTGACCAAAGGCTGCAGGCCCGCCACGAGGGCCGAGATGCCTGCCGGAAGGCCGTTCTTCACGGCCCAGAACACTCCGCCGAGATAGAAGCCGTGCAGCAGGGTGCCGGCGATGAGGCTGTTGCGCCAGTCGCGGAAGGTCCGTGGGAGGGACGCCCGGGCGGCCGCCACGATGAGGCCGAGGACCAGGATGGCGAGCAGGTAGCGCACCAGAAGGAAGGTTAGCGGCTCCGCGTGGGGCGCTACGACCCGGGCGACGATGAACCCGGTCGCCCAGATCACGACGAAAAGGGGCGGCGCCAGGCGGATGAGAAGGTTCGCGGAGGACATGAATGAGTTTCCCGGTCCCTGAGGCGAGTAGCGGACGGGTCGCGCAAGTTCAATCGGATCCTGCGCCGGTCCGGCGGGTTCCCTGCAGGGGATATGCGCCCGGAGGCGGTCCGCGGGCGGGAAAACGGCGCTCCAGGGTTTGAGCTTCGCCGGGCGCGTCTTAGAACCTGTAGGGGCGGCAGGGGCGTTTCTCTCGTCGGGATCGCTCCAACTCCTGCCGCCCGGAGACATGTCCGTTGAACCGTCTGCGCCTCTATTTCGAGATTTTCTCGATCACCGCCAACCGCTTCGTGCTCCACGATGCGTGGGCGATCGCGAGCCATATCGCCCTGTCGGTTCTCACCTCCATGTTCCCGTTCCTCATCCTGATGACGGCGCTGGCTGGTCTCTTCGGCTCCGGGTCTCTTGCCGACGAGGCGGCCGACATCATCCTCGAGGCCTGGCCCCGGGAAATCGCGGAGCCGATCGCCAACGAGGTCCATCAGATCCTCACCGGGCGGCGCAGCGACGTGCTGACCATCGGCCTCGTCCTCGCCCTCTACTTCGCATCCAGCGGCGTGGAGAGCCTGCGGGTCGGCCTCAACCGCGCCTATGGCGTCCGCGAAACAAGGGCATGGTGGCTCACGCGGCTGGAATCCATCGCCTTCGTCATCGGCGGCGCCTTCGTGATGCTGGCGCTCGCGCTGCTGGTCGTGCTGGGACCCTTCGTCTGGCGCGGCATCCTCTACTGGGTGCCTGCGCTCTCCGTCTTCTCGGAGGTGATCAACTTCCTCAGGCTCGGCGTCGCGACCGTCGTCATCGTGGCCGGCCTCCTGATCGCGCACAAATTCGTCCCCGCCGGCCGGCGGAGCTTCCGCGCGGTGCTGCCGGGCGTGGGCGTGACGCTCCTGCTCTGGCTTCTCGGCGGCCTCGTCTTCGGCTGGTACCTGGAATTCTTCCCCGGCGCCTATGCCTCGACCTATGGCGGCCTTGCCACCGCCATGGTGGCGCTCATCTTCCTCTACACGCTCGGGGCGATCTTCCTGTTCGGCGGCGAACTCAACGGCACGATCATCCTCGCCAAGCGCCGGCGCCTGAACGCGGAGCCGAAATCCCCACACATGACCGACGTCATCACCATGCCCTGAATGCAAACGGCCAGGCAGAGCCTGGCCGCTGCAATCGCGACGGTGCGCCGCGGATCAGCTCACGATGCGGTACTTCACGAAGCCCTCGGGCGCGTCGCCCACCTTCTCCACCTTGATGCCGGCAGGCTGGTAGGCGGCGGCGTTGGGGCCGGTGGTGAAGGTCATGGTGACGTTGGCGGGCGTCACCAGCGACCAGGAGCCGTCGGCCTTCGGGGCCACTTCCTTGCGGTCGATGATGTAGCGCATGATCGCGTCGCGGGTGAGGTCCGGAGCGTCCAGCACGATGGTGCTGCCGTCGTTGCCGGGGAAGTTGCCGCCGCCGCCCGCGCGGTAGTTGTTGGTGGCGACGATGAAGACCTGGTCGTCCGTCACGGGCTTGCCGTTATAGGTCAGGTCCTTGATGCGGCGCGCATCCGGATTCACGAGCTTGCCGTCGTTGTCGTAGCGCGAGGCCTGCGTCGGGTCGATCCGGTACTGAACGCCCGCGATTACGTCGAAATTGTAGGCCGGGAACTTCGGATTGATCAGGTCCTGCTCGCCGCCCTTGGCCGGGTCGATTTGGTTGTAGATACCCGCCGAGCGCTCCAGCCACTCACGCACCTGGGCGCCGGTCACCTTCACCGCCCGGATGGTGTTCGGGTAGATGTAGATGTCCGCCATGTCCTTGATGGCGAGCGGGCCGGGCTTGATCTCGGTGAAGTAGTTCGGACCGCCACGGCCGCCGGCCTTGAAGGGCGCCGCCGCCGAGAGGAGCGGCAGGTCCTTGTATTCCGTGGTCTTGAGCAGGTCCGCCACGTACCAGGATTGGGCGTCCGCCACGAGCTTCACGGAAGCGTCGTCGGCCACCAGCGAATAATAGGAGTGGATCGGCACCGACGTGGAGCCCACCGGCTCGCGGACGTATTTGAGCGTCGCGTCGTGATCGGCCTGCACGGCCGCGATCACCGCCGCCTCGGACTCCACCTTCGGCACCACCTTGCGGTCGATGCGCTCGTAGATCGGCCGCGCCTCGGTGCGGAAGTTCGCGACCTTCCAGGCATTGCCCTCCCTGGTCAGTTCGAGATCGACCACGCCCAGGTGGCTGCCCCAGAAGCCGGCCATGACGGCGGGCTTGCCGTGGAGCGTGCCGGCCTTCGCGTCGACGCCCTCGATGTTGTTGAACTCCTTGCCGCCCGGGAACACGAAGTGCTGGTGGCCGGTGAGGATGACGTCGATGCCGTCGACGCGCGCGAGGTGCAGGGCCGCGTTCTCCTCGCCGCCCTTGCGCTCGCCGCCCGCGATGCCGGAATGGCAGAGCGCCACCACGATGTCGGCCCCGGCCTTCTTGAGCTCGGGCACGTGCTTCTCGGCCGCGTCGACGATGTCGACCGTGGTGGCCTTGCCGTCCAGGTGGCCCTTGTCCCATTGCACGATCTGCGGCGGCACGAAGCCGATGACGCCCACCTTCAGCTTCTGCTTGGCGCCGGCCTCATCGGTGACCTCGCGGTCGAGGATGAGCCAGGGCTTGAGCATGGTCTCGCCGTCGGCCTTGATCACGTTGGCGCAGACCAGCGGGAATTTCGCCGCGCCGAGCGAGTTCTGCAGGTATTCGAGGCCGTAATTGAACTCGTGGTTGCCAAGCGTGCCGCAATCGTAGTTCAGCACGTTCATGGCGGCGACCATCGGGTGCACGTCGCCCTTCTTCATGCCGCGCCGATAGGCGACGAAATCGCCCAGCGGAGAGCCCTGGATCATGTCGCCGTTGTCGAAGAGCAGGCTGTTCTTCGCTTCCGCCCGCGCCGCCTTCACGATGGTGGCGGTGCGCGCCAGACCGACGGCGTCGTCCTTCGCATCGCGGTAATAGTCGTAAGGCAGGATGTTCACGTGGAGGTCGGTGGTCTCCATGATGCGCAGCTTCACGACCGGGCCAGCCGCCCATGCAAGCTGGGGCATTCCGGTGAGAGCGGCCGCCGCCACGCCGGTCTGCAGGATCCGGCGGCGGGTGAGGGTCGATGTCATGCTGACATTCCTTTGATGAAACAGCGTTCGCGTAGCAGAGAACAGCACAACTTTTGTGACAAGGGCAAGTGAGCCGGCTAGGGACGTTTCCATTTGCATGGAAACTCCTCTCTTCTTTGTTTTGCCGCGCTTTTTGACGGCGAACCGGATCCACCTCGCCGAGAGCGCTCTAAGCGGATCTCAGGGCCTCGTCGAGATCCTGGAACAGGTCGTTGACGTCCTCGATCCCCGTCGACAGGCGCAGGAGGTCCGGCGGGCACGGGGTGCCCGGTCCCTCGATGGAGGCGCGGTGCTCGATGAGGCTCTCCACGCCGCCGAGCGAAGTGGCGCGCTTCCAGAGCCGGACCCGCGCCGCGGTGCGGATCGCGGCCGCCTCCCCTTCATTGAGCTGGACGGACAGCATGTAGCCGAACCCGTCCTCCATCTGCCGGGCGGCGATGTCGTGGCCCGGATGCTGCGGCAGGCCCGGATAGAGCACGCGGGCGATCTTCGGGTGATCGGACAGGCGCTCGGCGAGCGCCATGGCGCTGCGGGACTGGGCGGCCGCGCGCAGGTGCAGCGTCCTCATGCCGCGCATGAGCAGGTAGGCCTCGAAGGGCCCGAGGATGGCGCCCTGCATCTTGCGGATCGAGGCCACCTTCTCCCAGAACGCATCCGCCTTGGCGCCCGCGAGCGCCCCGGCCACCACGTCGGAATGGCCGTTGAGCACCTTGGTCGCCGCATGCATCACGATGTCGGCGCCCAGCGTCAGGGGGCGGGTGTGGATGGGCGAGGCGGTGGTGGAATCGACCGCGAGCCGGGCGCCCGCCGCATGGGCGATCTCCGCCGCGCCGGCGATGTCGGTGATGGTCCAGAGCGGGTTGGAGGGCGTCTCGACCCAGACGAGCTTGGTGCGGCCGGGGACGACAGCCTTGCGCAGGGCGTCGAGATCGTCCGTCTCGACGAAGTCGACGGCCAGGCCCCAGCGCACGGCCTCGGTCATGAGCCAGCTGCGCAGGGCCCAGTACATCACCTTCGACGCCACGATGTGGTCGCCCGGGTTGAGGGCCTGGAACACGGCGGTCGCCGCCGCCATGCCGGACGAGAACAGCAGCGCTCCGGCCTCGGCTTCCTCGAGCATGGCGAGCACGCCTTCCGCCTCGCGCACCGTGGCGTTGTCGGGCCGGCCGTAGACGAAGCCGGAGGAATAGGCGTTGTCCTCGTCGCGGATATAGGTGGTCGCCACATGGATCGGCGGCACCACTGCCTTCGTGATCGGATCCACATGGCCCATCGCCTGTGCGGCGAGACTGCGTTTGGACCATTGCGGGCGCGAAGACGACATGGGAACCTCCGGGGGCAGGATGAGATTGGGCGAAAAGAACAGCGAAGCTCATCCCATAAAGGGAATTGCGACATGATGCATCCAGGCCAATCCACTTTGGCCGGCGGGCCGACGCCACCTGTCCAACGTTTTCTGATCGCGGTCCTGCCCGTGGTGATGGTCAGCGTGGCGGGAAGCCTCGTGACGACACCCAGCATCCCGACCTGGTATGCGGCGCTCGAGAAGCCATGGTTCACGCCGCCGAACTGGCTCTTCGCCCCGGTCTGGACGACGCTCTACGGGATGATGGCCTATGCGATCTGGCGCATCCTCTCGCTGCCGCGCGAGCAGCCGGGCCGCAGGGCCGCCGTCACGGCCTTCTTCGTGCAGCTCGCCCTGAACTCCCTCTGGTCCTTCGCCTTCTTCGGCGCGCGGAGCCCCGTGGCGGGCCTGATCGTCATAGCGGCCCTGATCGTGGCGATCCTGGCGACGATCCGCGCCTTCTGGCCGCTCGACCGGGTCGCGGCCTGGCTCCTCGTGCCCTATCTCGCCTGGGTGGCCTATGCGACCGCCCTGAACGGGGCGATCTGGTACCTCAACGGCTGAGGCGGCTTTCGGCTCAGGACTTGTCGAACAGGTCCGGTTCCTGGTTGGCGTGGTCGACCACGCCGACGAAGGGAAGCTGGCGGTAGGAATGCGCGACGTCCATGCCGTAGCCGACCACGAACAGGTCGGGGCAGGTGAAGCCCACGTAATCGGCCTCGATGCTCACGGCGCGCTTGCCCGGCTTCTCCAGCAATACGGTGGTCGAAACCTTCTTCGCGCCCCGGGCCATGAGGAGGTCCTTGGCGAAGGTGACCGTGCGGCCGGATTCCAGGATGTCGTCCACAAGCAGCACGTCGCGCCCGCGCACGTCGCTCTCCACGTCGCGCAGGATGGTGACCTGACCGGAGGAGACCGTTCCGTCGAGATAGCTCGACAGGTGCACGAACTCGACCTGGGGCTCCAGCCCGACCCGGTGCAGGGCCCGGATCAGGTCGGCGGCGAACATGAAGCTGCCTTTGAGGACCGCCACCACGAGGAGGTTCTCCGGCTTGGAATCCGCGATCTCCCGGGCCAGCTCCTCGATGCGCTGGGCGATTGTGTTTTCGTCGAAGAGAACCCGGATGCGGGGAGAGGCAGTCATCGTCAGCTAATCCAGAATATACGCGGCTTTGGGGTCGCGGGCATCGCGAAGAGATCCCCCTTCACGACCATGGCCCGGCGGGGAAGTCAAACGGACTTAACGTCTCCCGCCCCCAAGGTCGAGAAAAGAACCCGGGACAATTCACCTCCTGATAACCATTCCATAGGATCGTGGGCGCGTCCTGCCGTCGCGGATCGCTGCCGCGGATTTGTTGGCGCGCAAGGGATAGAGACGATAAGCATGGCGAATCGCATCGCGGCGGAAAGCGTCCGCCGTGGTTTCATCCACCCCATGAAGGACGGCTCGGGAGCGCGTGAAGGCGTTTTACGACAACGACGACGATGAGAGCATGGCGCCGGCCGTGCATTTCGAGAATGTGGGCGTGCGCTACGGCATGGGCCCCGAGGTCCTGCGCGACCTGACCTTCTCCATCGAGCCGCACTCCTTCCAGTTCCTCACCGGCCCGTCGGGTGCGGGCAAGACCACCCTGCTGCGGCTGATCCTGCTGTCGGTCAAGCCGACCCGCGGGCTGATCTCCCTGTTCGGGGAGGACGTCTCCCGGATCTCCAAGGACGAGTTGACCGACCTGCGGCGGCGCATGGGCGTCGTCTTCCAGGACTTCCGGCTCCTCGACCACCTGACCACCTACGAGAACGTGGCGCTTCCCCTGCGCGTGCAGGGCAAGGAGGAGGCGAGCTACCGCAACGAGGTCGTGGAGCTCCTGCGCTGGGTGGGTCTCGGCGACCGCATGCACATGCTCCCGCCCGTGCTGTCCGGCGGCGAGAAGCAGCGCGCCGCCATCGCCCGCGCCCTCATCGTGCGCCCGGACCTTCTGCTCGCCGACGAGCCCACCGGCAACGTGGACCCCTCCCTCGCGCGGCGTCTCCTGCGCCTCTTCATCGAGCTGAACCGGCTCGGCACCTCCGTGGTCATCGCCACCCACGATTTCAGCCTCATGGATCAGCTGAACGTGCGCCGCCTCGTGCTCGGGGACGGGCAACTTCATATCGACGAGTGAGCCCGATGAGCGATCTTCCGCCTCCGCGCTCCTCGAAGCCTCCGCCACAGCAGCAGGGTCAGAGGCCGCTGCCGGCCTCGCTCCGGCGCAACGCCCCGCTCGTCCCGGTCGATTCGGCCGGAGGCCGCGCCCTGGCGGCCGTCATCGCCATCCTGACCTTTCTCGCCGCCCTGTGCGCCGGCGGAGCCGAACTCGTCGCCACCAGTTCCGAGCAGTGGCGGTCGGACATCGCCCGCGAGGTGACGATCCAGGTCCGGCCCAACGCCCAGCGCGCAATCCAGGCCGATGTGGACCGGGCGGTCGCCCTCGCCCGCCAGACCCCGGGGGTGCAGGACGTCCAGGCCTTCACCCGCGAGGAATCCGAGCGCCTGCTCGAGCCGTGGCTCGGCACCGGCCTCGATTTCGACGACCTGCCCGTGCCGCGCCTCATCGTGCTCAAGCTCGAAGCCCGTGCGAGGCCCGATTTCGGGCCGCTCCGGCAGGCCCTGAAGGAGCAGGTGCCCGGGGCGACCCTGGACGACCACGCCCTCTGGGTCTCGCGCCTGTCCACCATGGCGAACACCATCATCGGCATCGGCGCCGCCCTCGTGGTGCTGGTCCTGGTGGCGGCGGGCCTGGCCGTCACCTTCGCGACCCGGGGCGCCATGGCCGGAAACCGCGACGTGGTGGAGGTGCTCCATTTCGTGGGCGCCAGCGACGATTTCATCGCCCGGGAGTTCCAGCGGCGGTTCTTCAAGCTCGGCCTGCGCGGCAGCGCCGCCGGAGCCGGCGCGGCCCTGCTGCTCACCGTTCTCCTGGGCTTCGTCACCCGGTCCTGGCGCGCGAGCCCGGCCGGCGACCAGATCGAGGCCCTGTTCGGCACGTTCAGCATCGGCTGGCGCGGCTATGCCATCGTGGTCCTGATCGCGCTGGCGGTGGCCGTCATCACCGGAATCGTCTCCCGCCTGACCGTGAGACGCTTTCTTAACGGAAATGGTTGATGGTCATGGTTACCAGTGGATAAAACGGGTTGCCTCTCCCTTGCCGCATTCTGCATTATCCTCGGCTGAGATGACCTCGCAAACGCAGAGCGTGGCGACTCTGAGCGCCAGAGACACCAGTGAAGCCTTGGGTTGGGGCTGGACCATGTCGGGATCGCCTTCGGTACCTGCCAGGCGGTCGCCGATCAGGCGGGCCATGAGGTGGGCCTTCTACACCGTGGCGGCCGGCCTGATCCTTGGATTCCTCGGCTTTCTCTGCTTCGTCTACTCCCTCGACCGTTTCGAGCAGAAGCCGGAGACCCGCGCGGACGGCATCGTCGCCCTGACCGGCGGCGCCCAGCGGATCGGCGACGCGATCGACCTTCTCGCCAAGGGCTATGCCAAGCGGCTCCTGATTTCGGGCGTCAACGAGAGGACCAGCCGCGAGGAGATCGCCCGCCTCAACCCGGGACAGCGCCGCCTCTTCGACTGCTGCGTGGACCTGGACTACCGGGCCCGCAACACCATCGGCAACGCCATCGAGACCCGCCGCTGGGCGGAGCAGAACCAGTTCGACGCCCTGATCGTGGTCACCTCGAACTACCACATGCCGCGGACCCTCGTGGAACTCGACCACACCCTGCCGAACCTGCAGAAGATCCCCTATCCGGTCGCCGCGACCATCGATCCCCACGACTGGTGGCGCAACGCCTCGACCGCGCGGGTGCTCGTGTCCGAATACCTGAAGTTTCTGGCCGTCTGGGTGAGAACCCGCTTCGAGGACGATCCGGAGCATTCGCCGGTGGTCCAGATCATCAGCCGGCCGATCCAGCACGTGGCGGCCGAGCCGCAATGGCGCTGAGGCGCCTGCGACCGGGCAAATCCGTGCTCGCCTCGCGCCGGAGCGCGTGCTAACCGGATCCACTTTTCCGCACGATGCTCTAAGGTGGGCGCTCGCGGAGCTCGAAGCTCCGCTTTTCATTTTCCATGAAAGCCATGCTCGTTCTCCGCTCCCTGCTGTTCAACACCGCGTTCTATCTCAACCTCGTGCTGTGGCTGATCCTGCTGCTCCCGTTCCTGCTGCTGCCGCGCCGGACCTTCATGAGCGCGGCCAAGCTCTGGGCGCACACGTCCCTGTGGCTGCTGCGGGTGATCGCCGGCACGAGGATCGAGGTCCGGGGGCGGGAGAAGATCCCTGCGGGAGGCATTCTCATCGCGTCCAAGCACCAGTCCCTGTGGGAGACCTTCGCGCTCCTGCCCCTCTTCGAGGACCCGGCCTTCATCCTCAAGCGCGAGCTCATGTGGATTCCGTTCTTCGGCTGGTACACCTGGAAGGGCGGCTCGGTGCCGGTGAACCGCAAGGCGGGCTCGCAAGCCCTGATCCAGATGACGGCGCGCGCCCGCGAGGAGGCCCGTCACGGCCGTCAGATCCTGATCTTCCCCGAAGGGACCCGCCGGCCGGCCGGGGCCCCTCCCGCCTACAAGTTCGGCGTGGCCCATCTCTACCAGAACCTCGGCGTTCCCTGCCTGCCCGTCGCGCTGAATTCCGGCCTCTACTGGCCCAGGCGCCGCTTCATCCGCCGCCCGGGCACCATCCGGGTCGAGATCCTCGATCCGCTTCCGCCGGGCATGCCCCGCGATGCCTTCTTCAAGGAGATGCAGGACCGGATCGAATCGGCCTCCGACCGGCTCCTGACGGAGGGACGCAAGGAACTCGGCCTCGACCAGCCGGCCGGATCCGCCGCAAGCTTGTCCAAAGCCTGACATCACAAGGGGTCGAGCGATCCTTGACGTTTTGCCCGAGAGTTCTTACATTAAGAACAAATGGCGAACAAGCGAACCATATCATGGTCGACGGCCATGCGGGATCTCCGTCAGGAACGGACGCGGAGGACTGACGTGCGTGAGGAACGGTTGCGAGCGACGGCAGGCCTCCACTCGGCACTCGCCCTGAGTTCATGGCGCGGACGTTCGGGCCGCCGCTACATCGTCGGGGTCCACCCTCTCAACGAGAGCGAGATCCTGAACGTGACGAACGCGGTCATCCTGGCGGTGCGCCGGGACGAGACCGGCACGGCGCGGGTCATCGACGTGGCGACCGCCAGCTCCCACCCGAGCGAGCAGACGCGGACCCGCTGGGTCGGCCTGGTCCAGGCGCGCGGCGCGACGGAGATGCACGTTCACCGGCTCGCGGAAAGCGAGGCGCAGCGCCGGGCCATCCTCGAGGACCTGCGCGAGGACGAGAGCCAGGCCTCCTAGGCAAGTCCGTCGTCGTCTTCGGAATCCTGAGCAAGCGTCCGGGTGATCCGCTCGAGCAGCGGATCGACGATGCCCATTCCCAGAAGGTGCTCGTGGGTGGAGCGCACGTAATCCGGATTGAGCCCCGAGACGCCCTTTCCCTGGCGTACCAGACCCAGGACATCGTCGAAGGACAGTTTGCCCGCATATTGCCCATGCTTGCGATCCGCCACATAGCCCAGGGCCCTGACGCTCCGGCCGTCGTCGAGCCGCACGGGCAGGCGCCGTTCGAGATAGACGGCGGTCGCCTGCTCGCGCTCCCTCAGGTAGTGGATGGTGGCCTCGGCCTCTTCGGGAGCCACGCGGAACGCGACCCCATGACACCGCCCGCCCCGGTCCAGGCCGAGCACGAGGCCCGGCTGGTCGGGCGTGCCGCGATGGACGTGCGAGAAGATGCAGAGCGACCGGTGATAGCCGTAGAGATGGGCGTGACGGCGTTCGATATACGGGAAGCCGGGTCGCCACATGAGCGAACCGTAGCCGAAGACCCACAGATCGTCGGTGGTGTTGTCCATATCCGCCAGCGTGCCCGAACCTTGCCTGCTTCCGGCGCTACCAGTTACCAAGAGGCGAGACAACAGGAGAAAAGTGAATGGATGAAGCCGCTTCCGCCGGGAATGCTCGCCACAGTCGTTTCTGGCTCTACACGCCCTTCGTCCTGCTGCTCCTGCTGGCGGTGGCGTGGAGCGTCGGCTGGTTCGTGATCCGCAACCGGGCGGACGAGGCCCTCGACACCTGGCTCGCGGCCGAAGCCCGGGCCGGGCGCCAATGGACCTGCCAGGACCGGGCCATCGGCGGCTATCCTTTCCGGATCGAAGTGACCTGCGATGCTCTGACCCTGCAGCAGGGAGCCGTGACCGCCTCCTTCGGGCCGGTGGAGGCGGTGGCGCAGGTCTATCAGCCGCGCCGGGTGATCACCGAGATCCAAGGTCCCTTGCGGGTGACGGACGGAACCGTGACGGTGCAGGGCTCCTGGGATCTCCTGCAGACCAGCCTCAATCTCGCGCCGGGCGGCCTGCGGCGCCTCTCCCTGGTGGCCGAAGCACCCAACGTCACGGTCACGGGCCTTCCTGCGGGCGAGATCGCGGCCGCCGGTCAGCACCTGGAACTCCATGCCAGGCCCAATCCCTCCCGGAGCGCCGAGAACGCCTACGATGTGGCGCTCTCCGTCAGACAGGCGCGCATCCCCCTGGCCGACGCCCTGGTGGGCGGCACGGAAGCCACCGATCTGGAATCCGACGTGACGGTCACGCAGGCCGAGGGCTTCCGCGGGCGTCCCCTGGCCGAGGAGCTCGAGCGCTGGCGCAGCGCCGGCGGCAAGCTCGACGTGCTGATGCTGTCCCTGGCCAAGGGCTCCCGCCGCCTGGAGGCGAAAGGCGAGCTGCGGCTCGACGAGGAACACCGCCCCGAGGGCCAGCTCGCCCTCTCGGCGGCGGGGCTGGACGGCCTCCTGGGCAACGTGATGGGCCGGCGCAACGGCGCGCTCCTCAGCGCGCTTCTGGGTCAGGGCGGGGGAGCCCCCGCGGGACAGGCGAATGGCCGCCCGGCGCTTTCGCCGCTTCCGCCCGTCCGCCTGGACAACGGGCGCCTCGCCTTCGGCCCCTTCGTCATCCCCAACGTCACGCTGCCGGCGATCTACTGATCGCCGCGGCGGCGGCCGAAATCCGGCTCCGGCGTTTCCTGCCCTTCCGAGATGATCCCGCGGCGGATGGCCCGGGTGCGGGTGAAGAGGTCGAACAGCTTGTCGCCCTCGCCCCAGCGGATGGCGCGGGCCAGCAGCGCGATGTCCTCGTTGAGGCGGCCGAGCATTTCCAGCACGGCCTCCTTGTTGTGCAGGAACACGTCGCGCCACATGGTCGGATCGGAGGCGGCGATGCGGGTGAAGTCGCGAAAGCCGCCGGCCGAGAACTTGATCACCTCCGACTGGGTCACGGTCTCCAGATCCGCTGCCGTGCCGACGATGTTGTAGGCGATGAGATGCGGCACGTGGCTGGTGATGGCGAGCACGAGATCGTGGTGCTGCGCCGTCATGATCTCCACGTTCGAGCCCATGGCGGACCAGAACGCGCGCACCCGCTCCACCGCCGCTTCGTCGGCGCCTTCGGGGGGCGTCAGAATGCACCAGCGATTGAAGAACAGGGTCGAGAAGCCGGCATCGGGGCCGGAATGCTCCGTTCCCGCCACGGGATGGGCCGGAACGAAATGCACGCCCGCAGGCAGATGGGGCTCGACCTGAGCCATCACGGATTTCTTCACCGAGCCCACGTCGGACACGATGCAGCCGGGCTTGAGCCCTTCCTTCATGGCGTCAGCGACGGCCCCGCACGCCCCCACCGGCACGCAGAGGATGACGAGATCGGCTCCGTCGACGCCGGCGGCGAAGTCGGACGTCGCCTCGTCGGCGATGCCGAGCTCGCGCACCCGCGCCAGCACCGCCTCGTTCCGGTCGACGGCCACGATCGTGCCGGCAAGGTTGAGGTGCCTCGCCGCGCGGGCGATGGACGAGCCGATCAGCCCGAGGCCGATCAGCGCGACGCGTTCGAAGAGCGGCGTCGTGCGGGGAGGACCGAGACGCTCAGGCATCTTGCTTCCGGCCGCTCAGGAATTCGCGCAGGGTTTCGACCACGAGGCGGTTCGCCTCCTCGTCGCCGATGGTGAGCCGCAGGGCATGGGGCAGCCCATAGGCGTCGATCCGGCGCAGGATGAGGCCGCGGCTCGAAAGGAACGCGTCGGCCTCCTTCGCGGTCTTGCCGGCCTCCTGCGGGAAGTGGACCAGCAGGAAGTTGCCGACGCTGGGCGTGACCTTCAGGCCAAGCGCCTCGAGCTCCTTGGTGAGCCAGGCGAGCCACTGCTCGTTGTGGGCGATGGCCTTGCCCACATGGAGGTCGTCCTGGATCGCCGCGATGCCGGCGGCCATGGCCGGGCCGTTGATGTTGAACGGACCGCGGATGCGGTTGACCGCGTCGACGATATGGGCGGGAGCCACCATCCAGCCGAGGCGCAGATTGGCCAGGCCGTAGATCTTCGAGAAGGTGCGCATCATCACCACGTTCTCGGAGGTGGCGACGAGTTCGAGCCCCGACTCGTAGTCGTTGCGGCGCACATATTCCGCATAGGCCGCATCGAGCACGAGCACCACGTGGGGCGGCAGGCCCGCGTGCAGGCGCTTGACCTCGCTGAAGGGAAGATAGGTTCCGGTCGGGTTGTTCGGGTTCGCCAGGAAGACGATCTTGGTCTTCGGCGTCACCCGCGCCAGGATCGCGTCCACATCCGCATGGTAGTCCTTCTCCGGCGCGACCACGGGCGTGCCGCCCGCCGCCAGGATCGCGATGCGGTAGACCAGGAAGCCGTGCTCCGAGAACAGGCCCTCGTCGCCAGGCCCCACATAGGCGTTGGTGATCAGCGACAGGAGCTCGTCGGAGCCGGCGCCGCAGACGATCCGGTTCGGATCGAGGCCGTACTTCGCCGCGATCGCCTCGCGCAGCCTAGTGGCCGAGCCGTCCGGATAGAGCTCGAAATGATCGGCTCCCCTGATGGCCTCGACGGCCTTCGGCGAGGGGCCGAGGGGGGTCTCGTTGGAGGAGAGCTTGTGGATCTTCGCGACCCCGGCTCCGGCATTGCTCTTGCCGGGCACGTAGGCCTCGATCTGCATCACGCCGGGACGGGGTTCGGGACGGGCGGCCATGGATTCGGGTTCCTGCAATCGATCGGTTCGGAGTGGCTCTAGAGCATCGTGCGAAAAAGTGGATCCGGTTTTTCGACGAACGATGCTCTCATCCATAGAGAAAGCATCGGATTGAGCCCAAAAGTGCAAGTCCACTCTTGGGTCCGATGCTTTAGCGCAGCTTGCGGTTCATTTCACGCGGAAACGTTCGGCATGGATGCCGACTTCGGCCAGTTGCGACAGGCTGGCGCCCGCTCCGGTCAGGGCGTCGTGCAGGCGCGCGGGCTCGACAGTGCCGGGCACGGCGATGAGCTCCGACAAGCCGTTGGCGTCGGCGGCGCTCGCCACCACCTCGCCCCCAAGCTCCGCCACCGCCTCGTTGGCGCCCCGGTGCCAGCGCTCGAACTGCGCTGCGTAGAGCACCACGTCGCGCAGGGACGTGTCCGCGAGCGGCTTCGAGATCACGAAGACCGGAGTGCCGGCCGGGTGGTCGGGCCGCTCGATGAAGGGAAGCCGGGCGATGATCTTGGGCCGGTCCCGGTCGGCGAGCGTCCGCCACCAGGCGCCGCTGGTCGCCCCCTGGTCCAGCCGGAAGATGCCGAGATCCCCGCGCGAGGCCGCCACCGCCTCGATCACCGCCGCCGCGCTCGGATGGGTGAGATAGGGCACCGTGAAGCCGAAATGGAACCGGGCGGAATCGCGCATGGGCGCGTCGCCCGCCGAGACGTCCGCATGGACGGAATAGGGCGCCTGGACATAGGTGAAGGTGGCGATGATGACCCGCCAGATGCCCTCCACCGTGTCGAGCGGCAGGAGGCCCTGGTGGCGCTCCGCCAGCGCCCGCATCATCGAGGCCTCGCGCCCGGGCCGGAAGGCGGAGCCGGATTCGGACGTCTTCTTCACGGCGATGAGGCGGTCGATGATGGTCCCGCGCTCCATCAGGAGCCGGTGCATGGTCTCGTCGATGCGGTCGATCTCCTGGCGCAGATCGGCAAGGGAGGGAGCGGGCTTCTCGGTGGACATGAAAGACGATCCTGAACAGGGGCGTCCTTCTTTCGCAGTCCCGAACGCCGCTGCCAAGCCTCGGGCGCATCTCGGGCGTGTCTTTATGTTCGTTGACGGCCTGGCCCGCCCGCACTACCGGTGTTCGGAAGATCGAACGCGTTTCTTCAAACATCATGGTCCGTCTGTCTCCACCTCCCGAACCGCGCAGTCAGGTCGACGATCCGTCGAGCCTGGTCGCACGCTTTGGCGCGGACGAGCCGCTGATGATGGATGCGGGCGTGCCCCTCGCCCCCTGGCAGATCGGCTACCAGACCTACGGCCGGCTCAATGCGGACAGGTCCAACGCGGTCCTGATCTGCCATGCGCTGACCGGGGACCAGCACGTGGCGAATGTGAGTCCGCTCACCGGCAAGCCCGGCTGGTGGAGCACCATGGTGGGTCCCGGAAAGCCCGTGGACACCGACCGCTTCTTCGTGATCTGCGCCAACGTGATCGGCGGCTGCATGGGCACCACGGGCCCGGCCTCGACCAACCCCGTCACGGGTCAGCCCTACGCCCTCGACTTCCCCGTGGTCACCATCCGCGACATGGTGCGCGCCCAGGCGGCGCTGATCGACCGGCTGGGGATCGAGAGCCTGTTCTGCGTCATCGGCGGCTCCATGGGCGGCATGCAGGTGCTGCAATGGGCGGCGAGCTACCCGGACCGGGTCTTCGCGGCCCTGCCGATCGCCACGGCCGCGCGCCATTCGGCCCAGAACATCGCCTTCCACGAGGTCGGCCGCCAGGCCGTCATGGCCGATCCGGACTGGCGCGGCGGACGCTACCTGACCGAAGGGACCCGGCCCTCGAAGGGCCTCGCGGTCGCCCGCATGGGCGCGCACATCACCTATCTCTCCGAGATGGCCCTGCACCGGAAGTTCGGACGCAACTATCAGGACCGGAACGCACCGACCTTTTCGTTCGACGCGGATTTCCAGATCGAGAGCTACCTGCGCTACCAGGGCCTGTCCTTCGTGGAGCGCTTCGACGCGAACTCCTATCTCTACGTCACGCGGGCGATGGACTATTTCGACCTCGCGGCCGAGCACGGCGGAAGCCTCGCCAAGGCGTTCAGGGGTTCGGCGACCCGCTTCTGCGTGATCTCGTTCACCTCCGACTGGCTGTTTCCTACCTCCGATTCGCGCGCCATCGTCCACGCCCTCAACGCGGCCGCGGCCTCCGTGGGGTTCGTGGAGGTGGAAAGCGACAAGGGCCACGACGCCTTCCTTCTGGAGGAACCTGAGATGTTCGCCGCCGCACAGGGCTTCATCGACGCCGCGGCGCGGGCGCGGGGGATCGCATGACCTCCGCCACCTTCCTCACCCCGACCGAGGACAGGGCCGGGCATCGCCTCGACTTCCTCCTCGTCACCGACATGGTGGAGCCCGGCTCGAAGGTGCTCGACATCGGCTGCGGCGACGGCTCGCTCCTGGCGCTCCTGCGCGACCGCAAGGGCGTCGACGGGCGCGGGATCGAGATCTCCCGCGAGGGCGTGAACACCTGTCTCGCCAAGGGCCTGCCTGTGATCCAGGGCGACGCCGACACGGACCTGGCCGATTACCCGGACGACGCCTTCGACTACGTGATCCTGTCCCAGACCATCCAGGCGACGCGCCAGCCCAAGGTCGTGCTGGAACATCTTCTGCGGATCGGGCGCCGGGCCATCGTGTCGTTCCCCAATTTCGGCCACTGGAGCGTGCGGTTCGACCTCTTCTTCCGGGGCCGGATGCCGGTGACCCGGAACATGCCCTATTCCTGGTACGACACGCCGAACATCCATTTCTGCACCATCCGGGACTTCGTGGAGCTGTGCCGGGAAGTCGGCGCGACCATGGAGAAGGCCGTCGCCCTCGACGCGGGCGGGCGCCCGATCCGCGTCACCCTGCCCTGGTGGGCCTGGAACCTGCTCGGCGAGCAGGGGGTGTTCCTGCTCAAGCGGCGCTGAGGCCCGGCCTCACCCCTCCCCCGACGACAGGGGATGAAGATCCCGCACCATGCTCTTCAGGCGCTCGTCCAGGACGTGGGTGTAGATCTGCGTCGTCGAGATGTCGGCATGGCCGAGGAGCTCCTGGACCACCCGCAGGTCGGCGCCGTTCTGGAGCAGATGGCTCGCGAAGGCATGGCGCAGGACGTGGGGGCTGACCTTGTCGGACCGGAGCCCGGCGGCGGCGGCCACCGCCTTCAGGTCGCGGGCGAAGGCCTGCCGGGTGAGATGGCCGCTCTCGCTGTCGGCCGGGAACAGCCAGGGGCCCACCGCCTTGCCTTGCTGCTCCAGCGCGGCGAGGTAGGAGCGCGCCGCCTCCCGGGCCGCCTCCGTCAAGGGCACGAGACGCTCCTTCGCGCCCTTGCCGCGCACGACCAGGAATCGCTCCCGGGTCTTGGCGGCGCTGCGGGGGAGCGCGATCAGTTCGGAGACGCGCAGGCCCGTGGCATAGAGAAGCTCGAGCAGGCAGGCCATGCGCAGGGCCCGGATCCGCTCCGGCGGACTCGCATCGGGATTGGCGGCCCCCTCGTGGGCCACCTGCAGCAGCCGGTCGACCTGATCGACGGACAGCACCTTCGGCAGGACCCGCCCGCGCTTGGGCGCGGAGACGGCCGCGGTCGGATCGGCCGGCGCGTAGCCTTCCACGTAAAGAAACTTGTGGAACTGCCGCACGGCGGAGAGCCGGCGGGCGGCGGAGGTGGCCTTGAGGCCGCGCTCCTCGAGGCTGGCCATGAAGCCCCGGATGGTCGTGGAACTCGCGCTGTCCGGCGCCGTGCCGGCCTCGGTCAGGTAAGCCAGGTAATCGTCGAGGTCGCGCCGATAGGCATCGAGCGTGTTCTTGGAAGCGCCACGCTCGGCCGCGAGCATGTCCAGAAAGAGATTGGCGTGGCGGGCGCCGCTCATGAGGACGGAGGCAGGCGGCTGCTCGGAATGGGAACCGTGATCTCACGCGGCTCCGGCTCGACGAGGGTTGCGAGCGCGAAGACGGCCGCAAAGCCCAGACCTGCCAGAATGGCAACGACGATGAGAAAACGGAATAAAGTCGGCACGGGAACGGAAGCCTCCAGTTGCATCCCGCTACAACCACGCATGGGCCGGGAAGGCAAGTCCTTACCCTACGCAAGTTCTAGGCCGGCCCGGCGATAACGCCCTTGTGACAGAGCCTCGGGCCCATGCTAGGACTGAGCCATGAACAAGATCAGCCGCTTCAATTCGCTCGATGAAGGCGGCGGGCAGGACACCGGGAGCCGGGGCGGTCACCCGATCAGCCGCCAGCTCGGCGCGCGATCCATCGTGCTCGTCGGTCTCATGGGCGCCGGAAAGAGTACCGTCGGACGACGCCTCGCCCAGAAACTCGGCCTGCCCTTCCGGGACGCCGACAACGAGATCGAGTCCGCCGCGGGAATGTCGATCCCCGACATCTTCTCCATTCACGGAGAGGAGTATTTCCGGGACGGGGAGCGGCGCGTGATCGCCCGTCTGCTCCAGGAGGGCCCGATGGTGCTCGCCACCGGCGGCGGGGCCTTCATGAACGAGGAAACCCGGGCCGGGATCGCCGAGAACGGCATCTCCATCTGGCTGCGGGCCGATCTCGACGTGCTCATGCGCCGTGTCCGCAAGCGCGCCACCCGCCCCCTGCTCCAGAATCCCGACCCGGAGGGCACCATGCGCCTGCTCATGGAAAAGCGTCACCCCATCTATGCCCTGGCCGATCTGACCGTGGAATCCCACGAGGCGCCCCACGACCGGGTCGTGGCCGAGATCATCGACGCCCTGACGGAGTGGCTGGAGAAGAGCGGGAGGGCTCCCCATTGAGCGGCGCGGCGGCGCGGATGCCCGACGCATCCATCACAATCCCCGTTCCCCTCGGGGACTGGGCCTACGACATCCTCGTGGGGCGAGGCCTCGTCGGCGAGGCCGGGCGGCGCATCGCGGCCCTCGGCGCCCGGGCAGCCGCCATCGTGACCGATGAGAATGTCGGCCGCCTCTATGCCGAGGCTCTCGAGGCGTCCCTGAGGCAGCACGGCCTGCGCACCGCCATCGTCACCGTGGCTCCCGGCGAGGCCACCAAGTCCTACGCCTCGCTGGAACAGGTCTGCGATGCGGTTCTGGCGGCGAAGATCGAGCGGGGCGACCTGGTGGTCGCCCTGGGCGGCGGCGTCGTGGGCGACCTCGCCGGCTTCGCGGCCGCGGTGGTCCGCCGGGGCGTGCGGTTCGTCCAGGTGCCGACCACTCTCCTGTCCCAGGTCGATTCCTCCGTCGGCGGCAAGACCGGCATCAATTCGCGCCACGGCAAGAACCTCGTCGGCGCCTTCCATCAGCCGAGCCTCGTCCTGGCCGATACCGCCCTGCTCGACACCCTGCCCTTGCGGGAAATGCGGGCAGGCTATGCGGAGGTGGTGAAATACGGCCTCATCGACGATGCCGCCTTCTTCGCCTGGTGCGAGGCCAACTGGCAGGGCGTGTTCGCAGGCGGACCCGAGCGCGACGAGGCCGTGGCGCAGAGTTGCCGGGCCAAGGCCGCCGTGGTGGTTCGCGACGAGAGGGAGGACGGCGACCGGGCGCTCCTCAATCTCGGCCACACCTTCGGCCATGCCCTGGAGCGGATCACCCGCTACGATTCCGGGCGTCTGGTCCATGGCGAAGGCGTCGCCATCGGCCTGGCCCAGGCCTTCCGCTTCTCCGCCGCCCTCGGCCTCTGCCCGGTGGCGGACGCGGAAAGGGTCGAGGCGCATCTCGCCGCCGCTGGACTTCCCACGCGCCTGAACCAGGTTCCCGGCGGATACGGCACGGTCGACGATCTTCTCGACGCCATGGCGCAGGACAAGAAGGTGAAGGGCGGCGCCCTGACCTTCATCCTTGCCCGGGGCATCGGGCAGAGCTTCATCGCCCCCGGCATCGGGATCGACAAGGTCCGGGCCTTCCTGACGAGTGAAAGCAGCGCAGCACGATCATGATCGAAGAATCTTCCGGCGATCTCTGGCTGGCCGCCCTGGTCGTCGTCTTCTGTCTTCTTCTCTCGGCGTTCTTTTCGGCGAGCGAGACCGCGTTCACGGGCGCATCCCGCTCCCGCATGCTGGTTCTGGAAAAAGGCGGCGACAAGCGCGCCAAGCTGGTGAACCGCCTGCTCGAAATGCGCGAGCGCTTCATCGGCACCGTGCTGATCGGCAACAACATCGTCAATATCGGCGTCTCCGCCTTCGCGACCAGCGTCCTGGTCGCGCTCTTCGGCGACGAGGGCGCGCTCTACGCCACCATCATCATGTCGGCGCTGGTGATCGTGTTCGCCGAGGTGCTGCCGAAGACCATCGCCATCTCGTCTCCCGACACGGTCTCGCTCTTCATGTCGCGGCCGATGTCGTGGGTGGTGGCGATGTTGGGGCCCCTCGCCATCGCCATCGAGCGGATGGTGCGGCTCATGCTGCGGCCCTTCGGCATCCGGATCGGCGAGAACACGCCGATCCTCTCCGCCAGCGAGGAGATCCGCGGCCAGGTCGCCCTGCTGCACAAGGAGGGCGGCGTCGCCAAGGTGGAGCGCGACATGCTGGGCGGCCTCCTCGATCTGGAGGACCTGACCGTCTCGGAGGTGATGGTCCACCGCACGAAGATGCGCACCATCAACGCCGACCTGTCCTCGGAGGAGATCGTGCGCGAGGTCCTGTCCTCGCCCTATACCCGCATGCCGCTCTGGCGCGGCAGCCAGGAGAACATCGTTGGCTTGCTGCACGCCAAGGACCTGCTCCGGGCGCTCGACGCGGTCGGCGGCGATGCGAGCAAGCTCAAGGTGGAGGCCATCGCGCTCGAAACCTGGTTCGTGCCCGACACGACATCCCTGCGCGACCAGCTCAAGGCCTTCCTCGCCAAGAAGACCCACTTCGCCCTCGTGGTGGACGAATACGGGGAGGTGATGGGCCTCGTGACCCTGGAGGACATCCTCGAGGAGATCGTGGGCGACATCAAGGACGAGCACGACCTGTCGGTGCAGGGCGTGCGTCCGCAGCCCAATGGCTCGGTGAACGTGGACGGCTCCGTGCCGGTGCGCGACCTCAACAGGGCCATGGACTGGAACCTGCCGGACGAGGAGGCCACCACCATCGCGGGCCTCGTCATTCACGAGGCGCAGGCGATCCCGGACGCGGGCCAGATCTTCACCTTCCACGGCTTCCGCTTCCAGGTGCTGCGCAAGTCCCGCAACCGGATCACGGCGCTCAGGATCACCCCCCTGGCGATGGTGCGGAAGGCTGACGAGCTTCAGGCTTCAGGGAGGCGGCGAGAGCGGCATTGACCGCCGCCGCCTCTTCCAGATGCACCCAGTGCGAGGCCCGGTCGAAGCCGATGAACTGGCCGTCGTCGCACCGCGCGAGGCTCTCGTCCGCCAGCCCCTTCTCCAGAAAGCGGTCGCGCAATCCCCAGATCACCGTCGTCGGCACCGAGACCCGCGCATCCCTCCGGCCCGGCCTGCGCGGAAGCGCGCGGTACCAGTTGAGCATGGCCGTGAGCGCCCCCGGCTCGGCCCAGGCGCGCTCGTAGCGATCGAGGTCGGCGGACGAGAACACGTTCTTCTGGCTGCTGGCGACGAGGGACTGGCGCAGGAGGGCGTAGTTGCCCGCCGACAGGGTGGCCTCGGGCATCAGGGGCAGCTGAAAGAAGCCTGCATAGAGGCTGCGCATCACCTGGGTCGGATGCCGGAGCAGGTATGAGCCGAAGACGTCCGGGTGCGGCGCGTTGATGACGACGAGGCGCTCCACCCGCTCCGGGTGCCGCATCGCGATCTGCCATGCGACGATCCCGCCGAAATCGTGCCCCACGAGGCGAAACCGCGAGGCGCCGAGAGAATCGGCGAGGGCGACGATGTCGGCCGCCAGGATGTCGAGGTCGTAGGCGCGCACGCCGAGGGGCTTGCCGCTGAGATTGTAGCCGCGCTGATCCGGCGCCACGACCCGCAGGCCCGCATCGGCCAGCGGGCCGATCTGGAGCCGCCAGCCCCACCAGAAATCGGGGAAGCCGTGCAGGAGGATGACGAGCGGAGCATCCGCGGCTCCGGCCTCGACGTAATGGAGGAGAACGCCGTTGACCTTGCGCTGAGAGGTGGAGGCCGATCCCGACCATCCGGGAATGTTCAGCTTCTGGGTCGCCTGTGCCATGGGACATCCCCTCCTGTGAAGGACTGAAAGCTTCTCACCCTTCGGTCACGGAAGCCAGTCTCGGCTTCCTCTTTCGCGCGGGCCCCTCCTCGGAGGCCATGAACTGGGCCCTGGCGAGTTCCGCGAACCGGCCGCCCTTCGCCACGAGTTCGTCGAAGGTGCCGCTTTCGATGACGCGCCCCTGATCGAAGACGAGGATGCGGTCGGCGTTGCGGATGGTGGCGAGGCGGTGGGCGATGACGAAGGTGGTGCGTCCCTTCATGACCTCGTCCAGGGCCTTCTGCAGCTTCTGCTCCGTGGCGGCGTCGAGGGCGCTCGTCGCCTCGTCCAGGATCAGGATCGGCGGGTTCTTGAGCAGGGCGCGGGCGATGGACAGGCGCTGGCGCTCGCCGCCGGAGAGGGAGCGGCCCCGCTCACCGATGACGGTGTCGAGACCATCCGCCTGACGGGAGATGAACTCGATGGCCTGGGCCCGCTCCAGCGCCTCGATCATCTCCTCGTCCGTGGCGTCCGGCTTGCCGACCTGCAGGTTCTCGCGAATGGTGCGGGCGAACAGCATCGGTTCCTGGAACACGACGCCGATGTTGCGGCGAAGGGACGAGAGCGTGATGTCGCGGATGTCGTCGCCGTCGATGCGGATGCAGCCCGATTGCGGATCGAAGGCACGGTGCAGGAGCCCGAGCGTGGTGGATTTTCCCGAGCCCGTGGAGCCCACCAGCGCCACGTTCTCGCCGGGCGCGATGGCGAAGGTCACGTCCTGCACGGCGGAGCGCTTGCCGTCATAGGAAAAGCTCACGTTCTCGAAGGCGACGGCACCTCCGAAGCGCTCCACGTTCTTGGCGTTCGGGCGGTCGTGGACGGCGGGGGCGGTGTCCAGGATCTCGAAGAACTCCGCCATCTTCGGCGCCTGCATGAAGAGCTGGTTGACGAAGCTCACCGCCTGTTCCAGCCGCCCGATCAGCATGGTGGCGAGGCTCATGAACATCACCACCTCGCCGATGGTGGCAAGGCCGTTGAGGTGGAGCCACGTGCCGACCAGGAAGATCGCCGTGACCGTGATGGTCGCCGCCGCCCGGGACGCCACGGATGCGATGGCCCACCAGGACAGGACCGGGTTCTGGGCCTGGAGCAGCTGCTGTATGATGGTCCGCAGCGAGCGGGTCTCCGCCTCGACCCGGGTGAAGGACTGGATCACCGGCACGTTGCCCAGCGCGTCCGAGGCGTGCTCCGCCAGGCTCGAATGGTAGCGCTCTACGGAGCCCTGCAGGCTCTCGGTCTTGCGCACCACGATCGCGGTGAGAATCGTGAAGACGACGACGAGGCCCACGAGGAGCAGGCCGAGGCGCCAGTTGAGGAAGACCGTCAGGGGAAGCAGGACGCCGAGGGCGACGAGGGCCGAGAGGTGCTCGCGGAAGAAGCCCAGCCAGAGCCAGGCCATGCCGTTCGACCCCTCCAGCATGACCTTGAGGACGCGGCCGGAATGGGTCGAGGTGTGGAACGCCAGGGGCAGTTCCAGGACGTGCTCGAAATAGTTCGCCACCACCGCGAGGCGGCGGCGGTGGGACAGCCGGTCGGCATGGAGCGCGACGAGAACCCCTGCCCCGATCGTGAAGAAACCGAAGGCGATCCAGGCCAGGATCAGGGGCATCAGGACCGACAGGGTGATCGGCGGACGGCCGGGGATCTGGGCCCCGGTCAGGACGTCGATGATGCGCCCGAACAGGATCGGCTCGGCAAAGGCCGAGATGGCGAGCGCCACATTGGCGAGCGCCAGGAGGGCTCCGAGGCGCAGGTCGGAGCCGAGCTGGCCGAGAACACGGGAGTAGAGTCGCACCAACCACATGACTGGACTACCTGAAGACCATGTTTGGGATAATTCCCCGGCCAAGCCTTTGTTCAGACACGGCCGATCCCCCGCGCCCGGTCCATGAGGTCGGCCACCGCCGTTGCGGCGGGATCGTTCTGCGCACGCAATCCGGCGACGGCTCCCTCATGATCGTCCCTGCCCTTGTGCTGCCCGAGCTTCCAGTTGCCCTGGACATCCTCCACCTCGACGGTGATCCCGACAATCGCATTCATCATGGCGGCGAGCCGCTGCCGGTCCACGGCCCCCGATGTCCACGGCTTCTTGGGATACCAGGCCTCGAATTTCGCGGACAGGCGCTCCAGGTGCCCGGGCAGCCAGTCCTTGTCCATGAGCTGGGCCCGCCCCACCGCATGGACGGCGACGTAGTTCCAGGTCGGGACCTGGTTCGCCGAGCCGTACCAGTCGGGCGAAACATAGGCGTCGGGGCCCGTGCAGGCGACGAGAACGCGCGGATTTGCGGCGATGGTCTCATGGATGGAATTGGCGCGGGCCACATGCAGCTCGATCACTCCACCCGTCCCGGACGGGGCGAACAGGAACGGCACATGGACGGCGACGGGAAATCCGTCCCCGGCGGCGACAAGGGTGCCGAAGCCGCGCTCGGCGAGGAAGGCGGCGCTGGCGTCGGGATCGGCTTTGAAGGCGGGATGGACGTACATGGGAGGTCTCCGGAAGGAAGGGGGCCGGAGGCTCGGGCCGACAGGGACCAACCGCTCCAGCGGCCGGTTTCGGTATGTCGACGAGGGAGGTTGCCCTTTAAGCGCGCGTCACCGAACCAGCCTTGAAGAAGGCGCGGCGTCGCGACGAATGCTGGCGGGTCATGACCATGGCGCGGCTATAGCGTTGCGCGGACGCAGCGTCAACGGCCAAGCATGAACGCGGGAGCGTTTCAGGAATCCGCCGCGACGGCCAGCACCCAGTACACCTTGTATTTCGAGTTCGGCCGGTAGGCCGTCGCGATGCCGATCCGGGTCGCGCGCGGGTCGAGCAGCACCCTGTTGTGCTGGGGGCTTTCCCGCCAGCCCGAGAAGGCTTCCGCCACCGTATGGTAGCCGGCGGAGAGATTGGCCGCCGGAGCCTTGAAGCCCGACGCGGCGAGGCGGGCCTTCAGGGCGTCGGCGGAGCTCGGCTTGTCGGCCCCTGCCATGGCATTGGCCTCCGCTTCCGCCGCCGCCTGCAGGTCGGGGTCGATGGTCAGCGGCCCGAGGCCGTTGTTCCGGCGGTAGGCGCTGATCATGTCCCGCGCCGCCGCCGCATCCACCACCGCGTCGGCCTTGGCCATCGAGAGATAGAAGCTGGGCGTCCGGTTGGCGACGGGGCGCGGCTGGCTCTGGCAGGCCGCAAGACCGAGCACGGCGAGTCCGGTGAGGGCGAGGTGTTTCATACGGAAGACTTATCCTTGAGAAGGGTTAAGGCTTCATCCTCGTAATCCCTGCTCTTGGGGGCCTTCCCGTCGGGATCCTCCTCCTCGGATGCTGCAGGGGCCGCCGGCGGCGCGCCGATCTTCCTCAGCTCGCGGAAGATGTCGAAGTAGAGGTCGCTCGACACCCGCCCGGTGGCGTCGATGTCGTCGACGAAGCAGATCAGGTCGAAGTCGATCGTGTTCTCGGTCGCCTTCTTGAAGAACACCCGCGGCGGCGGCTCGCTCATGACCTCGCGATGGGCGAGCGCGGCACGACGCATGATCTCCGCCACCTGGTCTGGGTCCGAGGTGGCGCGTGGGACCGGAACCGACACCAGCACGCGCCCTACCCGGTCGTTGCGGACCCGGTTGCGGACGATGCCGGAGATGAGATTCGAGTTCGGCACGATCAGGGTCGAGCGGTCTCCGGTCTGGATCTCCGTCGAGCGGACGTTGATCCGGCGCACATAGCCCTCCCCGTCGCCCACCACCACGAGATCGCCCACGCGGATCGGCCGCTCCCAGAGCAGGATCAGGCCCGAGATGAAGTTGTTGACGATGGATTGAAGGCCGAAACCGATGCCGACCGAAAGGGCGCCTGCGACGATGGTCAGCCGCTCGAGACTGAGGCCCAGATAGGTGAAGGACACCACCGTGGCCGCGATGAAGCCCACATATCCTGCCGCCGTGCGGATCGAGTTGCGCAGGCCCGCATCGAGATCGGTGGCCGGCAGGAAGGTATTGTCGAGCCAGCGCTGGATCAGCCGCGTGACGATGACGCCGACCGTGAAGAGCAGGGCCGCGATCAGGATCGCCGACAGGGAGATGGTCACGTCGCCGACGCTGAACCCGAAGAACACGGCTCTCAGGGACCCGACCAGATCGGTGGATTCGATGCCCCAGGGCGCCAGCACCAGCAGACCCGCCATGATGATGAGGCACAGACGGGCGACACCGCTGCCCAGAACGCCGATCTGTTCGAGGGAGCGGCGGCGCAGACCCGTATTCGCCTGAAGCGTCGTGGCGATGCGGCTCTCCCCCCTCAGGGATCCGGCGATGAACTCGTCGGCCAGGGCGATGGCGAGGATCAGAAGGGCCAGGATGATCGAGATCCAGACCACCTGATCGACCAGGAAGGAGGCCAGCGCCACATAGCCGCCGAGCACGCTGCCGACGATGAGCGCGACGACGAACCAGCCCAATGTCCGGATCGGCCCGCCGACATCCACCTCCTGCGGCACGTAGGGTCCGAGGCAGGCCTCCTCGCGGCTCGCTCTCGCGGCGAACCGGCGCAGCAGCTCGGCGAAGATCAGGGCCGAGGCGAGCGCGAAGACCGCGCGGGTGATGACCGTGATCGGCAGGGCCGCCGCGATGGCCTGGTTGAAGGAGTCGAACACCTTGCCGACGACCATGACCGTCGCGAGCGTCACGGAGAAGCTCATGATCCGCGCCGCGGAGGCGTCCGCAACCGGAATGAGCCGCCAGGACGGCCGCTCCGGCGCGAGAACCGCGTCGATCAGCGCGCGGACGAAGGCGATGAAGGCGATGCCGCGCAGGAGCGTCCCGACCACCTGCTCCAGGCGAGGCGGGAAGATGTCGGCGGAATTGAAAGCCACCCAGACGATCCAGCTTCCGGCAATCGCCGGGATCGCCCCGAGCAGCAGGACGCCGAGAGCCGCCAGCAGGCGACGGCGGCGGGTCGGCTCGGTGATCGACGGATCCCGCCTCACCACCCGGGGGGCGAGGGATCGCCGTCCCGCATAGAGAGCGATGCCGACGCCGACCGCGAGGCCGAGGATCAGGAGAACGCCGAGGGTGGTGTTGCGCTGGAGCTGACCGAGGGTGTCGGAGAAGGTGATCCGCTGCGCCCGCAGCTCGCGCGGGATGGCGTGGATTGCGTCCATCCACAGATCCGGGCTGAGGAGACCCTCGCTCTGCGCGAAGAGCGCACGGGTGAAACCGGCCCTGCGCTGATCGCTGATCTTCGTGATGAGCTGCTCGGCCTGGACGAGGCGGGCGCGTCCGAGCCGCTGGGTCTCGTCGAGTTCGGCCACGGCGGCCTCGCGCTCGCTCCTGTCCCGGGCTACGTCGGCGCTTTCCTCGGGCTCGCCCTCCTTCGGCTTCGGCCCGAGCTGGGCCAGCCGCGCCCGGCTGGTCTCGAGCCTCGGGGCCTGCTCGTCGATGACCGCCCGGATGTCGGCGATCATGGGCTCGATCTGCTGGCGGAGGTTCTGGAGGTCCGCGTCCGACAGGACACGGCCTTCGAGGGCGAGCTCCTTCTGGTCGAGATCGGCCTTGTACCCGTCGAGCCGGGCGCGGGCCTGCCGCGTGTCGGCGGAGAGCGCCGGAGCCTCCGCGGCGGCGGCCGGCGGGGTTGCTGCGGGCGGCGTCTGAGGCTGGGTCTGCGCGGGTGGCGGAGGCGCTACGGGAGCGGGAGCCTGCTGCGCAGCGGCGAAGCCGCCTGCCGCGAGGCCCAACGTGACCAAGGCGGCCCCGAGGAGCCGCCGCATTCCGGAAGTCGTCATTCAGTCCGCCTCGTCGCAAACCCTCGCGGGCCGGTTATGCGAATCATTGAGGCGAAAACTCGCCGCCCGTCAGGCGCAAGGCAAGAAAAAGCCGGGAGCGATGAACAACATCGTTCCCGGCCGCTTCCGCAAGGGAAAACTATCTTACTGGTTGGTCGCGCCCGTCGCCGAAGGCTCCGCCGGCACCGGATAGGCCGGGTTGGCCGGAGAGATCCGATCCGTCGGGTTGGCTCCCGCGCCGGACGGGGAGCCGGTCACCGCCTCGCGGGATGCCTCCTGGCTCGGATTGTCGGGAGAGGTCGCGCCGACCCAGATCATGTAGCCGGCGCCGATCACGGCGAGGAGGGCCAGAGCGCCGATCAGAACGCCCAGGACCGGGCGGCCGGACGCCCCTTGCCGGGAACGATCATCAGGAACGATTTTGCGCATATGAGCCTCATTGAAAAAGCAGGATGGGGCGAGCCGGGAGGCTCGGCTGTGTGAGGGGAACGCCAGATCGGAAAGGGGGTTCCTGATCCCCGCCGATCTTCGGCCGGTCTTCCGCTTCAGGAAATCGTCCGCCATCGCCCCGGTCGGCTGGATCCAAGATCGTTCCTGGCCGTTGTTTCGGAACGGGCTACATAAACTATGTTCAGGGACGAGGGGCCTATGGTTGGACCGACCGAAGAGGAGCAGACGCGGCGCGATGATGCAGGCCGCGCGCCGCTGCGCGATCTTCGCCCCTCAGCCATGTTTTCGCCGTTTTGGACGCCCTTGGGTAATCCCTGATTCAAGGAGTTGTCATGCACGACAATCGCATCAGCCTGGATGGAACCTGGGAATTTTTGCACGTGGCGGATGACCGGCTGTCAGGCCCGGCCGAAGTTCGCCAGATCGTCGTGCCAAGTCCCTGGCAGGCTCAGTTTTCAGACCTTCGCATGCGTGCCGGCATCGGCATCTACCGCCGGACGATCGAGATCGCGGAAGAGTGGCTGCACGACACCATATGGCTGCGCTTCGGCGCGGTGTTCCACAACTCGCGGGTCTTCATCAACGGCGAGCAGGTCGGCACGAACGAAGGCGGCTTCCTGCCCTTCTCCTTCGACGTGACGAGCTTCCTCAAGCCCGGTCCCAACGAGATCAAGGTGCGCGTCGACTCGCCGACCGACAACCCGGCCGAGTTCCCGGATTCGCCCTTCGCTGAAATCCCGTTCGGCAAGCAGAGCTGGTACGGCCCCCTGTCGGGCATCTGGCAGTCCGTCTACCTCGAGCGGCGCATCACCGACCACATGAGCCGGGTTCGCCTGGTCCCCAACCGGGAGACGGGCCGGGTGACGTCGGGCGTGTTCTTCGCCCGACCGCTCACCAGCGCGACGCAGATCCGCATCGAGGTTCGCGGCCCGTCCGGCGAGGTCGTTCTCGACGAGATGCACGAGACGCAGGTCGGCGTGACCAGCATGCCGTTCGAATTCACGGTCGCCGACGTCAAATCCTGGTCGCCGGACGAGCCGAACCTGTACGAGGTTCGCCTGGAACTCATCCGGGACGGCGAGGTGAAGGACGAGATCACGGACCGGTTCGGCTTCCGCACCATCGAAACCCGCAACGGCAAGTTCTACCTCAACGGCGAGCCGCTCTACCTGCGCGCCGCGCTCGACCAGGACTACTACCCGGACACGATCTGCACCGTACCCTCGGTGGAGTTCCTGGAGGACCAGTTCCGCAAGGCGAAGGAGCTCGGCCTCAACTGCCTGCGCTGCCACATCAAGGCGGCCGACCCGCGTTACTACGACGTCGCCGACCGCATGGGCATGCTCATCTGGACGGAGCTTCCCAACGGCGGCATGGCGACGGACCGCTCCCGCGGACGCAAGGAAAAGCTCCTGAAGGGCATCGTCGACCGCGACGTGAACCACCCGTCCATCATCATCTGGACGATCATCAACGAAAACTGGGGCGTCGACCTCGTCAACGACGCGGATCACCGCGACTGGCTGAAGCGCACCTTCGCCTGGCTCAAGGCCTACGATCCGATGCGCCTCGTGGTCGACAACTCGCCGCTCGCGCCGAGCTTCCACGTGGAATCCGACATCGCGGACTATCACTTCTACGCCGCCTATCCCGACCACCGGGACCAGTGGGACCAGTTCGTGGACGAACTGTCGAACCGCGCCTCCTGGCTCTACTCGCCGCATGGGGATGCGGTGATCACGGGGCGCGAGCCGCTCATGTGCTCAGAGTTCGGCAACTGGGGCCTGCCCTATCCGAAGGACCTGCGCGACGCGAAGGGCGAGGAGCCGTGGTGGTTCGAGACCGGCCACGACTGGGGCGAGGGCGTGATGTACGCCCACGGGGTCGAGAACCGCTTCTCCGACTGGAGTCTGGACCGCGTCTTCGGCGACCTCCGCCGCTTCGTCATCGCCGCGCAGTGGCAGCAGTTCCGCGCGCTGAAATACGAAATCGAGGCGATGCGCCGGAAGCCGAACCTGGCGGGCTACGTCATCACCGAGCTGCACGACTGCCACTGGGAGTCGAACGGGCTTCTCGACATGCGCCGCAACACCCGCGTGTTCCACGAGCTCTTCCACATCGTCAACTCGGACACGGTGATCGTGCCCAAATGGGAGCGTGCCTCCTACTGGTCCGGCGAGAAGGCGGGCCTTCACCTTTCCATCGCCCACGGCGCCGGTCCGGTCCTGGAGGATTGCCAGCTCGAGATCAGCATCTGCGGCGAGACGCAGCGCCTGCCCCTTCCGCGCATCGAGGCTCCCCACGTGCTCGATCTCGGCCGGGTGGAGGTGCCGCTGCCGGAGATGAGCGAGCCGGATCTCCGCCGCATCAGCTTCGACATCCGCTCGTCCGACGGGCGCCTGATCTCGCACAACCACTTCGACCTGGCGATACACCCGAAGCGCGGCCGGCCGGTCTACTCGCGCGAGCTGGTCTGGGCGCCGGACGAGGACATCCGCGAGCGGTTCCGGGCCCTGGGCTACACCCCGGCCCGTGCGCTCGAGGAATCGACGATGATCGTCTCGCGCACCCACAACAAGGCGATCGTGGACCACGTGCGCCAGGGCGCGAAGCTCCTGCTCCTGCCTGAGGAGGACATGAGCCTCTATCCGTTCTTCCCGCACTGGCAGGCCGTGAAGGTACAGGCCCGCGCCGGCACCCTCTGGTCGGGCGACTGGGCCTCCTCCTTCGGCTGGCTGAGGCGCTCGGGCCATTTCGCCCGCTTCCCCTCCGGCCCGCTCCTCGACGAGACCATGGACCGGGTGCTGCCCGACCACGTGATTTCGGGCTGCAACCTGCTCGACTTCCAGGCCCGCGTCTTCGCAGGCCTCGTGGTCGGCTGGATCCACAAGCCGGTGGCCCTGGGCGTGGAACGCTCCTACGGACGCGGACGCCTCGTCGCCTCCACGCTGCGCCTGCTTCGGGACGAGCCGATGGCCGATCCCACCGCGACGATGCTGCTGGACGCCCTGACGGAGCTCGCCGTGGAATCGCGGTCGCCCCGTCTCGAAGAGGCCGTGCGGGCAGCCGAAGCGGCGGCCTGAGGCTCCCTTCGTTTCCAAACGCGAGCGGCGCAGGGAAAACCCTGCGCCGCTTTTTTACGCGTAAGAAAAATGGCCGGCGGAGACCGGCCATCGCTTTTCCTGCCGAAGCGGGTTCGGGTGCGGGATTACTCGGCCGCGAGCTTCATGGCATCTGCCGACCAATCGACCTCGTTCTCGGCGAAGAACCGATCGAGGGCGCTCTCCAGGCTCGGCATGAGGATGCCGCGTTCGGTGGAGAGGGCCGTGCTGAAGGTAGGCCTGTCTTCCGCCGCCGCCACGAGGGCTGGATCGAACCCCGCCCGCTCGGCCGCCATGGCGGCCAGGTCGCGCCAGGAGGTTTCCCCGAGATTGGCCATGTGCCAGAGGCCGGTGCCGCCGTCGATCAGCAGGTCGAGGGACGTATTCACGAGATCCGGCACGTAAGTGGGAGAGACGCTGTCTGCGCTGGCCTCCACCGCCTCGCCGCGGCTCAGGGTGTTCAGGATCGACCAGACGAAGTTGTAGCGGTCCCAGGGGCCGAAGAAGGCGCTCGTGCGAATGACCAAGGCCTTGTCGTGGGCCGACAGGACGAGGCGCTCCGCCTCGGCCTTGCTGGCCCCATAGACGGTCGTGGGATTGACCTCGTCGCTTTCCACATAGGCGCGGTCCAGCGAACCGTCGAAGACGAGGTCGGAGGAGAAGGTCACAAGGGGAATGCCGAGATCGGCGCAGGCCTGCGCCAGGACATGGGCGCCGACCGCATTCTCGCGAAAGCAGCGTTCGGGCTCGTCCTCGGCCTGTGCGACCCGCACGTAGCCGGCCGTATTGATGACCGCCCAGGGCCTGTGGCAGGCGAGAGCGGCCTTTACGCTTGCCGGATCCGCGATGTTCATGTCGTTGCGGGAGAGCAGGGTGTGGTCGAGGCCGCGGAAATCGCAGAGGCGGGAGAAGGCGCGCCCGAGGGTTCCGGTGGCACCCGTGATCAGGAGCTGGCGCGGCGCGCCGACGAGGCGGCAGGCATTCGATTTCCGTGCCGGCGGACGATAGAAGCGGATGTCGCGCTTCCACCAGCCGGCACGGTCGAGAACCGGGTGATCGAACGAGCCCGTCTTGGCGAGCGCCTCGGCCGCATGAGCCAGAGCCGTGCGCCGGGGCTCGGGAGCCCGCACGTCGAAGGGTCCCGGCTCGTAGAAGCCGTTGCGCCTGGTCAGCAGGCTGTTCCAGTCGACGGCGCCGAAGAGCGACCAGACCGTCACGGCGCGGATGTCGGCCCCCTCGTCGCGCAGGGCCTCGACACCTTTCCACACTTCCACGAGCCAGCGGAGCTGGTCGTCGCGGGTGCTGCCGTGATGGGCCTCGGTGACGGCCATGGGCCGCCGGTAGCGTTCCCAGACCTCACGCAGCCGGGCGGCGGGGCCGAGATCCTCGGGCGGCAAGGGCATGCGAACGGCCTCGGCATCCGCATATCGGTGCCTGCCGTTGCCGCCCCAATGGTGCTCGGGATAGCGGGCCATGCGCTCGTCGAGGTAGCGCTCGCTGGTGAGGTAATGATTGATGCCGATGATGTCCGGCGCGGCATCGCCCTCCAGCAGAAGCTCGAGATCGGCCTGATCCACGCCGTTCTTGAGGAAAATTGGCCACCAGGGATGGTCGCGGTCGACCATGCCGCAGAGCAGGTCGAAACTGAGGAAGCGGCGCTGATTCTCGTGCTCGGCCTGGTAGGCGAGCGTGGGGGTGGAGAAGGTCTTGCCCATGTCGTCCGTCTGGACGAGCTGGGCATCGGGCCGGAACTTGCGGATGGCGCGCATGGACAGAAGCGTCGCCTTGCACTCGTTCACCAGGATCTTGAGAAACGTCTCGTCGCTCGTGCCGTGCGGATACCAATGGCCGTAGAGCCCCGAGAACCGGGCCGTGGTCAGGGGTTCGTTGACGGGCGTGTAGAGATCGAGGTGCGGATAGCGCTCCGCCACGTTGGCCGCGTGACGGGCCAGCAGCTCCGGCCAGGCCGGATCGAGCATGTCGGTATAGCTCGGCCCGCTGCCGTGGTGGCAAAGGCCGGCAATCGCCCGGATGCCGAGTTCCTGCAGCCGGGCGATGCGCGTGTCGTGCCAGGAGAAATCCGCCTCGTCCGGAGAGGAGGGTGAGATGGCCTCCCAGAGCACCGGATACCGAACTGTCCGTATACCGAGGGCTGCGATCCGGTCGAGATCCTCGATCCGGTCGCGATGTCCCGTCTCGAGGCTTTGGTCGCGGAAGTCATCGCCTATTCTTGCGATAGTACATTCGATTCCGCCCCAAAGCTCCAACGGTTCTCTCATCATCCATCTCCGAGCTATTACAAAGTGCGACTTACAACATACTTAGCGCGGATTTGTTCGATGACGTTTCGACTATGACGCCAGCGCCGCCGAAGCGGTCATGACTTTGACATCAGCCGTATCGGCGCTGACCGGAAGGGCTTCGTTGATGCGCCGGAACGTGGCGAGGGCCTGCCCGACGATCTGGTCCATGTTGTAGTAGCGATAGGTCGCGAGACGGCCGACGAACCACACGTCCGGCGTCGCCAGGGCGAGGCGCTCGTATTTCTTGAAGAGCTCCTGGTTTTCCGGCTTCGGAATCGGGTAGTAGGGGTCGCCTTCGGCGGAAGGGTACTCGTAGGTCAGGGCGGTCTTCGTGTGCTCCTGGCCCGTCAGGTGCTTGTACTCCGTGATCCGGGTGTAATCGTTCGTCTGCGGATAGTTCACCACGCCCACGGGCTGGTGCCATGCCTTGTCGAGCGTCACATGCTCGAAGCGCAGCGAGCGATAAGGCAGCTTCCCGAACCGGAAATCGAAGTACTCGTCGATCGGGCCCGTATAGATGACGCGGCGATGGGGGACGACGTTCTTCACGTCCTCGTAGTCCGTCTGCGTCATCACGTTGATGTTCGGATGACTCACCATCTTCTCGAACATGCGCGTGTAGCCGTGCTTCGGCATGAACTGGAACTCGTCGCCGAAATAGCGATCGTCCCTGTTGGTGCGGGTCGGAACGCGGGACGTCACCGACTTGTCGAGCTCCGACGGATCGAGGCCCCACTGCTTGCGGGTATAGCCGCGGAAGAACTTCTCGTACAATTCGCGGCCGACCGTGGAGACCACCACGTCCTCGGACGTCCTGATCTCGTCCACCTTCTCGGCCCGCTCGGCGAACCAGTCCTGCAACTGCTCAGAGGTCAGGTTGAGGTTGTAGAGCTTGTTGACCGTGTCGAGGTTGATCGGAATCGGCACGAGCATTCCGTCCACCTCCGCCAGCACCCGGTGCTCGTAGAAGCGCCATTCGGTGAAGCGGGACAGGTAATCGAAGATCTGCTTCGAATTGGTGTGGAAGATGTGCGGACCATAACGATGGATCAGAAGCCCGTCATCGTCGTAGCAATCGTAGGCATTGCCGCCGATATGGGGGCGCCTGTCGATCAGGAGAACGCGCTCGTTGCGCTCGTTCGCAAGGCGTTCGGCAAGAACGCTGCCCGCGAAGCCGGCACCGACAATCAGCCAATCGTACATTCGCTTACTCCGCAGGCGTGGTGGCATAAATCGGAAGCGAGGAAGCGGGGCGATCCGTGATCGCATCGCCGGTCACGTCCAGCATCAGCTTGTGCATGGAAGCCCAGGTCTTGTCCCAGGAGCCGGACGCGAGATGGCGGTCGACCTTGGCGAGCCACGCCTCCTTCGGCCGGTTCAGGATCGTCTCGACCTTCTCCACGGCCTCCTGAGCGCTCCTGGCGATCTCGACGAGACCCTTCTCGCCGTAAGGCCGCACCACGTCGGTGATCGCGGTCGAGACGACGGGCACGCCGGCGGCCAGGAATTCGGGCGTCTTCGTCGGGCTGATGAACTTCGTCGCCTCGTTGAGGGCGAACGGCATGAAGCCGATGCTCCAGCCGGACAGGTACTGCGGCAGCTCGTTGTAGGACTTGCCGCCGAGCCAGTGAATATTGGGCCGTTTGGGCAGAGTGGCGGGATCGATCTTCACCACCGGGCCGATCATCACGAACTGCCAATCGGGGCGCAGGGCGGCGACCTGATCCACGAGATCGATGTCCATGCGCTCGTCGATGACGCCGAAGAAGCCGAGGCGCGGATAGGGAATATGCGCCTGATCGCTTGGATCCTGCTTGACGCCGCGCGCCTTGGAGAAATGATTGAAGTCGATGGAGGACGGAAAGGCGTGGACGCTGCGGTGCCGGTTGCGCTTGGCCTCGTACAGGCTCATGCCGCCGGTGAACACGAGATCGGCGCGGGTGAACAGGTCGTTCTCCAGATCGAGGAGTTCCTGCGAAGCGCCGCGGAACAGCGAAAGCTCGTCCATGTTGTCGTAGATGCACAGGTCGCATTCGAGGTCGCTCGTGAATGCGATCGCCATGGGCGTATAGTACCAGAACACGCGCAGAGCGCTGGATTCGCGCCCGATCAGGGCTTCGATCAGATCGTGCTGTTCGGCGATCACATCCTCGGGGGACAGCCCTTCAGGCAGCATCGGCACGGCGACGGTCACGCCCTGCGGCCGATCGCTGATGTCCATGTGGGAGGTGATCCCGGGCTTGAAGACCGGCTCCTCGATGATGAGGACGTCGTAGTGATTTGCTGCACGGCTGAGGAGATGTTGCGGGCGTTGCCAGACGAAATCCCAGCGAAGGTGAGAGAAGCAAACGAGGAGAGGCTTTTTTGACTCGGCCTTAAAAGGCGAACGAAGGGCATGCGACTGCGTTATCAAACGCTCATGCATAGCGCGATCCTCAGGTACAGATGTGTTGTCACGATCGGACAGAAAATACGGTCCGCGGCGATGAATGTGGCTAGTTTTGTGAATCGGACCAGCGAAGGGTCGCGGTCGCAATCGACTATCTAACGCAGAGGATGCAATTTGGTTCCATCTGCGCGCGGTCTTGTGAGCATCTGTTCACAAGAACAGAGTCGATCACTTCTTTTCCAGCATCAACGTGCCTTGTTTCTGGATAAAGTTCTTCGCTTTTTCAGCAACCATAGCCAAAAGCCACGGCAATTGGACTTCAACCTTCACCTGTTCTTCGAAAACCTGAAGATGACCGTTGATCGACTGCCCCATGGCGCCGACGCGAAAATCCATGCGGTCCCCGCTCCACGTTTCCTCCACGGAGGCGACCTTGTCCCCGAACTGCGACTTGAGGCGCGTCAGGCCTCCCTGCAGGCGTCGCATGGCTTCCGCTTTGCCGAGATTGTGGGGAATGGACACGACGAGAGGTTTCGACATCAGGCTTCTCCGTTCTTGCGATGACAAGCGAAGCGATGCCGTCCCGGTTCCTCGCTAGAGCATCTCGACCTTGAGGGCCCGTACGACGATGGTTTCCTGGTCGAACCGCCGCTCGAGCTCGGCCCTGTAGTCCTCCCACCAGGAATGATCGAGCTCGCGCGCCATGACCTCGAAAACGACGATGTCGTCGTGGGACGTGTGGCCGCCCTCCTTCCAGACGCCTTCCGCCGGCGCCCGGGTGAAGCTCGTGATGCCGCCGAACCGCTCCGCCAGCTCGGCGCGCACGCGCCCATAGGCGGCGCCGTCGAAGCGGCGGCCGTCGTTGTCCGCGAGGGGCAGGAGGAGTTGAACCAGATGCATCGCCGGGACCCTGAGCTTCGCCTGCCGAACACGAACCGGCAGGCGAAGGATGTTCTAGGGCCGATTGCGGCGAAGGCGAGGGTCTCAGGCCTGCTGGGCGGCGAAGAGGTCCCGGTCGGACGCCGGGAGGCTGTCGTCCACCATGTAGCGGCTGGTGAGCTTGGAAATGCGCCAGGGGCGCTCCGTCGAGGCGTGGATGGCCTCCGACGGACGGAGTCGCCGGGTGGTGCCGTCGGCCTGGACCTCGTCGATGACTACGAATCCGAAGATCGTCAGCCGGGTCGCCATGACCTTGGTGGCACGGTCGTCCGCCGCGATGGGCAGGGATCCGGCGGTGTAGACCGCATCCATGAGACTTCTCTGATCGCGGCGCGGCGAAGCCGACGAACGCGCTCCCGGAAAGCGAACGACATTCGTCGCTTCAGACGATCTCGATTCCATAATACGCAACCCCTGGTCCCGAATCAGGCCAAGGATCGCCGCAAGGGATTAAGAACCGCCTAACCCTAGTCGAGCCTGTGCAGGGAGACGTATCCGGTGCCCGCCGCCGTCAGGCCGAGCGCCTGGGCGGGGCCTTTCGCGAGGTCGATGATGCGCCGCCCCGCGAAGGGTCCCCGGTCGTTGATCCTGACGACCACGGAGCGGCCGTTCTTCTCGTTGACGACGCGGAGCCTGGTCCCGAAAGGCAGCGACCGGTGCGCTGCCGTCATGGCGGCGGAATTGAAGCGCTCGCCGCTTGCCGTGCGTCGGCCGTGAAAGCCCGGGCCGTACCACGAGGCGACGCCGCGCTGGAGTTGCCTTCCTGTCTCGAATTTGTCCTGTGAGATCGACCCGGTTGCCATGGGGTCCGTTGTGTTGCAGGCCGCCATGAAAAGAATAGGCATCACGCAGGATGCACGGGTGAGGATCTTCTTCAAGGATAGTCTCCCCTTGTATTGTGCTTGTCAGTCAAGCTGACGCATAACAAGGCAAGAATATGGCGCGGCGTTTTTCCCTTTGTATTCTATACTTTTTTGCCAACCGGATAATCTTACATATAGCCTTATTAGCTGCCAAGCTTGATTCTCAATAGCCTCGCGGGCGTTTTGTTCCATGCCGAGGGATTTTTTCCCGCCCGCTCCTGCAGCAGGAGGATCTGGTCGTCCGGAGAAGCTGATCTAATTGTGGTCAGACGGCCGGGCCCAGGAGCCACGCGCCGCATGAGGGCCGTCGCTTCATGTCCAATCCATCCGCATCGTCGCGCGTCGCCGTCGTCGGCGCAGGGCCAGGTGGTCTTGCGGCCGCCATGCTCCTCGCCAAGGAAGGCATCCCGGTCACGATCTTCGAGCGGGAGGCCGCCGTAGGGGGCCGCACCCGCACGATCACGGCGCCCGGCGGGTACAAATTCGATATCGGCCCGACCTTCTTCCTCTATCCGCGCATCCTCAAGAACATCTTCGAGGCCTGCGGCGAGCGGCTCGAGGATCATGTCGCGATGCAGCGCCTCGATCCTCAGTACCACCTGGTCTTCGAGGGCGGCGGCGAGATCCGCGCCACGGCCGATCTGACCCGCCTCGAACAGGAAATCGCCCGCCTCGCCCCGCAGGATGCAAGGAACGTCCGCCGGTTCCTGGAGGATAACCGGGGCAAGCTGGAAGCCTTCCGCCCGGTGCTGGAGCAGGCCTTTTCGAGCCCCGCCGACCTCGTTTCCCCGGCGATGATCGCCGCCCTGCCGAAGCTCCGTCCCTTCTCCAGCGTGGACAAGGACCTCCGGCGCTACTTTTCGGACCCGCGCGTCCGGCTCGCCTTCTCGTTCCAGACCAAATACCTGGGCATGTCGCCGTTCCAGTGCCCGAGCCTGTTCACGATCCTGTCGTTCCTGGAATACGAGCACGGGGTCTATCACCCTATCGGCGGCTGCGGCGCGGTGTCGGAGGGCATGGCGGCGGTCGCCCGCAAGATGGGCGTCGACATTCGCCTGAACACGCCGGTCGACCGCATCCTCTACGAGAACGGGGAGGCGGTCGGGATCGAGGCGGGAGGCGAGCGTGTCCCGGCGGGCTCCATCGTGGTGAACGGCGATTTCGGGCACGCCATGCGCCGCCTCGTGCCTGAAGCGATGCGCCCGCGCTGGCGCGACAGGAAGCTCGACCGTGCGAAGCTCTCGTGCTCAACCTTCATGCTCTATCTCGGCATCGAGGGCGGCGTCGGCGATCTGGCCCACCACACGATCCTGCTTTCGCGGGACTACGAGCGCAACATCCGCGAGATCACCGAGGGCACCCTGTCCGAGGAGCCCTCGGTCTATGTGCAGCATGGCGGCGCGACCGATCCGTCGCTCGCCCCCGAGGGGCACACCAGCCTCTACGTGCTGGTGCCCGTGCCCAACCTGCGCTGCGGCATCGATTGGGCTCGCGAGGCGCCGCGTTACCGGCGGATCGTGCTGGAGCGACTGAAACGCCTCGGGCTCGGCGACATCGAAAGCCGCATCCGCTTCGAGCGCATGGTGACCCCGACCCACTGGCAGGACGAGTTCGCCGTGTTCGAGGGCGCCACCTTCAATCTGGCGCACAACCTGACGCAGATGCTCTACTTCCGCCCGAACAACCGCTTCGGGCGCAATGTCTATCTGGTCGGAGGCGGCACCCACCCAGGCAGCGGCCTGCCGGTGATCTACGAGGGCGCCCGGATCACCACGCGACTGCTGCTGGAGGACCGGGAGCGCCGCCGCGCCGGCGACACCGGCCAGGAGCCCCTGCTCGCCCCTGTCGGCGAAGCCACCCTGTGAGGATGCGGCCATGCGGTCCCTCGGCCTTGCAGGACTTCTCGTGTTGGCCGGCACCGCCGCGCAGGCGGCGACCCTCGTGATCCGTGCGGAGGGCGTCACGCCGGACGGCAACAGGATCTATGCCGGCATCTGCGACAGGAGCTTCGAGGAGGCGACCTGTCCCTACAGGGCCAGCAGCCCCGCCTCGGCGGGGCGGGTCGAGCTGCGGGTGAGGAACGTGAAGCCCGGCTCCTATGCCATCGCGGTTTTCCATGACCGCAACGGCAATGCGAAGCTGGACCGCAGCTTCATCGGCCTGCCGGCCGAGCCCTACGGCTTCTCGAACGACGCAGGCCGGCGCGGGCGCCCCGATTTCGAGGCGGCCCGCATTCTCGTGCGGGAGCCCGCGACGACCGTGGTCGTTCCCGTTCGCTAGAGGCGCCATGCAGGACCACGCTTCCGCTCCTCCGTCGCATTCCCGGGTCGATCCGGCCCCCATGGGAGCGGGCTTTTCCTGCGGCGCTCGCGCGGCGCCCATCAATGACCCGTGCCTCGCCTTGAAGTGGGCCATGCCCTTCCTAGAACCAGAAGTCAGGAGCATGCCCCCATTCTCCGGGACCGATCGAACGAGCGGGCACGGCCGGACCAACGCCTTCCTTGGAGGACATTCGTGAGCAGTCAGGGGACTTCGGTAGCCGTCATCGGCGGCGGATTGGGGGGATTGGCGGCAGCCTGCGTGGCGGCCGCGCGCGGACACCGGGTCACCCTCTACGACAAGAATCCCTGGCTTGGCGGCAAGGCGGCGGTGCTGCACGAAGGCGGTTTCCGCTTCGATATGGGTCCGACCATCCTCACCGTTCCGCGCGTCCTGGAGCGCATCTTCGCCGAGGCCGGACGCAATCTCTCCGATTATCTCGACCTCGTGCGCCTGGACCCGCAATGGCGCTGCTTCTTCGACGACGGCTCGCGCATCGACCTGCTGGAGAACGTCGACGCCATGGCCGAGGCCATGGACCGTTTCGCGCCCGGCAAGAAGGCGGGCGACGGCTACCGGAGGTTCCAGGAGCTGTCCGAGAACCTCCATCACATCTCCAATCGCTTCTTCTTCTGGAAGCCGGTGGAGGACCTGTTCGACACGATCAACATCCGCGCCAACATGAATCCCGCCACCCTGCGGGACGTCCTGTCCCTGCGCATGGGGTCCTCCGTCGCCGGCACGATCCGCTCCAAGGTCAAGGACGACCGTCTCGCGCAGATGCTCGACCATTTCACGCAATATGTGGGCTCGTCTCCCTACGGATCGCCCGCGGTTCTGTGCGCCATCGCCCATATGCAGGCGGCCGAGGGCGTCTGGTATCCCATGGGCGGCACCCGCGCCGTGGCCGAGGCCCTGACGAAGCTCGCCGCCGAACTGGGTGCGACCTTCCGGCCCGACACGGATGTGCAATCCCTCCAGATCGAGAACGGCGCGGTGACGGGCCTCGTGACCGCGAACGGGGACGCGGTGGCCTATGACAGGGTCATCTCCAACATGGACTCGATCCGCACCTATCAGGAGCTCGTGGGCGGCGAGGTCGGCGTCCACTACGCCAAGAAGGACTTCGAGCCCGCCTGCTCCGGCGTCGTGCTCTATCTCGGCCTCGACCGGCGCTACGACCATCTGCTCCATCACGATTTCGTCTTCTCCCGCGATCCCGAGGAGGAGTTCGACTTCATCTATCGCAAGGGCGAGCCCGCGCCCGATCCCACCTGCTACATCGCGGCCCCCTCGGGCACGGACCCGAGCGTCGCGCCCGAGGGCGGCGAGGCGCTCTACGTGCTCGTTCACACCCCGTACCTGCGCCCCCATCACGACTGGTCGCAGATGTTCCCCGCCTACCGGCAGGTCATTCTCGACAAGCTGAAACGCGCCGCCGGCATGGAGGACATCGAGAGCCGCATCGTCGTCGAGCGCCACCTGACGCCGCAGGACATCCACGACCGCTACAAGGTGCTGAACGGTGCGATCTACGGCCTGGCGAGCCACGGCAAGTTCATGGGCGCGTTCAAGCCCGGCAACAGAAGCCGGCAGGTGAGCGGGCTCTACCTCGCGGGCGGCGCCGCCCATCCGGGCCCCGGCATGCCCATGGTGATGATGTCCGGCTGGATCGCCGCCGACGCGCTCGATGCGGATGTGAAAGGCGAGAACGTACGGAAAGTGTCTTGAGACAGGAAGCGGACCCAGCAGCCGGAAGACGAAGCCGGAACCGGCCCGCGGAGGCCTCTCCGGTGGCGCGCCGCTCCGCCGTCGTCCATCGCTTCATGCTCTCCTATTTCCGCCGCTATTTCACGCAGCACATGAACGCGCTGCGGATCGCCTCGTGGGGCAGTCCCGCGATGCCGCAGCAGGGCCCGGTCGTCGTCTATTCCAACCACCCGGCCTGGTGGGACGCGGCGGTTTACATCCTGGCCGCGGACCGTTTCCTCCCCGCCTACGAGAGCTACGCGCCCATCGATGCCGCCATGCTGCAGCAATACGGCGTCTTCAGCCGCATCGGAGCCTTCGGCGTGGACCTCGACACGCCGCGAGGCGCGGCGGCCTTTCTCAAGGCGAGCAAGGACATCCTCTCTTCCCATCGACGCGCGCTCTGGATCACTGCGCAGGGCCGCTTCAGCGATGTGCGGGAGCGCCCGCTCGGCCTCAGGCCCGGCGTGGCGCGCCTCGTCGAACTCGCCCCTGACTGCACCATCGTGCCGCTCGCCGTCGAATACGCCTTCTGGGCGGAACGCGGCGCCGAGGCCTTCATCGCTTTCGGGCCGCCGATGCAGGGACGCGATCTCGTCGGTCAGCCCCGCACCGCCCGCCTGGAACGTCTCGAGAGCACGCTTGCGGAAACGCTCGACCGTCTGAGCGCCGATGTCGAAAGCCGCGATCCGGACAGATTCCGGATCGTCCTCGAAGGCCGTTCCGGCATTGGCGGCATCTATGACGGCTGGCGTCGCGTGGCGGCGGCCCTGACCGGACGCAGATTCGATCCATCGCACGAGGGGCACCGTCCATGATGATTGCGCTCGGGCTCGTCCTGCTGGTGCTGGCCGCTTTCCCCGCCGTGCTGGCGTTCATGAACCTCGCCGTTCTGCAGGGCACCCCGAGGCATCGTCCCCAGGCGGATACCCTGGTCTCGATCATCGTTCCGGCGCGCAACGAGGCGACGAACATTGCGCCGGCCTTGGATTGCGCCCTGGCGAGCGTCGGAGTACCGGTCGAAGTTCTCGTGATCGACGACGGCTCCACCGATGCCACCGCCGAGATCGTGCGCGCCTATGCGGCGCGCGACGGACGCGTGCGGCTCCTCACGGCTCCTCCCCTGGAGGACGGCTGGACCGGAAAGGTCCATGCCTGCCATCACGCCGCGCTGGCCGCGCGCGGCACGCATTTCCTGTTCGCGGATGCGGATGTGCGCCTTGCGCCCAACGCGGCCGCGATCCTTGCCGGTCACGCCCAGGCCAGCGATGCGAAGCTGGTGAGCGCCGTGCCGCGCCAAATCATGAAGTCGCTCGGCGAATGGCTGATCGTGCCGACCATCAACTTCCTGATGCTCGGCTATCTTCCCATGGGATTCATGCGCCTCTCGCGGGATCCCGGCCTCGGCGCGGCCTGCGGCCAGCTCGTTCTTGTCGAGGCGCAGGCTTACCGCGCCGCGGGCGGGCACGAAGCGATCCGCTCCCTCATCCATGACGGCATCCAGCTCGCCCGCCTCTTCCGCCGGAAGGGCTACATGACCGATCTCCTGCCCGGCGACCGCCTCGCCTCCTGCCGGATGTACAAGAGCTTCCGCGAGGCCTGGGCGGGCTTCGCCAAGAATGCCCATGAGGGAATGGCGACACCCGTGGCCCTGCCGGTCTGGACCGTCCTTCTCTTCGGCGGCCATGTCCTGCCGTTCGTGCTTCTCGCCATCGCCCCTTCGGTTCCCATCGCGCTGGCGGCCTTCCTGTCCCTGGGCACTCGCGCCATCGTGACCGTGGCGACGCGCGAGAACCCATTGTCCATTCCCCTGCATCCTTTCACCATCCTGGTGGGTCTGGCGATCCAATGGAGCGTGCTCCTGCGGATCGGATCGGCACGCCGCGCCGGGTGGAAGGGCAGGCTCTATCCCGTAGGGTAACGCATATGGAGACGGCTCCCTTGCAAGCCACGAAGCGCCCGCAGGACGAGAACTTCCCGGTCGCCTCCCTCTTGCTCTCGCGCGAGCATCGCGGCGCGGTGCTGGCCTTCTACCGTTTCGCGCGCATGGCCGACGACATCGCCGATGCTCCAGACTTGTCCGCGCCCGAGAAGCTGATCCGGCTCGAGACTCTCGAACAGGCCCTGGTCTCGGGCGATGCCGCCTGTCCCGAAGCGGCGCGCCTGCACGCGGTGGACGGGCGCTACGGCACCGGCATCGCGGAGGCGCGCAGCCTTCTTCGCGCCTTCCGCCAGGACGTGGTCAAGGCGCGCTATCTCGACTGGTCGGAGCTCACATCCTACTGCACCTTGTCGGCCGAGCCCGTCGGGCGCTTCCTCCTGCGGCTGCACCGGGAATGCGAGGCGGCTCAAGGACCCGCAGACGCCCTCTGCACCGCGCTGCAGATCCTCAACCACCTTCAGGATTGCCGCGCCGACCGGGAGACCCTCAACCGCATCTATGTCCCGCTCGCGTGGCTCGACCGGGCGGGTGGCGAGACCGCCTTCTTCGAACCCTCGCGCGTATCCCGGCGCAGGGACGTTCTCGACGCCATGCTCGACCGGGTCGACGATCTGATCGACCGGGCGCGCGCCCTGCCCGAGCGGCTGCAGAACCGGCGCCTGCGCGCCCAGAGCATCGCGACGATCATTCTCGCGGAGCGCCTGAGCCGGCGGCTGCGCCAGCACGACCCTGTCCTGACCCGGGTCCGGATCGGCCGCATCGACGCCGCCCGGGCCTTCCTCGGCGGGTTCGGTGCGACGGGCGCTCGCCCCGCCACTTCGGATCCCCGCGTGACGGCGGCAGCCGTGATGCGTTCGGGCTCCTCCTTCCGGCTCGGCATGCAGAGCCTGTCGCAGGAGCGGCGGCGCGCCATCCATGCGGTCTACGCCTTCTGCCGCGCCGTCGACGACATTGCGGACGGCATCGCGCCGGCTTCGGAGAAGCGCCGCTTCCTGGCCGAGTGGCGCCGGGAGATCGACCGTCTCCACCGCGCGCCGCAGACGCCGATCGGACGGGAGCTGGCGCGGGCGTCGAGCCTCTACAAGCTGCCGGTGGAGGAATGCCATGCGCTCATCGACGGCATGGAGACCGATTGCGCCGACCGGGTCCGCCTTGCCGACGACCGCGCCCTGGACCAGTACGCGCGCCGCGTCGCCGGTTCGGTCGGGGCCCTGTCGATTCGCATCTTCGGAGCGCCGCGGGCGCACGACTTCGCCGTACAGCTCGGGCGTACGCTGCAGCTCGTGAACATCCTGCGCGACGTGGACGAGGATGCGGCGCGCGAGCGCGTCTACATTCCCCTCTCGCGCCTCGCCCAGCTGGGCATGACCGACGCGCCGGCTGCCGTGCTCGTGGCGGATCCGCGTTTCGCCCGCGTCTGCGAGACCCTTGCCGCCGATGCGCGAGCGGCCTTCGCGGCAGCGGACGAGGCTCTCACACGGCTCGACCGCTCCAGCCTCAAGCCGGCGATCCTGATGATGGAAAGCTATCGGCGCATCCTGGACCGTCTCGAGGTCCGCGGCTGGGGCACGCGGACCGGCAAGCTTCAGCTGACGGCCACGGACAGACTGCAGCTCTTCACCCGAGCCATGAGGGCAGCATGATGGCAAGGCGCACGCATATCGTCGGCGCGGGACTGGCGGGCCTGAGCGCGGCCCTCGCGGCGACGGCGGAAGGCGGGGAGGCATTTCTGTACGAAGCCGCGCCCCAGGCGGGCGGGCGCTGCAGGACGATCCAGCCCGGGGCCGGATTCTGCCACGACAACGGCACCCATGTTCTCTTCGCGGCCAACCGGCGCGCCCTCGCCTTCCTGGACGCCGTCAAGGCCAGGCATCGCTGGATCGAGCCCGAGCCCGGGGGCCTTCCGATCCACAGCGCGAGAAGCGGGCGGACGCGGCGCATCGGCCTTTCTCCCTGGTCGTGGCTGAACCCGGCGCGTCGGCCCGAGGGCCTCGGGCTTTTCGACCTCGGATGCCTCCTTCGCCTCGCCTTCTCGTCGGCGGACAGGCCCGTGGCCGACCTGATCGGGGAACGGCCGATCCTCGAGAACCTGATCGAGCCCCTCACGGTCGCTGTGCTCAACACACCGGCGGCGGATGCCTCCTCCCAGCGTCTCGGCTGCGCCATCCGGCGCCTGCTTCGTCCGGGGTCGGGCAGGCTCCTCGTCGCGCGCCATGGACTGAACGAAGACCTCGTCGAGCCCGCCCTTCGCACCCTGACGAAGCGTGGCGTGCCTCTCCTCACGGGGCAGCGCCTGCGGGCGGTCCTGACCAACAACAACCGCGCCATCGGTCTGGCCCTGAGCGACCGGACCGTCGCCCTGGGGCCGGAAGACCAGGTGATCCTGGCGCTGCCGCCATGGGAGATCGCACGGCTCATGCCCGAGCTCCCCGTTCCCGACCGGTTCGAGCCGATCCTCAACATTCACTACCGCCTGTGCGGCCTCGACCGGCCGCGCTTCATCGGCTTCACCGGCACGCTGGCCCAATGGGTGCTGGTGCGGGACGACCATGTGAGCGTCACGGTCTCGGCGGCGGCCTCCGTGATCGACCGGGACGGCCAGGAGGTGGCGGCCCTCATCTGGCGGGAGATCGCCCCGACCTTGCGCGTGTTCGGTCTCGAGGCGGATGCGGACCGCCAGCCGGAGGCGCGGGTCGTGAAGGAGAAGCGCGCCACGATCCGGCAGGCGGCGAGCCCCCTTCCCCAGCCGCCCCTGCTCCCGCTTTCGAACGTCGCCCTGGCGGGCGACTGGATCGGCTCCCTGCCGGCCACCATCGAGAGCGCCGTCACGGCCGGCGAGCAGGCGGTGGCCGCGCTCGGCCATGCCCGGAGAACGCGCCTGCCGGCGTCGCTTCCCCATTCGCTCAAGGTGGAGGACGCCGCATGACCGGCGATCACGCGCCCCTGACCGTCCTGCTGCCGACGCCGCGCGGGTTCTGCGCCGGTGTCGAACGGGCGATCCAGAGTGTCGAGGATGCGCTCGCCCGAACGGGCAAGCCCGTCTATGTCCGGCACGAGATCGTCCATAACGGACGCGTGGTGGACGATCTCAGGAAAAAGGGCGCCGTCTTCGTCGACGACCTGTCCGACATCCCCGACGGCGCCGTCGCGATCTTCAGCGCCCACGGGGTCCCGGAGGCGGTGGAGCGCGAGGCGGCACGGCGAAACCTCTCGGTGCTCGACGCCACATGTCCGCTCGTCCGTCGCGTCCATCTGGAAGGACAGCGTCACGCGCGGGCCGGGCGCGAGGTGATCGTCATCGGCCATCGCCAGCATGTGGAGGTCGAGGGCACGCTCGGCCGCATCGACGGCACGGTCCACGTGGTGGCCACGGTGGCGGAAGCGTTGACGGTGCAGGTCGCCGACGCGGAGCGTGTCGCCTACATCACCCAGACCACTCTGTCCGTGGACGATACGCGCGAGATCATCGCGGCCCTCAAGACCCGCTTCCCCGCCATCCAGGGGCCCGACACCAAGACGATCTGCTACGCGACGCAGAACCGGCAGATGGCCGTGCGGGTCATCGCCAAGCGGGCGGAGCGCGTCATCGTCTGCGGCGCGCGCAACTCGTCGAACAGCAACCGCCTGTGCGAGGTTGCGGAGAGCGAGGGCCGGCCTGCCCTCCTCCTTCAGGATCCGCGCGACCTGACGCTGTCCTTCATCGACGGGGTGGCGGTGATCGGCCTCACCGCAGGTGCTTCGGCACCCGAGGAGCTGGTGCAGGAAGCCCTGGCTCAGCTCACCCGCTGGCGGCGCGTCATCGTGGAGGAGGTGCGCGTGACGGAGGAAGGAACGCGCTTCGCCCCGGTCGATCTCTCGCAGATCGTGCCGTGGCTCGCGAACGCATCCTGATCCGGCGCCTGCGGCACTATCGAGGTTGAACAGGAGGAGCCTCCGCGAGTTGTCCCGTGCAACGCGGAGAGACCATGGCGCCCCGGACCCTGAAACAAGCGAGCCGCTCGTCGGCGCCGACCTTCCGGACGATCGAAACCGCAGGACGACTGGGCGAGAGCGCCCTCGCGATCCTGCGGCAGGCCCGGACCAGCCCATCGGGAATGCTGATCGTCGCCGCAAGCGAACGCAGGGCCGCGGATCTCGTCAGAGTTCTCGCCGTCCTCGCGCCCGATCTGCCCACGATGCTCTTTCCGCGCTGGGACTGCCTTCCCTACGACCGCGCCCCGCCATCCCGGCGCGTGATGGGCCGCCGCCTCGCCATCCTCAAGGCGCTCGCGGAGGATCGGAAGACCGCGCCCATTCTCGTCACCACGCCGCTGGGCGTGCTCCAGCGCGTGCCTCCCCGAACCGAGCTTGCCCGGGCAGAGCTCGTCCTGAGACCGGGCGATGACCTGTCGCACGAGCGCATCGAGGAAGGGCTCCGGCGCCTCGGCTACATCCTCGACGAGCGCGTGGACGAGCCTGGGGAAGCGGCCCTGCGCGGACAGGTTCTCGATATCTACCCGGCCGGCACGGAAACCCCGGTCCGGGTGGAGCACGACGAGGGCCGCATCGTCGCCCTGCGCCCGTTCGATGCCGCGAGCCAGCTCGCCGAAGGCGAGATGCCGGAGCTGCGGCTGCTTCCTGCCTCCGAGCACTTCGCGACGGGAGGGGGAGAAGCAGACTTTCCCGCCCCTGGCTCGGAGCACCGGCTTGCGGAGTTCTTCGAGCGCCTCGACGATCTGCCGACGCTTCTTCCAGATGCGTCGGTGTTCCTCGACGCGGGAGCCGAGGCACGCATCGCCGCCGCATGGGAACAGATCCGGGACGCCCATGAGAGCCGCACGAAGCTGCGGCCCGAACGGGCGGAAGGCGGGAGATCTCTCGCCCCCGACCGCCTGTACCTGACCGAACAGGAATGGGCGGCGTATCTCGACGCCGCTTCCGTGACGCGGCTGTCCGAAAATCCCGACGATCCGGACCTCGCGCCGCCCCCGGTCTTCGCCACCCACGCGCGACCGTTCCGCCGCTTCGCCGATTTCGTGCTGGATGAGCTCGATCAGGACCGCAGGGTCGTTCTGGCGGGCGCGGGCGAAGCGGATCTGCGCCCGCTTCTGAGGGCGCTCGCGGACGACGCCGATACGCCGGTCGAGACCGTGAAGGACTGGTCGGCCGTGGAGGCGGCGCCCGGACGCGTTCTGGCGCTGGCGCTCCCCCTCGACCAAGGCTTCCGGGACAGGGAGAGCGGAACCGTCGCGATCGCCGCGGCCGACGTGATCGGCAGCCGCGCCCGTGCCGCCATCGAACAGGGCATCCGCCCCACCGACATCGCCGGCACCGAGCTCGAATTCCGCCTCGGCGACGTGGTCGTTCACCGGGATCACGGGCTCGGCGTCCTCACCGGCCTCGAAAGCGTCCTGGCCGACGGCACGGCGGCCGACCTCCTGCGCCTGTCCTACGCCGACGAGGCGACCCTGATGGTGCCGGTCGACGAGATGGACCGGGTCTGGCGCTACGGCGCCTCGGCCGAGGCCGTCACTCTCGACCGGATCGACGGGGATGCCTGGGCCAAGAGGCGGGCGAAGGTGGAGGCGGAAATCGCCGAAAGCGCGGCCCGGCTCATTACGGCGGTCCAGGCGCGCAACGAGGCGGAGGCGCCGAAACTCGTGCCGCCGCGAGCCTCCTACGAACGCTTCGCGGCCCGTTTCCCGTTCTCGGAAACGCCGGACCAGACCACCGCGATTGCCGCCATCCTGACGGATCTCGCCTCGGGACGCCCCATGAACCGGCTCGTCTGCGGCGATGTCGGCTTCGGCAAGACCGAGGTCGCCCTGCGCGCCGCCGCCGCCGCGGCGCTGGCCGGCAAGCAGGTCGCCGTCGTCGCACCCACCACGGTGCTGGTGCGCCAGCACGTGAAGACCTTCGAGCGGCGCTTCGAGGGCCTCGGCATCAGGGTCGGCCACCTGTCGCGCCTCGTCAGCCCTGGGGACGCGAAGGCCGTGAAGGCAGGGATCGCCGACGGGACGATCCGCATCGTGGTCGGCACCCATGCGCTTTCGGGCAGAGGCGTCCGCTTCGCCGATCTCGGGCTCGTGGTGATCGACGAGGAGCAGCGTTTCGGCGCCGCCCAGAAGACGAAGCTTCGGAACCTCGCGCAGGACATTCATCTCCTCACCCTCACCGCCACGCCGATCCCGCGCACCCTGCAGGCGGCCCTCGTCGGGTTGCAGGATCTCAGCGTCATCGCGACGCCGCCCTCGCAGCGCCAGCCGATCCGCACCTTCCTCATTCCGTTCGACGAGACGACGGTGCGGGAGGCGCTGCTCCGGGAGCAGCGCCGGGGCGGACAGAGCTTCTTCGTGTGCCCGCGCATCGAGGACATCGAACCCCTCTCGCGAAGGCTGGCGGAGATCGTTCCGGAACTCGAAACCGTCGTCATTCACGGCGGGATGCCGCCTGCGGAGATCGACGACGCCATGGTCCGCTTCGCAGACGGAGGAGGGGACGTCCTGCTGGCGACCAACATCATCGAAAGCGGGCTCGACGTGCCCTGCGCGAACACGATGCTGATCTGGCACCCGGACCGGTTCGGGCTGGCCCAGCTTCACCAGCTTAGGGGCCGGGTCGGCCGCAGCCGCGTGCGGGGCATCGCCTATCTTCTGACCGATCCGGCCCGTCCCCTCGCACGCTCCACGCGCAAGCGGTTGGAGACGCTCGAAAGCCTCGACCGTCTGGGCGCAGGCTTCGCGATCAGCGCCCGCGATCTCGACCAGCGCGGGGCCGGCGACCTCTTCGGGGAGGATCAGGCAGGGCACATGAAGCTGATCGGCGTGTCGCTCTATCAGCATCTCCTGTCCAAGGCCCTGGCCGGGGCCCGTGGCGAAAACGGCGCGGACGAGGCTCCGCCGGAACTGAACATCGACGCCCCGGGCCATGTCCCCGAAGATTACGTCCCCGAGGTCGAGGTTCGCATCAACCTCTATGCACGCCTGGCACGGCTGGAGGACGAGGACGAGGTCGACGCTCTCGAGGACGAGATCCGGAACCGGTTCGGCCCGCCGCCGGCGGCGGTCGAGCGGCTCGTCGCACTGGCCCGTCTGCGGGAGCAGTGCCGCGACCGTGCGGTGGCGCGGATCGATGCCGGCCCCCAGGCGATTGCCCTGACCTTCGGCGACAAGGCGGACCGGAACACGATTAATCGCGCCATCGCCAAGTCGAACGGCGCGCTGGAATGGCGCAACGACCGTCTCGTCTGGACCCGTTCCGCCGACTCGCCGGAGGAGCGGCTCGTCCAGGCCACGAAGCTGCTGCGCTTCCTCGCGAGGGCCGAACGCCCACGCTGACGGAGGTTCAGGCCGGCACCGGGACCACGTCCGGCGCCGTGACCAGGCCGAGCCGGTCCCGGCGAAGCCAGCGCCAGAGCATCAGCGCGGCGACCACCGTCAGGCCGGTGGCCAGGCCGATCCAGATGCCGATACCGCGCAGCTCCGTTCCGAAGGCCAGCGCCGCGCCGAGCGGAAGGCCGATGCCCCAATAGCCGAAGGCGGCATAGATCATGGGCACGCGCGTATCCTGCAGGCCGCGCAGCATACCCGACCCCACCGCCTGCGCGCCGTCCGCCAATTGGAAGATGGCGGCGAATACCAGGAAGGTCAGGGCATATCCGATCACCGGCGCGTTCGCCGGATCGTCCAGATCGAGGAAGGGGCCGATCAGGAGACGCGGCGCGAAGAGCATGAGCATCGCCGTGAAGCCCATGAAGCCGACGCCGAGGGCGAAGGCCGTCCAGCCCGCCCGGGTGACGCCCTGCGCGTCCTGTGCGCCGAAGGCGCGTCCGACGCGCACCGTCACGGCCTGGCCGAAGCCGAAGGGCACCATGAAGCAGAAGGATGCGATCTGCAGGACGATGGCGTGGGCGGCGAGTTCGTTCGCGCCGATCCGCCCCATCAGGAGCGCGGCCGCGTTGAAGATGGTCACCTCGAAGGCAAGGGTGAGCCCGATGGGAACGCCGATGCGCCATAGGGTGCGGAAGCGCGGCCAGTCCGTCCGCCAGAAGCGGCCGAAGAGGAAATAGCGCCTGAGCTGGCGGTCGTAGCTGATCACCACGGCGAGGGCCACGAACATGAAGGCGCTCGAGATCACCGTGCCGTAGCCGGCGCCGACGAGGCCGAGAGCCGGCAGGCCGAAGGTGCCGAACATCAGGCAATAGGCCGCCGCGAGATTCACCGGCACCGCGAGGAGGCCGATGACGAGGGCCCAGCCCGGGCGCTCCAGGGCGGACAGGAAGGAGCGCAGGACCAGGTAGAACAGGAACGGCAGCAGGCTCCATTGCAGGGCCCGCATGTATTCGCCCGCCTCCCGGGCCAGGACGGGCTCCTGCCCCATGGCGAGCAGGATCGCCCCGCCGTTCCAGGAGACGATCCAGATCGGCACCGCCACGGCGGCGGCGGCCCAGAAGCCCTGGCGCACGGTGCGGCGCACCTCGCGCACGGAATGGCGCCTGCGGCCGAGCTCCTCCGCGATCAGCGGCGAGGTCGCGCTGACGAGGCCGATCCCGAAGATGAGGAAGGCGAAGTAGAGATTCGTGCCGAGCGCCCCCGCCGCCAGCGCCCCCGAGCCGAGCCGGCCCATGAGGATGACGTCGGACGTCATCAGGGCGTTCTGGGCCACGTTGGTCAGGATCAGGGGCCAGCCCAGGGCCAGGGTGGCGCGCAGCTCGGCTGCCCAGGCTGCCCGCTCCTTCGGTGCGATTCGCGCAATCATGATGGCAGGCTTTTGCCTCAAGCGCGTCCGAAAGACCACACCTCCCGCCGCGGATGCGGGCGAAACGGAGGGAAGCGGAACCTGACCACAGCGGTTCCGTTCATCTGAGCACTGCTGTTTCGGAGATTACGATGGCGCAATCCGCGCTTCCCACCTCGATCGACTTCGCGATGCCCCCGATCCTGCACAACGAGCAAGGGCATGTGCGAACCGTCGGGGTGGAGGTGGAGTTCGTCGGCCCGTCCGCGGAAAGGACGGTCCGCGCGCTTCAGGGCGCCCTCGGCGGCGAGGTCCTGGAGGAGGACCCCCACGCCTTCGCGCTCAGGGGCTCCTCCATCGGCGACATGACGGTCGAGCTCGACAGCCGCATCCTGCATCCCGCCAAGCGGAAGAAGGTGCAGGGCCGGGTCCTGCCCCGCATCGCCGCCTGGTTCGGCTTCGCGGCCAGCTATCTCGTCCCGTGCGAGCTCGTCTCGGCGCCGGTTCCGATCGACCGCCTGCGGGAGCTGGACCGGGTTCTCGACATCCTGCGGGAGACCGGCGCGAAGGGGACGCAGGACGGTCCCTTCTATGCCTTCGGCCTGCACTTCAACCCGGAAATTCCGCGGCAGGACGCGGCGACGGTCGCCGCCTTCATGAAGAGCTTCGCGCTGCTCAACCCGTGGCTTCGGCGCGAGGTCGCGCCGGACCCGACCCGCGACCTCCTCGGCTTCGCGGATCCCTTCCCCGTCGAGTACATCCGCCGGATCGCCGCTCCCGATTACTGGCCCGACATCCCGCGTTTCATCGACGACTACCTCGAAGCCAATCCGACCCGGAACCGGGACCTCGACCTCCTGCCCCTCCTGCATCATCTCGACGCCGCACGGGTGCGGGCGGTGCTGCCCAACGAGAAGATCAACGGCCGGCCGACCTTTCACTACCGGCTGCCCGACGCCCGCGTGAGCGATCCGGGATGGAGCATCGCGCCCGACTGGAACCGCTGGGTGGCCGTGGAGCGGCTGGCGGCCGACCGGGACAGGCTGGATTCGGTCGGCGCCGCCTACCTGTCCTTCGAGGGCGAGGACAAGAGCTGGGCCAACGTCGTCGAGCAGGTCGTCCTGTCATGAAGCCGCCTCTCATCGGTGTCACCACGTCGAGGCGGGGCGGATGGCGCAGCTATCTCATGCACCGCCTCGCCCTGTGGCGGGTCGGCGCCCGCAGCGTGCGGCTGACCCCCGGCGACGCCCTGCCCAAGGAGCCCCTGCAGGGGCTGGTCATCGGCGGCGGCGACGATATCGGCGCCGAGATCTACGGCGGCCAGGTGTTGCCGGACGTGCGCATCGATCCCGACCGGGACGCGCTGGAGCTCGGCCTCCTGAGAGCCGCCCTGCCCCTGCAGCTGCCGGTTCTCGGGATCTGCCGCGGCTCGCAGATGATCAACGTGGCGCTCGGAGGCACGCTCCATACGGATATCTACGAGGTCTATGTCCAGGCGCCCAAGATGCGCACCGTCCTGCCGCGCAAGCAGGTGGCGATCGTCCACGATTCCAAGCTCGACCGGATCCTGCGCTGCAACCCCTGCCAGGTGAACGCCCTGCACCATCAATCCGTGGACAAGCTCGGAGACGGGCTGAGAGTCGCCGCCCAGGACGAAAGCGGCATCGTGCAGGCGGTCGAGAGCGAGAGCGCCCCCTTCCTCCTCGGCGTGCAGTGGCACCCGGAACTGCTCGTCTGGAAGAAACCGCAGCAACGCCTGTTCGCCGCCCTGACCGAAGCGTCCAAGAACGCGCGGGCGCCCCTGGAAGCCGCCCTGGCCTGAAGCCGACGAAGACGATCTCTCACACAGCTCGCTAGGAGCCCTGCCGAGACGCTCGGGGGAACAGCGGCACGACCTTGTTCTCCTCCGGCGGCTTCAGATGCCGCTGGATCGCCGCATGAAGGTCGCGGCTGACGATGGGCTTCTGAAGAAGCGGATAATCGCCCTCCCCCTCGACGGCGGGGTTGCCGGTGATCAGAAGGATCGGCAGCGCCGGAAAGGCCTGACGGATCTCCCGGGCGAGCACGATGCCGTTCATGGTTCCCGGCATGGAGACATCGGTGAGCACGAGGTCCGGCGTGCGGACCTGGAGGCCCTTCATCACCTGGCCGGCATTGGTGGCGACCCGGGTCACATAGCCGGATTCCTCCAGCATGGATTGCAGGGCCAGCGCCACCTCGACCTCGTCGTCGACCACGAGGATCTCGGTATCGCGGCGCACGGCTCCGCTCTCTGCCGCCTCCTCGTGGGGCAGCCGGGACCCGAGGGAGGTCACGGCCTTCGCCCGGGGCAGATACAGGATGATGGCCGTTCCGGTGTCGGTGTTGCGAACCTCCGCGGCGCCGCCGAGCGGCTTGAGGAAGTGCAGGCTCCGGCTCAGCCGGAGCCAAGCGGACAGGTCGATGTCGCGCAGGGTGAAAGCCCGTTCCTGCCCGCTCTCGCCCCCCGAAATCGCCTCTTCGCCTCCGGCGCCGCCGATGACGAGCTGGACGAAGTCGCCCCCGAGGGTGAGATCCGTCAGCGATCCCCGCTCGACCTGGACGTTGCGTGCCTCGAGGGTGATGGCCCCGCCCTGCGTCAGGGCATCGCGCGCATAGGCGCTGAGGCTGACGATGGCCGTTTCCAGATCGTCCTGGTCCACCTCGACGGGCCAGAGCCCGTCCTCGACGCTCAGGCGCAGTTCGACCGTGTCCCGGAGGAGGGAGCGGCTCATGAGCGCGGCGACGGACCCGATCCGGTCCGCAAGATCGATGTGCCTGACCTGCGCCTGCGGCTGACGGGCGAAGGTGGCCGCCCGGGCGATGAGGCCCGCCGCCTGGTCGGAGGCGACGAGCGCCGACAGGAGCTTGCGCTGCAGGGCGGGCTGATCCTTCAGGTGCCGCGCCACGGAATCGATGTTCGCGCTGATCACCATCAGCTTGTTGTTGAGGTCGTGGACGATGCCGTCGCGCAGGTGCTCGAACGCCTCCAGCTTCTGCAGGCGGCGGAGATCCGGTTCGTCGTCGGACGGATTCGATACGGCCGGGGCAGGCGACGCGGAAGCGTCCTGCTTCGGCCTGGATCGCGGCGTCTCCACCGCCAGAACGCGGTAGGGCTTCTTCGTCTCCCGCAGCAGTTTCGCCACCTGCTGCCCCACCAGCACGGCGGAGGCGGCCGCGACGATGGTGAAGACGGCTGCCGAGAGCAGGATCAGATCGGTCTGCCGGCTGAAGGCGGCGCCGGCCAGGCCCGCAGCCGACAGGAGCAGGAGGAGGGCGGAGGCCGCCAGCGCGAACGTTACGGTGAAGGGCAGGCGATGCATCTCATCCTTCGAACAATTGAATTGACCTGGGGCCGTCGAGACGCCACTTCCCACGCTCGTCCTTGTAGCACGAACGAAAATGGAGCGAGATCCTCTCGCGATAAAGTTTTCGTGCCTCTTATGGAGATGACGGTGCGGTTCTTTTGTCTCTCGGCCCTAGCGCGGGCTGCCCTTGCCTGCGGTCTGTTCTTCGGCGCTGCCATGGGAGCGGGCGCGCAGGACGAGATCGAGCGCCGGGTCGAGAACCTGCTCGGACAGATGACCCTTGAGGAAAAGATCGGCCAGCTCAACCTGATCTCCCATGGCCCGCCCCTGCGCTGGGAGGACATCGCGGCGGGGCGCACCGGAGCCCTGCTCAACTTCAACAACGCCGAGGACGTCGCCCGGGCCCAGGCGCTCGCACGCCAGTCCCGGCTCAAGATCCCGCCGATCTTCGGCCTCGACGTCCTCCACGGCTTCCGCACCCAATTCCCCCTGCCCCTCGGCGAGGCGGCGGCCTTCAGTCCGCGCCTGTCGCGGCTTGCCTCCGAATGGGCCGCGAAGGAGGCCTCCCATGTGGGCGTGCAATGGACCTTCGCGCCCATGGCCGACCTGTCGCGGGACAGCCGCTGGGGCCGGATCGTCGAGGGGTTCGGAGAGGACCCGCATCTCGGGTCGGTGCTCACCGCCGCGCGGGTGGAGGGCTTCCGCAAGGGCGGTCTCGCCACGGCGACGAAGCACTTCGCGGGTTACGGCGCGCCGCAGGGCGGACGCGACTACGACACCACCTACATTCCGCCCGCGGAGATGTACGACATCTATCTCCCCCCGTTCCGCGCCGCCGTGAAGGCGGGCTCGGCCAGCTTCATGGCCGCCTTCAACGCCTTGAACGGCATGCCCTCCACCGCCAATCCCTGGCTCCTGACGGAGGTGCTGCGCGATCAGTGGGGCTTCGACGGCTTCGTCACGTCCGACTGGGCGGGCATCCATGAGCTCATCGGCCACGGCATCGCGGCGGACGGCGCGGAGGCGGCCAGAAAGGCGATCCTGGCCGGCGTCGACATGGACATGATGGGCCAGCTCTACATCAAGCACCTTCCCGACGAGGTGCGCTCGGGCCGCGTGCCGGAAGCGGTCGTAACCGAGGCTGCCCGGCGCGTGCTGCGCACCAAGATGCGGCTGGGCCTCTTCGACCGCCCGGACGTTGATCCCTCCCGTGTCGATTCGGTCTTCCCCTCACCGGAATCCCGCGCGGCCGCCCGCGAGGTCACGCGCGAAACCCTGGTCCTGCTCCAGAACCGGGACAACGTGCTGCCGGTCGCCCCCGGCATCCGCTCGATCGCGGTGGTCGGCCCCCTCGCCGATTCCCCGCGCGACCACCTGGGGCCCCATGCCGCCCGCGGCCATGACGAGGACACGGTCACCATCCTGAACGGCATCCGCCGGCGGGCTCAAGGAGCGGGAATCGCGGTTACGCATGCGCCCGCCTGCGACCAGTTCTGCCGGACCACGGAGCAGCTTCCCGCCGCCGTGGCGGCGGCACAGGCGGCGGACCTCGTGGTCGCCGTCTTCGGCGAGCCGCAGGAGCTGTCGGGCGAGGCCGCTTCCCGCGCCCGCACGACCCTCAACGGCAAGCAGGTCGAGGTGCTGGAGGCGCTCGCCGCCACCGGCAAGCCCATCGCCCTGGTCCTGCTGGGCGGCCGCCCGCTCGAGCTGGGCGCCCTCGCCGACCGGATTCCGTCGATCCTGATGGCGTGGTATCCCGGAACCGAGGGCGGAACGGCCGTTGCGGACGTCCTGTTCGGCGACGCCAATCCCAGCGCGAAGCTCCCCCTCACCTGGCCGCGGACCGCCGGGCAGATGCCGATCTACTACAACCGCCTCCCGACCGGCCGGCCGACCCTCGCCAACAACCGTTTCACTCTCGGCTACATCGACGAGGCGGTCACGCCGCTCTACCCCTTCGGCTGGGGTCTCAGCTACACGAGCTTCGCCTACAGGGACGCCGCCATCGTCACGCCGCGCCTGTCGTCGGGCGACACCCTGGAGGTCTCGGTCACCGTCACCAATACGGGCTCGCGCGACGGCCAGGAGGTGGTGCAGCTCTACACGCGCGATCCGGTGGCCAGCCGCAGCCGTCCGCTGCGGGAGCTGAAGGCCTTCGAAAAGATCGCCCTGAAGGCAGGCGAGGCGAAGGAGGTCAGGCTGCGCGTTCCGGTCGAGGAGCTCGGCTTCCACCTGGACGACGGCACCTATGTGGTCGAGGCGGGCGACATCGAGGTCTTCGTCGGCGGCAATTCCCTCGCCGGGTCCGTGGGTAAGGCGCAGATCACCGACACGGTCCGCATCCCGCCGTCGGAGCGCCGCGCATCCCTCTCGCCGAAGCGCCTGTAGAGGGCCTCCGAAGACCTGCTGCGACCACGGCGGGAGGTCGACGAAGGAGGCACGATCGGGCTAAGGTCTGCGGCGATGGAATCGCCGCAGACATCGGGAATGGGTCATGGCCTCGCGGCCCGCTATGTGGGCTCGACCAGAAGCATCTTCGCCCCCGAGCGAACCGGTGCGGCGGACACCCAGCTCGGGATGGTCCTGACCTTCGTGGCGGGCGCGGTCAATGCCGGCGGGTTCCTGGCCGTCGGCCAGTACACCTCGCATATGTCCGGCATCCTCTCCGCCATGGCCGACAATCTGGCCCTCGGCGCCTTCGATCTGGCGCTCCTCGGCTGCGCCGCCCTCCTGCCCTTCGTGGCAGGCGCGGGCTTCTCGGCCGTTCTCATCAACTGGGGGCGCCGCCACCACCTGGACAGCCCCTTCGCCCTGCCGCTGATGCTGGAAGCTGCCCTCCTCCTGGGCTTCGGGGTGCTGGGCTGGCTCGCCTACCCCTCGCCGGGCCTCGCCCTGGCGGCCGTGCCCCTGCTCTGTTTTCTCATGGGGCTGCAGAACGCCACCGTGACGAAGATTTCCGGCGCGCGCATGAGGACGACCCATGTGACCGGCATCGTCACGGATATCGGCATCGAGCTCGGCAAGCTCGCCTATTGGAACCGCGACGGCACCCTGCCGAAGGTGAGCGCCGACCGCGGCAAGCTGCGCCTGCTCACGCTGCTCCTTGGCTCGTTCTTCGTGGGCGGCGTGGTCGGGGCCCTCGGCTATAGCGGGTTGGGCTTCCTGTTTTCCGTGCCGCTGGCCCTGCTGCTGATCCTGCTTGCCGGGCCTCCTCTGGTGGCGGGCGCGTTCGCCGGCACCGGACAGGAACGCCAGGCCGGGTGAAGCGCGGGCAGGCATCGCGGCGGCGTTCGGCCTGTTTTCGTTATTTCGACGGTACTGGAAATATGGGTTGACGCGGCATTACGGGGGAGCTAGCATATTTCCATGAAACTCGAACAAGCCGCCAAGCAGCTCGAAGCTCTCGGGAACCCGACCCGGCTCCAGGTCTACCGGACGCTCGTGCGGGCTGGTCCGAACGGCCTGCCGGTGAGCCGGGTGCAGGAGAAGCTCGGCATCCCGGCCTCGACGCTCTCGCACCATCTGCATCGGCTGATCCTGACCGAGCTGGTGACGCAGGAGCGGCAGGCGACGACGCTGATCTGCCGCGCCAACTACACGGCCATGGACGCTCTCCTGGGCTTTCTCGCCGAGGAATGCTGCGCCGAAGCCGGCTGTGCCGCCGCTTCCGGAGAACAGGCCGCGTGAGGCGATTTTTTGACCCTAATTTCCAAAATTTTGGAAATTTAGAATGAGGAGGAATGCCATGGACCTGATCGACACCCTTCCCGTTGCCGTCATCGGCGCCGGTCCGGTCGGCCTCGCTGCCGCCGCGCACCTGATCCGGCGCGGCATTCCCGTGAAGGTCTACGAGGCCGGCGCGACGGTGGCCGCTCATGTCCGTGACTGGGGCCATGTGCGCCTGTTCTCGCCGTGGAAATACAATACCGACGAGGCCGCCCGGGCGCTTCTCGAAACGCATGGATGGCGCGCGCCTCCCGGCGATGCGATGCCGACCGGTTCGGAGCTCTTCGAAGCCTATCTGAACCCTCTCGCCGAAACGCCCGAGATGGCCGCCGTCATCGAGACGCGGGCGCGGGTCGAGGCGATCACCCGGCTGGGCGCCGACAAGGTGTCGAGCGCAGGGCGCCAGGCGAGGCCCTTCGTGCTCGCCGTCTCCACCGGCGACGGCACGACCCGGCGCGATCTGGCGCGGGCGATCGTCGATGCCTCCGGCACCTGGACGAGCCCGAATCCCCTCGGGGCGGGCGGCATCCCGGCCGAGGGGGAGGCGGAACATGCCGACCATATCGCCTACGGCATCCCCGACGTGAACGGCCGCGACCGCGGGACCTATGCCGGCAAGGCCGTGCTCGTGGTCGGCGCCGGACATTCGGCCGCCAACGTGCTCCTCGATCTCGCGCGCCTCGCGGAGCGGGAGCCTCGGACGACGATCCTGTGGGCGACGCGCGGCGCCAACCTGATGCGGGTCTATGGCGGCGGGCGCGCCGATCAGCTGCCCGCCCGGGGCGAGCTCGGGGCCAATCTCAGGACGCTGGTGGAGAGCGGGCGCATCGCCCTCGTGTCGGGCTTCGGCACGACAGCGGTCGGGTCGAGGGACGGGCGGCTCGTCGTCAGCGGCGAAACGCAGGACGGCATCCGCGAGATCGGTCCCGTGGACCGCATCGTCGCCGCGACGGGCCAGCGGCCGGACCTCGCGCTGACCCGGGAGCTCAGGCTCGATCTCGACCCCTGGCTGGAGAGCGCGAAGGCGCTCGGACCCCTGATCGACCCCAACCTGCATTCCTGCGGATCGGTGCCGCCGCACGGACACCGCGAGCTCGCCCATCCCGAGCCCGGCTTCTACACGGTCGGCATCAAGAGCTACGGGCGCGCACCGACCTTCCTGATGCTCACCGGCTACGAGCAGGCCCGCTCCGTCGCGGCGGCCATCGCGGGCGATCTCGCCTCGGCCGACGACATCCACCTCGTTCTTCCCGAGACCGGGGTATGCTCGGCGCCCCCTGCGGCTTCCGATGGTCAGCCGTCATCCGCATGCTGCGGCGGCCCGGCCCCCGTGGACGCGGATGCCTGCTGCGCCGCCGATGCGGATGCCAAGGCGAGGAGAGGAGAGGGCTGCGGCTGCGGCACGGCCACCGTCCGCGTGCGGGAGAAGGTGACGGAGCCCGCAGGCTGCTGCTGAGACCGGTGGATCTTCGTGAGGCGAGAGGGTTGGCGATCCCGGGAAGACTCGAACTTCCGACCTTCGGTTTAGGAAACCGCTGCTATGTGATTTCAGGGCATTTCTGACCCTTACAACAATGACCCATGAAATCCTTGTAAACGCTCATTTTTTGCCCATTCTGCTACCCGATTCCCTTTCACATCGTTTCTGGATATAACAGGGCTATTGTTTACCCCAGGTTTACCCCGAGGCCCCTGTGACCAAGAGACTGACTGCCGCCGCCGTCGAGAAGCTGAAGCCCACAGACAAGAGGCAGGAGATACCCGACGCGGGATCGGACGGCCTACGCCTCATCATCCAACCCTCCGGGGCGAAGTCATGGGCCATGCGGTTCCGCCGCCCTGATGGCACTCACGCCAAGCTGACCCTCGGTTCCGTGGATCTCTCAGGCCGCGAGGGGACCGGAACGCCGGTCATGGGCAGTCCTCTTACCCTCAAGGAGGCCCGGTGGCTCGCGGCGGAGGTCACCAGGAAGCGGGCGGCAGGCGTGGACTTCCGCAAGCAGGTCGGAGAGACGTTCCCTGAGGTCGCGAAGGACTTCATCACGGACCACAAGGACCGTCGCAGGACCTGGGCCGACATCGCTAGGATGCTCGGGCTCGATGTTGAAAAGGATCTCTCCCCCATCGAGGGCGGCCTAGCGGAGCGCTGGCGGAACAAGCGGATCGGGGAGATCACCTCCAATGACGTTCACGCGGTCATTCAGGAGTGCATCAACACAGGAGTTCCCGGCACCAAGGCGGCTCCACGCAAGAGCGACAACCGAGGCAGGAAGATGGGCGACGCGCTTGGGGCTCTCTTCAAGTGGGCCGCGAGGCACAGGCGGGACTTGATCCATGTGAACCCTGTGGTGGGTGTGTACCGCCCTGCCCCGCCCTCGCAGCGGCAGAGAGTCCTCAATGCAAGGGGAGAGATCAGGCAGGCCGACGAGCTTCGCCAGTTCTGGAAGGCCACAGGCATCATGGGCCAGCCTTTCGGGCCGCTGTTCCGGCTCCTGCTTCTGACCGGATGCCGCCTCAGCGAGATCGCGAAAATGACCTACAGCGAGTTGAGTGACGACCTCTCTACCCTCCACCTGCCAGGAAGCAGGACCAAGAACGGGCGGCCGCATGTCGTCTATCTCTCCCCGCTGGCGCGGGAGGTCCTCAAGAGCGTGACGCCCGTAGAGGGGTGTCCTTATGTCTTTTCCACGAAGCGGAGAACTCGTGTGTCGGAGGGCAGCAAGGCGAAGGCTCAAAGAACTCATGTGTCGGGGTTCAGCAAGGCGAAGGCCCAGCTCGACGGCCTCATGAACATTCAGGACTGGCGGCTCCATGATCTCAGAAGGACCGCAGCCACCGGCATGGCTGGCCTCGGGGTTCCTCCCCACATCGTCGAAGCAGCGCTCAATCACGTCTCGGGAGCCAAGGCTGGGGTGGCGGGGACCTACAACGTCGAGGCGTACATGGAGGAGAGGAGGGAGGCCTTAGAGAGATGGGCGGCCTACGTTGGTGGCATAGCGGCCGATCGGTAGAGCGCCGATCTCCACAAAGGTAACGTGCATCTCTATGTCGCCGAGAGGCTGATGAACGATCAACATCACCCATTCACCATTGCAGCAGACGATAGGCTATACCTCCATTGCCACAATGGGGGGGCATTACCCTCATGCTAGGCCGTCTGACAGCTCGGCGTGGTTTCTGGGCGCCGAATGTCCAAAGCGCTGCGAAGCACCGGGAACTATAAGTGGAGCCGATAGACACGCGCTCTGCGAGTGCTGCGTTCTGGACGTGCACCCGGCTTCAAGCTAGACAGTATTGTAGGCTGAACGGGAGGCTACGATGGACTTGGCGACACGAATTTTGGAACTGCAGAAGCGGACGATTGAGCATCGCGAGGTGCTGTTGACCGAGGAAGCCGCAAAGACAGCGCTCGTGATGCCCTTTCTTCAATCTCTCGGCTACGACGTATTTAATCCAGGCGAGGTGGTGCCAGAGTTCACTGCCGATGTCGGAACAAAGAAAGGTGAGAAGGTCGACTATGCCATCTGCAACGACGGCAAGGTAACTATCCTCATTGAGTGCAAGCCATCGACTGCAGAGTTGAACATCAACCATGCGGCGCAGCTATTCCGGTATTTCAGTGTTACTGACGCACGCTTGGCCGTTCTCACAAACGGAGTGAACTACCAATTCTATTCCGATGTCGAGAAGCCAAATCGGATGGACGATAGGCCCTTCTTCACGTTCAGCATGGATGCGATCAAGCCCACAGACATCAAGACGCTCGAAAAGTTCGCCAAGGGGGCCTTCGACGTTGAAAAGATCGTACAGGAAGCCGGCAACCTGAAAACCCAGTCGATCCTACGCAAGGAGATTGAGAAGGAGTTTGCCGAACCATCCGATGAGTTCGTAAGGATGATGGCGGCGCGTGTTCATGAGGGCCGTGTCACGCCAGCGGTGAAGGAGAACATCGGCCGCATGTTGGGGCCGACGATTGCGACCATAGTCCGTGACCTTGTGACAGAGCGGATCTCATCTGCGCTGAAGGCGTCGACTCCCGCACCGGTCGAGGAGGTAAGCCTTGACGTCGAACCATTGGAGGACGGGGTCGTTACGACTCAGGAGGAAATCTCCGGCTTCCACATTGTGCAAGCTATTGCCTCGAAGCTGGTCGACCCCAAGCGCATAATCATTCGAGATGCAAAGTCGTACTGCGCCATCCTGCTCGATGACAACAACAGGAAGACGATCGCGCGCCTTCACTTCAACGGCATAACAACGAAATATTTCGGCACATTTGCCGGGAAGGATGAGCAGCGACATTTAATTTCAGAGCTTACGCAAATCTATCAGTATGCACCCCAGATTGAAGCCCGCATTCGTGAACTGGACGGCAAAAGAGAGGGGAGTTGACCATCACGCGCGCTCCTGGCCCTGCCCTCATCGCCGTGCCTATGGGAGCCCTTGGGGACCCTTCATCTTTTGGTGCGTCGTTCTTGTGACGCTGATCACCTTCAACCGCATTGCCTAAGCAATCCTTGCAGTCATAGACCAGGAGGCTCATCGGACGGAGGCCGCCGATGACGGTGATAGAGCAGCCATATGAGCAGGATGGGAGCCAGTTTCAGCGTCAGCTGGTGGTTCACCACAGCCACGAGAAACGTAATAAGGGATTGTAGAATATCTAAAGCAGCCATGAGATCCCCGCAGCGCAAGATTGCGCGACCAAGCCCTAGGCAGGTCTCCTGGCTTGCGGGTCATTGCCTCCTGCCAGCCTTCCAAGTGATCGCTCACCTGTGGCACTGATGGCAGAATGCTCGCCGCTCACAGTTGCGGGGGCAGCCCCGGATTCGGATACTATCCTTACCGGGTTCCCTCTTAGCCCTCGGGGGCGAACCGAGGGACCTATGGCTGTATTCAAGTTGGGATGGTGTTAGTCTCAATTCAAGGGCCGCCAAGGCTAAAAATCTTATCTGGCCTAAACACTACCTTGAAGGGCTTCATGCCTGTCAGCGGCAGTTTCTCAGAACCCTGCTGACCTGTGTAGCGGTCCACTTTCCACCGCGAGGCGTCTTATATCCCCTCTCCTCGAACTGGCTTGCAATCCCACGAAGAGAGAGCCCTTGCGCCTGTAGCTGCTTGATCTGAGGAGCGAGGTCGTGGGCTCGGGCCTCTGCGTCGGCCCTCCGCCTCTCCGCTGCGATCCTCCTGCCGTCATGACCCACAGCCTGGAGGTTGCCCCGATCTCCACCAAGCCTCACGCCCCTGGCCTTCGCTGCGGCCAGGGCCGCCTTGGTCCGCTCGGAGATCATGTTCCGCTCCTCCTCCGCTAGGACGGCCATGATCCTTACTGTGACGCGGTTCGCGGAGGGCATGTCCGCAGCCACAAAGTCCGCTCCTGCCTTCTCCAGACCCAGGAGGAAGTGAGCATCGCGGGAGAGCCGATCCAGCTTCGCAATGATCAGGGTCGCACCATAGAGGCGGCAGAGCATCAGGGCTTCTTGGAGCTTCGGGCGTTCGCTGTTCTTGCCGCTCTCAACCTCGATTATTTCGGAGCAGAGATCCCAGGAGCCTCCATTCAGGTAGTCCCTCACTGCCTTCTGCTGGGCCTCCAGGCCCAAGCCTGAGCGGCCCTGCTTCTCCGTCGAGACGCGGTAGTAAGCGACGAACTTCCCCTCAGCCATAGGTGTCTCCTCACTAGCAAGGTCCCTTGCTACAGAAGACACTACCTCAGGTTGCGACCCAACAGCCAGCGGTATGAGCGGAGGGGCGGCGGCGGCGATCTCAAGTCCTTCATTTCCAAGGGATAGAGGCTCAGTCCGAGCGAGCTGACCTAGGACAGGGGCGAGAGGTCGATAAGCAATCATAAGCAGTCAGCAGGGTTCTCCTGCCTAAAATGACCTGTTCGGGCGGGCCACTATCAGAGGTCCAAGGAAGGCAGAAGGCTGCTTCCGGGGCAGGAAGGGCTCTGTAAGGATTAGAAGTCTTAATTCTATGTCTCAGGCGGCCATTTCTATACTTATCCGAGATTAAGTCTGAGGTTCCTAGGGAGATTTATTTTCAAACAGCGCAGAAAAAGGGGTTAGAAATATAGAATTAAGACTTCTAACCCCTTCACAGGCTTACATAGCCATCTTCTGCCTGAAGTCGGAAGCGATCCTCTCCGAAACCATCTTGATATCAGCTCCAGTCGCTTGGGCTTCCTTGACCTTTCCCCACGTCTTTTTGACGATCTCCGGGTCATTGGAGATCATGTACGCGTTCCGATGCTCCCCAGCGGGGGTCGTTTTCTCTGAGATGTAGAACCCTGCGTTCCTCGCCACCTTGCGGATCGTCGCGGGCTTGAGGAGCTTGTCGTCGTAGCGGCCGCCGTGGATGATCTCCCGGACTAGATCACGAAGCGCGAGATCTGTCGTGACGACCACGCCGCCGTTGTCCCGTTCGGTATGGAGCCAGTCATCGACCAGCCTCTCCGACGGAGTGAATCCCTCCTTGACCATGGTCGCCTTGGCGCTGGAAGTGGGAGCCTCCTCTCCGGGCTTGACGATATTATCGCGGTCCTGAACGAACCTCTCTGCCCAGTGCCGAATGATCCCAAGGCCATCACCGTTCAGCCACTCGTGGAAGGCTGTCCAGTATGGCTTGCCCTGCTTCTCTTCGGTCACCTTCGGCACGAACCAGCGGCGGTCATCGACCGAAAGCTTGAGGGGTGCGCCGGAGTTGGAGCACACTAGGATGTGAGCCCAATTGTCGATCTGATACCCGACAGCGTATTTCTTGCTGACGAGCAGCTCATCCTCGGTGATTAGGTTCTTGAGCCGGTTGTAGGCGCTATTATTATTCCCCGCGTAGATCTCGTGGCAGACGACGAGCCGCTTCTCCGCCGCGAAGTCATTGTACTGCGGGTTGGTAATCACCGACTCCGATGGCGTCGAGTAGTTGCGCGGGCCGACCTGCTTCGTGAGTATCCATGCGAGCGTGCTCTTCCCGGTGCCCTGCATCTCTGAGAAGAGAAGGACAGCATACCCCATGCGCAAGTCCGGTCGAGCGATCAAGGTCGCGACCCACTTCATGAGCTTGTGCCGGTCCTCCGGGTGAGGGATGAGCTTCTCCAGAAAATCAAGCCATGGCGAGGCGTCACCAGCGAAGGACCTTATCGGGCTCGGCTTGTGCGTGTTGAATACCCTTCTGCCGTTGATAGTGAGGGTGCCTGATTTCTGGGCCGGGACGTAGGCTAGGCTCTCGACCCGCCCATGCTCGTATTCGAGCAGTTTAGCCGCCGTGTTTGCGAGCCTCGTGAACGCGGCCGCGAGGGCGTTGAACTGATCCTTTGAGTAGATGCGATCCGGCCAACGCTCGTTGATAAATACGCCCTGTTCCACGGCGCACTTCCACTGGCGTTTGAAGTCATCCCTGAGGTACGTGACGGGTCGGCCCTTCTCTCCGGTGTAGAGGAGTTCGGCGCCCCATGTGCCGGGCACCATCAGATCATCAAGGCTCGGCCCGATGTAGAGGCCCTTCTCGTTGTAGAACTTCTTCGGGATCGGGTCGGCCATATCCCAAGCAGGCGGGAACTCGTCGTTGAACTTGACCCCGTACATCCTGCCTCTGTACGCCTCGGACACCTTGATTAGTGCCTCTCCGCCGGGCGTGTCGTTGTCGCAGACGTAGACAACCTCGTCAAAGCCCGCCCTTCTGACCTCCTGCCAGTCCATGCGCTCGGGAGCTGCGGCCCCGCTCATGAGGCCCCAGTGCTCATACGAGGCCAACTCCTCCCGCCAGGGGTGGGTGCTATCGGGATCGTTCGCGATCCTGTCTGCTGCTCGTGCTGCCTTCGGGCCCTCATGGATCATAAGCATGGAGCAGTTAGTTGCCGCGTTGGGCTTCCAGAAGGAAGGCCCCTCGTCTGGCTCCATCTGTCGCCATTCGCCATCGCTGAAGAAGGCCCACGGCACATAGTATTTCTTGCCTGTGTTCTCGTCCTCAGCGCGCTGCTGTACCCACGCGACCTTCGTTCGGTCTGCGGTTAGGCACGGAAACCAATCTTCGGGAGATACACCGAGTTTGCTCTGGTGTGCCTCCGCACTAGCGATTGTGGCTGGAATAGACTTAGGCCACTTGTCGATGACGTCCTTAAGCTCCTTGTTGATCGCCTCCGCCTCCTGCTCCGTCGGGGCGTACTCCTTGGGCCAGCACTTGATCGTGGCGTCCTTGGAGATCGTGACAGTGGCAAGCTGCCTGTAGTAGCCCTCCCTGGTGCCGGATCGGAGGGAGATAGTCTTGAAATTGGTCGGAGTTGCCTCCGCCCCGAGTTCCCCCTCCAGGCGGTTGATGTACAGCTTGAGGGCTGGGTAGTTCGTATAGTCGTGGTCAGACATGACCGTCCTTCCTGTACTCTTTTTGTGATCTGAAGTAGAAAGGACCATCCTGATCTTCTTTCTACTGGCCCGGCACTCGTGTCCCGACGAGCGCCGGGCCTTCTTATTCCTGACAAGCGATGCGCTGCTTGAACGCCTCTAGCTCTGAGCGCTTGCGGTAGTTCCGATTGTTGATCTTGACCGGCTGGGGGAAGCCCAGCTTTTTGTCCTGGGTCCAGCGCCACATGGTGACAGCGCTGACGCCTCCCAGCTCCATTGCAGCCTGGGAATCGGGGACGAGTTGTTCGTATGAGGTGACCTGTGCCATTACGGCCTCCGGTTAGGAGCGCCAAGGCAGCCACAAATAAGAAGGGCCGCCCGGCGCTGAATTGCGCTTCAGGCGACCTCCTCGTTGACGCGGCTCATGGGGAATGCCGCGAGGCTCCCATCACGGAGCCGAAGGGTCAGGGTGTCCGCGCGACCGGACTGTTTTCGAGCCTCAGATAAGTCCTCCGAAATCCACCCGTTTCCCTGGGGTGGGGTAGGACAGTAGTGAAATTAATAAACACCTTTTCCGCTGCCAGATGCCGACGCAGAAATGCGGGGAGTTATCCCCACGCATCTGACTCTGAGGAAAACTCAGCCTCTCTCATTGTCGAACTGCTCGATGATCTTCCGACAGTTGACGACGGTCTGAATGTCCTCGGAGCCATCGAGCAGGAAGCGGTTCAGATCCTCTGCCTCGTGGAACAGGGCCAACTTAGCGACGCGGCTATCCTCGCCCCTGTGCTTCTCCTCTGTCGTGTAGACTGCGAGAAAGGGGGTAAGCTCCTCTGCGGCCACCTGAGCGGCCATGGAGGCCCGAGAGATCGCCAGCCCGTGCTCTACCAGCCTTGCAGCAATGGCGACCGCGTAGCCCGTTCGTATGGTCAGCAATCGAGCGGCCCTGATGTCACTGCGGCTCTTGGACCCCAGAGGAAAGAAGCCGCGATTGATCCAGCCACGCAGGAGGCCGAGATCGATGCCTGCTGCGTGGGATACGTCGGAAATGAAGAGGGTCGGTGTGTCGAGATCCATAGGAGGCTCCTGAAGTTGAGCCCTCAAGGTATCATACGTTATATCATATGTTCCAACGGTGATCTTCCTGGTATAATGCCATATCGTTTCTTGGCGGAGATCGCAGGTGATCAACATTCGACTATCAGACGGAAGGATTGTCCCATGGCCGGAAGGGAAGCCCCTTCCTCGTGGTGCTCGCTTCAATGCCTCTGTGGTTCTGCGGGACAACGCTCCCTCGGGCTCCCGCGTGTTCCTGCATGACGAGACTGAGAAGGCGCTCGCAGGGCTTCACCCCGACTACAAGAGCAAGCTCGTCTATTGGGAGGGGAAGCTGGGCTCGAAGGAGCCCTTCGCCCTCGAGAACGCAGCTACCAACCTCATGACCCTCGCGGCTCAAGTCGGCGGCACGGCGGGCCAGTACATCACCGGATTGGCCAAGGGTGCGAAGGCTCAGGCGGCTCAGATCCGAAAGGAGCACCAAGCATGAGCGAGATCTTCGCGAAGGTAACGGCCACCCTGAAGGCCGAGAATGTGCCCTCCTCCCAGGCTGCGGAGGTCATCAGTGGGGTTCAGCAGGAGATCGAAGCCATCAAGGGCCGCATCTCCGAGATCGAGGCTGAGGCTCTCGACCCGCTGACGGATCAGCAGAAGGCTATGGATCTGCTCCACGAGAAGGGACAGGCCAATTTCCTCGTGGATCGTCTGTCCGCTGGGCTCAAGCGGGTGGAGGAGGTCCACGCGAAGGCCCTCTACCGCGAAGAGCAGGAGCGGCGTCGGGTGGTCTATGAGGCCGCTGCGAGTAAGATGGCCGACGTAGAGCAGGCCCTCTCCTCCCGCTTCCCTCAACTGGCCAACGAAATGAAGCGCCTGCTGCGGGTCAGCGTAGAGGCCATGATCGAGGCTCAGGCCGCGAACAAGAGCCTGCCCGACGACAAGCACTCGATTCCGCTCCCTGCCCTGCTGTGCGGAGACATGGCCATCCAGAAGAAAACCGAGATCCCCGGCTACTGGCGGACCAAGGGGAGCACGGTCTTCGAACTCGGCGCGGATCCGCACACCCTACTCAAACTCAACCCATGAGGACCCTCTACCCGCTTTCATCATGGTTTCGCGGGTTGTGAGGTTCTCAGGCCGGAGGGGTTAGCTGTCCTTGCTACTCCGGCCCTTCTTCTTCCAGGAGAGGCGAATGATCGTTCGGGAGACGTGCGCATGGATACTCAAGCAGGCCGAGGGCGTCATGCTCGACAGGTGCCCCAGGAAGGATTGCCGGTGCCGCCTCACCTCTCCTCCGGACTGGCCCTGGCGGGTCGTGCCGCCTCAGGTCCGCGAGGGGGAGAGCGGGTGGATTTATGAAGTCGATCCTCCCCGCTTCGTGGAAGGAGAGAGCCGTGGCCGCCGATGAGAAGAGAAAGCGGTTCGTTCAGGAGTACCTGATCGACCTGAACGGAACCCAGGCCGCCATTCGGGCAGGCTACGCGCGATCAGGGGCTCACACGGAGGCCAATCGCTTGCTGGCGATCCCAGAGGTCAAGGCGATGATCGAGGAGGGACAGAGGAAGATGGCCGAGAAGGCAGAGGTCACGCAGGAGTACGTGATCAGGGAATTGAAGGAGGTTGTCGCCCGCTGCATGGATCGAGACAGCTTCAATCCCAAGGACGCGAACAAGGCCCTGGAGCTTTTGGGTAAGCACATCGGCATGTTCAAGGACGAGCCCTCCTCCGTGATCGCGATCCAGAACAACGTCGGCGGTGAGGTCAAAAGGATCGTCCGCAGGATCGTGTACCCGAAGCAGGAGAGGCAGGACGACGAATGAGTAAGACCACTCTCCCGAAGGAGCTGGAGGAAGGCCTCGAAGATCCAGAGGGCTTCCTGGCCCGTCACCCCTGGATGACCAAGAGAATGGCCGACAGGTTTCGGCGCATGGCGGCCCGATATAAGCGAAGGCGGGCCTGAAAATCAGTCACTGACAGGCTTTCAGGCTCCGGTGGGTCCTACCCTACCCGGAGCTTTTCTTTTACGGTCAGTGGCCCCGCTTACGGCCAAGGTGATCAATGAAGCCCCTCTACCTCATCCCCCTCCTCGCGCTTTCCTCACCTGCGGTCGCTCAGACTTCTGAAGATTATGCCAGGATAGGCCTGAAATCTCACTCAGTCTGGTCATGCTCCATCCTGGCCAGATACGTGGAGGACATCCCAGAAGCAGAGAGGCTTTTCACCCTGGGCTACGATCTCGGAAAGACTTTCGTAGAGGCCATCAAGGCAGGGAAGGTCGCGCGAGAGGACCTGGGCAAGTATCCCCAGATCATGTTCTCGGATCTGGTCGAGGGTCCAAGTACCGATTTCATTCTGGGCCGCATGTACGAGGTCGTCATAAAACGCACAGCCAAAGAGGCGTTCGACACCACCAAGACCTCTGAGGAGCTTAAGGAAAAGGCTTCCGGCATGTCCCAGAGGCAGAACTGCTCCTTCATGGATTAGGAGGGCGGCCTTAGCCACCCCTGAAGATATGCCGCTAGCAATGTGGCTACGATCCCAGCCGTGGCGGAGATCAGCCACGAGACAACTGTTGGTGCTATGTGTGCGAGGAGGCCAGTTGGCTTCGTCCCGAGGTAGATCGCAGCAAACGGAATGTAACGGCTGTGGAGCCAGTTCACGGCGGCAATCAAGGCGAGTACTGCCGCCATCAGAATGGCTCGATCCTGCAAGCTGCCGAGACTGGGCAGGAACACAATCGCCCCGACGAGCAGGAGTTGATTGATACCGAAGCCCAATTTCTTGATATTCGTCGCATAGGTCCGCTCAAACCGTGAAACACTGCGCTTGAGCTTCTCCAACATGCCCAGCACCCAGGCCTCGTCGCCACCCTGGGTCATGACCGTATTCACATGGGGGCCAAACTCAACAGTGACCACTCTATTGAGGCCGCTCGCCTCTGGCTCCTGAATGAAGAGCTTTATGACCGATGCCTGATTCGATCTGAAGGTAGAGTTCCTGAAGTCCGCCAGGAAACGGGACTGTTCGGTATCAGAGGCAACGGTAACAACTACCTGGGCCTTCTTGAAGTCGCGCTGGATCTCATCCGCAATCGCGATGATCTGCTCACGGTCTATTTCGATCGCGCCAAAAGAGTATCGCGCAGTGTGGAGTTGATCTGGGAGCCTCTCAGGCGAGCCAACATCCGCCGACTGGGCTTGATCGTGAGGAAACAGGACAAACGTACCTGCCGAGCCGATGTCGGTCTGCCACTCCCCAGTGAGCTCGCCCTTCGTGTTCAATATTGCCCTTGCCGTGAGGCGTCCGAACTCAAAGCCCTCTATGTGGGTCTGAGGAACTCCCGATAGGAAAAGCACACTGCCGTCGAAGGCTCCCTCGATGGCGTACACCACCACACCCGACGCACGGTCATTAAGATGAAGCGTCCCTGTGAGGGCGGCATCCTCACCCTCCAGCCTCACAAACAGGTTGCCGGTATTCGTCCCGAAGGCACTCCCGGCCCATAGATGCCCCAACGCCATACTCTTCCCCAGGCCGCCCTTTCTTTGGCCGCACCTGTGGATCGCCGATTCGCTACCAAGTCAATGGCCTCGGATATGCGGAGTGAGGCTAAAGTTTACCCCCAGGTTTACCCCTGGAGGCTGTCAAGGTTCGATATGGAGGGGCCAAGCCCTTGATATAATTGGCGATCCCGGGAAGACTCGAACTTCCGACCTTCGGTTTAGGAAACCGCTGCTCTGTCCTGCTGAGCTACGGGACCGCTTGAGCCGAGGAGTAGCACATTTCGCCCACAGGTAAATGGGTGAAGGCGCCGCGACGTGCAATCCCGGCGTGGCCGTTTGAACGGAACAGGCTATGCTGGCCGCGTTCGGGGAGGCTGGATTGCGCGGGTGGGGTGCATTTTTCGCGGCGCTGGCCCTCGCACCCCTTCCGGCCGTCGGGCAGCCGAGCGGCGTCGCGCCCGGACAGGAGCGGCGAACCTGCGAGGTCCGGACGGACCGGATCCGGGAGGTCACGCCGCAGGGCGATCTCGTGCTGGAATCGGGCGGTCCGGCGAAGCTGTCGGGTCTTCGCCTCGCCGAGGACGAGGCCTGGCGCAAGGCGGCCGTGGCCTGGCTGCGGGTGCAGGCCGGAAAGCCCGTCGTCATCGAAGGCCGCTCCGACCGGGATCGTTGGTCGCGCCTGACCGTTGCCGCACGCCTGGCGGAGCCTTCGACTCCGCTCGATCTCGGCGAGGGCCTCGTCGCGGCGGGGCTTGCCATGGCCGATCCGAGCGCAGGGGCGCCCCTCTGCCGAAGCGATCTCCTTGCCGCTGAGGAAAAGGCGCGCCGTCTGAGCCTTGGTCTCTGGAAAGATGACCGCTATAAGCCAATTCATGCAGAGCACATGGACCGTCTGCGGACCCGAATCGGCAGCTTCGTTCTGGTGGAAGGGCGCATCCGCAGCATCGGTGAACGGTCACAACGAATCTATTTGAATTTCGGGGAGCATTGGGCAGAGGATTTCACGATCGTCATACCGAGAAGGACATGGATCCTGATGCGCGGACGCGGCCTCGACGCGGCGGCGCTGAGGGGGCGGCGGATCCGGGCCCGAGGCATTTTGGAGCCTTGGCAAGGAGCGGCTCTTACCCTTGTAATTCCTGAGATGATCGAACGCCTCGCAGGCGAGGGCCTGCCACGCTGAGCGAGCATGAGCGAAACACGTCACTCCACCGGACTTCGAATCGCCAGCGGCGCTGTGCTCGCGGCCCTGCTTTCGGGCTGCGCGGCCCTCGGTCTCGGGGATGCCTCGCTGCCGGCCGATGCGCCCCGCATCATCGGCTCCGAGAGCCCGCGCGACCGGGACCATGAACGCCTGGTCGCCGCCTTCGGCGGCGAGGTCAGGGCGCCGCAGGCCCAGCGCCTTCTCACGGGCATCACCAACCGTCTGGTCATGGCGACCGACCGGCCGGACGAATCGTACCGGGTGACCATCCTGAACTCGCCGGTGGTGAATGCCTTCGCACTGCCCAACGGACGCCTCTACGTCACCCGGGGCCTCCTGGCCCTGGCGAACGACAGCTCCGAGGTGGCTGCCGTGCTCTCCCACGAGATCGCGCACGTCACCCTGCGCCATGCCTCCCAGCGCAACGAGATGCAGGCCCGATCGACCCTGATCAAGCGGGTGACCGAGGACGTGCTGAACGACGCCGAGCAGGCGGCCGTGGTGCAGAGCCAGGCTCGTTCGTCCCTGGCGAGCTTCTCGCGCTCCCAGGAGCTCGAGGCCGACCAGGCCGGCGTGAAGGTTCTGGCGCGGGCCGGGTTCGATCCCTACGGCGCGCCGCGCTTCCTGACGGCGCTCGACCGGTCCGCGACCGCGTCGCGCAGCGACGGTCCGGGGGCGGAGCGGATGACGTCCCATCCCAGCACGGGAGAGCGGATCAACCTCGCGCTCCAGGCGGCCCGGCGCGCCGGCGCTCCCGGCGTCGGAGAAACCGATCGTCTGGACTATCTCGCGGCGATCGACGGAATTCCCTACGGCGACGATCCGGCGGACGGCGTGGTCAAGGGCCGCCGCTTCAGCCATGCCCGCCTCGGGGTGGCCTTCGAGGCTCCGGACGGCTTCACCCTGGAGAATACGTCCGAGGCCGTCCTCGGCGCGTCTCCGGACGGCGGCAGGCGCCTGCTCTTCGACGCGGCCGACACGCCGAGCGGCCAGAGCCTGGAGGAGGTGCTGCGCTCGACCTGGAGCGACACCATCGAGCCCGGCAGCCTGGAGACCACGACCGTCAACGGCCTTCCCGTCGCCACGGCCACCTCCAACGGCAAGGAATGGTCCTTCCGCCTCTCGGCGATCCGGATCGGCAACACGACCTATCGCCTGATCATGGCCGTGCGCGACGGAGCGGGAGATCTGGAAAGCATGTTCCAGAGGACCCTCAACACCGTGCGTCAGGTCAAGCCCGACGAAGCGCGCCAGATCCGGCCGCTGAAGCTGCAGGTCGTGACGGCGCAGGAAGGCGACACGGCGCAGCGGCTCGCCGAGCGCATGCCGGTCGACCGGGCGCTGGAACGGTTCCTGCTGCTGAACGGATTGGAGCGGAACGCCCCCTTGAGAGTCGGGGAGCGCTACAAGGTCGTGGTGGAATAGACGAAAACGAAAGCCCTGGAGGGCCGCGTGCCGGACCGTCCAGGGCTTCAGGATTTCAGGGCGTCGTTCCTCGGGAGGAGCCGAACCGGCCTCAGACGAAGGCGCCGGAGGCCTGCGGATACTTCTCCATCAGGGCGCGCTTGAGCTTCTCCAGAGCCCGGTTCTCGATCTGGCGCACGCGCTCTTTGGAGATGCCGAGCCGGTCGCCGAGGAATTCCAGGGTCACCTGCTCCTCGTCGAGACGGCGGGCGCGCAGGATGCGCAGTTCGCGTTCGTTGAGAACCTCGAGCGCCTGCTGCAGCCAGCGCACGCGGCGCTCGGTGTCGATCACGTCGGTCACGCTCTCGTCCGGCAAGGGGCTGTTGTCCACCAGGAACTCGACCCGCTCGGCCGAATTCGAGGAATCGGCATCGAGAACGGGAGCGTTGAGGGACGTGTCCGGAGCCGAGAGGCGGGCATCCATGAGGGCGACATCCGCGCGGGAGACGCCGATCGCCTCGGCGATCTTCTCATGAACGTCGGAAGCGATGCGCTCCTCGCCGCCCCGGGTCAGGCGGGCGCGCAGGCGGCGCAGGTTGAAGAAAAGAGCCTTCTGAGCGGAACTTGTTCCGCCACGGACAATTGACCAGTTGCGAAGGATGTAGTCCTGCACGGAGGCACGGATCCACCAGGTCGCATAGGTCGAGAAGCGAACTTCGCGTTCGGGCTCGAAACGGGCGGCGGCCTCAAGAAGGCCCACATGGCCCTCCTGCACGAGATCGGCCATCGGCAGCCCATAGTGACGGAAGCGCGCTGCGAGCGCGATCACGAGGCGCATGTGCGCCGCAGTCAATTGGTGAAGCGCAGTCTCGTCCCGGTGTTCCTTCCAGCGCACGGCAAGAAGATGCTCTTCTTCTCTCTCGAGAAAAGGAGCATTCATGGCGGCGCGGACGAACCGGCGACGAACCCCAGAGATTTCTCCCATTGTGTCCTCCCTTGGCAGAGACACAACGAGCGAGGCCGGAAAAAGTTCAGTCCGGAACTGCTGAGTTTGCGGAAATAGATTCCCGGCCCCTGAAAACAAGGGCCGCGCAACAAAAAAGCCCGACGCGACAGCCGGGCTTTTCCATGGGTTTCGGGCCTGAAGGCGGCGCCTGGATCAGGCGGCCTCTTCCTGCAGGTCGTCGCCGTCGACATCCGCATCGCCTTCCGCCTCGGCGCCCTTGGCGCGGCGCGGCGACTTGGCCAGGCTCTGCTCGATGAGCTTCAGGGCCTCGGTGTCGGTGATCTTGTTGACCGCCGCGATCTCGCGGACGACGCGGTCGAGGGCGGATTCATAGAGCTGACGCTCGCTGTAGGACTGCTCGGGCTGAGCCTCGGAGCGGTACAGATCGCGCACGACCTCGGTCACGGCGATCAGGTCGCCGGAATTGATCTTCGCTTCGTATTCCTGGGCGCGGCGCGACCACATGGTGCGCTTCACGCGGGCACGACCGGTCAGAACGTCAAGCGCCTTCTGCACGAGAGCCGGCTCGGCGAGCTTGCGCATGCCGACGCTGGAGGCTTTCGCGGTGGGGACGCGCAGGACCATCTTGTCCTTGTCGAAGGACACCACGAACAGTTCCAGTTTAAAGCCCGCGATCTCTTGCTCTTCCACGGCCGTGATGCGGCCGACGCCGTGAGCGGGATACACAATTGCTTCGCCGGCTTTAAAACCCAGGCGCTGGGCGGACTTCTTGGCGGTCGTCATGCGAGAGAGGCCTCCTTGCATGGTCCTCGCCTCATGGCGAGGGCGCTTGTATTCCATCGGGCAGGGCCCCGGAGGAACGAGAATGAATGGTTGCGGAACTTGACTGTTCCGCTCGACTCCCTGATTAAGCCAGTAGCTAGAAAACGCCCACGACCCATGACATAAGGCGTCGCTTACCTTAGGTCATTGGTCATGCATCATTGATTCATCGTGTGATCAGCCTACCTGCGGGGTCGGCGCACGGAATGGGCGCATGCGACGGCATTGACTGGACCCTATCACAGTCCGCCCGAAAAAGCAAAAATATTTCAGAAACACTGTTAAGAAGGTGCGATTATGCTCAAGCTCGCACCCGAACCGACTTAATCGCCCTCACCCGGATTGGGCGTGAAAAACTTCTCGTACTTGCCCGCCACGCCGTCGAACTCCTTGGCGTCCGGGGGCGCATCCTTCTTCTGGGTGATATTGGGCCAGCTCTTGGCCATGTCGGCATTGAGCTTGAGCCACTGCTCCAGGCCGGGCTCCGCATCCGGCTTGATGGCCTCGGCCGGGCATTCCGGCTCGCAGACGCCGCAATCAATGCACTCGTCGGGGTGGATGACGAGCATGTTCTCGCCCTCGTAGAAACAGTCGACCGGACACACCTCGACGCAGTCCATGTATTTGCACTTGATGCAATTTTCCGTGACGACGTAGGTCATGAACAGTCCTTTGGAGGGTCAGTTCGAGAAAAGAGAGGAGCTCAGCGTCGCTCTAGCGGCTGTCGTCGCCGCTGACAAGCGTTCCGTCGCCAGGCTCCAGGTTCAGGTAGAGCAGCCTTGCTTCCGTTGCAGGGCCGCGCCGCGCCCCGAGATCCTCGACCCGGACCACGAGGGTGGACCGGGCCAGGGCCAGGGTGACCACGTCACCGACGGCCACGGCCTTGGCCGGGCTGTCGATGCGCTGGCCGTTCACCCGGACGAAACCGCTCGCGACGAGCTTGGCCGCGAGCGTCCGGGACTTCGCGAAACGTGCGAACCAGAGCCACTTGTCGAGGCGCTGCCGGTCCTCACGCATGGACCGTCATCGCCTATTTCTTGTCCTCAAGCTGGGCCTTGAGGGCCATCAGCTTGGCGAAGGGCGAGTTCGGGTCGGGCTGCTTATCGCGGCGATCCTGTCCGCCGTCGCGGCGGCCCTCGTGGCGCTTGTCGGGCCGGGGACCACGGCGCTCGTCCGGACGGCCGCCGGCGCGCGGGGGCCGGTTCTGCGGCCTGCCGCCCTCGCCCTGCCCTTCCCGGTGCTCGGGACGGCGATCCGGGCGCGGACCGTGCCGATGCGGACGCTCGCCCGAAGGCTGCTCGCCCTGAGCCTCGCCCTGGCGGGGACGGCGGTCTTGGCGCTCGCCCCGGTTGGGCCGGCCGCGACCGTGGCGGGCCTGTCCGCCCTCGTGCTGACGGCGGCCCTGACGCCACACCTCGATCATCTCGGGCTCTGCCGGCGCGGCGGCCTCACCGGAAGGGGCGCCTTCCTGGCCCTCGGCCGGAGCAGCGGCTTCGGAAGCACCCTCCTGGGCAGCCTCCACGGCCTCGTTGACGCTCGTCGCGCCTTCCGGAGCCTCCGCGGCGACGGCGCCGACCTCCTGCGTGAGGACGGGCCCCTCCTCGTCCGGGGTCTCGCCGGCCGCCGCGGCAGTCTCGCCCTCGGCCGCAGGTGCTTCCGGCCCGCCCTCGGGAGCCGCAGCCGGCGCCTCGGGCGCCTGCGCGAGCGGGGTCGTGATGGCGGGACCCGGACGGCGTTCGGCCACATAGCCCAGCGATTTCAGGATGGTGGCGAAATCCTCGCCGGCGCAGCCCACGAGGGAGGTCATGGATACCGTCGCCACGAAGCCGTCGCCATCCGCCGCGCCCGGAGGGGGCTCGCCGGGGGTCACCCCGGGACGGTAGGTCATGGCCGGACGGATCAGATCCGCCAGGCGCTCCAGGATGTCGACGCGCACCGCCCGTCCGCCGCAGACCCGGAAGCCGGCGGCGCGGTAGAGGCCCGGCGCGATGTCGTGATCGACGGGGATCGAGGTCCGGCCGGACTGGGCCAGATGGGCGATCTCGTCGATGCCCTTCTGCTCGAGGCCGCCGTTCTGCAGCGCCCAGAGCTGCGCCGCCAGGGTGCGGGGCGCGGGCTTCAGCAGCGCCGGCAGGTAAAGGTGATAGGCGCCGAAGCGGATGCCCGCCTTGCGCAGGGCCGCGCGGGCCTCCTGATCGAGGCTGCGCACCTCGTTGAGGACCTTGGAGCGCTCCAGCACGCCCAGCGCCTCGCCGATCTGGAAGGCGATGCCCCGGGCCAGACCCGCGAGCTCCGTGCTCTCCTCCAGCTGCATCAGCGGGCCGAGAAGGCGCACGATATAGGCCTTGAGCCAGGCGCGCAGGCGATTCTCGACCTTGTCGCGGGCCGGCCCCGTCAGCTGCTCGTCGGAGAGGATGCGCAGGCGGGGCTCGAAGAGCTTGTCGCCGGGCTCCAGCTTCGCGACCGGATCGCCCATCCAGCGGATGGTGCCGTCGTTCGAGAGCACGAGCGTGGTGTCGGGCGTCTCGGCGAACCGGTCGGCCCGCGCCTCGATTTCTCCGGCCAGCGCCTTGCTTGCCGCGTTCCGCAGGGTCTTGGCCTCCGCCGTGTCGGCCTGGGGGTCAGGCACGAAATGGAAGCCGTGCAGGTGACCGATGTGCTGACCCTCGACCGTGACATCGCCGGAGGTCGTAATTTCCGCTTCGAGCATCGTGTTCTCTCTCAAGCGCCGCATGAGAACGCTGGTTCGCCTGTCGACAAAGCGCTGGGCGAGACGTTCATGGAGCGCGTCCGATAGCTTGTCCTCTACCTGACGCGCAACACCCTGCCAATGCTCAGGATCCTTCAACCAGTCGGGACGGTTAGCGACGAAGGACCAAGTCCGGACCTGTGCTATCCGATTGGAGAGGGTGTCGATATCGCCGTCCGTACGGTCCATGGCCGACAAATGCCGGGAAAACCAGTCCGCCGGAACGGCGCCGTCCTTCATCAGGAAACGATAGATCTGTCCCACGAGATCCGCATGGGTCTGCGGGGACACTTTTCTGTAATCGGGCACCTGGCACACCTGCCAGAGCCGCTCGACTGCGACCTTGGAGCGCGCGAAGGCCTGGATGTCGTCGTCCCGCGCCAGCACTTCGAGCGCCGCCACGTCCTCGCCCATGGGCGCCCGCACGAGGCCGAACTCGCGCGGCTGCTCCCCCAGGGAATCGCGCAGGCGCCCCAGGGTGGAGAAATCGAGGTCGGGATTGCGCCATTGCAGGATGCGCAGCGGATCGAAGGTGTGATTCTCCAGCGCCTCGACGGTTTCCGCATCGAAAGGCGGGCAGCGGCCGGTGGTGCCGAAGGTGCCGTCGCGCATGTGGCGGCCGGCGCGGCCGGCGATCTGGGCCAGTTCCGGATTGTAGAGCTTCCGGAAGCGGAAGCCGTCGTATTTCTTGTCGGACGCGAAGGCCACGTGGTCCACGTCGAGATTGAGCCCCATGCCGACGGCGTCCGTGGCGATCAGATAATCCACGTCGCCGTTCTGGTAGAGCTCGACCTGCGCATTGCGGGTGCGGGGCGAGAGCGCCCCCAGGACGACCGCCGCGCCTCCGCTCTGGCGCCGGATCAGCTCCGCGATGGCATAGACCTCCTCGGCCGAGAAGGCCACGATGGCGCTGCGGCGGGGCAGGCGCGACACCTTCTTCTCGCCCGCGAAGGTGAGTTTCGAGAGCCTCGGCCGGGTGATCACGTGGACGCCGGGGATGAGCGTCTCGATCAGGGGCCGCATGGTGTTGGACCCGATGAGCAGGGTCTCCTCGCGTCCGCGCTGGTTCAGGAGGCGGTCCGTGAAGACGTGGCCCCGGTCGAGGTCGCTGGCGAGCTGGATCTCGTCCACGGCCACGAAGGCGAGGTCGAGGTCCCGCGGCATGGCCTCGACGGTCGAAATCCAGTAGCGCGGCCGGTCCGGCTTGATCTTCTCCTCGCCGGTCACGAGGGCCACGTTGTGGGCGCCGGCCTTCTCCACCACGCGCTGATACACCTCGCGGGCGAGCAGGCGCAGCGGCAGGCCGATCATGCCGCTCTCGTGGCCGAGCATCCGCTCGATGGCGAGGTGGGTCTTGCCGGTATTCGTCGGGCCGAGCACGGCTGTTACGCCGCGCGAGCGTATTTGCGGGGGAAGGGAACGGCGGGCCATGCCTGATTTCAGAGTGCGGGTTCGTCCCGGAAACGAGAACGAGGGATTTCGGAACCGCGGGTCGGCATCGGCTCGGGCTGCCCCTCTCGACGATAGCAACCCGGCGCGGGCCGAGCTGCAGGCTCGACCCTTATATGGTGTTTCAAACGGGAATCACCACAGCCGGAACGAATTTCCGCTGAACTTTAAGGCTTTTCGTCCTCAGGGCCGCAGGGAGGTCGGCACGACCTTCGCGCCCCCGTCCACCGACCAGCTTGAGGCTTCGACCACGCTCATACCGATCATGGTGCGCACGGCGACCCGCACCGGGAAGAGCAGGCGCTGCCCCTCGACGGGAGCAAGCCAGACCGACATGTCCCGGTTGTCCTGCATGAACTTGGTGGAGGGGCGCAGGGAGCGGTGGCCGGAAATCGGCACGTAACGGGCGTTGCAGACCAGGACAGGGCCCGAATAGCCAGGAAGCTCCACATCCTTGGTCTCGGCATAGCTGAGAACCACGTCGAACCGGGCGGCGCCGTCGAAGACCGGAAGGGTGCGGTTGCAGTTGGCGGACGACATCAGGTTCCCCGATGCGACCGCCGGCATGAGAAGGGCGCTGACCGGATCGACCACCCCCTTCTTGTCGCCGTCCTTGACCGGAACCCGGTCGGGCTTCTCGTCTATGGGCGGGTCGATGTCCACCGCCGCCACATTGCCACCGGTCAGGCCCATCCGGACCGTCCGCTGGTCGCTGGAGGAGCGGGAGGTCACGGCGAAGCTCGCGGGCTGAGGCTGCGAGCCCGCGATGGTGCCGGAGGCCGTGGCCACTCCCTTGCCGCCCGTGAGCATCCGGGCCAGGCCGGAGAGCTTCACGGCCGCCTGCATCTTGTATTTCGAGCCGTCGAAGGACGAGGACAGGTCGGCCTTCCCGAGCGGCAGGCCGATGAGGGAGACGTCGTACTCCACCTTGAGGGTCTGCGCCTCGCCGGGGGTGCCGATGCCGACAAGGGCCAGAGTCATGAATGCGGAGGCGATGAGGCGCATGGGGCTTTCCTGGAGGAGTGTCATGTCACATCATATGGGAATCAGTCCATATCGTGACCACGATGTTGCAAAAAATCGAGATGCGGCACCCTGCTATTCTTGACGCGGGGCCCTGTTTCGGCCTATAGGCTCGCACCTTCCAAGGACTTTTGGTGTCCGGCCACGCGGGATCTGCGCTGAAGCAAACCCGCGAGATTTGAGGCCGCGACCCCTCGATACAATAGGATTGAACCCATGTCGCGCCGTTGCGAACTGACCGGCAAGGCCGTGCTGAGTGGCCACCTGGTGAGCCACTCGAACCGCAAGACGAAGCGGAAGTTCCTGCCGAACCTCTGCAACGTCACGCTCCAGTCCGACACCCTGCAGCGCTCCGTGCGCCTGCGCGTGTCCGCCAATGCGCTGCGCTCGGTCGAGCACCGCGGCGGCCTCGACGCCTTCCTGGCCAAGGCCAAGGCGGACGAGCTGTCGTCGAACGCTCTCACGATCAAGCGCGAGATCGAGAAGAAGCTCGCTGCCGCGAGCTAATCTCGAACCGCACAAGCTCTGCGCTGCGGGCGGCCTCACAGCCGCCCGTTTTGCGTTGGCTGCGAGGCTTGGCCGTTTCGGGCCGAACCGGAGGCTCTGGAGATGACCGTGAAGACGAAGATCAACCGCCGCGACTTCACGATCGCGCTCGCGGCCATGACCGTTGTCGTGCTCTCGTCCAATATCCTGGTCCAGTATCCGTTCACCCATATGGGGCTGGGCGACTACCTGACCTGGGGCGCCTTCACCTATCCCTTCTCCTTCCTGGTCACCGACCTGTCCAACCGGCGCTTCGGACAGCAGGGCGCGCGCCGGGTCGTCTATGCCGGTTTCGTGCTGGCCGTGATCCTCTCGGTCGTCCTCGCCACCCCGCGCATCGCCATGGCCTCGGGCATGGCCTTCCTGGCGGCCCAGCTCCTCGACATCCGCATCTTCGCGGGCCTGCGGGACAAGGCCTGGTGGCTTCCGCCCTTCGTGTCGTCCGTGATCTCGTCCGCCCTCGACACGGCGATCTTCTTCTCCTTCGCCTTCTATTGCGGCGTCGTGCCGGGCCTCGGCCTGACGATCAGCGACGCCCTGGGCACCTTCGGCATCGCCGATCAATGCATCGCCCTGCCCTGGGTCAGCCTGGCCGTGGCCGATTACGGGGTGAAGCTCGGGCTCGCAGCCCTGTCCATCGCACCCTACGGCGCAATCCTGGCGCTCATGCAGCACCGGCCCCGTCGGGCGGCGTGACGGCCCGAAGACGAAGACCTGCATTCTCGAGAGGCGCTCCCTGGAGCGCCTCTTTCTTTGTGGGCCCGGCGTCCGTGTCTCAGCCCACGAGAGCGAATTCGAGCAGGATCGTCCGCTGAAACGGGCTGAAATTGTCGTCGGAGATCAGGGTCAGGATCGTCTCTCCGCCCTCGCGGTGCACCGAGAGACCTTCCATGTTGTCGATCTGCAGCGAGGCGTCGCTCTCGAAGATGACGGGACCGTCCACCAGAGCCCCGGGCCTGATCGCGTCCCGGGCGACCCGGCGCAGCCGGATGGAGAAGGCCCCGAGGAGGGAAAAGCGCCGGTCGAGGAGCAGCATGTCGCCATCGGGCAGGAAGGCGAGATCGGCGATCTCGTAGCCGTTGGAGCGAACCACCTCGAACGCCCCCTGCCGAGGTCCCGTGAGGATGAAGCCCCTCGTGGGGGCCTCGTCCCCCCTCGCCGCCCGCTCCGCAACGGCCACGATGGCGCCGGAAAGGGGCGAGCGCGGCGGGGCGATGCCGATGGCCTCGAGCCCCCGGTTTCCGGGAAGGTCCTTGAGCTCCTCGGGCACGGGAACGGGCCGCCCCCGCTCCAGGCCGCCCTTTCATCCCAGTCGAAGCGGATGACGTCGTGGGAGCGCTCCACGCCAACGAAGGCCGTCCTGCCGGAAACGGCGAGGCTTTCCGTGTCGTAGAAGCGCGACTCCGCCAGGGGCTTGCCTCCTTCGAGCCGCAGGGGGGCGAGCACGGCGTCGGACAGGCCGGAGAGCCGCCCTTCCGAGGTTTCGACCTGTGCCTGCAGCCAATGGGCATGGTCGGCCACGGCCACGAGGCGGCGCCCGTCGGGCGAGCGCCAGAGAGCCGAGAATCCGCCGAAGGCGGGATTGGGGGATTGGAGATCCAGGCCCGACCGGAATTCCAGGGCGCCGAAGCGGGACCGGTCGAGGCTGGAGACGGAAAGACGGTCGATCGGCGTCGCCGTGACCGTGATCGCGGTGGCCTCTGTGAGCGGCGCCGGCCGCGGCACCAGCGCGGCGCCGAAGCCGGCGGCGATCGTGGTCGCGGTGAGGGCGCCGCCGCCGATCAGGAGCGAGCGCCGGCTCAGCCTCAAGCGAAGGCTCTGCGCCGGGGAGCGCGCGTCGCCTGCGGCGGGTTCTCCTCGAAGAGCTCCGCGAGCTTCTCGGTCATGACGCCGCCGAGCTCCTCCGCATCGACGATGGTCACGGCGCGGCGGTAATAGCGCGTCACGTCGTGTCCGATGCCGATGGCGATGAGCTCCACCGGAGAACGGGTCTCGATTTCCTCGATGATGAAGCGCAGGTGCCGCTCGAGGTAGTTGCCCGGATTGACCGAGAGGGTCGAATCGTCGACCGGCGCGCCGTCGGAGATCACCATCAGGATGCGCCGCTGCTCGGGCCGGCCGAGCAGGCGCTTGTGCGCCCAGTCGAGCGCCTCGCCGTCGATGTTCTCCTTGAGCAGACCCTCGCGCATCATCAGGCCGAGGTTCTTGCGCGCGCGCCGCCAGGGCGCGTCGGCCGACTTGTAGATGATGTGGCGCAGGTCGTTGAGGCGGCCGGGATTGGCGGGCTTGCCGCCCTGCAGCCAGGACTCGCGCGCCTGACCGCCCTTCCAGGCCCGGGTGGTGAAGCCGAGGATCTCCACCTTGACGCCGCAGCGTTCGAGCGTCCGGGCCAGGATGTCGGCGCAGGTGGCCGCCACCGTGATCGGACGGCCGCGCATGGAGCCGGAATTGTCGAGAAGCAGCGTCACCACCGTGTCGCGGAAGTTGGTGTCCTGCTCCTGCTTGAAGCTCAGGGGCTGGAACGGGTCCATGACCACGCGCGGCAGACGTGCCGGATCGAGGGACCCCTCCTCCAGATCGAACTCCCAGGCGCGGTTCTGCTGGGCCATGAGGCGGCGCTGCAGGCGGTTCGCCAGCCGGCCGACCACGCCCTGGAGATGGGCGAGCTGCTTGTCGAGATAGGCGCGCAGGCGCGTCAGCTCGTCGGAATCGCAGAGATCCTCCGCATGGATGACCTCGTCGAACCGGGTGGTGAAGGGCTTGTAATCCGGTCCGCGGGCTTCGTTGTGGCGGGACGGGGGCCGCCAGGCCTCGGCGGCATTCTCGGAATCGGCCTCCTCGGCCTCCTCCGGCATCTCCCCGGTGGGGCCGTCCGAATCCTCGGTGGCGCTGTCCTCCATTTCGTCGGTGGCGTCCTCGCTCACCTCCACCTCGGCGCGGTCGCCCTGGGCTTCCTGCTCCGATTCGCCCTCGCCCTGCTGCTGGTCCTGATCGGACTCGTTCTCCTCCTCGCTCTCGTCGTCCTCCGGGTTGAGGGCCGAATCGTCGGCCATGTCCAGGGAGGAGAGGAGCTCGCGGATGGAGCGGGCGAAATCGCGCTGGCTTTCGATGTTCTTGAGCAGCCCGTCCAGGTCGCGGCCGGCGCGATCCTCGACGAAATCGCGCCAGAGCTCGACGATCTTCGCCGCCGCCGGCGGGGGCCTTTCGCCGGTCAGGCGCTCGCGCACCATGAGCGCGACCGCATCCTCCAGCGGGGCATCGGCGCGGTCGGTGATGTCCTCGTACTTTCCGCCGCGATGGTAGCGGTCCTCGAGCATCGCCGTGATGTTGGAGGCGACGCCCTTCATGCGGCGCGAGCCGATGGACTCGACCCGGGCCTGCTCGACCGCGTCGAAGACCGCACGGGCGGCCTGGCCCTCCGGGGCGAGCCGGCGGTGCAGGACCGCATCGTGGCAGGCGAGGCGCAGGGCCATGGCATCCGCATTGCCGCGCAGCACCGCCACGTCCTGGGTGGTCAGCCGCCGCGGCGGTTCCGGCAGGCGGGCCTTGTCGCCCATGAGAGCCGGACGGTCGGACGCGAAGGTCACCTCGAGATCCGGCTTGCGGGCAATCGCCTTCATGGCGCCGGCGATGGAGCGCTTCAGCGGCTCCGCCGGCGCTTCCTTCTTCTCACCTGGCTTGCGGTTCGAGATGGACATCTCATTCCTTTACCCGTCATCCCGGCCGGAGCGTAGCGACGAGCCGGGATCGCCTAAACCAGCGAAGCTCCCATACGATCCCGGGTCGCGCCCCGCGGGCGCGTCCGGGATGACACTTTACGACAGCGCCACGTTCACGGCGCTTTCCGGCAGGTCCTTGCCGAAGGAACGCTGATAGAACTCGGCCACGAGGGGCCGTTCGAGCTCGTCGCACTTGTTCAGGAAGGTCACCCGGAACGCGAATCCCGTATCGCCGAAGATCTCGGCGTTCTCGGCCCAGGTGATCACCGTGCGCGGGCTCATGACGGTCGAGAGGTCGCCGTTCATGAAGGCGCTGCGGGTGAGGTCGGCCACGCGCACCATCTTGTTGACGATGTCGCGGCCCTCCGGGCTGTCCTGGTAGTGCTTGGCCTTGGAGAGGACGATGTCCACCTCCTTGTCGTGCGGCAGGTAGTTCAGGGTCGTCACGATGGACCAGCGGTCCATCTGGCCCTGGTTGATCTGCTGCGTGCCGTGATAGAGGCCGGACGTGTCGCCCAGGCCCACCGTGTTGGCCGTCGAGAAGAGCCGGAAGGCCGGGTGAGGCCGGATGACCCGCTTCTGGTCGAGGAGCGTGAGCTTGCCCGACTGCTCCAGGATGCGCTGGATCACGAACATCACGTCGGGACGGCCCGCGTCGTATTCGTCGAACACGAGCGCCACGTTGTTCTGCAGGGCCCAGGGCAGGATGCCGTCCTGGAAGGCGGTGACCTGCTTGCCCTCCTTGAGCACGATGGCGTCCTTGCCGACGAGGTCGATACGCGACACGTGGCTGTCCAGGTTGACGCGCACGCAGGGCCAGTTCAGCCGCGCGGCCACCTGCTCGATATGGGTCGACTTGCCGGTGCCGTGATAGCCGGTGATCATCACGCGGCGGTTGCGGGCGAAGCCGGCGAGAATGGCGAGCGTCGTCTCCCGGTCGAAGAGGTAGTCCGGATCGAGATCAGGCACATGCTCCTCGGCTTGGGAAAAGGCGGGAACCTCCAGATCCGAGTCGATTCCGAAGACCTGTCGCACGGACACTTTCATGTCCGGAGTTTGGGTCACTGTCTCGGTTGCTGCCGTCATTGGGGCCTCTCGGTCGGATTTGGAACGTTTCGTTTCTAACTTTGCCAAGGACTTCATATCGCCCGTGGCGCGATGGCGCAATTTCTCAAGTGCTCAACAGGGTTGCGTTATACGGGATTCGGCGCTTTCTCAGCACAGGCCCGCGGACTTGAGGACGTCATGCGCCTTGATGATGTCGCGCAGACGCTCCTCGAAGGAGCGGTCGCCGCCATTGGCATCCGGATGGAACTGCTTCACGAGCGCCTTGTATTGGGCCTTGATGGCCGGTCCCTCGGCGGTCTCGTCGAGGCCGAGCACGTCGAGCGCGCGGCGCACGGCGCCCGTGTAGCGGGGCTTCTTGGGCTCGGCCGGCGCCCGGCGCTGGCGCCCCTGGCGGAAGTCCTCGCCCCGCAGGATTCCCAGCGGATCGAAATAGGCCCATTCCCGGGCCTCGCCCTTGGCTTCCGCGCCCTCGCTCTTGCCGGACGCGTTCACGCCCATGGCCCAGGTCGGCCGATGGCCGATGATGGCGTCCTTCTGGTAGGCCGCCACGGCGGTGTCGGACATGCCGGCGAAGTAGTTGTAGGATGCGTTGTACTCGCGCACGTGCTGAAGGCAGAAACGCCAGTACTGCCCCTCGTGGTCGCGCCCCTTCGGCGCCCGATACTGCCCCTCCGCCTTGCAGGCCGGATGTTCGCAGACGGGTCCCTTGGTCTCGCGCGGCTCGTCGCAGGACGGCTTGATGCGGATGCGGTCGAAAAGAGGCGAATTGAGATCCATGATACAGCGATTATGAGTGGCCTGAGGCCCCTAGCCAAGGCCTCAGCGCTTTTCGCCGCAGACCCGTTCAAAAAGGTTTACTACAAAACATGACCCTTGCCGCTTGGATCACGCAGGAATTGCAGAACCGCCTTCATCCCGCGGAGCTGACCGTCACGGACGAGTCAGAGCAGCATCACGGACACGCCGGGTGGCGCGAGGGGGGCGAAACTCACTTCCGTATTCATATCGTGTCGGAGGCCTTCATCGGCAAGAGCCGGGTCGAGCGCCACCGCCTCGTCAACGAGGTGCTGAGCGGGGCATTCGACCGGGGCCTGCACGCCCTCGCCATCCAGGCGAGAGCGCCGGGGGAATAGGGCGACGGATGCGGGATTACTTGATCCGCTCGAGCACGCTGACGTAGTTCGCCACCGCCGCGCCGCCCATGTTGAAGATGCCGCCGAGAACCGGGTTCCTCACCTGGATCCCGCCGGCCTCCTCGCAGAGCTGCATGGCCGAGAGCGCATGCATGGAGACGCCGGTCGCGCCGATCGGATGACCCTTGGCCTTGAGGCCGCCGGAAGGGTTCACCGGCAGCTTGCCGTCCCGGTTCGTCCAGCCCTCCTTGACCGCGACGGCGCCCTGTCCGGGAGCCGTCAGCCCCATCGCCTCGTATTCGATCAGTTCGGCGATGGTGAAGCAGTCGTGAGTCTCCACGAAGGAGAGGTCCGTGAGCTGGATTCCGGCCTGGTCGAGCGCCCGGCGCCAGGCTTCCGCGCAGCCCTCGAACTGGATGATGTCGCGCTTCGACATGGGCAGGAAGTCCTGCGCATGGGCCGTGGCCCGGAAGGCGACCGCCCGGGGCATGCGCAGGGCCGTCTCCGTGTCGGCCAGAACGAGCGCCGCCGCGCCGTCCGAGACGAGGGAGCAGTCCGTGCGCTTGAGCGGGCCCGCCACGAAGGGGTTCTTGTCGCTCTCGGCCCGGCAGAAGTCGAAGCCGAGATCCTTGCGCATCTGCGCATAGGGGTTGTCGACGCCGTTCTTGTGGTTCTTCGCGGCGATCATGGCGAGCGCGTCGGACTGGTCGCCGTAACGCTGGAAGTAGCGTCCGGCGATCTGGCCGAAGACGCCGGCGAAGCCGCCCTTGGTCTCTCCGTCCTCGGGCAGGTAGGAGGCCTTGAGCAGGATGTTGCCGATCTCCGGCCCTGGGGTGCGCGTCATCTGCTCCACGCCGACCACGAGCACGGTGCGGGCGCGCCGGGCCTCGATGGTCTTGATGGCCTGATGCACCGCCGCGGAGCCCGTGGCGCAGGCATTCTCGACCCGCGTCGCCGGCTTGAAGCGGAACCTGTCGCTCGCCTGGAACACCAGGGAGGCCGTGAAGTCCTGAGCCGAGAAGCCGCCGTTGAAATGGCCGAGGACCACCTCGTCCACATCCTCGGCTCCCAGGCCCGCATGGTCCAGCGCCTCGTTGGCGACGCGGACGATAAGGCTCTCGACGCTCTCGTTGTCGAGCTTGCCGAAGGGGGTGTGGGCCCAGCCGACGATGCAGGCGGTCATGGAGGTTTCCTCGCGAATCTCTTTATCTGAAAGGGAAGATGGGGCCGTTTGGGAAAGGCAGCAAGGGAGGGCTTCCGGGCCCTGTGAAAAGTTCGCCGGAAGCCCTCCGGAACGGCTTGCCCGGGCTTGGCCCTTCATGGTCCAAAGGGCGCCTTCCAATGAGGTTTCCCATGCGTCTTTGCGTGTTCTGCGGCTCCAGCGCGGGCCATGATTCGTCCTATCTCGATGCGGCGAAGGCCCTGGGCGCGGCCTTCGCGGAGCAGAAGATCGACCTGGTCTATGGCGGCGCATCGGTCGGCCTGATGGGGGCGGTGGCGGATGCGGTCCTGGCCGGGGGCGGGAACGTGATCGGCGTGATGCCCCAGGCTCTCGTCGACAAGGAGATCGCCCATAAGGGCCTGAAGGATCTCAGGATCGTCGGCTCCATGCACGAGCGCAAGGCGCTGATGGCGGAACTCTCCGACGGTTTCGTCGCCCTGCCCGGCGGGCTCGGCACCTTCGAGGAGCTGTTCGAGGTCTGGACCTGGGCTCAGCTCGGCTATCACCGCAAGCCCTGCTCCCTTCTCAACGTGAGCGGCTTCTACGACAAGCTGGCAGGCTTCCTCGACGACGTGGTGGACAGGGGCTTCGTCAAGCCGATCCACCGCGCCATGCTGATCGTCGAGCGGGAGCCGGACGCCCTGATCGAAGCCATCCGGTCCTATCGACCGCCGGCGGTCGACAAATGGATCAAGGCGGGCGAGCGATGACCGGCATCGTGCCGGTCCGATCCGCTGGGGCCTTCCGAAGGTCCCCGAACGGAGCCGCTTAACGTCAGCGCTGCGACAGCAGGAGCATGGCGACGCCGCCGAGGATGAGCCCCATTCCGGCCAGCTCCCGGCGGGTGGTGGTCTGGGCCATGAAGCGGTGGGACACGGCCTGCGCCATCAGCACCTCGACGAGAGCGAGGGTGCGGACGTTGGCGGCCGTGGTCAGGGCGAAGCCGATGAACCAGAACTGGGAGGCAAGCGCCCCCAGGAAGCCGGCGCCGAGAGACGGGCGCCAGGCCTCGAAGCTCGCAAGAAGCGCCTTGCGGTCGAACAGGCCGAGCCAGAGAAGCAGCATGGCCGTCTGCAGCCCGAGCCCCCAGACCAGGGTCGTCGTCGCCCGCATCAGGAAGGACCCCTCCGGAAGGGACAGGATCGCACCGCGGAAGCCGATGGCGGCAAGGGCGAAGAACGCTCCCGCCGCAATGCCGGCGATGACCGGCCGCAGGCCTGCCGAGGCCAGGCCCGTGCCCGGCTTCACCGACATCAGGAGAACGCCGGACGTGGCGATGAGGATCGCCAGGGCCATGGTGGGCGTCAACGGATCGCCGAGCAGCACGAGGCCGAACAGGGCCACCTGGACGGGCTCGGTCTTCGTGTAGGCCGTCACCACCGAGAAGGCGCGCTCGCGCATGGCGGACAGCATCAACGCCGTTGCCAGGATCTGCGTGGCGGCCCCGCCGAGAACGTAGAGCAGGAAGGTCGCATCCGGCGCGGGCACGGATTCGCCCGTCGCGAACCTCGCTCCGGCGAGCGCCAGAAGCGCGAAAGGAAACCCATAGAGGAACCTGACCTGGGTCGCGCCCACGGTCCCGATCCGCTCCGTCAGGCGGCGCTGCGTCGCGTTACGGCCCGTCTGGGCCGCGGCAGCGGCCAAGGTCACGGGAATCCAGAGAAGGGATAAATTCATGGATTGATCTTCAAAGCGCGCGGCTCTTGCCACTCTCTTGCCATGGAATCCCTTAGAAAGGGTGGATATTCATGAACAATAAGCCGTTCTGACCCTGGTCATAACTGGGGCGCAGGACTAAAAATAGCCTAGCTGGCGCAAGCGGGTCCGTCGGACTCCCCTCTGCCACAATCGACTTCATGGAGCCGTTCCGTATGAACGCAAGCCGAGCCATCCGTATGACCGTCCTGGCCTTCGCCGCTCTCGTGAGCGGGGCAGCCTGGGCCAGTACTCCGGCTCTCGTCGTGGAAGTTGAGTCCGGCCGCGTCCTCCACGCGGAGCGGGCGACCGATCCCTGGTATCCGGCTTCGGTCACCAAGCTGATGACCACCTATGTGGCGCTCGATCAGATCCGCAGCGGCCAGGCCAGCATGGACAAGCTTCTGACCGTCTCGGAAAGCGCGGCGTCGCAGCCGCCGTCCAAGATGGGCTTCAAGCCGGGCACCCAGATCCGCCTCGACAATGCGCTCAAGATCATCATGGTCAAGTCGGCGAACGATGTCGCCGCGACCATCGCCGAAAACCTCGGCGGCTCCATCGACGGCTTCTCCGAGCTGATGAATGCGACGGCGCAGCGCCTCGGCATGAGCAGCAGCCATTTCGCCAATCCTCACGGGCTGCCCGACGAGCGCAACCAGACCACGGCGCGCGACATGGCGATCCTCGCCCGCGCGCTCCTGCTCGAATTCCCGGATCACCAGGACCTGTTCCATATCGGCGCCATCCAGTTCGGCCGCCGGATCATGCGCAACACCAACGGCCTCATCGGCCGCTATCCCGGCGCGGACGGCATGAAGACCGGCTTCATCTGCTCCTCCGGCTTCAACGTGGTCGCCACCGCCACCCGCAACGGTCGCCACCTGATCACGGTGGTGTTCGGCGCGCCCTCCGCCAACGAGCGCACCATGAAGGCTGCCGACCTGTTCGACCGCGGCTTCAACAGCTCGGTCAACTTCACCAATCCGACGCTGACGGCCCTGCCCGCCTCGTCCCTCCAGACGCCGCCGGACCTGCGCCCCGTCATCTGCGACCGGCGCGGCCCCCTGCCGAAGGAAGAGGACAGCCCGACGACCGTGGCGGAGGAGAACACGAACACGCCGAACCTCTTCTCGTCGGACGTGATGGCCTATGCGGGAACGACGAAGCCCATGCGCACGACCCTCGGCCCGCGTTCCGCCGTTCAGCCGGAGCGGGTTTGGGTCGGCCTGACGCCTCCCTCGGAGAGCGAGCTCGCTGCCGAAGCGGCCAAGGAGAAGGCCGCCGAGGAGGCTCAGAAGGCCAAGACCAAGAAGAAGGCTGCCCCGGCCAAGAAGTCTACCAAGGCCGCCGCCAAGCCTGCCGCGGAAAGCGACGACGCCGGCGAGGAGAAGGCGCAGGCCAAGGGCAAGGACGAGCCGCGGGCCAGCGTCAGCCTGAAGCCGGTGACGGGCGAGGGCAAGAGCGCCACCAAGGCGGGAGCCAAGGCACCCCAGAAGGCGGATGCTTCGACGAAGTCCAAATCGTCCAAGAACTGATCCTCAGAACCGACACGCGGAACCGGGCGAACTCCCAAGAAAGGGATCGCCCGGTTTCTTCTTGGGCGGAGGGCCCTTGCAATCGGCTGCAAACCGCGCGAACGGTGCGGCCCCCAACCCGGTTGCCGCGATGACCCATCCAGCCTCTCCCGCCCACGGTATGCTTTTCGCCCTCGGCTCGGCGACCTTCTACGGCCTCAACATCGTCTATGCCCGGATGGCCTCGTTCGCGGGCGCGAGCGGATCGGCCATCGTGGTCTACCGCGTGTTCCTGATGCTGCTGCTCGTCGGGATCGCCGCCGTCGTCCTGCGGCGTTCCCTGGCCACGGCCCGGGAGGAGCGGGGCACCCTGGCCCTCCTCGGGGTTTCCACGGCCCTCGTGGGCGTCTGCTATCTTTCCTCGGTAGCCTACATCCCGGTCACGGTGGCCGCGGTGGTGTTCTACACCTTTCCGATCTTCATCGTTCTGGCGAGCCCCTTCGTCGAGGGCACCAAGCTCACGCCGGCCCTGCTGGCGGTGGTGGCCGTGGCGACGATCGGCGTCGTCATGGTGGTCGGCCCCGCCTTCGGCGACCTGGACTGGCGCGGCCTCGCCCTCGCCTTCGCGGCCAGTCTCGCCACGGCCACCCAGTTCTTCGCCGCCGCCCGCTGCCGCCGCACCGGCGTCGTGGCGAAGGTGTTCTGGATCCACGTCCTGGTCCTGCCCACGGCAGCCCTCATCGCCCTCGCGGCCGGCCAGCTCGACCCGCCCTCCACCCTGACGGTGGCGCCCTACGCGGTCGGCATGACCATCGGCGGCTATCTGATCGGCTTCATGCTGCAGTTCCTGGCGCTCGGGCGCATCACGGCGGTGGCCGCCGGCATCATCTATTGCACCGAGCCGGTCGTGGCGGCCGTGTCTTCGGCGGTCATCCTGGGCGAGACCCTGGACGTCCTCCAGATGGCGGGCGGCACCCTGGTGCTGTCCGCCATCATCGCCAATGTCCTGCTGGAGCAGCGCCGCCACAGGGGCGCGCCCATCGTTGCCATCGCGGATTGACCCCATGACCGACCCACGCACCCCTCCCGCTCCCCTTCCGCTGACGATCCTGACGGGCTTCCTGGGCGCGGGCAAAACCACCCTCCTGAACCGGCTCCTTCAGGATCCGGCACTCCAGGACACGGTGGTCATCATCAACGAGTTCGGAGAGATCGGGCTCGACCATCTCCTCGTCGAAACGGTGGACGAGGGCATGGTGCTGCTGTCCGCGGGCTGCCTCTGCTGCACCGTCCGGGGCGACCTGATCGCCACCCTGGAGGACCTGCTGCGCAAGCGCGACAACGGCAGGATCGCACCCTTCCGGCGCGTGATCATCGAGACCACCGGCCTCGCCGATCCGGCTCCGATCCTCCATGCGGTGCTCTACCATCCCTACCTGTCCATGCGCTACGCGGTCGAGGGCGTGGTGACGGTGATCGACGCCGTGAACGGAGCCGCGACCCTCGATGCCCATCGGGAGGCCCTGAAGCAGGCGGCGGTCGCGGAGCGGATCGTCCTGACGAAGACGGACCTCGTCGAGGACCGGGAGAGCATCGCACGCCTGCGCGAGCGGGTGCGCCAGCTCAACCCGGGCGCCACGATCCTCGAAGCCGATGCGCCCGCCGAGGCGATCATCGCGGGCGGGCTCTTCGATTTCGAAGGCAGGATCGCCGACGTGCGGGAATGGCTGAAGGCCGAGGCGGTCGAGGAGGCCGAGCGGGAAAGCCATGCCCATCAGCACGGGCACCATCACCACGGCCATGGTCACCACCACCATCATCACCACCACGACGTGAACCGGCACGACGAGCGCATCCGCGCCTTCTGCCTCACCAGCGACCGGCCGATCCGCCAGGGCACCCTCGACATGTTCCTGGACCTCCTGCGCTCGTCTCAGGGAGCCAAGCTCCTACGGGTGAAGGGTCTCGTGGCCCTCGCCGAGGACCCGGAGCATCCGGTGGTGATCCACGGGGTTCAGCACGTGATCCATGTGCCGGCGGTGCTGCCGCGCTGGCCGAGCGAGGACCGGCGCAGCCGCCTGGTCTTCATCGTGGACGATCTCGAACGGGAGGTGGTCGACAAGCTCTGGAACGCCTTCCTCGGCAATCCCGGCATCGACCAGCCCGACGCCGCGGCCCTGTCCGACAACCCGCTGTCGCTCAGGCGTTAGCCATCTGCGAGCGCTGCGCCCAGCCGGTCATCGACTGCTCGATGAGCGCGGTGATCACGTACATGATGACGCCGAGCACCGCGAGGACCACCAGGGCGGCCCAGACGAGGGGAACCTCGAAGGCGGCCGAGGCCCGGGTGAGAAGATTGCCGATGCCCACATTCGAGGCGTTCTGCTCGCCGATGACGGAGCCCACATAGGCGAGCGTGATCGCCACCTTCAGCGAGCCGAAGAAATACGGCATCGCCCGGGGCAGGCCCACCTTCATGATGATGTCGCGCTTGGAGGCGCCGAGCGCCCGCAGCACGTCCTCCATCTCGGGCTCCACCGTCGAGATGCCCGTCGCCACGTTGACCACGATGGGGAAGAACGAGATCAGGAAGGCCGTCATGACCGGGGGCACCCAGCCGACGCCGAACCAGAAGACGAGGATGGGCACCACCGCGACCTTGGGGATGGAGTTGAAGCCCACGAGGAGCGGATAGGTTCCGGCGTTGATGAGCCGCGAGGCGCCGAGCGCCATGCCGAGCAGGAGGCCGAAGACGACGGCGAGGCCGAAGCCGGCGATCGTCATCCACAGCGTGTGCATGGCGTGATAGGCGAGCTGGTTCCGGTAGTCCCAGATCGCCTCCAGGATCGTCGAGGGCGCCGGCAGGATGAAGCTCGAGACGTCGAGGACGCGGCAGACGATCTCCCACAGGGCGAAGAAGCCGACGGTGAAGATCCAGGGGGCAAGGGCGAGCTGACGTTTGGTCGACATGGGCAACCTCAGGCCGCCATCCGCGCCTGCGCGATGCGGCCGCGCAGCTCGTGAACGAGGGCCGAAAATTCGGGCGTGTAGGTGATCTCGAGATCGCGGGGCCGGGGAAATTCCACCTCGCGCTCGGCGACGATGCGGCCGGGCCGGGCGCTCATGCAGAAGATCCGGTCGGCAAGGAAGGCCGCCTCGCGCAGATCGTGGGTCACGAGGATGACTGTCACCCCCTGCGCCGCGTGCAGGTCGCGGATCACGCACCACAATTCCTCGCGGGTGAAGGTATCGAGCGCCCCAAAGGGCTCGTCGAGCATGAGGAGCTTGGGCTCGTGGATCAGCGCGCGGCACAGGGAGGCGCGCTGCTGCATGCCGCCCGAGAGCTGCCAGGGATATTTGTGCCCCTGGCCCTTCAATCCCACCTGGGCCAGCAGGGCCTCGGCCTTGGCGACATACTCCGCCTTGTGCTTGCGCAGCCGCGAGCGGTGCGGCTGCACGATCTCGAGCGGCAGGAGGATGTTGTCGAGGGTGGTGCGCCAGGGCAGCATGGTGGGGTTCTGGAAGGCCATGCCGGCGAGCTTCACGGGAGCGCCGACCTGCTTGCCGTCCACGATCACGGTTCCCTTCCTGGGAAACTGAAGGCCCGTGGCGAGCTTCATGAGGGTGGACTTGCCGCAGCCCGACGGACCGACGATGGCGGCGAACTCCCCTTCCTGGATCCGGATGTTGAGGTTCTCGACGGCCGGAACGCCGTCCTCGGCCCGCGCATAGACGTGGGTCACGTCGTGAATGTCGACGAAGGTCTTCATGAGGATCTGTCAGCCGGAGAAAGAAAGGGCCGGATCGCTCGCGCGACCCGGCCCGGGCTCAGTTCACTTTCCTCTGGTCGGCGGGAGGAAGAAACTCGTCGGTGAAGATGTCCTCCGCCTTCGGCTTTTGCTTGTAGTTGAAGGTCAGCCCGATCTGATCGAGGGACTTGGCGAACCGCTCCTTGTCGATCCCGCCGAAGCCGTTCTCCTTCACCCAGGGCGTGATCATGTTCTGATCCAGCACCATCTTGAGGCGCTCCAGCTCCACGTCCTTCTTGGCGACGTCGTTGCGCTTGAGGACGGCCTCGACCGCGGCGGCCGGGTCCTTGATCGTATCCTGGACCCCCTTCATGATCGCGCGCAGCAGGCCCTTGACCGCCTCCGGCTTCTCCCTGGCGAACTTCTCGGAGACGATGACCGCGTTGCCGTAGAGATCGACCCCGTACTCGCTCATGGGCAGGACGACGATGTCGTCCGCCGGCACGCCGCGGGACTTCAGGTTGATGTAGGACGACATGGCGAACCCGAAGACCGCGTCGACCTCGCCCTGGGCCAGCATCGGCTCGCGCACCGGGAAGCCCACATTCTCGAACTTCATGCTGGAATCGTCGATGTTGTTGACCGACTTGAAGATCGGCCACTGGGCATAGGCGCCGTCTGCCGCAGGCGCGCCGAAGGTTCGGCCCTGAAGGCTCGAAATGTCCTTCGTGATGCCGCGGCTCTTGCGTCCGATGATCGCGAAGGGCGGCCGGTCGTACATCATCATCACGGCCTTGATGCCGGAATCCGGGTTCTCGTCGCGGAACCGCACCAGGGAATTGATGTCGCCGAAGCCGGCATCGTAGGTGCCCGAGGCCACCCGGGAGATCGGCTCACGGGAGCCGGCCGCCGGGTCGATGGTCACGTCGAGGCCCTCTTCCTTGAAGTACCCCTTTTCGAGCGCGACCGCGAAGGGAGCCGCCGGCCCCTCCCAGCGCCAATCCAACGTGAACCGCACCGGCGTCTGCGCCTGGGCTGCGACCGAGCCGAGAAGCATGGCCGCGCCTGCCACCACGCCCCTGATCCACCATCCGGCTCCTGCCGAACCATCGAAAACCATTACCGCTACCTCTGTTCTTGCCGTCGTCGTCGGGAGATCGGAGGCCCTGAGGACCGCCGAGGGTCCGCGCCGTCCGGGTTCATAAGTCCCGCTCATGCAAGCAGAATTGCACCGCACGTCAAGGCATCCGCTGAACAAGAAAACGACATCGGCTGCTCAAGTTGGGGTCTTGACGCCCAAAACGGTCGTCCCTACCTGCACCTTATCGGTGACCGGGCCCCTCTGACGGGACGCGACATGCGCCCGTGATGTCGGAGCCGATGCTCGTGAAACAGCAATCATAGGTCCGGTTATGCCAGAATTCCTGCTCATGGAATGGCTGGGAAAGCCCGTCTGGATGTGGACGGCCTTCCTGAGCCTTGTCGTCTTTCTGCTCGCCTTCGATCTCGGCATCCTCAACAGGAAGGATAAAGAGCTCGGCGTGAAGCAGAGCCTCCTGCTTTCTGCCTTCTATATCGGCATCGCCGTGCTCTTCGGCGCCTACATCTGGTGGGCGTTCGAGGCGGGCCTCCTGGTCACCCAGGATGGAAGCCATGCCGGCATCGCCTACTTCACCGGCTTCTTCATCGAGAAGTCGCTCTCGATCGACAACGTCTTCGTGATCTCGCTGATCTTCAGCTATTTCGCGATTCCGAGGAAATACCAGTACCGCGCCCTGGTCTGGGGCATCATCGGCGTCATCGTGCTTCGCGGCATCATGATCGCGCTCGGCGCGGCGCTGGTGCAGGAATATGCGTGGCTTCTCTATGTGTTCGGCGCGTTCCTGATCATCACGGGCATCAAGATGCTGATCGTGCCCGAGAGCGATCCCGACATCGAGAAGAACCCCGTGGTGCGCTTCCTGCGCAAGCACATGCGGGTGACCGACCGGCTCCACGAGCAGCACTTCTTCGTGCGGGAGCCCGATCCGAAGACCGGCAGGCTCGTCACCTGGGCGACGCCGCTCTTCCTCGCCCTCGTGGTGATCAACATCGCCGACCTGATCTTCGCGGTCGATTCGGTTCCGGCGATCTTCGCCATCACCACGGACACCTTCGTGGTCTACACGGCGAACATCATGGCGATCCTCGGCCTGCGCGCCCTCTACTTCGCCCTGGCCGCGATGGTGCACCGGTTCCACTACCTGAAATACGCGCTGGCGCTCGTGCTCGTCTTCATCGGCGGCAAGATCTTCTGGAACCAGCTCGTGGGCAAGCTGGACCCGACGATCTCCCTGAGCGTCACGCTCGCCCTGATCGCCGGCGGCGTCGTCTTCTCCCTCTGGAAGACGAAGAACGAACAGGCGGCCATCACGGGCTAAAGCGCCCCAACGATGCGACCAAGGAAAAGGCGGCGAAAGCCGCCTTTTTCGTTGCCGGTCAGACCGGCAGATCCCCGTCGCTCTTGACCTCCTCCATCACCGCGTAGGTGCGGGTCTCCTTGACGCCCGGAAGCGCCAGGAGGGTCTCGCCGAGAAAGCGGCGGTAGGCCGCCATGTCGGCGACGCGGGTCTTGACCAGGTAGTCGAACCCCCCGGCCACCATGTGGCACTCCAGAACCTCGGGCGCGCGCCGCACGGCCTCGGCAAATTTCTCGAACACATCCGGCGTGGTCTTGTCGAGAGAGACCTCGACGAAGACCAGAAGCTCCAGCCCCAGGCGGTGCGGATCGAGCCGCGCCCCGAACCCGGCGATGTATCCCTCCCGCTGCAGACGCTTCATCCGCTCGCTGGTCGAGGTCGGAGACAGGCCCACCTTTTCGGCCAGATCCACGGCGGCGATCCGGCCGTCGCTCTGGAGGAGCTTCAGGATCTTTCGATCTATTCGGTCGATCTCTGGCATTTTTCACGGATCTTCAGCTGTTCTGCCGCGCAATCTAAGGCAAGGCGGCGATTATTGCTATCGAATCACGGTTGCCTGCCTCCTATATTCTCCGGAGTTCCGGAGAACGTCATGAGCCTGAAGCCCGCCGACCCCGTGCCCTTCAACCCACCTTATGCGGAGGCCGACGAGGCCATCGCCGCCCGCCTCCTCGCCGGCTCGCGCCTGTCGGCGGAGCGGGAGAAGCGGATCGACCACCGCGCCACGCGCCTGATCGAGGCGATCCGCGCCAAGGGCGGGGGCCTGGGCGGCGTCGAGGAGATGCTGCGGGAATACGCGCTCTCCACCAAGGAGGGGCTTGCGCTGATGGTGCTGGCCGAGGCGCTGCTGCGGGTGCCCGACGCCGCCACCGCCGACCGGTTGATCGAGGACAAGCTGGGACAGGGCAATTTCGCCGGTCACGAGGCGAAGTCCGACGCCTTCCTCGTCTCGGCCTCCGCGTGGGCGCTCGGCATCACCGCACGGGTGATCCAGCCGGGCGAGACGCCGGAAGGGATTTTGCGCCAGCTCACCAAGCGGCTGGGCCTCCCCGCCGTGCGCACGGCGACACGCCAGGCCATGCGGGTGATGGGCAACCACTTCGTGCTCGGCCAGACCATCGAGGAAGCCCTGAAGCGGGCCGGGTCTGCCAAGGGCCGGATCTATCGCTATTCCTTCGACATGCTGGGCGAAGGCGCCCGCACGGCGGAGGACGCGCGGCGCTACTACGACTCCTATGCCTCCGCCATCGACGCCATCGGCCGCTCCGCGGGCAACGAGCCGCTGCCGAACCGTCCGGGGATCTCGGTCAAGCTGTCCGCGCTCCACCCGCGCTACGAGGCCACGAGCCGCGAGCGGGTCATGCGCGAGCTCGTGCCCCTCGTGGTCGAGCTGGCGCAAAAGGCGAAGTCCTACGACCTCAACTTCACCATCGACGCCGAGGAGGCGGATCGTCTCGAATTGTCTCTGGAGGTCATCGAGGCCGTCCTGGCCGATCCGTCGCTGGCCGGCTGGAGCGGCTTCGGCCTCGCGATCCAGGGCTATCAGAAGCGCGCCGGCGCCGTGATCGACGCCATCGCGGCCATGGCCGAGCGCTATGACCGGCAGATGATGGTGCGCCTCGTGAAGGGGGCCTATTGGGACACCGAGGTGAAGCGCGCCCAGGAGCGGGGGCTCGACGATTATCCGGTCTTCACCCGCAAGGCGATGACGGATCTCAACTATATGGCGTGCGCCGAGAAGCTGCTGGCGCTTCGCCCGCGCATCTATCCGCAATTCGCCACCCACAACGCCCTGACCGTGGCCTCGATCATCGAGCGGGCCGGCGGTCGCGACGGCTACGAGTTCCAGCGCCTGCACGGCATGGGCGAGGCGCTCTATGGGCGCCTGCTCGAAGACGAGCCGGGCCTCGCCTGCCGCGCCTATGCGCCGGTCGGCGGCCACCGGGATCTCCTGGCCTATCTGGTGCGGCGCCTGCTGGAGAACGGGGCGAATTCGTCCTTCGTGTCGGTGGCGGCGGACCCGTCCGTGCCGGTCGAATTGCTCCTCAAGCGCCCGGCCGACATCATCGTGTCTGCCGATCATGCCCGGCACCCGAAACTGCCGCTGCCCCGCGACCTCTACGGCCCGGAGCGCGCCAACTCGAAGGGCGTGGAATTCGGCCACCAGGCCGCTCTCGATGCCCTGCTCGCCGAGATCGCCAAGGGGGCACGGCAGACCTACAGGGCGGAGCCGCTGATCGACGGCAGGGCCGCTTCCGGCGAGACGCGCCCGGTGGTGAGCCCCATCGACGGCACGACAATCGTCGGGCAGGTGGTCGAGGCCTCGCCCGAGACCGCCGACAGGGCGATGGCTGCCGCAGGGGCCGGGTTCCCCGCCTGGAGCCGCACGGATGCGCCGGCTCGGGCGAAGGCCCTGATGCGCGCGGCCGACCTCCTGGAGACCCGCCGCGGCGCCCTTCTTCATCTCCTGCAGACGGAGGCCGGCAAGACCCTCGACGACGCTCTGTCGGAGGTGCGCGAGGCGGTCGACTTCTGCCGCTATTACGCGGTTCAGGGCCGCTCCCTCTTCGGGCCCGGCGAGGCGATGCCCGGCCCCACGGGAGAAAGCAACGTGCTGCGCCTGCGCGGGCGCGGGGTGTTCGTGGCGATCTCGCCCTGGAACTTCCCTCTGGCCATCTTCCTCGGGCAGGTGACGGCCGCGCTCATGGCGGGAAATGCGGTGGTGGCGAAGCCTGCCGAGCAGACGCCCCTGATCGCCGATTTGGCCGTGCGGATCCTGCACGAGGCGGGAATTCCGAAAACGGCGCTTCATCTGGTGCCGGGCGACGGCCGCGTCGGCGCGCGCCTCGTGGAGCACAGGGATGTCGCGGGCGTGGTCTTCACCGGCTCGACCGAGGTGGCGCGGATCATCAACCGGACCCTCGCCGGCAAGGACGCGGCCATCGTGCCGCTGATCGCCGAGACCGGCGGCATCAACGCCATGATCGTCGATGCCACGGCTCTTCCCGAGCAGGTGGCCGACGACGTGACGATGTCGGCCTTCCGGTCCGCCGGGCAGCGCTGCTCGGCCCTGCGCCTGCTTTGCGTGCAGGAGGACGTGGCCGACCGCATGATCGAGATGATCGCCGGCAGCGCCCGCGAGCTGAAGCTCGCCGATCCCCGTGAGATCTCCACCCATATCGGACCGGTCATCGACCGGGAGGCGAAGGAGAAGCTGGAAGCCCACGTGAACGCCATGAAGCGCGCGGCGAAGGTGCATTATGCTGGCGAAGCGCCGGCTGCCGGCACCTATGTGGCGCCGCATATCTTCGAGCTGAACAAGCCGCACGACCTGGCGGAGGAGGTGTTCGGTCCGGTCCTGCATGTGGTCCGCTATAAGGCGGGCCGCCTCGCCGAGGTTCTCGATGCCATCGACGCCTCGGGATACGGACTGACGCTCGGCGTCCATTCGCGCATCGATGCCACCGTCGAGCAGGTGGTCGAGCGCCTGTCGGTCGGCAACGTCTACGTGAACCGCAACATGATCGGCGCGGTGGTGGGCGTGCAGCCTTTCGGCGGGCACGGCCTGTCGGGCACGGGCCCGAAGGCGGGCGGGCCGCACTATCTTTTGCGCTTCGCCACCGAGCAGACCGTGACGATCAACACGGCGGCGGCGGGGGGCAACGCCAACCTGATCGCGATGGGGGAGTAGCCCTCCCCCCCTCAGGCCTTCGCGGGCGTGAAGGGACAGGTCCGGAGATGCTCCCATGGGCCGCCCCGATAGCGCCAGAGGTGGAGGCCTTCCGCCTCGATGGTGAAGGGCGTAAACGCGGCCTGGAGGCGCGTGAGCAGCGCGCGGGCCTGCTCGGGATCCACCTTGTTCTGGACCGTGATGTGCGGTTGGTGCTTCTGGCGGTCCTGAAGGGTGAGCCAGAGCGCCCATTGCCTGGCGAGGCCGAGGCGGAGCTGCGCAAGCGTCGGAGACGCGAGGGTATAGGCGACGCCGCGGCCGAGGGAGCGGAGGCCCGTGACCTCGAGCGGGAATGGCGGCTGGGCTGCGGCCGCTTCCGCGACGGCGGCCAGGACCGCACCTTCCTTGTCGGCCGGAAGCTTGTGGAAGAGCGTCAGGTGCGCCGGGATATGGTTTCGCTCGGGCGGAAAATGGCGCTGCCGCTGCGCCTGGAAGAAGGCGAAGGACGGCTCGTCGATGGCGAGCGTCAGAATGAGCGGCGCGTCGGGCGTCATGGCAAAGAAAAACCCGGCTGGGCCGGGTTGTTTCAGGATCAGAAGTTCAGGGCCGCCTTGGCCTCGCGCAGCTGGGCGACCGCCGATTCGGCCGCGTGCTTCGCGGCGGGATCGTTGGTGGCGTCGTACTGCATCTCGGCCTGGAGGATCTCCCGGTCCAGGATTTCCTGGGTCAGCTCCTCGGCCGGCAGGGCGCGCTCGGCGAGGACGGTGAGGCCGTTCGGGTTCACGTCGGCGAAGCCGCCGCGCACCAGGACGCGCCGGCCGTTGCCGGGCGTGTCGGTGATGATGAGGAATCCCGTCTTGAGGGTCGTCATCATCTGGGCGTGACCGGCCAGGACCGTCATCTCGCCGTCGGAGGCGGGCAGGATCACCGCGTCGACCTGGCCTGAGAACAGCACACGCTCAGGGGAGACGAGTTCGAAGTTGAAGGTCGCCATCTTAGCTCTTCGTCATCCTGTCCGCCGCGGGGCGCGGCACGGGATTGCTTGGGGAGTTCGGTCGTCGGAGAACCCGGAGCGCGCGAGGCGCTCCGGGAATGTCTTGTGCAGGCTTATGCCGCTTCGGCGGCCAGGCGCTGGGCCTTCTCGACCGCTTCCTCGATGGTGCCGACCATGTAGAAGGCCGCCTCGGGAAGGTGATCGTACTGGCCGTCGACCAGACCCTTGAAGCCCTTGATGGTGTCCTCGAGGGACACGAGCTTGCCGGGGGAGCCGGTGAAGACCTCGGCCACGTGGAACGGCTGGCTGAGGAAGCGCTCGATCTTGCGGGCGCGGGCCACGGTCAGCTTGTCCTCTTCCGAGAGCTCGTCCATGCCCAGGATCGCGATGATGTCCTGGAGCGACTTGTAGCGCTGCAGGGTCGACTGGACGCGGCGGGCCACCTCGTAGTGCTCCTCGCCGACGACGCGGGGGTCGAGCATGCGCGAGGTGGAGTCGAGCGGGTCCACGGCCGGGTAGATGCCCTTCTCGGCGATCGAACGCGACAGCACGGTCGTGGCGTCGAGGTGGGCGAAGGAGGTGGCCGGGGCCGGGTCGGTCAGGTCGTCGGCGGGCACGTAGATGGCCTGCACCGAGGTGATCGAGCCCTTGGTGGTGGTGGTGATGCGCTCCTGCAGGGCGCCCATGTCGGTCGACAGGGTCGGCTGGTAGCCCACGGCCGAAGGAATACGGCCGAGAAGCGCCGACACCTCGGAGCCCGCCTGGGTGAAGCGGAAGATGTTGTCCACGAAGAACAGCACGTCCTGGCCCTGGTCGCGGAAGTTCTCGGCGACGGTCAGTCCGGTGAGCGCGACGCGGGCGCGGGCGCCCGGAGGCTCGTTCATCTGGCCGTAGACGAGGGCGCACTTGGACCCGGCGGCCGAACCGGCCTCGCGGGGATCCACGTTCACCTTCGACTCGATCATCTCGTGATAGAGGTCGTTGCCCTCGCGGGTGCGCTCGCCGACGCCGGCGAACACGGAGTAGCCGCCGTGGGCCTTCGCGACGTTGTTGATGAGCTCCATGATGAGCACGGTCTTGCCGACGCCCGCGCCGCCGAAGAGGCCGATCTTACCGCCCTTCGCGTAGGGAGCGAGCAGGTCGACGACCTTGATGCCCGTCACGAGGATCTGGCCCTCGGTGGACTGCTCGGCGTAGGACGGGGCCGGCTGGTGGATGGCGCGGAGGCTTTCGCCCTCGATCGGGCCGGCTTCGTCCACCGGCTCGCCGATGACGTTCATGATGCGGCCGAGGGTGGCGGTGCCGACCGGAACCGAGATCGGGGCGCCCGTGTCCGTGACCTCCTGGCCGCGGACGAGGCCCTCGGAGGTGTCCATGGCGATGCAGCGGACGGTGTTCTCGCCGAGCTGCTGAGCCACTTCGAGCACCAGACGGCTGCCGCCGTTCGTCGTCTCGAGAGCGTTCAGGATCTCCGGCAGGTGGCCTTCGAACTGCACGTCGACGACGGCGCCGATGACCTGCGTAATGTGACCGGTCGCTTTACCGGCAGTGGTAGCGGTGTTGGCCATGATTGGCTCCTCTCGGATGTCGTCAGAGCGCCTCGGCGCCCGAGATGATTTCGATCAGTTCCTTGGTGATCATCGCCTGACGGGACCGGTTGTAGGTCATCGTCTGCTTCTTGATCATTTCGCCCGCGTTGCGGGTCGCATTGTCCATGGCGCTCATGCGCGCGCCCTGTTCGGAGGCGGCGTTTTCCAGGAGCGCGCGGAAGATCTGCACGGTCAGGTTCCGCGGCAGGAGCGTCTCCAGGATCTCGCCTTCCTCGGGCTCGTACTCGTAGACGGCGTCCGAGGCGGCGCCCGTGGCTTCGATCTGCGTCGGCACGATCTGCTGCGCGGTCGGGATCTGAGCGATGACGGAGCGGAACTGGGAGTAGAACAGGGTCGCCACGTCGAACTCGCCCTGCTCGAACAGGCCGAGCACCTTCTGGGCGATCATGTCCGCCTGTTCGAAGCCGATCTGGCGCACGGAGCGCAGGTCGACGAACTCGATGATCTGCTGGGAGAACTGGCGACGCAGGATGTCGTAGCCCTTCTTGCCGACGCAGATGATCTTGACCGTCTTGCCCTCGGCGATGAGCCGGGTGGCATGCTCGCGGGCGAGACGGGAGATGGAGGAGTTGAAGGCGCCGCAGAGCCCACGCTCCGCGGTGCACACGATCAGCAGGTGAACGCGGTCGGAACCGGTGCCGGCCAGGAGACGCGGCGTCTCGGGCCCGACGGTGATGCCGGACGCGAGGTTGCCGAGCACTTCGGCCATGCGCTGCGCGTAAGGACGCGCGGCTTCCGCCGCGGTCTGCGCACGGCGCAGCTTCGCGGCGGCCACCATCTGCATGGCCTTGGTGATCTTCTGCGTCGCCTTGACGGAGGCGATGCGGTTACGAAGGTCTTTTAAGCTCGGCATCGAGCGGCCCTACCCTCTCCGGTATCCCGGCTGGATCTTACGAGAACGACTTGGCGAAGGACTGGACGACGTCCTTGAGCTTCGCTTCCGTGTCGCTCGACAGGTCCTTCGAGGCACGGATGGACTCGAGGATGTCGGCGTGCTTGCCGCGCAGCAGGCTGAGGAGACCGTCCTCGAAGGCGCGCACCCGGTTGACCGGAAGCTGATCGAGGTAGCCGTTCACGCCGGCATAGATCACCGCGACCTGCTCTTCCATCTTCAGCGGCGAGAACTGCGGCTGCTTCAGGAGCTCGGTCAGGCGCGAGCCGCGGTTCAGCAGGCGCTGGGTCGTGGCGTCGAGGTCGGAGCCGAACTGGGCGAAGGCCGCCATCTCGCGGTACTGGGCCAGCTCGCCCTTGATCTTGCCGGCGACCTTCTTCATCGCCTTCGTCTGGGCCGCGGAGCCCACGCGGGACACCGAGAGGCCGACGTTCACCGCCGGGCGGATGCCCTGGTAGAACAGGTCCGTCTCAAGGAAGATCTGACCGTCGGTGATCGAGATCACGTTGGTCGGGATGTAGGCCGACACGTCGTTGGCCTGGGTCTCGATGACCGGCAGGGCGGTGAGCGAGCCGGCGCCGTTGTCGTCGTTGAGCTTCGCGGCGCGCTCCAGCAGGCGGGAGTGCAGGTAGAACACGTCGCCCGGATAGGCCTCGCGGCCCGGCGGACGGCGCAGAAGCAGCGACATCTGGCGATAGGCGACGGCCTGCTTGGAGAGGTCGTCGTACACGATCACGGCATGCATGCCGTTGTCGCGGAAGAACTCGCCCATGGCGCAGCCCGAGAAGGGAGCCAGGAACTGCATCGGGGCCGGGTCCGAGGCGGTGGCCGCGATGATGATGGAGTACTCCAGCGCGCCGTTCTCTTCGAGCGCCTTCACGAACTGGGCCACCGTGGAGCGCTTCTGACCGACGGCCACGTAGACGCAGTACAGCTTCTGCGACTCATCGTTGCCCTGGTTCAGCGGCTTCTGGTTCAGGATCGTGTCGAGGGCGATGGCGGTCTTGCCGGTCTGGCGGTCGCCGATGATCAGCTCGCGCTGGCCGCGGCCAACCGGGATCAGGGCGTCGATGGCCTTGAGGCCGGTCGCCATCGGCTCGTGCACCGACTTGCGCGGAATGATGCCGGGGGCCTTCACGTCCACGCGGCGGCGCTCGGTCGACTGGATCGGACCCTTGCCGTCGATCGGGTTGCCGAGGGCGTCGACGACACGGCCGAGCAGGCCCTTGCCGACCGGCACGTCCACGATGGCGCCCGTGCGCTTCACGGTCTGGCCCTCGGCGATCTCGCGGTCGGAACCGAAGATCACGACGCCGACGTTGTCGGTCTCGAGGTTGAGGGCCATGCCGCGCACGCCGCTCTCGAATTCGACCATCTCGCCGGCCTGGACGTTGTCGAGGCCGTAGCAACGGGCAATGCCGTCGCCGACGGACAGGACCTGACCGACTTCGGTGACCTCGGCCTCGGTGCCGAAGTTCTTGATCTGCTCTTTGAGGATCGCGGAGATCTCAGCGGCTCGAATGTCCATCAGCGGACCTCTTTCATCGCTAGACGAATGGAATTGAGTTTGGTGCGCACCGAGGCATCCACCATGCGGGAGCCCATCTTCACGATGAGGCCGCCGATGAGGCTCGGGTCGATCCTGACGTCGACGGAGACGTCAGCCTTGGCGACGTCGCGCAGCGCCGCCTTGATTTCGTTCAGCACGCCGTCGGAAGGCGTCTCGGCGAGAATGACCTGCGCCCGGACGATGCCTTTTGCGTCCGAGACCCGATCCTGGTAGGCGCGGATCATGTCGGGAAGGGCGAAGAGGCGGCGCTTGGAGGCGACCAGCCGGATGAAGTTGCCGGCCAAGCCGGAAATGCCGGCCCGGTTCAGAATGGCATCGACGGCGCCCGACTGTTCTTCCGCCGTGAAGATGGGGTTGCGGATCAGGCGCTGCAAGTCCTCGCTGCCCTGGATCAGCTCGTTGAAGCGGCCGAGGTCGTCGGCAACGGCATCGACGGCATTCGATTCCCGAGCGAGCTCGAAGAGCGCCGTGGCGTAGCGTAAGGCTACGCCCGACAGGAGAGGTCCTTCATTCGAACCGCTTTGCGCCACGTCAATCGTCTCTCTCAAATCCTAAGGGTCTCAAACCGGCAGTCCGTTGGGGGCTGTCGGGAAACCCGTCAGGTCGGTGGAAATGAGCCAAAGCGGGACGTCTCTCCGCCCGTCAGGCGGGGGTGCACTAGCATGGGTTTTCCGCAGGCGCAAGGAGAGCTAGGCCCGGTGCGGCCGAACAGTTCGAGGAAGAGCCCGAACGGCCGCCGGAAGGACTCACAACTCGAGCGTTGCGATCTCGCAATTCCGCAGATGCCGGCCGGTCAGGTGATAGAAGAACATTCCGTGCCCGACGACGGCGATCAGGCGCTCCGGGCGCTCCGCCAGCCAGGAGCGGAACCGGTCCACCCTCTCGACCAGAACCTCCTCCGGCTCGACCACGATGCCCCGCTCGTCGGCCTCGCCCGCCTTGTGCCACCAGACCTCGTCGAGGTGGTCGAAGGCGAGGCCGGGAAAGTCCTCCATCAGGGCGAGCGGCGAGCGGCCGACATCGCAGCTGTTGCCCAGATGCTCCCGGTGGAGGCACTCGACCCGGATGAGGGAAGCCGAGGGGTGATCCCGGAAGAGGCCGAGCGTGGTCTGGATCGCCCGGGTCAGGGGCGAGGTGACGATGAGCTCGTAGGGTACGTCCCGCACATGCGCCGCCGCCTCCGCCACCTGCCGGTGCCCGAGCTCGGAAAGCGTCGCGTCGAAATGGAGCGGATCTGTTCTTTCGAGCTCGTAATGGGCGTTGAAGGTGGATTGCCCGTGGCGGATGCAGTGAATGGTCTTGGTCATGGCGCTCTCGGAAAAATTCTCGTTCATAGGAAGCTCTGCGGGTCGACGTCGATCGCCACCTTCGTGTTGCCCCTGACCTTGGGGCAGCGGGACATCCAGTCGCGTAGGTAGGCCTGGAGGTCGACCTCCCGCTCCGTCTTGACGAGGAGCCGGTAGCGGTAGCGTCCCCGGATCAGGGCGAGCGGCGCCTCGGCGGGGCCGAGGACCGTCACGCCGGGCGGAGGCTCCGCCACCAGCGCCATGGCGCGGGCATGGGCCTCGGCCGCCTCGCGCTCGGCCGCCGACACGATGAGGGAGGCGAGCCGGCCGAAGGGCGGGAGCCCGGCCATTTCCCGGACGCGGATCTCCTCCTCGTAGAAGCGCTCCGCATCGCCGGACACGAGGGCGGCGATCACCGGATGGTCCGGCTGCCAGGTCTGGACCAGGGCCCGCCCCGGCTTCTCGCCGCGGCCGGCGCGGCCGGTCACCTGCTGGAGCATCTGGAAGGTGCGCTCCGCCGCCCGGGGGTCGCCGGAGGTGAGGCCGATATCGGCATCGAGCACCCCGACGAGGGTCATGAGCGGGAAATTGTGCCCTTTGGCCACGAGCTGGGTACCGATGACGATGTCGAACTCCCCCGCCGCGATGGCCGCGAGCTCCGTGCGCAGGCGCTCGGTGCCGCCGGGCATGTCGCTCGACAGGACGATGCAGCGCTTGTCCGGAAAGATCTCGGCCACCTCCTCGGCGATGCGCTCGACGCCCGGACCGCAGGGCACCAGCGAATCGACGCTGCCGCAGGAGATGCACGCCTGCGGCGTCCGCTCCACATGGCCGCAATGATGGCAGACGAGGGCGCGGCGGAACCGGTGCTCCACGAGCCAGGCCGAGCAGTTGGGGCACTCGTAGCGGTGAGCGCAGGCGCGGCACAGGGTGAGCGGCGCATAGCCCCGGCGATTGAGGAAGAGCAGCACCTGCTCGCCCCGGCCCAGGGTGTCCTCGATCGAGAGGTTCAGGGTCGGCGAGAGCCAGCGGCCTTTCGGGATCGTCTCCCGCCTCAGGTCCACGGCCCGGATCTGCGGCATTTGCCGGCCGCCGAAGCGCTCCGGCAGCCGCACGTGCCGGTACCGTCCGCGCTGCACGTTGACCCGGCTCTCGATGGAGGGCGTCGCGGAGGCGAGCACCACGGGGGCGTTCTCGATCCGCCCGCGGACCACCGCCATGTCCCGGGCGTGATAATGGACCCCGTCGTCCTGCTTGTAGGCGGTCTCGTGCTCCTCATCGACCACGATGAGGCCGAGATCGGCATAGGGCAGGAAAAGGGCGGAGCGCGCCCCCGCCACGACCTTCGCCTCCCCTGAGGCGATGGCGCCGTAGAGGCGTTCCCGCTTGCGGCCGGTGATTCCCGAATGCCAGGTCGCCGGCTTCACGCCGAAACGGGCGGCGAATCGGTCGAGGAACTGGGCGGTGAGCGCGATTTCCGGCATCAGGATCAGCGCCTGCCGTCCCTGGCGCACGGTTTCGGCCACGGCCTCGAAATAGACCTCCGTCTTGCCGGAGCCGGTGACGCCTTCGAGGAGGGTGACGGGCGGATGCTCCTCGGCCATGGAGGCGATCAGCGCCGCCGCCGCCTCGCTCTGGCCGTCCGAGAGACCCGCCTCGCGGAAGTCAGGATCTGGAGCCTCGGCAATCGGCTCCTGCAGCAGGGCGACGGTCTCCAGGGTTCCTTCATCGATGAGGCCGTCGACGACGCCGGCGCTGACGCCGGCCATGTGGGCCAGTTCGCTCTTGAGCCTGACGACGCCGTCCTGTGCCGCCTCGATGACCTTCTGGCGCGCGGGCGTCATGCGCTTGGGCAGCCGGTCGGCCAGCTTCACGCCGACGCGGACGACCTCCGGCCGCTCCCCGTCCACGAGCTTGAGGCCCATGGCGAGGGCCGAGCCCTTCGGAGCCAGGGTATACCAGGCCACCCAATTCAGGAATTTCCGCATCTTCGGCGACAGGGCGGGCGCCTCGATGAGGCCGGTCACCTTCTTGAAATTGGCGCCCTGCCCCTCGCGCAGGCTCCAGACCACCCCGGCCACCTCGCGGGTGGCCAGCGGCACCTGCACCACGTCGCCCTCCTTCAGGGCGAGGCCGTCCGGAACCGCGTAGCTGTAGGCCGTATCGAGCGCCAGCGGGATGAGGACATCGGCGATTCTTGAAACCATCAAGGTACGGATATGGGTGTGGTTTGCGACGAAGACGACGGAGCGGAGCTCATCTTTTTGAAGGCGAGCTTTGACCAGGTGACATCATTGCGTCCGAACATGTCCCCGGTGTCACGCCTTCCGAGCAGGGTCAGCCCGTGCCCGTGAGCTTTGGCGATCAGTGGATCCACCGGCACCTCGAACATCCGTCGGCCTGCCGGGACGGTCCCGCGGCGGACCGACATCAGAATGCTTCCCATCGGAGCCAGAAGCGACGAGATCCGCGAAAGGGCCCTGTCCTGTTCCTCGGTATCCAGGTGCATCCATACAGCCGTCATGAGGATCAGGTCGTAGAGACCGTCCTGAGCACGGACCTTCGAGAGCTCCGGAAGGGAATCGTCGAGCCACGAGATCTTAGGGTCCGGATGAAGTCGCTGGCCGTGCGCCCGCAACTCGGTCGTCGGTTCGACGGCCAGAACCTGGAACCCTCTTGCCGCGAGAGCTGCCGCGTCACGGCCGGTTCCGGCGCCGATGTCGAGTGCTCTGCCGGAACCGGGGATGAATTCCGTGAGGGGACCGTAGATTCCGTCGAAGGTCACGCTCTCGTATTGTTCCGCCAGGAGATCGGCCTGGTCGCCATAGCCGGCGGTCCCCGGGACCAGTCCTGTCGCGTCGGTCATTTCCCCTCCCCTGGGCAAAGCACGGTGACGGCGTTCAAGAAGCGTTAGTCCTGACGTCGTTATGCTCCGGCCTATCGAGGCCGTCTCCTCGCAACCTCATACAGCAGATCCTGGGCCGGTGGCAGACTCAAAACCTCAAGCGCAATTGACCGAACTCGCCCTGCCCGGCGCGGCGGATACCCGGCAGGAGGCCATGCAATGGCTCGCCTCCCTGGCCAAGGAGCGCCGCCTGTCGGCGAAGACCGTCGAGGCCTATTCCCGGGATCTGCGGCAGTTCCTGACGTTCCTGACGGGTCACCTCGGGGAGCCGCCGGGCGTGAAGGCGATCCTGGGGCTCAAGCCCCTCGACATCCGCTCTTTCCTGGCGGCCCGGCGCATGGAGGCGGTTCAGAGCCGCTCGCTCATGCGCCAGCTCGCCGCCCTGCGCTCCTTCGCGCGGCACCTGGAGCGGGAGGGGCACGGAACCGCCTCGGCCTTCGCGGCGATTCGCACCCCGAAGGTGGACAAGAACCTGCCGCGCCCCCTGTCCGCCTCGTCCGCCGTCGCGGTGACGGACACGGAGCTGCGGGCGGGCGGGGACCGGAAGCCCTGGATCCTCGCGCGGGATGCGGCCGTCCTGGCGCTGCTCTACGGGGCGGGCCTGCGCATCTCGGAGGCCCTCGGCCTCCAGCGTCGGGACGCGCCGGTCCATGGCACCGATTCGATCACGGTGACGGGCAAGGGCGGCAAGATGCGCAGCGTGCCCGTAATTCCCGCGATTCAGCGAGCGGTAGAGGACTATCTGCACCTGTGCCCTTACGTTCTGGCGCCGGAAGGGCCGCTCTTCGTCGGTGCGCGCGGCGGGCCGCTGTCGCCCCGTATCATCCAGCTCGCGGTCGAGGAGCTTCGGGGAGCATTGGGCCTGCCGGACAGCGCGACACCGCACGCCCTGCGCCATTCCTTCGCGACGCACCTGCTGGCCCGGGGCGGCGACCTGCGCGGCATTCAGGAACTCCTGGGCCACGCCTCGCTCTCGACAACCCAGCTCTACACGAAGGTGGATGCCGCGCGGTTGATGGATGCCTTCGACGCGGCCCATCCCCGGGCGCGGACGAAGGGCTAGCCTCTACTCCGCCGCCACCGCCGGAACGAGCAGCTGCCGGGCGGCAGGCCCGATCTCGCCCGCGGTCCAGTGGGGCCGGCAGACGGAGACGTAGCGGCCCTCCCCGCCGATCTCGACCACCTCGCCCGAACGCACGGCCTCGCCGTTGCGGTCGTATTTGAGGATCATGGTCGCCTTGCGCCCGCAATGGCAGAGCTGCTTGATCTCCTGGAAGTCGTCGGCCAGCGCCATGATGGTGGCGATGGCGTCGCTGAAGAGCGTGCCGTACACGTTGTTCTTCAGCCCGTAGGCCATGACCGGGACCTTGAGCTCGTCGACGATCCAGGCGAGTTGGCGGACCTGGTCCGCCGTCATGAACTGCACCTCGTCGATGAGCACCGCCGTGACCGGCCTTCTGGCGTGCTCGGCCGCCACGATGGCGTCGATGGCCTCATCCTTCCTCAACGGAATCGCATCGGCCTCGATGCCGATGCGAGACCTGACCTTGCCGACGCCGAAACGGTCGTCGATCAGGCTCGTGAACAGCAGCACGTGGCCGCCGTTCTCGATGTAGTTGTAGCGAACCTGCAGGAGATGGGTCGTCTTGCCTGCATTCATCACCGAGTAGAGGAAGTGGAGCTTGGCCATGCGCCGATCCTACATGTGGATCGCGCGCTTTTCGACGGCGAGCGCCGCTTCCTTCACAGCTTCCGCAAGCGTCGGGTGCGCATGGCAGGTCCGGGCCATGTCCTCGGAGGAGGCGCCGAACTCCATGGCGATGGCCGCCTCGTGGATGAGGTTGCCGGCTTCCGGACCGATGATGTGGACGCCCAGCACCTTGTCGGTGTTGGCGTCGGCCAGGATCTTCACGAAGCCGTCCGTGGTGCGGTTGACCTTGGCGCGGCCGTTGGCCGTGAAGGGGAACTTGCCGGCATTGAAGGCGATGCCCGCGCTTTTAAGCTCCTCTTCCGTCTTTCCGACCGAGGCGACCTCGGGGAAGGTGTAGACCACGCTCGGGATCACGTCGTAGTTCACGTGACCGGCCTTGCCGGCCAGGATCTCGGCCACCGCGACGCCCTCGTCCTCCGCCTTGTGGGCGAGCATGGGGCCGACGATCACGTCGCCGATGGCATAGATGCCGGGAACGTTGGTGGCGAAATGGGCGTCCGTGACGATGCGGCCGCGATTGTCCTTGGCGACGCCGGCCTCGTCGAGGCCGAGTCCTTCCGTGTAGGGCACGCGGCCGATGGCGACGAGCACCACGTCCGCCTCGATGGTTTCCGCATTGCCGCCGGCGGCGGGCTCGAAGGTGAGCGTGGCGCCCTTGCCGGTCTTCTCGACCTTCGTGACCTTGGCGCCGAGCTTGAACTGGAAGCCCTGCTTGCCGAGGATGCGCTGGAACTGCTTGGCCACTTCGGCATCCATGCCGGGCAGGATGCGGTCGAGATACTCGACCACCGTCACCTCGGCGCCGAGGCGGCGCCACACGGAGCCGAGCTCCAGGCCGATGACGCCCGCGCCGATGACCACGAGGCGCTTCGGCACGTTGTCCAGCTCGAGAGCGCCCGTGGAGGACACGACGACCTTCTCGTCGATCTCGATGCCCGGAAGGCGGGTGACGTCCGAACCGGTGGCGATGACCACGTTCTTGGTCTCGAGGGTCTGGGTGGAGCCGTCCTCGGCCTTCACCTCGACCTTGCCGGGAGCCGTGATGCGTCCGGTGCCCACGAAGGCGTCGATCTTGTTCTTCTTGAGCAGGAACTCGACGCCCTTGGTGTTGCCGTCGACGCCTTCCTGCTTGAAGGCCTGCATCTTCTTGAGGTCGAGGCTCGGGGCGCTCACGCCGATGCCGAGATCGGCGAAGTGGTCCCGCGCATCCTCGAACATGTGCGAGGCGTGCAGGAGCGCCTTGGAGGGGATGCAGCCCACATTCAGGCAGGTGCCGCCATGGGTCTTGCGCTTCTCGACGACGGCCGTCTTGAGGCCGAGCTGGGCGGCGCGGATGGCGCAGACGTAGCCGCCCGGGCCGGTGCCGATGACGATGAGATCGTAGGACATTTCTTGTCTCCACTTAACGTCATGCCCGGACTTGATCCGGGCATCCACGTCTTGGCTCTGGGTTCGAAGGCGTGGAGGGCCGGGAGGAGCCCGGCCGCGACGCGAAAATTGATGGTCGGGCTTACAGGTCCAGGACGAGGCGCGCCGGATCTTCCAGCGCTTCCTTCACGCGGACCAGGAAGGTCACGGCCTCCTTGCCGTCGACGATGCGGTGATCGTAGGACAGCGCCAGATACATCATCGGGCGCACCACGATCTGGCCGTTCTTGACCACCGGACGGTCCTCGATGCGGTGCATGCCCAGGATGCCCGACTGGGGAGCGTTCAGGATCGGCGTCGACATCAGCGAGCCGTAGATGCCGCCGTTGGTGATGGTGAAGGTGCCGCCCTGCATCTCGTCGATGGAGAGCTTGCCGTCACGGGCGCGGCGGCCGAAATCGGCGATCTTCTTCTCGATGCCGGCGACCGACAGGTCGTCCGCGTCCCGCACCACCGGAACCACGAGGCCCTTCTCGGTGCCGACGGCGATGCCGATGTGGTAGTAGTTCTTGTAGACGATGTCCTGGCCGTCGATCTCGGCGTTGACCGCCGGAACGTCCTTGAGCGCCTGGATCACCGCCTTGGTGAAGAAGCCCATGAAGCCGAGCTTGGTGCCGTGCTTCTTCTCGAACACGTCCTTGTACTGGCTGCGCAGCGACATGACCGCGCTCATGTCCACGTCGTTGAACGTGGTGAGCATGGCGGCGGTGTTCTGCGCGTCCTTCAGGCGGCGCGCGATGGTCTGGCGCAGCTTGGTCATGCGCACGCGCTCTTCACGCTCCGCGTCGGTCGGGGCGGAGGGTGCGCGCATCTGGGCCGGAGCGCTCGGGGCCTGGGCCGCCGCGCCGCCGGTGGCGATGGCCGCCAGCATGTCGCCCTTGGTCACGCGGCCGTCCTTGCCGGTGCCGGGGACCTGCGAGGGATCGACGCCGCTCTCGGCCGCGATGCGGCCGACGGCGGGACCGTGGTCCTTCGCGGCGCCCGGAGCTGCGGGAGCCGGGGCAGGAGCGGCCTTGGGCGCTTCGGCCTTCGGAGCATCCGCCTTGGGGGCGGCCGCCGGGGCAGCGGCAGCGCCGCCTTCCACGATGGAGCCCAGCACGGCGCCGGGGGTGACCGTCTCGCCGTCCTTGGCCAGGATATCGCCGAGGGTGCCGCTCGCCGGGGCGTTCACCTCGAGGGTCACCTTGTCGGTTTCGAGCTCGAGAACGGGCTCGTCGGCCTTGACGGCTTCGCCGGGCTTCTTGAACCAGCGGCCGATGGTGGCCTCTGAGACGGATTCACCAAGGGTGGGTACGCGGATTTCGGTCGCCATGATCGTCTTATCGCTTCGGGGGCTTTCGCCCGTTGAAAAGGTTTGAGGCAATTCGCGGCGTTCAGGCCGCGAACGCCTCGTCGAGGAATGCCTGGAGCTGAGCCTGGTGCTTGGACATCAGGCCGGTGGCGGTGGCGGCGGAGGCGGCGCGGCCCACGTAGCGGGGACGGTCCACCTTGCTGCCTGCGGTCTTGAGAACCCATTCGAGATAGGGCTCGACGAAGGTCCAGGAGCCCATGTTCTTCGGCTCTTCCTGGCACCATACCACGTCGGCCTTCTTGAAGCGGGCGAGTTCCGCCGCCAGCGACTTCGCCGGGAACGGATAGAGCTGCTCGACGCGCATCAGGTAGACGTCATCGATGCCGCGCTTCTCGCGTTCCTCGAACAGGTCGTAATAGACCTTGCCCGTGCAGATCACCACGCGCCGGATCTTGTCGTCCTTGACGAGCTTGATGCCCTCGGCCTGGCGCTGCGCATCGTCGTGCAGAACCCGGTGGAACGAGGTGCCCTCCGCGATGTCGTCGAGGCGCGAGACGCAGCGCTTGTGGCGCAGCAGCGACTTCGGGGTCATCAGGATCAGCGGCTTGCGGAACTCGCGCTTGAGCTGACGGCGCAGGACATGGAAGTAGTTCGACGGGGTCGAGCAGTACGCGACCTGCATGTTGTCCTCGGCGCACATCTGCAGCCAGCGCTCGAGGCGGGCCGAGGAGTGCTCGGGACCCTGGCCTTCGTAGCCGTGCGGCAGGAGGCAGACGAGGCCGGACATGCGCAGCCACTTGCGCTCGCCCGACGAGATGAACTGGTCGAACACCACCTGGGCGCCGTTGGCGAAGTCGCCGAACTGAGCTTCCCACAGGGTCAGGGCATTCGGCTCGGAGAGGGTGTAGCCGTACTCGAAGCCGAGCACCGCCTCCTCGGAGAGCATCGAGTTGATGACCTCGTAGCGGGCCTGATCCTCGCGGATGTGGTTGAGAGGCGTGTAGCGCTCCTCGTTCTCCTGGTCGGTAAGGACCGAGTGGCGCTGCGAGAAGGTGCCGCGCTCCACGTCCTGGCCGGACAGGCGAACCCGGTGCCCTTCCAGCAGGAGCGAGCCGAAGGCGAGCGCCTCGGCCATGGCCCAGTCGAGCCCCTCGCCGGTCTCCATCATCTTCTTGCGGTTGTCGAGGAAGCGTTGGATCGTGCGGTGGACGTGGAAGCCCTCCGGCACGGAGGTAAGCGCCTTCGCGATGTCCTTCAGGGTCTCGACGGAAACGCCGGTCTGGCCGCGACGCGGATCGTCCATGTCCTCGCGCACCGCCTTGAGGCCGGCCCAGCGGCCGTCGAGCCAGTCCGCCTTGTTGGGCTTGTAGCTGGAAGCGATGTCGAACTCGGTGTCGAGCTTCGAGCGCCAGGCGCTCCTCATCTCGTCGAACTCGGCCTGCGTCACGGTTCCGTCGGCGAGGAGCTTTTGGGAATAGAGCTCCACGATCGACGGGTGCGACCGGATCTTGCGGTACATGAGCGGCTGGGTGAAGGACGGCTCGTCGCCCTCGTTATGGCCGAAGCGACGGTAGCAGAACATGTCGATCACGACAGGCTTCTGGAACTTCTGCCGATACTCCGTGGCGACCTTCGCGGCGAAGACCACGGCCTCCGGATCGTCGCCGTTCACGTGGAAGATCGGCGCCTCGACCATCTTCGCCACGTCCGACGGATAGGGCGAGGAGCGGGAGAAGCGCGGATCGGTGGTGAAGCCGATCTGGTTGTTGATGATGAAGTGGATCGAGCCGCCCGTGCGGTGCCCGCGCAGGCCCGAGAGCCCGAGGCACTCGGCGACCACGCCCTGGCCCGCGAAGGCCGCGTCGCCGTGGATGAGCAGCGGCATGACCGGGGTGCGGTTCTCCGGCGTGCAGCCGTGCTGGTCCTGCTTGGCGCGGACCTTTCCGAGCACCACCGGGTCGACGATCTCGAGGTGCGACGGGTTGGCGGTGAGCGAGAGGTGGACGTTGTTGCCGTCGAAGGTGCGGTCGGAGGACGCGCCCAGATGGTACTTCACGTCGCCGGAGCCCTCCACGTCGTCGGGCGCGAAGGAACCGCCCTTGAACTCGTGGAACAGGGCGCGGTGCGGCTTGCCCATGACCTGGGTCAGCACGTTGAGGCGGCCGCGATGGGCCATGCCGAGCACGATCTCCTTCACGCCGAGATTGCCGCCGCGCTTGATGATCTGCTCGAGCGCCGGAATCAGCGACTCGCCGCCGTCGAGGCCGAAGCGCTTGGTGCCGGTGTATTTCAGGTCGAGGAACTTCTCGAAGCCTTCGGCCTCCACGAGCTTGTTGAGGATGGCGCGCTTGCCCTCCTTCGTGAAGGTGATCTCCTTGTCCGGCCCCTCGATGCGCTCCTGGAGCCACGCCTTCTCGACGGGGTCGGAGATGTGCATGAACTCGACGCCGAGGGTGTGGCAGTAGGTGCGCTCCAGGATTCCGACGATCTCGCGGATCGTGCCGAATTCGAGGCCGAGCACGTTGTCGAGGAAGATCTTGCGGTCCCAGTCGGCCTCCGTGAAGCCGTAATGGGACGGATGCAGCTCCTGATCGTTCGGGCGCGGATTGATGTCGAGCGGGTCGAGCTTGGCATGCAGGTGGCCGCGCACGCGATAGGCGCGGATCAGCATGATGGCACGCACGGAGTCGCGGGTCGCCTGCTGCACGTCGGCCTGGCTGATCTCGGCGCCCTTGGCCTGAGCCTTCGCCTTGATCTTGTCGCCGACCGCCTTCTCGACCTGGGCCCAATTGCCGTCGAGGGCGGAGACGAGCTCGCCATTGGCCGGGATGGGCCAGTTGGGCCGCTTCCAGGAGGCGCCGCGGGCGTTCTTCTCGACCGCCTGCTTGTCGTCCTTCAATGCGCCGAAGAAAGCCTGCCACTCGGCGTCCACCGAAGATGGATCCTTCTCGTAGCGGGCATAGAGATCCTCGATGTAGGGCGCGTTCGCCCCATAGAGGAAAGCGGTGTTGAGGAACGTTTCGTTGGCGTCCTGGCGTGCCATGGCAATGCTCGATTCAAATGTGCGAATTGGCCGCCCCGGCCTTGCGGGGCGGCCTATTTTCCTTATCGGCCCTTCAGCACCTCAACCAAGGTTTTTCCAAGGCGTGCCGGGGACGGGGAGACGCGGATGCCCGCGGCCTCCATGGCTGCGATCTTGTCTTCCGCGCCGCCCTTGCCGCCCGAGATGATGGCGCCGGCATGGCCCATGCGGCGGCCGGGAGGAGCGGTGCGGCCCGCGATGAAGCCGACCATCGGCTTCTTGCGGCCCTTCTTGGCTTCGCGGGCGATGAACTCGGCCGCCTCTTCCTCGGCCGATCCGCCGATCTCGCCGATCATGACGATCGACTCGGTCTTGGGGTCGGACAGGAACATGTCGAGGACGTCGATGAACTCGGTGCCCTTCACCGGGTCGCCGCCGATGCCGACCGCCGTCGTCTGGCCGAGGCCCTCGTTGGTGGTCTGGAACACGGCCTCGTAGGTGAGCGTGCCGGAGCGCGACACGATGCCGACGGAGCCGGGCTTGAAAATGTTGGCCGGCATGATGCCGATCTTCGATTCACCCGCCGTGACGATGCCGGGGCAGTTCGGGCCGATGAGGCGCGACTTGGAACCCTCGAGCGCACGCTTCACGCGCACCATGTCGAGCACCGGAATGCCCTCGGTGATGCAGACGATGAGCGGGATCTCGGCCTGGATGGCCTCGCAGATCGCATCCGCGGCGCCCGGAGGCGGCACGTAGACGACGGAGGCGTCGGCGCCGGTCTTCTCGCGCGCTTCCATGACCGTGTCGAAGACGGGCAGGTTGAGGTGCGTCGAGCCGCCTTTGCCCGGCGAGGTGCCGCCGACCATCTTGGTGCCGTAGGCGATGGCCTGCTCGGAGTGGAAGGTGCCGTTCTTGCCGGTGAAGCCCTGGCAGATGACCTTGGTGTTCTTGTCGATCAGGATGGACATCAGCTCGAAACCTTACTTCCCGCCGCGCACGGCGTTGACGATCTTCTGGGCGGCGTCGTCGAGGTCGTCCGCCGGGATGACGTTGAGACCGGACTCGCGGATGATCTTCTTGCCTTCCTCGACATTGGTGCCCTCGAGGCGCACCACCAGCGGAACCTGCAGGCCGACCGCCTTCACGGCCGCGAGCACGCCGCGGGCGATGACGTCGCACTTCATGATGCCGCCGAAGATGTTGACGAGGATGCCCTTCACGTTCGGATCGGCCGTGATGATCTTGAACGCCGCCGTGACCTTCTCCTCCGATGCGCCGCCGCCGACATCGAGGAAGTTCGCCGGCTCCTCGCCGTAGAGCTTGATGATGTCGAGGGTCGCCATGGCGAGACCGGCGCCGTTGACCATGCAGCCGATGGTGCCGTCGAGAGCGATGTAGGCGAGGTCGTACTTGGACGCCTCGATCTCCTTCTCGTCCTCCTCGGTGATGTCGCGGAGTTCCTGGACGTCCGGGTGACGGTAGAGGGCGTTGCCGTCGAACGAGATCTTCGCGTCGAGGCACTTCAGGTGCCCGTCCTTGGTGACGATGAGCGGGTTGATCTCGAGCATCTCCATGTCCTTCGCGATGAAGGCCGTGTAGAGCTTCGTGACCAGATCCTCGGCTTCCTTGGCGAGCGAGCCCTTGAGGCCGAGCGCCTTGGCGACCGTGCGGCCGTGATGGGGCATGACGCCGGTGGCCGGATCGACCGAGAAGGTCAGGATCTTCTCAGGGGTGTCGTGGGCGACCTGCTCGATGTCCATGCCGCCTTCCGTCGAGACGACGAAGGCGACCTGTCCCGTGGCGCGGTCGACGAGCATGGAGAGATAGAGCTCGGTCTCGATGTCCGAGCCGTCCTCGATGTAGAGGCGGTTGACCTGCTTGCCGGCCTCGCCCGTCTGGATGGTGACGAGCGTCTTGCCGAGCATCTGCTGCGCGAACTGCTTCACCTCGTCCACGGACTTGGCGAGGCGCACGCCGCCCTTCTCGCCGGCATTGGCTTCCTTGAACTTGCCCTTGCCGCGGCCGCCCGCATGGATCTGGGACTTCACGACCCAGAGCGGACCGCCGAGCTCCTTGGCTGCAGCCTCGGCCTCATCGGGGGAGAAGATGGCCCGGCCAGCGGAGACCGGCAGACCGAACTCCTTCAGGATGGCTTTGCCTTGGTATTCATGGATGTTCATGAGCTTTTCTCTTCCGTCGTCCCGCGAGAGCCCGAGGCAAACGGGGACCGTTATCCGTGTAGGCTCTTAGGCCAGCGCCGAGTTGATCTGCTTGCAGGCGTCCACGAGGCCCTGCACCGATGCGACGGACTTCTCGAACATCGCCTTCTCCTCACCGGAGAACTCGACCTCGACGATGCGCTCGACGCCGTTCTCGCCGATCACGATCGGCACGCCGACGAACATGTCCTTCACGCCGTACTGGCCGTTGAGATAGGCCGCGCAGGGCAGAACGCGCTTCTTGTCCTTGAGGTAGCTCTCGGCCATGGCGATGGCGGAAGCCGCCGGCGCGTAGAAGGCGGAGCCGGTCTTGAGCAGGTTGACGATCTCGCCGCCGCCCTTGCGGGTGCGCTCGACCATGGCGTCGAGCTTCTCCTGGGTGGTCCAGCCCATCTTCACGAGGTCGGGCAGCGGAATGCCGGCCACGGTGGAGTAGCGCACCAGCGGCACCATGTCGTCGCCGTGGCCGCCGAGCACGAAGGCCGTGACGTCCTTGACCGAAACGTTGAACTCCTCCGCCAGGAAGTGGCGGAAGCGGGCCGAGTCGAGCACGCCGGCCATGCCGACGATCTTTTCGGGCTTCAGCCCCGAGAACTTCTGCAGCGCCCACACCATGGCGTCGAGCGGGTTCGTGATGCAGATCACGAAGGCGTTGGGAGCGTATTGCTTGATGCCGTTGCCGACTGCTTCCATGACCTTGAGGTTGATGCCGATCAGGTCGTCGCGGCTCATGCCGGGCTTGCGGGGCACGCCGGCGGTGACGATGATCACGTCCGCGCCTTCGATGGCCGAATAGTCGTTCGCGCCTTTGTACTTCGCGTCGAACCCGTCGACGGGAGCGGATTCGGCGATGTCGAGACCTTTGCCCTGGGGAATGCCCTCTGCGATGTCGAACAGGACGACGTCGCCGAGTTCCTTCAAGCCAGCGAGATGGGCGAGAGTACCGCCGATCTGGCCAGCACCGATGAGCGCGATCTTGTGACGAGCCATGGATTTATCCTTGGGTAGGGGGAAGGCGCGAGCCTCGTTTGGGTGGCGCTGTTTGACTCAGAAATGGGTCTGCTTCAAGCCAACAAAAGGTTAAAGCGCAAGGACTTGCGCCCCCTGGGCCCCTTCGAACGGGCAGAGCGCGGCAATTTCCCGTGGGAAGGCAAGGGGTTAGGGATCGTAACCACGTCGGGATTAATGTGTTACAAATTCCTTAATTTGTCATTCGCGTCACAAGATACCATGCGACAGGGTCCGCTGGACAACCCGCACGACGGCCGCCAGACGCAGGTCGAGGATGTCCTTCGGGACGTCGACGTCCAGTCTGACGTTCAAGGGATTGATGAAGCGATAAGCGGCATCGCTGACGAAGCCGATGGCGCGCTCCCGGTCGCGCGGCTCGAACTTGCCCGTGGCGATTCCTTCGTCGATCACCCGCTCGATGAGCTGGCGCATCCGCGCCCGGTGCTTGCGCACGAGGGGGCGGGAGGTCTCCGTGGCGGTGCAATAGACGTCGAAAAGGTGGCGGTTTTCAATCAGGAGGTCCCGGTGCATCTGGGACCAGGCATGGATGATGCGCTCCAGCTTGTCGTCGGCCGGATCGGGCGCATCGGCGATGCCGGCGATCAGGGCCTCAAGGGATTTGAGCCACTGCCCGGCGACCGCATCGATGAGGGCGGCCTTGGAGGTGAAGTAACGATAGACGTTGGCATGAGTCATGCCGGCGGCGTCGGCGATATCGACCACGGTGATCTGCCGCGGGCCGAAGCGCTTCAGATGATCGGCCGCGATGGCGAGCAGGCGGCTGTCGGGCGGGGTGGCCGCCTCGGCGAGGCGCGCGGAGCCGCCCCTCGGCCGCTTCATGTCTCGACGAGTCCGGTCGAGTGCCCGGTATCCGGGCGACCGTGCGGCTGGCCGAGATACTCCTCCGAGCGCATCTCGATGAGGCGCGAGACGGTCCTGTCGAACTCGAACACCTCGCGTCCGGTCTCGGCCTTGTAGAGGTCCGGCGCCTCGGCCTCGGCGGAGGCGAGAAGCTTCACATGGGCATCGTACAGAGCATCGATGAGCGTGATGAACCGCTTGGCTTCGTTGCGCCGCTCTAACCCCATGCGGGGGATGTCCTCGAGGATGACCGTGTGGAACTCGTTGGCGATGGTCAGGTAGTCGGCAGCACCGAGGGGTTTGGAGCAGAGATCCGCAAAGCCGAAGCGTGCGACGCCGCCCGCGGCCTGGGGAACCTCGACCGGGTGCCCCTTCACGGTGAGGGTCACGGGCTCGCCTTGCGGGCGGCCGGTGAGCCGGCGGAAGGCCAGGGTCAGCGCCTCGTGGGAGCGGGCATCGGCGGGGGTGTAGTAGACCGGGCTTCCGGCCAGCTTTTCCAGGCGGAAATCCGTGCGGGCATCGAGGCGGACGATCTCCATCCGCTCCTTCAGCAGCGCGATGAAGGGCAGGAACAGAGTGCGGTTCAAGCCGCCCTCGTAGAGCCGGTCCGGCTCCACGTTGGAGGTGGCGACGACCACCACCCCATGGGCGAAAAGCGCCGTGAAGAGGCGTCCCAGGATCATGGCGTCGGCGATGTCGGTGACGGTGAACTCGTCGAAGCACAGGACCCAGGCCTCGTTGGCAAGGACCTCGGCCACGGGCCCGATGGGGTCGTCCCCCCTCACCTCGCCCGACTTGAGCTTCTGCCGCCAGAGGTGGATGCGCTCGTGGACGTCGGCCATGAAGGCGTGGAAGTGGACCCGGCGCTTGCGCCTGACCGGCAGCGCCTCGAAGAAGAGGTCCATGAGCATGGTCTTGCCGCGCCCGACCGAGCCCCAGACATAGAGGCCCCTAGGGGGTGGCGGACTGCGCTTGCCGAAGAGGCGGCCCAGGGCGCTGGGCTTGCGCGCCAGCCGCATCCCTTCGAGGCTCTGCGCGAGCGCCTCGAAATGCCGCAGCAGCGCGACCTGGGCGGGGTCGCGCTCGATGGCTTCGGCGGCCACGAGAGCCTCGTAGCGCGCCGTGATGGAGCTGGGCGATGGGTGCTGGGTGTCGTTCACAAGACGACCGTTACCGCCGTCATGCCCCAAGGGCAAATGCCTTATCGTCCCAAGGAAAGGGGAGCGCCGGATTTCGCCAGAACGCCGCTCAGCGAACCCGACGAGCCGCGCAGGCGCGCCGCGACGGAGCCGCCGGTCTGGTAGAGATAGACCTCACCGTCCCGGTAGTCCCACGCGTTGATCCGCGCTAGGTCCTGGTTGGAGCATCCTGACGTGGAGGCCCGGTAGAGATCCAGGGCGGGCGTGCTCGAAAGCTGGACGCGGCAGGTTCCGCCGGAGGCGTCCCGGGCGGTCCAGCCGCCGACCATGGAAGTGCGGCTCGCGGGAGCGGCCGGCGCGGGAGCCGGCGCCGCGGCGGGCGGCAGGCCCGCCACATCGGTCCCGCCGGGCATCATGGTTCCGGGCGCGCCTTCCGGAGGAGGCAGCGGCTGGCCGTCGATGGGCGGCAGCGGAGAGGACGTGATCGGCCCCGAGGGGACGGCCTCGACAGGATCGGGCGTCATGACGGGCGCTGCGTTCGCGCTGCGGACGGGCGACGATCCGAAGCCGCCGATCCGGGCCGAGGAGCATGCGCCGAGCGCCAACGCGGAGCATAGCGTTGCGGTCATGATCCAGGTGGTGCTCTTCATCATCGTCCTCATGCTTGGCCGTATGTGACATTGCCCATGGGCGGACACGTTTCAAGCACAGGTTGGAGGGTGTGCCTAGGAGACGGGTCCGCGCCGGGACCTCAAAGTATGGAGGCAGGCCAAAAAATAAAGGCGCCGGAGGCGCCTTTTCGATGAAGTGTTGCGAGGAAGCGTCACACCGCCCGCGCGACCATCATCTTCTTGATCTCGGCGATGGCCTTGGCCGGGTTCAGGCCCTTGGGGCAGGTGTTGGCGCAGTTCATGATCGTGTGGCACCGGTAGAGCCGGAACGGGTCATGAAGGTTGTCCAGGCGCTCGCCCGTGGATTCGTCGCGGGAATCGATGAGCCAGCGATAGGCCTGGAGCAGGGCCGCGGGGCCCAGGAAGCGGTCGCCGTTCCACCAGTAGCTCGGGCACGAGGTGGTGCAGCAGGCGCAGAGAATGCACTCGTACAGGCCGTCGAGCTTGGAGCGCTCCTCGGGAGTCTGGCGCCATTCGGTCTCGGGCTCGGCGGTCTCCGTCTGCAGCCAGGGCTCGATTGCGGCGTGCTGGGCGAAGAAGCTCGTGAGGTCAGGCACGAGGTCCTTCAGAACCGGCATGTGCGGCAGGGGGTAGATCTTGATGGTGTCCCCGTCGCAATCGTCCATGCCGAGGGTGCAGGCCAGCGTGTTCTTGCCCATGATGTTCATGGCGCAGGAACCGCAGATGCCCTCGCGGCAGGAGCGGCGGAAGGTCAGGGTCGAGTCGACGTTGTTCTTGATCCAGATGAGGGCATCGAGAACCATCGGGCCGCAATCGTCCCGGTCGACATAGTAGGTGTCGATGCGAGGATTGGCGCCGTCGTCCGGATTCCAGCGGTAGATGCGGAATTCCTGGACGTTGCCGGATGCCGAAGGCTTCGGCCAAGCCTTGCCCTCGGTGTATTTGGAGTTCTTGGGAAGCGTGAACTGAGCCATCTTGCGTTCTTCCTTAGTACACGCGAGCCTTCGGCTCGATGTACTGGATGTCGTTCGACATCGTGTAGGTGTGCACGGGCCGGTAATCGAGGGTCACCTTGTGGGAGGCGTCGTCGAGCCAGGCGAGGGTGTGCTTCATCCAGTTCTTGTCGTCGCGCTCGGAGAAGTCCTCGCGGGCGTGGGCGCCGCGGGATTCCTGACGGTTGAGCGCGCCCTCCATGGTGACGACAGCCTGTCCGATCAGATTGTCGAACTCGAGCGTCTCCAGGAGGTCCGTGTTCCAGATCAGCGAGCGGTCCGTGACCTTGATGTCGGCGGCGCCGCTCCAGACCTGGTGAATGAGCTTCTGACCCTCGGCCAGAACCTCGCCGGTGCGGAACACCGCGCAGTTGTTCTGCATGGTCTTCTGCATCTGGAGGCGCAGCTCGGCGGTCGAGGTCGAGCCGTTGGCGTAACGGAACTTGTCGAGGCGCGAGAGCGCGAGCTCGTCGGCGTTCTTCGGCAGATCCGCATGCCGCGCATTCGGCTCCAGGATCTCGGCGCAGCGCAGGCCGGCCGCGCGGCCGAACACCACGAGGTCGATGAGCGAGTTGGAGCCGAGGCGGTTGGCGCCGTGCACGGAGACGCAGGCCGCCTCGCCGAGAGCCATCAGGCCGGGCACCACCGTGTCCGGGTTGCCGTTCTTCAGGGTCAGCACCTCGCCGTGATAATTCGTCGGGATGCCGCCCATGTTGTAGTGCACGGTCGGCAGGACCGGGATCGGCTCCTTCGTCACGTCGACGCCCGCGAAGATCTTCGCGCTCTCCGAGATGCCGGGCAGGCGCTCGTGCAGGATCTTCGGGTCGAGGTGGTCGAGGTGGAGATAGATGTGGTCCTTGTTCTTGCCCACGCCGCGGCCGGCGCGGATCTCCATAGTCATGGCGCGGGAGACCACGTCGCGGGAGGCGAGGTCCTTGGCCGAGGGCGCATAGCGCTCCATGAAGCGCTCACCCTCGGAATTGGTGAGATAGCCGCCTTCGCCGCGCGCGCCCTCCGTGATGAGGCAGCCCGCGCCGTAGATGCCGGTCGGGTGGAACTGCACGAACTCCATGTCCTGCAGCGGCAGGCCGGCGCGCAGCACCATGGCGTTGCCGTCGCCCGTGCAGGTATGGGCCGAGGTGGCCGAGAAATAGGCGCGTCCGTAGCCGCCCGTGGCCAGGATGGTCATGTGGGCGCGGAAGCGATGGATTTCGCCGGTCGACTGGTTGAGGGCCACGACGCCGATGCAGCGGCCGTCCGAGTCCATCATCAGGTCAAGGGCGAAATACTCGATGAAGAAGTTGGTCTGGTTGCGGACCGCCTGCCCGTAAAGGGTGTGCAGGATCGCGTGGCCCGTGCGGTCGGCCGCCGCGCAGGTGCGCTGGGCCGTGCCCTTGCCGTAATCGGTCGTCATGCCGCCGAAGGGGCGCTGGTAGATCTTGCCTTCCTCCGTGCGGGAGAAGGGCACGCCCCAATGCTCCAGCTCGTAGACCGCGGCAGGCGCATTGCGGCAGAGATATTCGATGGCGTCCTGATCGCCGAGCCAGTCGGACCCCTTCACGGTGTCGTACATGTGCCAGCGCCAGTCGTCCGGCCCCATGTTGCCGAGGGAGGCGGAGATGCCGCCCTGCGCGGCGACGGTGTGCGAGCGGGTCGGGAACACCTTGGTGATGCAGGCGGTGCGAAGACCGGCCTGGGAGCAGCCGACGGTGGCGCGAAGCCCCGCGCCGCCCGCGCCCACCACCACCACGTCGAAGGTGTGGTCGACGATCTGATAGGCCTTGCCGTTGACGGCGGCGCCGTTCGTTCCTTGGGCCATGTGAAAACTCCTTCGAAGCAGGCCCCGATGGGCTCGTGCTCCTCTTTCCGTTCTGTTTCGCTCTAAACCAGGATCCGCGCGAGGCTGACCTTCAGGATCGCGTAGAGGCAGGCGACTGCAATGATGACCGCGTAGAAATTGTTCGCGATGAGGGCTGCAATCTTCAGGCCTTTGTCGTGGACGTAGTCCTCGATGATGATCTGCATTCCCAGCCGCATGTGGTTCGCCACCGAGATGACCGCCAGGATGAGGATGATCGCGGTGAGCGGATGGGAAATGATGGCGAGCGCCTGCGGGTAGTCGCTGCCGGCGAGCGCCGCCACGATGATCACGAAGGCGACGATGAGAGGAACGTTCGACACCGCCGTCATGCGGTGGATCCACCAATGCTCGACCCCGTGCCCGGAGGCGCCCAGGCCCTTCACGCGGGCGAGCGGGGTACGCATGGAAACGCGGGTATCAGCCCTGTTGTCGGCCATGGTCCGGTCTCCTCAGAAAGCGATGAAAGCGACGACCCAGATCAGCACCGTGAGCGCGATCGAGCCGATGAGGGTGAAGCGGGCCATGTTGATCCGCTGGGCCGGCTCCATGCCGTGGCCGAAGTCCCAGACCAGATGGCGCACGCCGCCCAGCATGTGGTGCATAAGCACCCAGGTATAGCCGAAGAGGATCAGGATCCCGATCGGGGAGCCGAAAAACCACTGCACGGTCTCGAACGGCCCGGGACCCGAGGCGAGCGCCACGAGCCAGACGGCGAAGAGGGCGATGCCGAGATAGAGGGCGCTGCCCGTGGCGCGATGGAAGATGGACATGGCCATGGTCCATGACCACCGGTAGATTTGAAGATGCGGGGACAAGGGCCTCGGGGCCACTTTCGCCTCAGCCATGGGATGAGCTCCTGATCGCCGGCGCAGGCTGCGCCTTGTTTGGAACGGTTCGTATCTGAAGCGCGGCGTCGCCGCAACGGGCGTTCTGCGATCATCCGATACAACAGACACACTTCGTCAGCCGCGAAATGTGCTTTAAGCTCGCACCTTGCGCAATTTGTAATTATTCTCATCTACCTTCGCGGATGACGAAGGATCATTCATGCAGTTCGACCTGACCGACCTCAGTCTGTTCCGCCACGTGGTGGAGGCCGGGAGCATTACCCATGGGGCGGAGCGCGCCCATCTGGCGCTGGCGGCGGCCAGCACCCGCATCCGCAACATGGAGAAATCCCTGGGAGCCCCCCTTCTCCTGCGCAATCGCCAGGGTGTCGTGCCGACGCCCGCCGGCCGGACCCTGCTCCAGCACGCGCGCGTCCTGTTGACCCAGGCCGAGCGCCTGCGGGAGGATCTCGGCACCTATACGGGCGGACTGGCCGGGCAGATCCGCATCCTCTCCAACACCAATGCCCTCACCGAGTTCCTGCCGGAGGCGCTCAGCGCCTTCCTGGCCGAGCATCCCCAGGTCAGCATTGATCTGGAGGAGCGCCTCAGCGACGAGATCGTCGGCCTGATCGCGGAGGGCGTGGGCGATCTCGGCATCGTGGCCGGCACGGTCGATACGGGGCGGCTCGAGACCTACCCGTTCCGCAGCGACCGGTTCGTCCTGGTCGCGCCACAGAACCATCCCCTTGCGGCGAGTTCCGCCATCGCCTTCGACGAGGTGCTGGGCCACGATTTCGTCGGCCTCGACAGGGCAAGCGCCCTGCAGCGCTTTCTCGCCGGAAAGGCGGGCCGCACCGGTCGCCCCTTACGCCTACGGGTGCAGCTGCGCAGCTTCGATGCGGTCTGCCGGATGGTGGAGGCAGGCGTGGGCCTCGGCGTCGTGCCCGAGACCACGGCCCAGCGCGCCGCCCGGACCATGGCGATCGCGACCATCGCCCTGGAGGATCCCTGGGCCGCCCGCGACCTGACCCTGTGTATCCGTTCGCTCAAAGACCTGCCGCCGTCGGCCCGGCAGCTCGTGGAGCACTTGCGGAAGGGGGCCTGACGATCAGGCCGCTCGCACGTCCAGAGAGGGCATCGCCAGCCCCCGCCGCAGGCAGGCTGCCTCGAGGGTGTTGCGCAGCAGGCAGGCGATGGTCATGGGCCCGACGCCGCCCGGGACCGGCGTGATGGCCGAAGCCACCTCGGCCGCCTCGGCATAAGCCACGTCGCCGACCACCTTGGTCTTGCCCTCGCCCGCGGCCGGGTTGGGCACCCGGTTGATGCCGACGTCGATCACGATGGCGCCGGGCTTGATCCAGTCGCCCCGGACCATCTCGGGCCGCCCGACGGCCGCCACGAGGACATCCGCCCGGCGGCAGACCTCGACCAGATCCCGCGTCCTCGAATGGGCCACCGTCACGGTGCAGCTCTGCCCGATGAGGAGCTGTGCCATGGGCTTGCCGACGATGTTGGACCGCCCGAGGACCACCGCGTCGAGCCCGGCGAGGTCCCGGCGCACGGACTGGAGGAGCAAAAGGCACCCGAGCGGCGTGCAGGAGACCAGGCCGGGCACGCCGGTCATCAGCTTGCCGGCATTGATGGGATGGAAGCCGTCCACGTCCTTGGCCGGATCGATGGCCTCGATCACCTTCTGGGCGTCGATCTGCTTCGGCAGGGGCAACTGGACGAGGATGCCGTCCACCGCCGGATCGGCATTGAGCCGGGCCACGAGCGCGAGAAGCTCCGCCTCGCCGGTGGAGGCCGGCAGCACGTGCTCGAACGAGCGCATTCCCACCTCGACGGTCTGACGCGCCTTGTTCTTCACGTAGAGCTGACTCGCCGGATCCTCGCCGACGATCACGACGGCCAATCCCGGGGTCACGCCCCGGCGCGTCAAATCCTCCACCGCCTCGGCGATCCGGGCCCGCAGGCCCGCCGCATAGGCTTTTCCGTCGATGATCGTGGCGCTCATGGGTCCTGTCCCGTCAAGAGGGCGACCCTCCCGGTCAGGGCCCGGGCATCGCCTGAAATCGCAAATGTCTTCACCCGGGCCGTGGCACCCGCCTCCAGGCTCACGGCCGAAGCGGAGCAGCCGAGCGCCTTGGCCAGGAGGCGCCGGACCGCCTCGTTGGCGGCCCCGTCCTCCGGCACGGCCCGCACCCGGACCTTCAGAACCCTCTTTCCGTCGGAGAGGGTCTCGACCCCATCGATGGCGTCCCTGCCGCCCCGGGGCGTGACCCGCACGCGCAGCTCGAGCCCGTCCGGGCGCACCCGCCAGGGCACGGCAGGCCTCAGAAGGCCGCCGGCAGCAGGTAATCCACGATCAGCTTCTGGATGAAGATGATCAGCAGGATCAGAATGACCGGAGAGATGTCGACGCCGCCGAGGTTCGGCAGGATCTGCCGGATCGGCCTCAGGGCGGGTTCCGTCACCGCATCCAGGAAGTTCCAGATCGACCGGACGAAATCATTGCGGGTGTTGACGACGTTGAAGGCGACCAGCCAGCTCAGGATCGCCGAGGCGACGATCAGGTAGACGTAGAGCTGCAGGGCCAGCAGGATGACTTCGAGCAGTGCGCGCATGGGAAACCTGTCAGGATCGGACCGTGCTCATGTAGCGTTACTGGCAGGCCCGAACAACCCAGGAATGAAGCCGAACCGCTCCGCTCGCAAAAGAATGACCGGATGCACCGCATTCCGATTGACAGACCGAACCCCGCGGGCCTAAAAACGCCGCCGCTTGGTCGTTTACAACCGGCCGGGGCTGTAGCTCAGATGGGAGAGCGCTGCAATCGCACTGCAGAGGTCAGGGGTTCGAATCCCCTCAGCTCCACCAACCGGCGCAGGTTGGCTCTCCACGGATTATGGAAGGCTGAGAACAACTCTGCCGCATCCAGGATCAGCACGACCGCCCAGGGTGCTGCCTTTCAGACGATTGGGAAGCGAAATCGTGTGGGTCGAAGATCGCGCTCGTCCGTGGAGCGTGGCTCCGAATACCGCGATGAAGGCTGCATTCGCGCCCCGCATTGCCGACTGGACGATCGGGCATGTCCGGAAGCTGTTCCAGAATCCCAGGGCAAATCACGACAAGGAAACCGGGATGGATCCCGGCTAGGCCGATCACGGCTTTGACGAAGCCGTCAGGCTCCGGCCGCCATGACGGATGCCCGCCGCTCCGGAGGATGCGCAGGCCACAATGGAGGCCTCGTCATCAGGTGCCGCCACCCTGGGTCAGGCCTCCGCGGTGGCCGGATCGATCACGCGCTCGACCTTGCTGATCTTGCTGGCCGGGAAGCCGCTGCGCTCCGCGTGCTCGCGGATGAGGCTCTCGTCGGCGGCGTGGTAGACGCAGTAGATCTTGTTTTCGGTGACGAAGCTCTGGATCCACTGCACCTCCGGGCCCATGGCCTGCAGCACGTCGCAGGATTTCTGGGCCGCGCCTTTGAAGTCCGCGTCCGACAAATGGCCGACCTCGGGCATTTCACGTTCGATGACGAATTTCGGCATGGCTGTCTCCTCGCTGGCTGAATGACCGCGAACGCCAAGAGCGGCAGGCCGGGCCGACAGAGCCGTCGAGAACGCTCCGGCCCGCTCTCCGCAGCCGCACCAGCTTCGCCCAGGGGCCGGAGGTGTCAACGTCAATAAAGGCTGACCGGCCCGATCACGACGACCAGTTTTCCTTGAAGTCCCCGTAAAGCGTCAGGCCGCCATCCGCGAACAGGGTCTGGCCCGTCACATAGGCGGCCTCATCCGAGGCCAGGAAGGCGAAGACCGGTGCAATTGCCTCCGTCGCCGCCGCATAGCCCATCGGGATGTGTCTCTCGACGCTCTTCAGGCGCGCCGGATCGTTGCGCCAGGCGTCATTGAGGCTCGTGAGGGTCGCACCGGGGCCGACGCCGTTCACGCGGATGCCGCGATCGGCAAATTCAAGAGCCAGCGTGCGGGTGAGATTGCCCAGGCCGCCCTTGCTCATGGAATAGGCGAGGAAGCCCGGCTTGGGGATGACCTCGTGTGCGCTCGACGTGTTGATGACGACCCCGCCCCCGGGCCGGGAGAGGAAATGGCGGATGGCAGCCCGGGCGCAGTGAGCCGCGCCGAGCAGATTGACCGCGATGATCCGCTCCAGGACCGCCGGATCATAGGCGTCGCCGGGGGTCTCGGACTGAATGCCGGCATTGTTCACCAGGATGTCGAGACGCCCGAAGCCGCGGATGGCCCGCTCGATCATTCCATCCACGGCCGCCGCCGAGCTCACATCGGCCTCGATGACCGCGTGGGGCCGCTCCCCATGACCGGCATCGTTCGAAGCCGCCCGGCAGGCTTCAAGAGCGGCCTCGGCTTCGGCTGCGTCGCGGACATGGTTGATGGCCACCGTCGCGCCCTCGGCAGCGAAGCGCTCCGCCACCGCACGACCGATCCCTCGGGACGCACCGGTGATCAGCGCGAAGCGGCCCTCCAGGCGAGCATGGACCGTCATCGGCGCGCTCCCGAGGCGGACGCCTTCGCACGCCGGCCCAGCACGAGGTAGGCGGCGGCCGTCCAGGAGAACGTGTCGCCTCCGAGACCCTCGCCCGTGGTGGGATCGAAATATTCGCAGAAGCCGGCCCGCTCGATGGCCCGGACGGTTGTCTGCTCGATCCGCTGGGCGAGGTTTTCGAGACCGTTCATGCGCAGGCCATCGGCAATGAGCCAGTTGACCACCGCCCAGACCGGCCCGCGCCAGTAGCGCTTCGGCTCGAAGGCCGGCGAGAAGGGAGCGGTCGAGGGCAGGCCCACGACCATGCCCTCGTGCCAGCGCTCGATCTCGGACTGAACGGCCTGGCGCTGCGCATCGTCGATCCGCAGCGCCACGAGCGGCATGAAGCAGGCCTGGGTCGGAGCCTCCACATTCTCGCCTGAGACGAGATCGAGCGAGACGAAGCGGGAGAGATGGGACCGCCAGCGGCGGGCGAGGCCTGCAGTGAGCCTGTCATGCATCTCCGACAGCTCCGCGCGCTCCGCTTCCCATCCGAAATCTTCGGCCAGATGAATCAGATCGGCGGTCGCCCGGGCAAGGATGGCGGTCATCTGCACATCGGCAATCTTGAAGGGTGCGACCGCCCATTGCCGCTGCGGGTCCCAGCCGCATTCGCGGTAGGTATCGACCAGATGGATGAAGCGCTGGTAGTCCTCGTCCCGGGGCCGCATGGCGGCGTCCACATGGCCGGTATCCTTGCGCCGGATGGCCGTGGTCGTGCTGGTGGGAACCCGCGCGAGGGCCGCATCCCAGGCGGGCGAGTTGTCGCTGCCGCTCTCCCATGGATGAAGAATCGCCACGAGCCCGAGACCGTCCGGGTCGCGCGCGCGCAGCCACCAGCGGTGGGAGCGCAGGGCGGCCTGGAAGAGATTGCGGGTGCGCTCCGCCGCATTCGGCAGACCCGCCTCGACCGCCGCTTCGTGCACATGACGCAGGGCCATGCCAAAGACCGGCGGCTGCGTGATGCCCGAGGTCGCGATCCGGTGCCGCGTGCCCCACACCTCGGGGCCGGGGAAATAGGTGTCGCTCGGCGCGTGGAACACGATATGCGGGATCATCCCGTCGTCCCACTGCCCCTCGATCAGCCGCTCCAGCTCGCGATAGGCGCGGTCGGCGTCGAAGGTGGCGAAGCCCATGGCCACGAAGGCGGAGTCCCAGTTCCACTGGAAGGGGTAGAGCCGGTCGGTGGGGACCGTGTAGCCGCCGCGATCGTTGCGGGCGAGGATCGCCCTTGCGGCCTCGTCCCTGTCGAGCTTGATCATATCGTCCATGGTCGTTCCATTCATGCTCGGGCGAGGGCGCGGCCCGTTGCGCCGTCGATCCAGGTCAGGCGGGAGGGGTCGACGGTCAGGGCGACGCGCTCCCCGGCGGTTACGTGGGCGGTGGGGGGCGCAACGATCCGGGCGAGCTGCCCGTCGATGGAGCCGGTCAGGAGCAGATGCGACCCCATGGGCTCTACCACCCGGACATCGAAGGGAATGCCCGACCCGCCTGGGTCGAGGCTTGCATCCTCGCCGCGCAGGCCGAGTTCCAGCTCTCCGTCCGCAGGCGGGCACGGCACGGCGGCTTCGCCGATCCGCGCCATGCCTTGCGCACAGCGCACCTTGATGAAGTTCATCGGCGGACTGCCGAGGAAGCCTCCGACGAACCGGGTTGCCGGCGTCGCATAGACTTCGAGGGGCGTGCCGATCTGATCGATCTTGCCGCCGTACATCACTGCGATCCGGTCGGCGAGGCCCATGGCCTCGGTCTGGTCGTGGGTCACGTAGATCGTGGTCGTGCCGGCCTCGCGCAGGACGGCCTTCAGCTCCGTACGCATTTCGAGCCGCAGCAGCGCATCGAGGTTCGACAACGGCTCGTCCATGAGCAGCACCGCGGGCTCGACGGCGAGGGCGCGGGCCACCGCCACGCGCTGGCGCTGTCCGCCGGAGAGCTTCGCCGGATAACGGTCGAGGTAGCTGTCGATATGCAGCAGCGAAGCAGTCCGCTCCACCTTGCGTTTCACCTCCGCCTGCGGCGCCTTCTGCATGCGCAAGCCGAAAGCCACGTTCTCGAACACGGTCATGTGCGGGAAAACGGCGTAGTTCTGGAACACCATGGCAAGGCCGCGCCTGCGCGGCGCCAGGTCGCTCACGTCGCGCCCGCCGATCACGACGCGGCCGGCATTCTGCTTCTCCAGCCCGGCAATGATGCGCAGAAGGGTGGTCTTGCCGCAGCCCGATGGGCCGAGCAGGGCGACGAACTCGCCGTCGCGGACGGTGAGGGAGACTTCCTGAAGTGCGCGGAAGGAGCCGAATTCCTTCACGACGCGGTCGATGACGATGTCGGCCATGAGAGGCTCCGTTACTTGCTCGCGATGCCCCACACCGCGAACAGGTATTTCCTGACCGCGAAGATGAAGAGCACGGATGGGATGATGAGAATGAAGCCGCCCGCAAAGCGGTAATGCAGCGGGCTCTCGGCGAGGATTCTCAGGAGATAGGCGGTCAACGTCCGTTCGCGCACGGTCAGGATCGACGCGGCGAAGACCTCGTTCCAGGAGATCACGAAGGCGAAGATCGCCGTGGCGGCGAGCCCGGGAAGGGCCAGCGGCAGCACCACCTTCAGGAAGGCCTGGAACCGCGTGCAGCCGAAGACCCAGGCCGCCTCCTCGTATTCGCGCGGAATGCCCATGAACAGGCTCTGGGTCACCAGGGCCGCGAAGGGCAGCGCCAGCACCGTGTGGATGAGGGAAACGCCGAAAGGCGTGTCGTATAGACCCAAGCGGATGAAGGACACCGTGAGCGGCAGCGCCAGGATCGCCAAGGGAAAGGCGCGGGTGAGCAGGACGAGAAGCCGATAGGCGTTCTGACCGCGGAAGCTGTAGCGCGCGAGCGCGTAGCCTGCCGGCGCACCGAGGAGCACCGAGAAGAGCACCGTCAGCCCCGCCGCGATGAGCGAGTTGATCAGCGCGTTGAGGACGCCCTCGATGGCGAGGAACTGCATCATGGAGGCGACGGAAAAGTCGGCCGGGAAGATAGTCTTGGGCCAGCGGAAGACCCCGAGCCTGCCGCCGAAGGCGCCGAGCGCCACGAAGTAGATCGGCACGAGGACCCATGCCAGGAGCACGGCCATCCCGGTCCAGAGGAGCAGGCGCCGCGCCGAGGGGAGCGTCGCGCCCCGTGCCGATGCGGGCTGCCGAAGTTCGGATGTGGTGGCTGTCATGGCAGCTGCTCCGGACGGGTGCGCAGGACACGCAGGTAGACGGCGGTCGCGGCCAACGAGATCGCCATGATGAGGACCGCATAGGCGGCCGCAACGCCGTAGTTCTGGTTCTCGTTCTGCCAGGTATAGGCCTCGCCGGCGAGAACGGGGAAATTGCGCCCGCCGAGGGCATAGACGACGGCGAAGACCTCGAAGGCGAGCACGGTGCGCAGGATGAGCGCCGATTGCAGGCTGGGCTTCAGGAGCGGCAGCGTGATCCTGCGAAAGCGCGTCCAGGGTCTTGCCCCGAAGATTTCGGCGGCCTCGGAGAATTCCTTCGGAATGAGCTGGAGACCGGCAATCAGGATCACGAGAACGATGGCGGTCGCGCGCCAGACTTCGGCGGCCGCGATGGCGAAGAAGAGGCTCCAGGGCGTCTCCTGGGAGAGCCAGCCCACCGGTCCGGGAATGAGCCCCAGGGCATAGAGCGCGGAATTCAGGTAGCCCGTGTTCTGCAGAAGCGCGAGCCAGGCGAGGCCCGCCGCCAGATCGGAGATGCCCAAAGGAATGGTGAGGATCCAGAGCGCGATGTCGCGCCCCTTTTCCAGCTTGGACACCATCGTCGCCATGGCCAGGGCGAGCACGACCTGTACGGGGACGACCACGAGCGTCAGCAGGAACGTGTTGCGCGCGGCCAGCGAGAAGTTCAGGTCGTTCACCATGCGCTCGTAATTGGCGAGCGACAGCTCATCGCCCGCCGAGAACGACAACCATATGGTCTGGACGAGCGGGATGAGAAAAAACGCACCGAGAAAGACGACCGACGGCGCGATGAGGGCATAGGGTATCCAGGACGTGCGCGCAGGCATGAATCCGCTCCGACCGCAGGGTGAAGCCCCGGCGGATTGGCATCCGCCGGGGCCGGAGGCTGATCAGTTGACGGGGCAGGCGCCCTGGCTCGGCTTGTCCGGCGCCCAGCACGGTGCGCCGGTCTCCTTCATGAGCGTTTCGAGCGTCTTCGCCTGCTCCTGCAGCACGGTCCGGACCGGCTCGTTGCGCAGTACGATGCGCTGGAACGTGTCGGAATAGACCTTGTTGAACTCGCCGCCCTTGGCGCCGAGGCCGACGGGCAACAGGGAGACGAGTGCATCCTTCGCGTTCTGCGTCGCGTCCACCGCTGCGGCGAGCTGCTTGATGCCGGGAGCGAGATCGGCCGGCAGTTCCGCCTTCACCACGGGGAAGAAGCCGACCTCGGTCGCCGTCAGGATTTGGGTTTCCGGCTTGGTCATGTGGTCGATCACGGCCACCGCGCCTTCACGGTTCGGCGAGTCCTTCGGGATCGCCAGACCTGCGATCACGGGCATGTAGCCGCGCCCCTTCGGGCCGGCAGGGGCCGGGAACGCCACGTATTGGTCGGGCTGCAGGGTGAGCGCCTCCTTCACGCGGGCGATGTGGTCCCAGGCGATCCAGACCTCGCCCGCGAGCAGGGGCTCCTGCATGAAGTTGTAGTTGGTGGAGTTGGGGTTCGACACCGCCCACAGCTCCTTCATGGCGTTCCAGGCCGCCTCGGCCTCGGGCGACTTGAAGGTCGTGACGACGCCGCCGGTGAAGGACGGATAGAGATATCCCTGGAAGAAACGCGGCATGAGCCCCGTCGGACCGGCCGGGAAGCCCAGGCGGCGCTGCCCGGTCTTGTCGGCGATGTTCTTGGCCCATTGCTGGAGCTGCTCGTAGGTGAGCGTGCTCACATCTGCGCCCTGCGGCAGGTACTGCAGGGCCTGCTTGTTGGCGACCATCACGTAGGTCGCCTGCATCCACGGGATGTATTGCTGCTTGCCCGTGCCGAGCTTGCCGAGATCCATGAGGCTCGCGGGGATGCCGCGGCCGGCCACCTTCGCGACCACGTCGTCAATGGGCTGGATGTCGTCCGGAACATGCGGCTGGAGCTCGCCGTGCAGGGCGCCCACCACGCTGGCGGTGCGCTTGCCCGCCTGCGTCTCGGCCTTCATGCGCACGGCAAAGGCCGGAGGCTCGTCCACCACGTAGGTGACATTGCCGGAAAGGCCCTCCAGGAGCACCTCGCGCACCTTGGTGGCTTCCTCGATCGGACGAAGCTGGGTCGAGTAGAAGATCGTTTCCTGCGCCTGCGCGGCGGCGAGCCCTCCGAGAAAGGCAGCCGCGACGGCGATGGCGCGTAAAGGCACCTGATGCGTCATGTGTTTCCTCCGTCGGCCCCTTCGTTGCAGCGCTCGGCCCGGGTCCGGGAGGCCGAGAGCCTCTCACGTCAGTTCGGTGTTCCGTGGGTCGCCCGCGGAACCTGCCGAACCGGCAGAATCGTCTGAAGCTCGCGCGGGTCGCGGCCGCCCAGACGGGCGATCAGCATTTCGGCGAGCTGCCGCCCCACATCGGGAGTGGCGATCTCCATGGTGGAGAGCGGCGGATCCGTGAATGCGGCCGACGGCAGATTGTCGTGGCCGATCACGGCGATATCGCGTCCGGCGGCGAGGCCCCTGTCCTTGAGCGCACTCAAGGCGCCGATGGCGATGCTGTCGGTGGCGCAAAGGATGCTCGTCGGCGGCGTCGGCTGGTCCAGAAGCCACAGGGTCGCCTCGTAGCCGCCGGCCTCGGTCGGCTGGGAGGCGCGTTCGAGCGCATCCGTCAGTCCTTCCTCGGCAAGACCGGCGAGCCATCCGCTGCGGCGCAGGTGAGCGAAGGTGAGATCCTGCGGCGCCGCGATATGGGCGATGCGGCGATGCCCCATGGATGCGAGCAGGCGTGTCGCCTCGCGGAACCCGGCCGCTCCGTCGCCGTCGATATAGGCATGTTCCTCGGAACGGCCCGTGCGCCCGTGGGTGACGAAAGGAATGCCGCGCTCCTTCAGGAAGGCGACGCGCTCGTCGTCGAGACGGGTACGCACGACGATGACCGCATCCGCGCGTCCGCCCTCGATCAGCCGCCGATAAGTCTCCATCTCCGCCGCGCGGCTCGCCGTGGGCAGGAGCATCAGGTCGAGCCCCTCCTCCGCCAGGCGCTGGCTGCAGGCGGCGAGCATGTTCAGAAAGACCGCCGGCCCGAACCGGCCCGGCTCCAGCGGCAGAGTGACCGCGATAGCCTCGGCCCTGCGCCGCCTCAGGCTGCGGGCCGCGGAATTCGGCCGGTAGTTGATCGCCTGCGCCGCAGCGCGCACACGCTCGCGAGTGGCGGGAGCCACATCGGAATAGCCGTCGAGCGCCCGCGACACGGTCGTGATCGACAGACCCAGCGTTTGCGCAAGTTGCTTCAGCTTCGACACTGTGAGCAGATCTCCTGCCTTCAGTGCAGCCGAAACGTTTTGGGAAGTCAATAAGGCTGTGCTAACAACCCGGTGAACAAAGGAGGATACGATGCGGCAGGCATGGCGTTGGTTCGGATCGGACGATCCGGTGAAACTCGACTACATCCGGCAGGCAGGCGCCACGGACATCGTCTCGGCCCTGCACCATCTTCCTCCGGGAGAGGCGTGGACCCGCGCCGAGGTCGAACGCCACCGCGACCTGATCGAGGCCACGCCGCAGGGACGCACGAAGCTCACCTGGAGCGTCGTCGAAAGCATCCCCGTGCCCGACGACGTGAAGCGCCAGGGCAGGAACGCCACCCGCTCCATCGAGACCTGGATCGCCAGCCTCGAGGCCGTGGCAGCCGCCGGGCTGAAGATCGTCTGCTACAACTTCATGCCGGTGCTCGACTGGACGCGCACCGACCTCGACTGGCCGCTTCCGACCGGTGCGACGGCCCTCCGCTTCGATCAGGCCCGTCTTGCCGCCTTCGACCTCCATATCCTGAAGCGCACAGGCGCCGAGGCGGATTACGACGAGGCCACCCGGGCCCGGGCAAAGGTCATCGCCGATGCCCTGACCGACGACGAGGCGGAAACGCTCACCAGCACCATGGCGGCGGGCTTGCCGGGACGGACGACGGACGTTCTCGACCTCGACGGCTTCCGCGACCGCCTAGCCTCTTATGGCGACATCACGCCGGACCGGCTTCGCGCTCATCTGATCGGCTTCCTGGAGGCGGTGACACCTGCGGCGGAGCGCCTGGGGGTGAAGCTGACCCTGCACCCTGACGACCCGCCGCGCCCGCTCTTCGGGCTGCCCAGGATCGCCTCCACGGCGGATGATTACGACCAGCTGTTCCGGGCGGTCCCATCCGCCTCGAACGGCATGTGCTTCTGCACCGGCAGCCTCGGCGTTCGCGCCGACAACGATCTGCCCGCCATGGTGCGCCAGTTCGCGGAGCGCATTCACTTCGTGCACCTGCGGGCGACGCGCCGCGATGCGGACGGCCTGAGCTTCCACGAGGCCGATCATCTCGACGGCGACGTGGACATGGTGGCGGTGATCGAGGCGCTTCTCGCGGAGGACCGTCGCCGGCCGGAAAACGAGACCCTGCCCTTCCGTCCCGATCACGGCCATCGCATGCTCGACGATCTCGACCCGAACCGGCGCGTCAATCCGGGCTATACCGCCATCGGCCGTCTCAAGGGACTGGCCGAGCTGCGCGGGATCATCCGTGCTCTCGAACGCACGCATTAGCAAAAGCAACGGAGGGCCGGGCCGACGGGCGCCCGTCTCTCCGGATCAGCCCTGCAATTCGCGCTCGACGCCTGCCGCGATGTCCAGCAGCCGATGGTCATGGCCATGCCGGGCCACGAGCATGAGACCGACCGGCCGCGCATGGCCCTGGATCGGCAGCGAGATGCCGGTCAGATCGAACTGGTTGCCGAACATCGTGTTGCGCAGGACCAGCCAGTCGGTGTGGTTGTAGAGCTTGTCGTTGTCCAGCAGCGGCGCCGTCAGAGGAGCCGAGATGGTGGTCGTCGGCAGGGCCAGCACATCGATGGAAGCGAGCCGCTCGTCCATGGCGGCGACAAGGGCGCGCCGGCGCCGGATCATGCGAATGTAGACGGGCGCCGGGACCTTGCCGCTTCGGGCAATCCACCACCGCACCCGCGGATCGATCATCTCGGCCCTGTCATCGAGCCAGTCGGCATGGACCTCTGCCGCCTCGATGGAAGCGATCGAGGCGTGAACCGTGGTCTCCGCCATGGCTGCGAGCAGATCCTCGATGTCGTGCTCGACGATTCTCGCGCCCGCCCTTGCGAGGCGCTGCAGGCTCGCCTCGAAGGCATCCCCGACCATCGGCTCCTGCTCGTCGAACAGCCTGCCGCGCGGCACGCCGATTCGGAGCCCCGCGAGCGGAAAGGCCCTGACGGTCCGAGGCTCCTCGCCGGCCATGATCGCGTCGGCATCGGCGCAATCCTGAACATTTCGCGCCAGCGGCCCGATGGAGTCGAGGCTGGGCGAGAGCGGAAAGGCGCCGTCCAGCGGCACCCGCCGGGCCGTGGGCTTGAAGCCGACCACGCCGTTGAGCGCCGCCGGGATCCGGACGGAACCGCCCGTGTCGCTGCCGATGGAGATGTCGCTCGTCCCCTCGGCCACGCTCACGCCGGCGCCGGAGGACGAACCGCCGGGAATCCGGTCGGGATCCGCCGCGTTGCCGGGCGTGCCGTAATGCGGGTTGAGGCCGAGACCGGAGAAGGCGAACTCGACCATGTTGGTCTTGCCGATGATCACCGCGCCGGCCTGCCGCAATCTCCGGACAATGGCCGCATCCCGCTGCGCGGGAGGGGCGTCCTTCAGAACGATCGATCCGGCCGTGGTGGCCTCGCCCGCCACGTCGAACAGATCCTTGATCGAGACGATGGCGCCATCGAGCGGACCGAGGGACAGCCCGGCCCTCCTGCGGGCGTCGGCGGCATCGGCGGCAATGCCTGCGGACTCGTCGTAGATGCGCAGGAAGACCCGCTCCTCGGACGCGCGCCGGTTCAACCGCGCGAGAATCTCTTCGAGTCGCTCTCTGACGCTCGTCATGACGATGGGACCTGCCGCCTCGGGTGATCGAAGTCGGCTAGCATCCAGGCGGCCACGGGGCTGTCAAGCCTCCCGCTACCAGCGCAGCCGCAACTGGGCGCCGACCGCGAACCGGCTCCACGGCTCATCGTCCTGCGCCGGGGCGAAAGCGTCGTTGTCCGAGGAGCGGGCATAGGACAGGGTGTGGTTGGCATAGAGCGCGAACGACGCCTGCGGAGCGAATTCGTAGGCGAGGCGCGCCGATGCATACGAGACGAAACCTCCGGTCCCGGGTTCGCTCCAGCCATAGCCGGCTGCCCCTTGAAGATCGTACGTCCAGCGCTCCGCCAATGTGCCGTAGAGCTGAATGCTCGCTTCGAGGGCTTGGTACCGGTCCGGATTCCAGTAGCCGTTGTCGAGCACCTTCGCGAAGTCGAAAGCCGTGTAGCGGGCGCCGATCCACAGGTAGGGATCGGCGCTGAGGCGCTTGGCGATTTCCGCCTGCCCCCAGAGGCGCTCGTTGCCGTCGGAATAATGGCTGTAGATGCCGCGGCCGCTGACGCGGAACGCGTTGTCGGGGGTGTAGTCGACGGCGAACCCGAAATCGTCCGCAAAGACGTCGTTGACGATGGAACGCGAGTTCTCGTCCGGGTAGCGCCGGGCCAGGTTGATGTCGAGCCGGAGGGCATCGGACGGGATCAGGCTGAAGGTCGTCTCGTGCGTGAACATCACGTCCTGATCGTCGGGCTCGTCCTCAATATTCAGGAAGAACGACGACTTGAACTCGAGGAAATCGTCGAACCGATGCCGCCCGGCCAGTCCGATGCTGTAGATATCGACGGTGGGAAAGTCCCCGCCCTCGAAGTGCATGATTCGCCCCTGCGGCCCGAACTTCGTCAGGCCGTTGTTGAAGGTCAGCTCGTGAGAGAGCAGCAGGGTCGAGATCGCGAGGTCGTCCGAACGGCGCGCGTGCCATGCCTCGATGGTGGTCAGCGGGCGGCGTTCGAGGAAGAGCTGTTCGAGCAGTCTCTGGGCACCCTCGTCGCCGGGCTTACGCGCGAGAAGCGTTTCCGCATAGCTCTGCGACAGGTCCGGACGCCCCATCTCGCGCCGCGCCTGGGCGGCGATCATGAGTGTCGCGGGATTGCGATCCCCCGCCGCCAGGAGAGGCTCGATGCGCGCCAGGGCGGCCCGTGGGCGGCCCATGGACCGCTCCGCGGTCGCGGCGCCGCGGAGCGCATCCGCGTTCGCCGGCTGGAGGCGCAGCACGGCCTCGAAATCCGCCAGCGCCGGCTTGTGCTCCGTGATGTCGTTGAGGGCATTGCCCCGGCCGATCAGGGCTTCCACATCGTTCGGGAAGGCCTGGAGGATCTCGGTGAACACCGGAATCGCCGCAGCCTGCTGGCCGCTCCAGGCCAGGGCGCGCGCGAAGCCGAGCTGCGCATCGCGCCTCTCCTTGGGATCCAGATCCGGTCGCTGCAGGATTTCCTGTAACAGCGGGATGGCTCGCGCCGGCTGACCGGCATAGAGCACCTGTTCGGCATATTCCCGCAGCAGCTCCTGCCGGCGCGCCGGCAGGACCGCGAAGGCGCGCTCGAACAGGGTCGCGGCCTCGGCACTGCGCCCCTGCCCCGCCGTCTGCCGGGCCGCCCCGACAAGAGCGTCGGACAGGGCCTTGCGGGCCTCGCTGTCCCGCGGGTTCTGACGCAGGATCGCCTGCCAGGCCGGGATCGCCTCGCGGTATTGGTTGCTCCACAGAAGGGCGAATGCGAGACCGCGCCGCAGGCGCTGATTTTCCTGCGGACTGCGATCGCCGGAGCGCAGCGCCTCGCGGTACAGCGGCACGGCCCTGGCGGGCTCCCCGGAATAGGCGATCTGATCCGCGTATTCCGGCAGCAATTCCTGCCGGCGTTGCGGCGCCGTATCGATGGCGCTGTGGAAGAAGTCCGCCGCCTGGGCATTGCGGGAGCGCTCGGCCGCCTGCCGCGCCGCGCCCATATAGGCGTCGGAAAGCGCCTTGCGCGCTTCGGCATCGTCGCGGTTCGCGCGCAGAATGTCGTTCCAGGCCTCGATCGCCTCCTGAAACTGGCTGCTCCACAGGAGCGCGAAGGCCAGCGCGCGGGTCGTCCGCCGACGCTCTTCGGACGAGAGATCCCCACGGGACAGCACGTCCCGGTAGACCGGGACCGCCTTGCCCGGCTCGCCGGAATACGCGAGCTGATCGGCATATTCCCGCGCGATCTCGCGCCGCTTCGACGGATCGAGGGCGATGGCCCGCTCGAACTGCGACACGGCCTCCTTGTTGGCGCCGCGGCCCGCGGCCGCCCGTGCGGCGGCAATGGCGGCCTCGGCAGGCGTCGGCTGCGCGGGAGACGGCGTTCGCGCCGCGTCGGCTGTCGCGCCCGGCGTTCCGGAACCTGCCGGAGCCGGCCCGGTGCCGCCGCCGGCAGCGGCGGGCGGTCGCGCCGCCCCCGCCTGCGCATCCGCCAGACCTTTCCGAGCCTCCGGGTCGTCGGGTGCCTGCCGCACCACCTCCTCGAAGGCGGCGGCGGCCTCCGGGAACTGGCCGCTCCAGAGGAGGGCGAAGGCAAGACCCCGCCGGATCCGCCGCAGCTCCTGCTCGGACCGGCTGCCCTGGGACAGGGCCTCCCGGTAGAGCGGCACCGCCTGCGCCGGCTGGCCGGCATAGGCCAGTTGATCCGCGTATTCGGGAAGCAGCTCCGGCCGACGCTGCGGCGCCGTGTCGATGGCGCGCCGGAAAAATCCGGCGGCGTCCGCATTGCGGGAGCGCTCCGCCGCCTGACGCGCCGCGCCGACGAAGGCATCCGACAGCGCCTTACGCGCCTCGGCGTCGCCGGGAGCGGCCTGCACGATCTGCTCCCAGGCGCGGATCGCCTCCTCGAACTGACTGCTCCACAGGAGCGCGAAGGCGAGATTGCGCGTCGTGCGCTGCCGTTCCTCGGGCGGCAGATCGGGCCTGCCGAGGATTTCGCGATAGATCGGAACGGCCTGCTGCGGCTTGCCGGAATAAGCGAGCTGGTCGGCATATTCGCGGCCGATCTGCTGTCGCCTGGCAGGATCGAGTTCGAGCGCACGGCGGAACGACGCCACGGCCTCTCCGCTCTCGCCCCGCTCCGCAGCCGCGCGGGCCGCCCCGATGACGGCGTCCACCAAGGCGGTGCGTGCCTCCGCATCGCCCGGATTGGCGGCGGCGATCCGCTCCCACGCCTCGACGGCCTCCTCGAACTGGCTGCTTCAGAGGAGGGCAAAAGCCAGGCTTTTCTCGATTCTCCGCCGCGTGTCCTGGTCGAGGGCCTGATCGGCCAGGCGCTCCCGGTACAGGGGAACCGCCTCGGCGGGCCGGCCCGAATAGGCCAGCTGATCCGCATATTCGACAAGCCACTCGCCGCGACGCCCGGGAGCGAGGCCGATGGCCTGCTCGAAAAGCCGGGCGGCCTCCCTGTTGTCGTTCGTGCCGGCGGCCCTGCGCGCGTCCTCCACGATCTCCTCGGGAGACTGCGCGAAGACCGGGGAAGCCGTGAGCCCCAACCCCAGAAGCACGAGCAGGCACGCGATTCGGGTGCGAAGGGCGGGCCTACATGGAAACATAGATCGGGATCTCGAATCGCGAAGCAGAAGGAAGGTCTGGATTTCCAGTTATCTGGAATTGGCGCTTATAACAGGTAAAATTTAGTTCTCCCTGCCGATTGGTCCAGACAGATTTCTTCCATAACCTGAAGAGCGCCTATATCCCTCTTCGTTGGAGAGGGCGGCCTCTCGTGAATTTTCGCTTTCCGGAGACCTGTTGCTTGTCCCGCCCCGCCTCGCGTTTCCAGACACAGACCCCGTGGACGCCCCTCCCCTATTCGCCCTGGCACGAAACCCTGTGGCAGTTCCTGGCGACGGCGAGCCTGGTGTTCGGCACCTGGTACATCGGATGGCGATGGCTCGGGTCGATCAACTTCGATGCACTGTGGTTCTCGGTGCCGCTCCTGATCGCGGAGACCGGGGCCTTCCTGGGCCTTGTCCTGTTCACCATCAACCTGTGGTCCGCGAAGTCTCCGGTGCCCGGCCCTCTGCCCGCGAGCATCCGGGACTGTACGGACGACCCCGACATGCCCGACCGGCCGGTGACGGTGGACGTGTTCTTCGCCACCTATAGCGAGGATCCCGAGCTGGTGCGCCTGGGGCTGCGCGATGCCAAGGCCTTCACCTACCCTCACCCCATCGACATCCAGATCCACGTTTTGGACGACGGAAAGCGGCCCGCCATGCAGGCCGTCGCCGAAGAGGAGGGCGTGAACTACCTCACCCGCTCCGACAATGTGGGGTTCAAGGCCGGCAACCTGAGGAACGCCATGGCCTCGACCTCGGGCGACTTCATCCTGATCTGCGATGCCGACATGCGGCCCTTTCCGACCTTCCTGGAAGAGACCCTCGGCTATTTCCGCGATCCGAAGGTGGCCTGGGTGCAGACCCCACAATGGTTCTACGACGTTCCGCCCGGGGTGCCGCTTCCCGCCGCCCTCGAACGGTGGCTGGGCGGCGCCGGACGCGTCCTGGGGAAGGGTTTCGAGCGCATCTTCGGTCCGGTTCAGATCGGAGAGGATCCCTTCGCCAACGACCCTCAGCTCTTTTTCGACGTGATCCTGCGCCGGCGGAACTGGGCCAATGCCAGCTTCTGCTGCGGGGCCGGATCGATCCATCGGCGCGAAGCCGTCATGGAGGCGGCTCTCCGGCAGTGGTCGGATCAGGTCACCGCAGCCGCGGGCCGCAACGAGGCCGCCGCCCGCCGCCTGACCGGCGAGGAGGCCATCGCCGATTCCATCCGCGACACGATGCGCTGGCAGGGTGCGCTGGAGGAGGAATTCCAGCCCTACAAGTTCCACGTATCGGAGGACATCTACACCTCCATCGTGCTCCACGCCGACCGCGAGCGCGGGTGGAAGTCGGTCCTGCATCCGAAGGTGCAGGCCAGGATGCTGTCGCCCAACGACCTTCTGAGCTGGACCATCCAGCGCTTCAAATATGCGGGCGGCACCCTCGACATCATGGCCCACGACAACCCGCTGTTCCGGCGCGGGGGCCTGTCGCTTCCGCAGCGGCTCATGTACGGTTCGACGTTCTACTCGTACCTGTCGCCGCTGTGGAACGTGGTCTTCCTGTTCTCGCCGATCGTCTTTCTTTTCTCCGGCGTCCCGCCCGTCTCCGGCTACTCCCTCGACTTCTTCATCCACATCGCGCCGTTCCTGCTGTTGAACGAGCTCTCCCAGCTCGTGGCGCTGTGGGGCAATTCCAACGCCAAGGGGCGGGCCTGGTATCTCGCCATGTTCCCGCTGAACCTCCAGGCTCTGTGGACGGTAGTCCGGGGCAAGAAGATCTCGTTCCCGGTCACGCCCAAGGATCGGCAGGTGGGAAGCTATCCCCGCCTCGTGAAATGGCAGATCGCGGTGGTCGTGCTGACCCTGACCGGCCTGATCTGGGGCTGGAGCGCGTTCGCCGCCGGACGGGAGGGCTATTCGCTCGGGGCCATGATCGCCAACACCGTATGGGGCATCAGCAACGCGCTGGCGATGGTTCCAATGATCAAAGCCGCCTTCTGGCAGCCGGACCTGGTCTACGAAGCCGCAATCGTGGAGGGAGCAACATCGTGATCCGGCAGGAGCTTTTCCCAGTCACGGACCCTGGAGACATCGATTCCGCCATGCTACCCACCCCGCAGCGGCGGCAAGGCCTGCGGGATCCCAGCCGAATTCCCTGCCCTGGCTTCCGGAGCCTCCTTCCGGTGGAGACGATACGGTGACTTTCAAGGACGGTCTTCTCAAGGCGCGCGGACAGATCACCTTCGTTCTGGCGCTGGCGATTTCCACTGGCATCATCATCTATCTCGAGGCTTTGGACACGGAACAGCGGATCCAGGCGCGGGTCGCCGCCGAACTGGCGCAACGCAATGCGGCTTCGGCATCCGCCCCTCCGGCTCTTCAGGCGGCGGTCCGGTCGGCCCTGCGCCGGTCCGAAGAGGTCTACGCGCGGGAGCCCCGCGCCGACGAGGCCAGGGCCGGACTGCTCACGTCTTTCGCTGCCGCCGTGCAACTGGGCGTGATGGAGCCGGGCGATGGCCTCTCCCAGGTCCAGAAGATCCTCGACGAGATGGAGCAGAACCGTGGCGAATTGAGCGCCTCGCTCATTTCGGCGCTGGGCCTAGCGGCTGCAACCTTCCCGTCGTTGCAGGACCGCATCGCGCGTCTTTCGCCCGCCTCATAGCGCCCGGGAACGCCTCAACCTGCGGGCGCCTCGACCCGCTTGACCATGCGCAGCCGGTTCTCGCCGCTGCCCGCGCTGTATTCGACCTCGTCCATGTTCATGCGGATGAGCGCCAGCCCCATGCCGCCCTCGGGAACATCGTCGAGATTGGTTGCGTCGAACGAGAACAGGTCCTCCGAGGCCTGCTCGATGAGGCCCGCCTGCATCGGCGGCGCGTGATCGACGATCTCGATCACGACCCGGTCCGGATGAAGGCCGACGATCACCTGGACGTCCTGGCCCGGCTGCCCATGGTAGCCGTGCTTGATGACGTTGTTGATCGCCTCCACGACGCTGAGTTCGACCGCATCCGCCTCCTCCGCAGCAAGGAGGCCGGTGCAGACTCCGCGGACGGCGCGAGCGATATGCGCCACCTTGTCGAGATCGCTGTCGATCAGAAGGCTGATGGATGGGGCCATTCCGGTTTCTCGGCTCACATAGGCATCAGGCCGAAAGCTGCTCGACGGCGGCATCGACCGTGTCGTGCAGGGCGAAGACCTTGTCCATGCGCGTGAGGGTGAAGAGGCGGCTGACCGCCCCCTTGGCGCCGGCCACGGCAAGACTTCCCCTCGGACCGAGGCGCTTGAGACAGGACACGATGGCACCGAGGCCGGAGCTGTCGACGAAGTCGACGCCGCTGAGATCGAGAACGAGTTGATGGTGCCCGTCGTCGATGCACCTCGTCATCTCGTCCTTGAAAAGCGGTGCCTTGCTGGCGTCGACGCGCTTCTCGGTGACGTGGACGACAAGCACATTGTTCCGGAGCTCAGAGGTGAGCATCGACATTTGCCCTTTCGCTTAACCGTTCCAGCATCAGAACGCTCAGATCGTCATCGAGCCTTTCAGAGCCGCGCCATTTCCGCAAGACCCGGTCGAGGCTGTCGAGGAGAATGCCCGTCGACCCTTCGGCATGCTCGTGAACAAGCCCGCGCAGCCGCTCTTCCGAGAACTGCTCCCCCTCCCGGTTCTCGGCCTCCACGAGACCGTCCGAATAGACCAGGAGGCGGTCGCCGGGCCGGAAGTCGAATTCCAGCGTCTCGTATGTGGCCGAAGAGATCATGCCGACGGGAAACCCGCCGTCGCCGATCGGTTCCACGATCCCGTCCGCCCGAAGGAGGAGCGGGGCCGGATGTCCGGCCTGAATGATCGCCGCGCGTTGCGCGCCAACGTCGATCTCGCCGACGACCATGGTGAAATACGGCAGCCCCTCCGGCCAGTCGGCATTGATCCGCTCCACCAGGGTCTCCAAGCGCATTCCGTCGGGCCTCGTCAGGATCGCCTGGGACAGGATCTGATGCGACGCGACGGAGACGAGAGCCGCGGGCGCTCCATGCCCCGCCACGTCGATCTGGAAGAAGCCGATTCCGCCGTCGCTGCGCCGCACGACATTGTAGGTGTCGCCGGCAACCAGGCTCGATGGCCGGAACAGACCGCAATACCGAACGTCTCCCAGGGTCGAAGGAGGCGGCAGCATCGTGGTCTGAATCACGGCCGCCGCCTCGAGGTCCTTTCGCAGCTGACGGTAGGCGTCCTTCAGGCGGGCGTGCAGCATCTGCTTGTCCTGCTGAGAGCGCTGCCGCCGGATCGCATTGGCCTTGAAGACGCGCAGGGCATCGCTCATCTCCCCGATCTCGTCGGACCGGGTCTGGCGGGGCAGCGGAGCCGACAGGTCGTTCTCCGCCAGCCGCAGCATGGCGCTGCTCAGGGCCTCCAGCGGCCGGACGACCCGCAGGCGCACGACGAGAGCACTGGCGAGAACGGCCCCGAAACCGCAGAGCAGAAGAATGCTCCACAGGAACACCGAACGCCGTGACTGAGCGAGCTCCAGATCGAGACGGTCCCGCGAGCTGCGCAGCAGTTCCTGCTGCATGTTGGCGATGCTGCGCAAGCCCTGCCGGGCGATCTCGTACCATTCCTGGGCACTGATGGCGGGGCGGGTCTGGCTTTGAAGTGCGTTCGACAACGTTTGCTGAACAGGGCTCAGCGTCGTGTCGTACTTCGCGTGAGCGGCCGAAATGGCCTCCCTGACGCTCGGGCTCAAGGGTGCCGTCAATTGGCTCTGGATCAGCTCCCAGGCGAGATCCGCCCGCCCGACATTGCGGCCGACGGCTTCGAGCTCGGCCGGGTTGATCTCGCCGGGACGAGACAGGGCCCATGTGAGGATGGCCTGATTTCGGGCGATGCTCTCGCTGAGGACGCCGCCATAGGTCCGCAGAACCGCCTCGGCGCGCAGGGCAGGATCCTGGGGCCGCTCCTGCTGCAACAATGTGAGGCGGAAGGACTGGACCTCGTCGATCAGGCGCGTCGCCTCCCGGAACCATCTTTGCACGGGTTCCGAGCCAGGGTCCTGCGGGGCGGCCGACAGATAGGCGTCGGCCTGCTGTCTCAGGGCGTCGAGATCGCGGGCCACGCCCGAGAGCGAAGCCAGGCTGCGGGCCGGGTCACGCAGGTCGGAGCTCCGCTCGACGATTTCCTGCTCGGCCGCCTCCTGCGTGGCATCCACGCGGGCGCGCGCCTCCTGCAGTTCCTCCCGGTGCCTGGCATCGGCCTCGCCCGAGACGAGAAGCCTCACGGTTCGGCTTCGCTCCTGGGCAAGAGCGTTGGCGTTGAGCAGGAGGTGCTCCCGGACGGCATTGGACGCGACCATGCGCTGGGCCGCCTGATGCTGCAGGATCTCGGTCCGGATCTGGACCGAAACCGCCACGAGCAGAGCCACGCCGAGAAAGATCGTCAGGGTCAGCAGGATGTAGCGAATTTTCATGGGGGACGAGATATGACGGCAGCGAACGCTTTATTGTGACAGAACCGCCGATATCTCATACCGGCATGGGACGATGGAACCGCTCAAGCTTGAAACCGACAGCCTCCGTGATGCCGCCGCCCACCGGCATTTACTCTATGGGACGGCTCTTTGCACATCCGATCTGACGGAGAAACGGCGCTGCGACACAATTCTTCGCGAGTGCAGCATCATCACGCCCGAATACGAGATGAAGTGGGACCGGATCGGGGGAGCGGATGCCCCCGACTTCCGGGCGTCGGACCGGCTCGTCGCCTTTGCGGTCGAGAACGGCCTCGCCTTTCATGGCCATACGCTCTGGTGGCACGAATCGGTGCCGCAGGACCTGGGGGAGGCCTCGGATGCGCGTTTTGCCGAAGCCGCGATGGAGCACCTGACGCGGGTGGTCCGGCGCTATGCCGGGCGCGTGTATTCCTGGGATGTCGTGAACGAACCGCTCGAGACGGACCATGGCCGCCGCGATGGCCTGCGCCACTCGCGCTTTCTCCGGGCTTTCGGGCCGACCTATCTGGAAGTCGCGTTCGGACGGGCGGCCGAAATCGACCCCGAGGCGGTGCTGGTCCTGAACGAGATGGGCCTCGAATATGCCTCGCCCGGCGCCGAACGGAAACGCCGGGCCATGCTGGCCCTTCTCGAACGGGCACTCGCCCGTGGAGCCCCGATCCACTGCCTTGGGATCCAATCCCACCTCGATGCGGCCGACCAGCCCCGCCGCCACCCGGAACTCCGGGCGTTCCTGCGGGAAATCGACGGCTTGGGATTGAAGGTCATGATCACGGAGATGGACGTGAGCGACCAGAACTGCCCACGGGATCGCCGCCTGCGGGACGGAATGGTCGCGGATACCTACCGGGCCTATCTCGAACTGGTGCTCGAGGAGAGCCGCTCCCTCGGCGTGAGCACGTGGGGTCTATCCGACGACAGGACCTGGCTCGCGACGGCGAGGAAGCGACCCGACGGGGCCGCCGTGCGGCCGATGCTCCTGGATCGAGCCCTGAGACGAAAGCCTGCCTGGCACGCGGTGAAAAGCGCCCTGCTCTCGGCGAGGAACCCGGATGGTGGGGTTGAACCCGCCTTCCCCAAGGGAAAAATTAACTGAAGTGGTGGCCGCCGGGTCCGAAGCCCATATTCCGAGGTGATGCGGCCCTTACGGTCGTATAGTGATAGCGAGCCGGATTATTTCCCGGAACAATTTTTCAAAGGACATTCATCGATGGATTATCCCGTCGGTCCCCATGAGGAGGAGCGCCTGACGGCGCTCCTGGAAACCGGCATTCTCGATACGGCGTCGGATCCGGCCTTCGACGCCATCACCGGAGAGGCCCAGCGTCATTTCGACGTGCCCATGTGCCTGGTGACCCTGCTCGACCGCGACCGACAGTGGATCAAGTCCGCTCAAGGGATCTGCCTTCCGGAAACGCCGCGGGACATCGCCTTCTGCAACTATACGATCCTCAGCGACGAGGTCTTCGTGGTCGAGGACGCCAGGGCCGACGATCGCTTCAAGAGCAATCCCGCTGTGACCGGCGACATGGGCATCCGGTTCTACGCGGGGGCTCCCCTGATCTATATGAAGAACATCCGTCTGGGCGCCCTGTGCCTTCTGGACACGAAGCCCCGTACGTTCTCCCGGGGCGACAGGGCTGAGCTTCAGATCTATGCCGAGAGGGTAGTGGCGGAAATCGCAGCCCGCGAGTTCACCCTGCATCCCTCGCACGAGTGAGAGCCGTCACGATCTGCCGGCGAGCACCCAGGGATGGGGCGGCAGGCTTTCCATCACCAGGCCGACCCCGAAGACGGCGGCAAGACGCTCGGAGGTCAGCACCCGGTCGGGCGCCCCCCTGGCGACCAACCGGCCCTCGTCCATGAGAGCCAAGTCATCCGTCAGTCCCGCGGCAAGCTGCAGATCGTGCAGGACCGCCACGACGGCGATCCCCTCCCGCACCAACCGGCGTGCCTCTTCGAGCAGCGCCAGCTGATGCTTCAAATCGAGGCTTGAAATCGGCTCGTCGAGGAAGAGGATCTGGCGGTCCTCGAAAGTTCGGCCTGCCCCCAGCTGGGCCAGGACCCGGGCGAAATGAACTCTCTGGCGTTCGCCACCCGACAAGGTCTGGTAGTTGCGATGGGCCAGATGGGCGACATCGGCCCGCTCCAGGGCTTGCTCCGCGATGCGGCGGCGGTCGCTGCGGGACAGTCCCCGCCCGATGCCCTCGACCCCGAGGCTCGCCACCTCGAGGACCGAGAACGGGAAACCGAGTTCCGACGCCTGAGGCATGACGGCGCGAAGATGCGCCAGCTGCCACGGCGGGATCGACCGGAGCGGGCGGCCGCCCAGCACGATATCACCCTCCGTGGGTGCGAGCTCGCCGCACAGCAGTTTCAGAAGGGTCGATTTCCCGGCGCCGTTCGGACCGACGACGATGGTGAAGCAGCCGGCGTCGACCGTGAAGTCGACCCGGTTCACCAGCAGGCGCCCGCCGCCGCGATAGCTCATGCCTTTTGCTTCAAGAATGGCCGTCATAGGGAGAAGCCGCCCGGCCGGCGCAGGAGAAGCCACAGGAAGAACGGCGCCCCGATGGCGGCGGTCAGGATGCCGATCGGCAGTTCGGCCGGAGCCACAACGGTGCGCGCCACGGTGTCGGCTGCCAGCAGCAGAGCGCCGCCGAGCAGGGCCGAGGCGGGCAACAGGAAGCGATGATCGGGCCCCGCCATCAGTCTCAGCACGTGGGGGACCACGATGCCGACGAAGCCGATCATTCCCGCACTCGCGACCGAAGCGCCGACCGCGACGGCGACCAGGAGAATGGCGAGAGCCTTCACCCTCTGCACGGGGATGCCGAGATGGAAGGCCTCCGCCTCGCCGAGCGCGAGAGCATTCAGGCCCCGCGCGAGAAACGGCGATGTGAGAAGCATGGGAAGGACGAGAGGCGCGACCGTCATCACCTTGGTCCAGCTGGCGCCGCCCAGGGAGCCCAGGGACCAGAAGGAGAGATCGCGCAGCTGCCGATCGTCGCTGAGATAGGAGAAGAGCCCCATGACCGCTCCGGCCAGAGCCCCGAAGGCGACGCCTGCCAGCAGCATGGTGGCGATGGAGGTGCGCCCGCCGCGGGTCGAGACGAGATAGAGACCGAATGTCGTGAGAAGCCCGCCCGCAAAGGCGCCGATGGGAAGGGCGCCGAAGGGAAGCGGGCCGATCAGCGGCGCAAGAAGGGCATCGCCCAGCACGATCGTCGCGGCGGCCGCGAGGGCCGCACCGGCCGAAACGCCCACCAGTCCGGGATCCGCAAGCGGGTTGCGAAACAGCCCTTGCATCAGGGCGCCCGACGATGCGAGCGCCGCACCGACCAAGACCCCGAGGCAAAGGCGCGGCAGGCGAACCTGCAGGATGATGAGGGCATCCCCGCCTTGGATTGAATCCGACTCGCCCAAGGCATCGGAGAGAACCGCCAGGACCCGCGCGACGGGAATGCCGGTTGCTCCGCTGCTCATGGCAAGAAGGCCCGTGACGAGGAGCAGAACGGCGAGCCCCGTCAGAAGCATTCCTTTCTGCCCGGCAGGACGGGAGTGGGACATCGCGCGGACCGCAAGGGCCGTCATGGCTGTGCCACCCACCGGGCCGAGGCCGGCAGATCGGGATGGAGCGCGACCATCAGATCCTGGGCGGCGGAAGGCGTGCGCGGGCCGAAGCCCAGAAGGTAGAGGGAATCCATCACGACGAGCCTGCGCTTGGCGGCGGCCGGCGTGGCGGCAAAGGCCGGAAGCGCGAACGGATCGTGCGCCGCACCGTCCGGACCGTGATTCATCATGACGATGGCCTCCGGAGCGGCTGCGATCAGCCCCTCGTCCGACAAGGGCTTCCATCCCTGAAGCGAGGATGCCGCATTCTCGGCACCTGCGAGGGCCAGCATCGCATCGGCCGTCGTGCCTTTGCCGCCCACGAGGGGACGGCCGTTCTGCAGCGACAGAACGAACAGGACGCGCGTGGGGCGCGTCACCTGGGCGCGGTTTCGCGACAGCTGGGCGAAGCCGCGCTCGACCTCCCGGACGAGTGCGTCTCCGGCCTCGCCGGCATCGACGGCCTTCGCGATGTCGCGGATTCTCCGCACGATTCCCTCGGGGCTCGGCTCGTCGTTGACACGGACGATCGGAACGCCCGCCTGCTCGATCAGGCGCATGGCATCGGGCGGCCCGGCTCCCTCGGTCGCCAGGACGAGGGACGGATCAAGGGACAGAATGCCCTCCGCCCCCAGGGCGCGAACATAGCCGACATTGGCTTTCGTCTTGAGCGCCTCGGCGGGAAACAGGCTCGTGGTGTCCACACCGACGATCTCGCTCTCGCGGCCGAGGCGATAGAGGATTTCGGTCACGGCCCCGCCGATGCTGACGATCCGGCGCGGGGATGCGGCCCTGGAAGGAACGGAGGCAAGCATGAGAGCCGAGACCAGGATGAGGCTGCGGCGGGACATCGACGTCATGGGAGGCTCCTATTTCGTGAGGATCAGCTTGCCGTTCGCCGTGACCCGCAACCGGTAGCGCTCCCCGCGGTGAAGGAGCACCACTTCACGGCCGGTTCCGATCAGGGTCATCACGTCGATTTCCTTGGCGACGGTGGAGGATGTCCCAGCGCGGTCAGGCGACGGAGGCGCTTTCTGCACGATGATCTCCAGATTTTACTTTTTCTAAATTGCAGCAATTGCAACCGTCTCATGTATTCGCAGTTTAGAAACATGTAAAACTGCGATTTCGACAGCTGATATTGACGCGGTTACTCTATTTGAGTATCGGATGCAAACCCTCTTCGATGGAAGCGGGCCGTTAGCCAGCCAGCGTGAGTTCGATTTCTCCGCGAGCCAGCCAGTCACGAAAAAGAACATCATGAAAGACTGGGATCGTCAGGATGATTACCTTCCTGCGCGAAGGCCTTCGCGCGTCCACCTCGCCTCTCGCCCTTCTCGTCCTCGCGCCGCTCGCCGGCACGCCTCTGGCCTCGGTCGCCCAGGCGCAGAGCGCCTCTTCCGAGCCCGTCGTGCAGAGCGAGGGTGATACCCTGATGCTCGATACGATCACGGTGACCTCCGGCAAAACCGAGGACAGGGTGATCAACGATCTGGCGGGATCGAGCGTCGTCACACGCCGGCAGATCGACCTTCTCCAATCCTCGCGCGTGTCCGACGTCCTTCAGGGCGTGCCCGGTGTGGCGGTGCAGGAAACCGGAACGGATCCGGGGCAGGCCGTCAACATTCGCGGTCTTCAGGATTTCGGCCGCGTGAACGTGCTCGTGGACGGTGCGCGGCAGGATTACCAGGTGAGCGGCCATGGAGCGAACGGCACGTTCTACCTCGACCCTGAGCTGATCGGCCAGGTGGACGTGGTGCGCGGACCGGTCTCCACCGTCTACGGCTCGGGCGCCATCGGCGGCGTCGTGTCCTTCCGGACCAGGAATATCGACGACATCCTGAACCCTGACGAGACGTACGGCGCCGTGCAGAAGCTCGGCATCGGCACGAACGGAGCGGGCGTGCTCACCAACAGCATGGTCGGCGCGCGCATCGGAACGGCTGCGGACGTGTTCGGCCAGTTTCTGTATCGCAACACCAACAATTACCGCGACGGCGACGACAACAAGATCCTGGATTCCGATTCCGAGCTGACCGCAGGTCTGTTCAAGTTCAACCTCTACCCGGCCGACGGGCACACGGTGAGCGCATCCGCCCTGCTGCAGAACTACGATTTCACGAACAACGGCGATACCGGGAGAGGCACGAGGTTCAAGAACGACGTCACGGCCAATACCTATACGCTCGGCTACCGCTTCAGCCGGCCCGACATCCAGTGGTTCGACCTGAGCGTGAAGGGCTACTACACCACGACAGAGGACCGGAAGCGCGTCGTAACGCCAAGCTCGACCTACGGCTCGCTTGGCGTGCGGCCGGGCGCTCCCCTGACCTACAGCATGGAAACGGCGGGCTTCGACATCCACAACACGGCGCGGTTCGACACCTTCGGGCTCGGCCACGCTCTGACCCTCGGCATCGACGGCGCGCAGGACCAGGGCGAGACCAGCGACCGCGCCGGCGGCTATGGAGCGGCCTTCACGCCCTCCGGCGAGCGCAGGTTGTTCGGCGGCTTCATTCAGGACGAGGTGCGGATCACGCCATGGCTGCGCACCATAGGCGCCCTTCGGTTCGACAGCTACGAACTGAACGGCGGGGGCGTCAGCTCGGACGGATCGCGCGTCTCTCCCAAGATCACCGTGGGCGTGGAGCCCTTCAAGGGAATCGAGTTCTACGGCACCTACGCTGAAGGTTATCGCGCGCCGTCGATCACCGAAACCCTGATCCAGGGCGTCCACCCCTTCCCGATCTTCAACATCCTGCCGAACCCGACGCTGCGTCCCGAAGTCGCCCATAACCTGGAAGGCGGCGTCAACATCCAGTACGACGACCTCCTCAAGACCGGCGACAGCTTCCGTGCCAAGGTGGCGGCGTTCCACAACGAGATCGACGACTTTATCGATACCGTCGCGGTCGGGCCCGTCTACAACGTGCCGTTCATTCCCGGCATGCCGGCCAGCGCGTGCGTGTTCGCACCACATTTGTGCCAGATCGGCGTCCAGGACCAGCAGTACCAGAACATCGCCCAGGCGCGCCTGCAGGGAGCTGAGCTCGAAGCGGCCTACGATTGGGGCGGAGGCTTCGTCAGCCTCGCAGGCACGATCATCAGCGGCCGGAACGAGATCACGGGAGATCCGCTCAACTCCGTCGTCCCGAACCGGATCAGCACCACGCTCGGCTTCCGCTTCCTCGAGGACAAGCTCACCATCGGCACGCGCCTGACCTTCGTCGACGACACCAAGCCGACGGTTACCAATCCGACCAGGGGGTACGGACTGGTCGATCTCTTCGCCTCATACCGCTATGATGAGAACATCAGCGGCGACATCAGCATCCAGAACCTGTTCGACAGGCAATACACCCAATACCTGAACAGCAATGCGAGCCCGGGCCTGACAGCCAAGTTCGGCCTCACCGTCAAGTTCGCAAGCCGGTAGCCTGCCGCGCCAGATCGGAAAGGAGTTCGTTTCCATGTTCATCGCCATGAACCGCTTCAAGGTCCTGAAGGACGCAACGGCCGAGTTCGAGGAGCGCTGGCTTTCACGCGAAAGCTATCTTCACGAACTCGACGGCTTCGTCGAATTCCACATGCTGCGCGGCCCGGAGCGCGAGGATCACGTGCTCTACTCCTCGCACACAGTATGGGCCTCGAAGGCTCATTTCGAGGCATGGACCCGCTCCGACCAGTTTCGCGCCTCGCACACCCGCGCCAGCACCGGTGCCAACAAGCCGCTGACCCTCGGACACCCGGAATTCGAGGGTTTCGAGGTGATCCAGACCATCGGACGCCTGCCGAAGGCCGCGGAGTGAAGGCGGTGACGGCACTGTCAGAACCTGCACCCTCGGAGACCCGCATCCGGGACATGCTCGCCGCAAAGCCCGACGGCGTTCTCGAAGCGATTGCGGCCGATCTCGACGTTTCGCTGCAGAACGTCCTCGACTGCCTCCCCCCGGGCGCCGCCCTTCGTGCCGATGGCGGCGCCTTCGAGGATGTCTGGAGCGACCTGACGACCTGGGGCGACATCACCTTCGTGGTCCACACCCGCGACGGCGTGTTCGAATGCAAGGGCGGCATCCCGCCCGGAACCTTCGGGCGGGGCTATTTCAACATCCATGGGGACAGCCCCATCGGCGGCCACATCAGGGCCGAGAATTGCCGGTGGATCTATTTCGTGGACCGCCCGTTCTTCGGCAAGCGTTCCTGCTCCGTGCAGTTCATCAACAAGACGGGCGAGGCCATGTTCAAGGTCTTCGTCGGCCGGAACGAAGACCGAAGCCTCAAGGCGGATCAGGTCGCCCGGTTCGAGGCTTTGCGCGATCGGACGGCAGGCATCATATGATGCCTGTCGATTCAACGTCGTCGCGAGGGATGGAGAGCATGAAGGACCCGATCCTGCCGGTGGATGGTGAAGCCCGCCAGATCGCCAAGCACCTGATGCGGACGGCCCGATCGGGAGCGCTCGCCACCAACGACGCGGCCGGCGGCGTTCCCTTCGCCAGCCTCGTGGCGGTAGCGACCGACGTGGACGGCTCCCCGCTGATCCTCACGTCGCAGCTCTCGGCCCATACCAAACTTCTGGAGGCGGATGCCCGCTGCTCCCTGCTGCTCTCCTCCTCCGGCAAGGGCGACCCGCTCGCCCATCCGCGCGTCACGCTGCTTGCGGAGGCCCGACGCGTGGAACGGAGCTCGCCGGAAGGAGAACGCATCCGGCGCCGCTATCTGGCGCATCAGCCGAAGGCTTCACTCTATGTGGACTTTCCGGACTTCGCGTTCTGGCGCCTCGATATCGCGTCTGCGAGCCTCAATGGCGGCTTCGGGCGGGCCTACAGGATGGGCCGGGCCGACGTGCTGGCGCCCATGGACGGCCTCGACGGTCTCCTCGACCTGGAAGCGGACGCGGTGGAGCACATGAACGCCGACCATTCCGAGGCCGTAGCCCTCTATGCCACGAGGCTGTGCGGCGCTCGCGACGGCGCCTGGAGGCTCACCGGCATCGATCCCGAGGGACTTCTGCTGGCCCTCGGGGACGAAATCGTGCGCCTCACCTTTCCGGAACCCCTGACGGGCCCGGAAGAGTTGCGCCCCATGCTCGTGAGGCTGGCGCAGGACGCGCGCAACCGGAGCACGGCCGACTGAGGCCCCTAGCGGGCGTACTTCGCGTCGAGATAGGCGAGGTATGGCGCAGGATCGAGGCCGCGTCCCGTTTCCCGCTGGAGCAATTCGTCCCGCATGAAGCGGCGGCCATGCTGCCAGACCTTGCTGCGCAGCGCATCCGCCAATCCGGCATAGTCGCCGGCCGCGATGGCCGCGTCGAGGGAGGTATCCTCCCGGCGCAGGGTTTCCATGATCTGGGCCGCCATCACGTTGCCGATGGTGTAGGTCGGGAATGAGCCGATATAGCCGGTCGACCAGTGCACATCCTGCAGCACGCCGCGGGCATCGTCGGGCACGACGAGATCGAGGTCGCGCTTGATTGCGGCGTTCCATGCCGCCGGCAGGTCGGCCACCTTGAGCGAACCGTCCATGAGCGCGCATTCGATGTCGACGCGCAGCATGATGTGGAAATCGTAGGTCAGCTCGTCCGCCTCGACGCGGATGAAACCCGGCTCCACACGGGTGACCGCGCGGTAGAACTCTTCGGCGGTCACGTCTCCGAGCTGATCGGGGAAGTGCCGTTGCAGCTCCGGGAAGTGCAGCTGCCAGAAGGCGCGGCTGCGCACGATGTGGTTCTCCCACAGGCGCGACTGCGATTCATGCGCCCCGAAGCTCGTGCCGCCGACTGCGTAGAGGCCGACGAGATCCGTCGCGAGGGTCGTGCGGGTATAGGCCGGATCGACGCCCTGCTCGTAGAGGCCGTGCCCGGTCTCGTGGGCGGTCCCGAACAGGGAGGCGGGCAGGTAGTTGCGGTTATAGCGCGTGGTGATGCGCACGTCGTTGCGGGTGAACGAAACCTCGAACGGATGCACGGTCGTGTCGAGGCGCCCGCGGCTTAGGTCATAGCCGAGCTTTTCCGCCATGCGGAGGCCGAACGCCTTCTGCCCCTCCTCGGAAAAGTCGCGGAAGAGAAAGTCGGAACGCGGCGCGGGACGGGACCGGGCCGCGTCGAGGATCGGCTGCATTCCCGAGCGCAGCGTCGCGAAGAGGCGCTTGAGGCTCGAAGCTGTCTCGCCCGGCTCGTAGATCGACACCATGGCGTCGTAGGGATGCTCGCTCCAGCCGATGCAGTCGGCATAGGCGCGCGAAAGCTCCACCGTCCTGGAAAGGTGCGGCGCGAAGATGGAGAAGTCGCTCTTCGCACGGGCCTCGATCCAGGCGGACTGGGCTACGGTGCGAAGGGCCGCCCTCTCCTGGATGAGGGAGGCGGGCACCCGGCGGTGGTGCTCGAAGGCGTGGCGCGTCTGCGCCACGATGCGCCGCTCCGGGGCGTCCTCCGCCAATCCGGCGACGGCCTGCTCGGCCGCATCCAGGGCGGCTTCGGTCTCGGAAGACAGGAGAAGGTCGCGCGCGAGCCTGGTGAGGGTCGCGATCTGGTATCCGCGCGTCTCAGCCCCGCCCGGCGGCATCATGGTGCGGGAATCCCAGGTGAGAACCGACGTGGCGTTGAGCACGTCGTTCACGGCGGCGACACGCTCGTTGAGCGCAGCGATGGAAGCCTGTTGGGTCATGGGGTGCCGTTTCTTCGGTTATTCCGTACCGCCGGTGTTGAGATGGCAGGCCGAGAAGCGGCCGGGGCCGATGGCGGCAAGGGGCGGCGCCTCCCTTATGCAGCGGGGGCCTGCGAAGGGGCAGCGCGGATGGAAGTGGCAGCCGCTCGGCGGGTGGAGGGGCGACGGGATCTCGCCTGCGATGGGATGGAAGCTCTTGCGACCCACGCCGACCCGGGGAACGCTCTCGAAGAGGGCGCGGGTATAGGGATGGTTCGGCGCGGCGTAGAGCTCGGCGGTCGGCGCGAGTTCGACAATGCGCCCGAGATACATGATCGCGACGCGGTCGGAGACGTGGCGCACCACCCCGAGATCGTGGCTGATGAAGATCGCCGTCAGGTCGAGGTCCTGGCGCAGATCCATGAACAGGTTGAGCACCTGCGCCTGGATCGACACGTCGAGGGAGGCGACCGGCTCGTCGAGCACCAGGAGGTCGGGCTTCATGGCAAGCGCGCGGGCGATCGCGATGCGCTGGCGCTGACCCCCGGAGAACTGGTGAGGAAAGCGCCGGCGATAGCTCGGATCGAGGCCGACGCGGCCGAGGATGTCGGCCACGTAGGAATCCGCGTCGCGGGACTTCACGATCTTATGCGTGACGGGCCCTTCGGCCACCGTGTCGCCGATGCGCATGCGCGGGTTGAGGCTGGCGAAGGGGTCCTGATGCACCATCTGAACACGGGTCGTCAGCTTCTGCGTATGCCGCCCCTGCTCCCTGGCGACCGGCTTGTCCTGGAACAGGATCTTGCCGTCGCTCGGTGCGTAGATCCCGGCGACGATGCGGCCGAGGGTGGACTTGCCGCAGCCGGATTCGCCGACGAGGCCCACGACCTCGCCCTTGCGCACGCTGAGGCTGACGTCGCTCACGGCGCGGACGATTTCGGTCTTGCGTCCGGCCCCGATGACCCCGGCGATACGCTCGCCGAGGCTCGGGCGCTTTACGAAGCGCTTCGATACGTGGTCGATGTCGAGGAGAGCGGCTGACATGAATCGGTCTCAATCGGGTAATGGCAAAGGGCGGTGCGTCCGTCTCCGAAATCCTGGACGGGCGGCGTGGTCGTGCAGGCCGGTCCGGCCCTGAAGCAACGCGGCGCGAAGGCACAGCCCGCCGGAAGGTTGGCGAGGGAGGGGGTGGAGCCGGGAACCTGCGGCAATCTCGTTCCTGGCTCGTGCTCGGCCGGAACGGAGGCGAGAAGGCCCGCCGTGTAGGGATGGCGCGGTGCGGCGATCACGTCCGCCGCCGCACCGGTCTCCACGACGCGGCCGGCATACATGACGCAGATGTCGTCGGCGAGGCTCGACACCACGGCGAGATCGTGCGTCACCCACACGAAGGCCGTGCCGGTCTCATCCGCGAGGCGGCGGACCTCGGCGAGAATCTGGCCCTGGATCGACACGTCGAGCGCCGTGGTGGGCTCGTCCGCGATGATCACCGCCGGACTGTGCAGCAGCGCGATGGCGATGGCCACGCGCTGCCGCATGCCGCCGGAGAGCTGGTGCGGATAGGCGTCGAGCCGCTCCTCCGGGCTTGGGATGCCCACCTTGGCGAGCGCATCGCGCGCCCGGGCGCGGGCCGCTTTCTTGGACACCTTGTCGTGGGCGCGCACGGCCGCGATCATCTGGGTCCCGATCTTGAGAACCGGGTTCAGGGTCATCATCGGGTCCTGGAAGACCATGGCGATCTGCGCACCGCGAACGCGGCGGATAGCCTCGCCCTTGAGGCGGGTCAGATCCTGCCCGTTCAGCAGCACCTCGCCTCCGGCGATCTCGCCCGGGGCCTCGATGAGGCCGAGAATCGAGTAGCCGGTGACGCTCTTGCCGGAGCCGGATTCCCCCACGAGGCCGAGAATGCGGCCGCGCCCGACCTCGAAGCTGACGCCATCCACGGCCTTGAGGACACCGGCCCGCGTGTGGAACTGGGTTCGGAGATCTTTGACGCTCAGGACAGGCTTGCTCATCGGCTGCGCCTCGGGTTCAGGACGTGACGAACCTGATCGCCCACGAGATTGATGGCGACGACGGTCAGCATCAGTGCGATGCCGGGATAGATGGAGATCCAGTAGCGGCCCGAGAGCAGGAACTGGAAGCCGTTCGAAATGAGGGAGCCGAGCGAGGGCTGCGTCAGCGGAAGGCCGAGACCCAGGAACGACAGGGTCGCCTCGAGAGCGATCGAGTTCGCCACCTGCACGGTCGCCACCACGATCAGGGGCGGCAGCGCATTGGGAAGCAGGTGGCGGAAGAGCACCTGCCGCGCCGGAAGCGGGGTTGAGAGCGCGGCCTCGATGTAGTCCTTGCGCCGCTCCGCGCTCGCCGCACCGTGGGTGGTGCGGGCGAAGTAGGCATATTGCGCGGCGACCAGCGCCGTCACCAGCTGGGGCAGCCCCTGCCCCAGCATCGCCACGAGAACGAGGGCGAGCAGGATCGCCGGCAGCGAGAGCTGCAGGTCGATGACGCGCATGATGACCGCCTCGACGCGACCGCCGTAATAGGCGGCGACGAGCCCGACGGTGGCGCCGAGGACGAGCGCGAGCGTACCGGCCATGACACCGACGATGAGGCTCGTGCGCAGCCCGTAGAGGATGGCCGAGAACACGTCTCGGCCGGCCGCGTCGGTGCCGAGCCAATGGACATAGCCGCCGGAACCGACCTCGCCCGGCTCGAGTCGGGCGTCGAACAGGTCGAGCGTTTCCTGGTTGTAGGGGTCCTGGGGCGCCACGAGAGGCGCGAGAACCGCCATCAGGACGACGGAAACGATGACGATCAGAGCTGCAACGGCGGCGGGGTTTTGCTTGAAGTCCGACCAGAAATTGCCGAGCCGGACCCAGCGGGTCTCGACCGGAGCGGTAATGACGGGAGCGCTGCTCATGACGCGGCCTTTACACGGATGCGCGGATCGAGCTGGCCATAGATCAGATCGACGACGAGATTGATCACGACGAACAGGAACACCACGAGGATGAGGTAAGCGACCATCACGGGCCTATCGAGCACGGTGATGGAATCGATGATGAGCTTGCCCATGCCGGGCCAGTTGAACACGGTTTCGGTGACGACCGCGAAGGCGAGCGTCGAACCGAGTTCGAGACCGAATACGGTGACGATCGGAATCGAGATGTTCTTCAGGACGTGCAGGCCCACGACCTTGCCCTCGGAGAGCCCCTGAGCGCGGGCGAAGCGCACGTAGTCCGAGCTCATCACCTCGATGGTGCCTGCGCGGGTGAGGCGGATCAGGAGCCCGAGCTTGAACAGGGCGAGGTTGAACGCCGGCAGGATGATGTAGCTCCAGCCTTCCAGCGTAGTGATGGAGAGCGGCATGCCCAGCACCTCCGTCACCGGCCCCCGTCCGCCCGAGGGCAGCCAGCCGAGCTCGACCGCGAAGGTCATGATGAGCAGCAGCCCGACCCAGAAGGTCGGCACGCTGAAGCCGAGAACGGAGACGGCCATAATGACCCTGGCCGAGAGGGAATCCGGCTTGTAGCCGGCCCACAGCCCGAGCGGAATCCCGAGGCAGGTGGCGATCATCATCGCCGTGAGCGCCAGTTCGAGCGTCGCCGGGAAGCGGGACAGGATCAGGTTGAGTACGGGCAGCCGATAGATGAAGGACTCGCCGAGGTCGCCCTGCAGCAGGTTGCCCATGAAGACGAAATACTGCTCGATCAGAGGACGATCGAGGCCATAGCGCTGTATCAGCGCCTCGCGCAGGGCTTGGTCCGAGGCGGGATCGATCATCACGTCGATCGGGTTCCCGATGGCGTAGACGCCCAGGAACACGATGACCGACATCGCGATGATGACCATGAGCGCCTGAAGGACGCGCTGAATGAAAAAACCGATCATGCTGTCTCGTGCATGGCTTCAAATGAACAAGCAGGCGGACGGATGCGGGCCCACCTGCCCGAAATGCATCGTACAAAGACTTTCCGGCTTGGCCTCGATCCATAAGGACGCGGCCAAGCCGGAGAGAAGGCCGGCCGGACTGACCCGGCCGGCAGCGGTTGCGATCAGCTCTTCGGCTTGATCTCGTAGGCCAGGGTCTCCTGGTCGACGCGAGGCGGAATGGTGAGCTTGTCCTTCTTCGCGGCCCAGACCGTCTGGAGCTGAACCGTCGGGATCAGCGCGCGGTCGTTCATGGAGACTTCCGTCACCTTCTCGAACAGCTCGCGCCGCTTGGCGTCGTCCATGGTGCGGGCGCCTTCCTGGAGGAGCTTGTCCACCTCGGGGTTGGAGTAGCCCTGCTTGTTGAACGCGCCGAGGCCGAGCTCCGGGTTCGCCGTGTGCACCAGCGAGCCGTAGGTGTAGCTGGCTTCACCCGTCAGGGTGCCCCAGCCGCTCATCCACAGGGAGAACTCGCCCTTCTGCTGCGCCGGGAAGAACACCGTGCCGTTGAGCGCATTGGCGTTCACCTTCAGGCCTGCGCGCGCCCACATCTGCGAGAGCGCCTCGCACACCGCCGAGTCGCCCGGCAGGCGGTTGTTGGTGCAGTGGAAGTCGATCTCGAAGCCGTTCGGATAGCCCGCCTCCGCCAGCAGCTTCTTGGCCTTGGCGATGTCGTAGGGGCGCTCCGGCAGGTTCTTGTTGCCGCCGAAGAAGCTTGCCGGCATCAGCTGGTTGGCCGGGCGGCCCAGACCTTCGAGCACGACGCGCACGAGCGTCTTGCGGTCGATGGCGAGGTCCATGGCCTCACGCACCTTGGGATCGCGCAGCGGATTGGCGTCGATTTCCTTGCCGTCGACCTTCACCTTCTTCGGAAGGGTCTCCTTCACGTTCGGCGTGAGATTGAGGAAGTAGACCGAGTCGGCCACGAAGGTGTCGACCGACTTGTCCCGCTGCATCGCCGCGTAGTCGGTGGCGGGGACGTAGTTGACGAGATCGACCTGACCCGACTTCAGGGCGGCCATGCGCGCCGGATCGTTCGGGATCTCCTTACGGATCACCTTCTCCCACGGCTGCTTCTCGCCCCAATAGCCGTCGAAGCGCTCGAGAACGAGATCGCCCTTCGGCTCCCAGGAGACGAACTTGTAGGGGCCGGTGCCGATAGCGGCCTTGCCGGAGTTGAACTGCTCGTTGCGGGCGTCCATGCCGATGTTCTTCGACACCACGAAGAGGCGGATGAAGTCGTTCGGCAGGGTGGGCGCGGGCTTCTTCGTCTTCACGTGCAGGGTGTACTTGTCGGCGACCGACGTGGACTCGACCTGCTTCGTGTAGATCGTCATGCTCATCGGACCGGTCACCACGGGGATGCGGTCGATGGAGAATTTCACGTCCTCGGCGGTGAGCTCGGAGCCGTCATGGAATTTCACGCCCTCACGGATCTTGAACTCCCAGGTGGTGTCGTCAATCGGCTTCCAGGAGGTGGCGAGGCCGGGCTTCAGCCCGAGGTTCTCGTCCGACATGACGAGTGTATCGAAGATGTGGCGCAGGGCTTCCGCCTGGCTGCCCAGGGTCGACCAATGCGGATCGATGGAGTCGGGACCGGCGCGCAGACCCATGGTCAGCGTCTGCGCCGAAGCGGCGCCGCTGAGGGATGTTCCGAGAAGAAGGGCCGCGACCAGCGCCCCGCCGAGCTTGAAAGTTTGTTTCACTGCATATCCCCTCTTGCTAAGAACCTGACTTTTCGTCCAAGGTGTTCTTGTCGATTAGAACGGTAGGTCACCGCGTCAAACAAAGTCAACTGCGACGTGCTCAAAACTCAAACATCAGCTGCCGTTTCCGTAGGCAACCGTTATAGTGGAACGGAACAGACGCCCGAGGATCGTATCCTGGCCCGTCTTGCGAACGCGCTCGACCGCACGCTTCCCGTGCCTCTCGGCATCCAGCTGCGCGGCCTGATCGAGTTCGGCATCGCCCTGGGGGAACTGCCGACCGGCCAGCGCCTGCCATCCGTGCGCGAACTCGCCGAGCGTGCCGGCATCGCCAACATGACGGTCGCGACGGTTTATCGGGAATTGCGCGAGGCGGGGCTGATCGAGTCGCGTCCCGGCGCCGGCACCTATGTGGGCGACGGACATATCAGCGACGGCGTGCGCACCACGGCCATGCGGAAGATCCAGCAACGGATCGAGGCGCTTTTCGAAGAGGCCGAGCAGCTCGGGCTCGCCCCCACGGTGGTCTCGTCCCTCGTGAATGCCCGCGCCGCCCGCGGACGCACGGCGACCCGCCCGGTCCGGCTCGTGATGGTGGGGAACTTCGTCGATACGACCCAGCAATACGCGGATCGGATTCAGGACTATCTCGGCGCGGGCGACACGATCGCCGTGACCACCGTCGATGCCCTGCAGGCGGGCGATGCCTTCCCTCAGCCCTGCGATGTCTGCATCACCCTGGCCCACCGCCGCAGCGAAGTGGAGCACCTTGTCCCGACCGGCATTCCGGTCGTCGGTCTCAGCTTCATTCCGGCCGAGGAGACGCGCAAGCTTCTCGCCGCCATCGACCCGATGGCGCGTGTGGGCATCGTTTCGATCTTCCCCACCTTCATGGCCCTGATGAAGCCTGGCGTGCTGCGCTTCGCGCCCCATGTCTCCGAGGTCGACGTGCGCCTGATCACGGCTCCGGATTTCGAGGCCTTTCTCGGCTCGGTCGACGTCGCCATTTACGCCAGCGGCGCGGAGGCGAAGGTCAAGGCGTTCCTGCCGCCCGGCCGCCAGGCCATCGAATTCCGATACGTGCCCGATCCCCATGCCATCAGGCAGAGCCTGCTGCCGGTGATCGAACGGCTGCGTTCGGCAACGAATACCAACGAGGACCAACCTGCATGAAAATCAGCGAGATGAATTGGCTTCAGGTGGAGGATTACCTGAAGACGGACGACCGCGCCGTCGTGCCGCTCGGCTGCACCGAGCAGCACGCCTACCTGAGTCTCTCGGTCGACAGCATTCTCGCCGAGCGCGTGGCCCTGGAGGCGGCGGAGCCTCTCGGCGTGCCCGTGTTCCCCGTGGTGGCCTATGGCATCACGCCGTATTTCATGGCCTATCCGGGTACCGTGTCGCTGAAGGCGGACACCTATCTGCGCATCCTCACCGACATTCTCGATTCGCTGCGCCGCACAGGCTTCCGCCGCATCCTGTTCGTCAACGGCCACGGCGGCAACACGCCGGGCCACACCGCGGCCATCGAATGGATGGGCCAGAACCCGGATTGCCGCGTCAAGTTCCATAACTGGTGGAACGCGCCGCTCACCTTCGCGAAGGTGAAGGAGATCGACCCGGTCGCATCGCACGCCTCCTGGATGGAGAACTTCCCCTGGACGCGTCTTCCCAACATCGCCCAGCCCGACCACCAGAAGCCGATGGTCGATCTCGACCGCATGCGCACCTTCGGTCCGGACGGGGTGCGCGAGATCCTCGGCGACGGCAATTTCGGCGGACGCTATCAGCGGCCCGATGAGGAGATGGACGCGATCTGGTCCGTCGCCATCGCGGAAACCCGCACCCTGATCGAGAGCTGGTGATGAACGACGATACGATCCTGATCTGGGGCGCCGGCGCCATCGGCGGAACGCTGGGCGCCTATCTGACCCGCGCGGGCGAGGACGTGCTGCTCGTCGACATCGTCGGGCCTCATGTGGACGCCATGAACAAGGACGGCCTCGCCATCGAAGGGCCCGTCGAAACCTTCCGGCAATCTGTCCGCGCCGTGACGCCGGACCAGGTGTCCGGCCGGTTCAGGCGCATCATCCTCGCCGTGAAGGCGCACCATACCCGCGATGCCGCCCGCGCGCTCAAGCCGCACCTGACCGACGACGGCTCGGTGCTGTCGGCGCAGAACGGATTGAACGAACTTGTCATCGCCGAGGAAATCGGGGCGGAGCGCACGGTCGGCTGCTTCGTCAATTTCGGCGCGGATTGGCTCGAGCCGGGCCGCATCCTGTTCGGCAACCGCGCCGCGGTCGCCATCGGCGAGATCGACGAACGCGTCACGGAGCGCGCGAAGGATTATCACCGCCTGCTCTCCATCTTCGAGCCGCAGGCCGTGCTGACCGACAACATCTGGGGCTATCTCTGGGGCAAGCTGGGTTACGGCGCCCTGCTCTTCGCCACGGCGCTCACCAACGAGACCATGTCGGACAATCTCGCCTCCGAGAAGCACTTCCCCGTGTTTCACCGCCTCGGCCAGGAGGTCATGGCGGTCGCGAAGGCGCGCGGCGTCAGGCCGCTCGGCTTCAACGGCTTCGACCCCGACGCCTTCATGCCGGGCGCCGACGAGGAGGCCGCACGCCGCTCCGTCGCCGCCATGGCGGAGTTCAACCGCCACACCGCCAAGACCCATTCGGGCATCTGGCGCGATCTCGCCGTGCGCAAGCGCAAGACGGAGGTCGATGCGCAGATCGCGATCATCGCCACCCTCGGCACCGAGGCCGGCATTGCGACGCCCACCGTCTCCCGGCTCGTCGACCTCATCCACGACATCGAGGACGGACGCCGCGAACAATCCTGGTCCACCCTCGATCTGATGCTCGAATCATGAAGCTCGATTTCACGAACCGCCGCGCCGTCGTCACCGGCGCCGCCCAAGGCATTGGGCGCTCCATCGTTCAGGCTCTGGCGGCCGAGGGCGCCCAGGTCTGGGCCCTCGACCTCGATGCGGAGGGCCTGCGCGTCGCCGCCGAGGCCGGTGCCAAGGCCACCCGCACCCTGGACCTCGCCGACCGCGCCGCCGTGGCCCAGGTGATGGACGAGATGGCCGAGAGCCTCGGCGGCATCGACATTCTGGTCAACTGCGCCGGCGGCGTGCGCGGCCAGGTGGCGAGGCCGATCGAACAGGTGAGCGAGCAGGACTGGCTCGTGCTGTTCGAGGCCAACGTGCATGGCGCCTTCTGGTGTTCGCAGGGCGTGGCACCTCACATGAAGCGCCAGGGCTTCGGGCGGATCGTCAACATCTCGTCCGGTGCCGGGCTTCGCCCCAGCCTTACGGGCATTCAGGCCTACACGGCTTCGAAACATGCTCTCGTCGGACTGACGAAGCAGCTGAGCTTCGAGCTCGGCCCCCATGGGGTCACCGTCAACAGCGTGGCGCCCGGTTTCGTCCTGTCCAACCCCGCCACGCAGCGCCAGTGGGAAAGCTACGGTCCCGAAGGCCAGGCGCGGCTGGTGGAGAGCATCCACACCCGCCGCCTCGGCCGTCCGCAGGACATCGCCGATGCCGTGATGTTCCTTGCTTCCGATGCCGCCGGCTGGATCTCCGGGCAGATCATTTCCGTCGATGGCGGACGCTCCTGAAACAGCGCGCCGCACCTTCAACAGAACGTAACGAATTCCGAGGAAACCCCATGAACGACATCGGCCTCAGCCAGCCCTGGACCTGGGACGAGAATACCTGGCGCAGCAAGGTGGAACACGTGCGCGCCGGCCGTCCCATGAAACCGGCGCGCTGGAAGAACGGCGCCCGGTGTGCCGTGGCGCTCTCCTTCGACTCGGATCACGAAACCAACGAGCTGCGCGACGGCGGCAAGTCCATCGGCCGCATGTCTCAGGGACAGTACGGCAATCGGCAGGGCGTTCCGCGCATTCTCAATGCGCTCGCGAAGTATGACGCCAAGGCCACCTTCTTCGTCCCGGCCGTGGCCGCCCTGCTCTACGAGGACGAGCAGCGCCGCGTGGTGGCGGAAGGCCACGAGATCGGCATTCACGGCTGGATCCATGAGCTCAACAGCCAGCTTCCCTACGAGATCGAGCGCGACCTGATGTTCCGCGCCGCCGACACGCTGGAACGCATCACGGGCGTGCGTCCGGTAGGATTGCGGACGCCGTCCTGGGACTTCAGCGCCGACACGCTGCGGATCGAGCGCGAGCTCGGCCTGCTCTACGATTCGTCCCTCATGGCGGACGACGACCCTTACGAACTGGTGGAGAAAGGCGAGCCGACCGGCATCGTCGAGCTTCCGGTGGAGTGGATCCGCGACGACGCGGTCTATTTCAACATGCACCGCTTCAACGGCCTGCGCCCGCACACGCCGCCGACCGCCGTCTACGACATCTTCTTCCGTGAATTCGAGCGCGCGTACGAGGAGGGCGGCCTGTTCCTCCTCACCATGCATCCGCACGTGACCGGATACCGCTCGCGTATCTGGATCCTGGAAAAGCTCCTGGAAGAGATCACTCAGCGCTCCGACGTGTGGATCGCGACCCATGCGGAAATCGCGGCCTACGTGAAACAGGAATGTCCCTGATGAGCACGGGGCGCCGCGCTCGCGATCTCGGCCTCGCCTGCGGCTCCCTGCCTGCGGGCGAGCGCAACAGCATCTGTGACGTGCCGGGCGTGCGGGTGGGCCATCGCACGCTGAATCACGGCGACATCCGCACCGGCGTCACGGCGGTCCTTCCTCACGAGGGGAATCTCTACCGGGAAAAGCCGGTCGCCGCCGTCCATGTGCTCAACGGCTTCGGCAAGAGCGCCGGGCTGGTGCAGGTGGAGGAACTGGGCACTATCGAGACGCCGCTGCTTCTCACCAACACCCTGTCGGTGGGAACCTGCTGCACGACGCTCGTGCGCCATGCCATCGCGAACAATCCCGATATCGGCCGTGAGACGGCGACGGTGAACCCGGTCGTGCTCGAGTGCAACGACGGGTTCCTCAACGATATCCAGGCGCTTGCGGTGACCGAAGCCGATGCGCAGGCGGCTCTCGACGACGCCTCGCCCGATTTCGCCGTCGGCGCGGTGGGCGCCGGCTGCGGCATGAGCACCTTCGGCTTCAAGGGCGGGATCGGAACGTCGTCGCGGAGACTGGACCTCGACGGACGTCCGTTTCATCTCGGCGTTCTGGTGCTGTCCAATTTCGGGCGCTCCGGCGATCTGCGCCTACCCGACGGCACCCGCGTGTCTCCTGACGCCGTACCCGAACCGGCGGCAGCCGAAAAAGGCTCCATCATCATCATCACGGCAACCGACATTCCCCTGAGCGACCGGCAGCTCAGGCGCGTCATCCGCCGTGCCGGCGTGGGGCTTGCGCGGCTCGGCTCCTTCTGGGGTCACGGCAGCGGCGATATCGCCCTCGGCTTCTCCACCGCCAATCGCGTGTCGCATGACGAGAAGGCCGACCTCGCGACGATCGGCATTCTCAACGAGAACCGCATCGATCTGCTCTTCGAGGCGATGGCGGACGCCACCCAGGAGGCGGTGCTCGACGCACTCGTGGCGGCAGGCCCCATGACGGGCCGCGCGGGCCATCACCGCCCCAGCCTCGCCGACGCCCTGAAACACCTGTCCTCAACCTAGGTCCGAGACCCCATGACCAGCACATCCGACAACGACTTCGTCCTCGCCGTCCATGGCGGCGCCGGAACCATCCTGCGCAGCAAGATGACGCCCGAGCGCGAGGCTGCGTACCACGCCGGCCTGCGCCGGGCTCTCGAAGCCGGGCGGGTGGTACTGGCCGATGGCGGCACGGCTCTCGATGCGGTGAGCGCCGCCGTGATGGCGCTGGAGGACGAGCCCCTGTTCAATGCCGGACGCGGCGCGGTCTATACGTCCGCCGGCAAGCAGGAGATGGATGCCGCGATCATGGACGGGCGCGACCGGTCCGCGGGCGCCATCGCAGGCATCTGCGGTCCGCGCAATCCGATTCTCGCGGCCCGCGCCGTCATGGAGCATTCGGGCCATGTGTTCCTCATCGGCGACAGCGCCTTGCGCTTCTGCCGCGAGCAGGGCCTCGCCTTCGAGGAGCCGTCCTACTTCTATACGGAGGCCCGCTGGCAGGCCCTCCAGGAGACCCTCGCCATGCGCCGGAGCGGCGCGGAGGATCAGGACGAGTCCCGCAAGCATGGAACGGTCGGCGCCGTCGCGCGCGACCGGAACGGCAATCTTGCCGCCGCGACGTCCACGGGGGGCATGACCGCGAAGTCACCGGGACGCGTCGGCGACAGCCCGGTCATCGGCGCAGGGACCTGGGCCGATAACGAGACCTGCGCGGTCTCCGGAACCGGGCACGGCGAGATCTTCATCCGCTACGCCGCGGGCCACGAGATCGCATCGCGCCTGCGCTATGCGGGCCAATCCCTCGAAGAGGCGTCGCGGGCCGTGGTGGTGGATGTCCTCGCTCCGGCGGGCGGATCCGGCGGCGTCATCGCCGTCGACCGCACGGGCGCGGTCTCCCTGCCCTTCAACTGCTCGGGCATGTATCGCGGCTATGTGCGCGGCGACGGCATCCTGCGCACGGCGATCTACGACGAAGCCTTCGTGGAACGGCAGCAGGACTGACGGACGGCGGGAGCGTTACGATGCGTAACGCTCCTCGTTCTCCTCCGTCGCGTCCAGTGCGACCACGACGGACTTGAGGGGGAAGGTGATGACGCAGCGGATTCCGGCGGGGGCGAAATCGAGCTTGATGTCGCCGCCCAACTGCTGCGCCAGCCCCCGTTGAATCAGCTTCGTTCCGAAGCCCTGCCGCTCCGGCGGCTTCACGCGCGGACCGCCGCTTTCGGTCCACTCCACCAGGAGCGAAGCCGGTCCTGGTCCCGTCGTCACCGCCCACATGACGGAGACGCGCCCCTCCATCATGGAGAGACTGCCGTACTTCACGGCATTGGTGGCCAGTTCGTGCACGGCAAGGCCCATGGCCAGGACCGCGCTCGGCTGCAGGTTGACCCGGGGCCCGCGCAGCCTGATCCGCTGCTGCATGGGATCCTGATAGGGATCGAGCTCGTTCCTCAGCACGTTCTCCAGGAGAGCGCCGTTCCAGTTGGTGCTCGTGAGCAGGTCGTGCGTCTTGGCCAGGCCCTGGAGCCGTCCCATGAACGCGTCCCACGCATTCGGATCGCCCGCCTCGGCGGAGCGGCGCGTCATCGAGGCGATGGACTGGACCGTCGCGAGGGTGTTCTTCACCCGGTGGTTCAGCTCGTGGAGCAGGAGCGCCTGGCGTTCGTCCGCCTCCCGGCGCTTGGTGATGTTCTGGGAAACGCCGACCATGGAAAGGGAGCCGTCCGTGCCGATGCGGGTGCGGCCGCTGACCCGGATCCAGTGCTCGCTCCCGTCCGGCCAGATTACCCGGTACTCCACATGAAGGTCGGTCCGGTTCGTCATGGCCTCGGCGACCGCCTCGGCCTGCTTGGCGCGGTCCTCCGGATGGGTCGAGGCGACGAGGTCCGTGTAGGTGAAAGACTCGTCGGCTGCGCGGCCGAAATTGGCGCGGCAGGTCGCTGAGGTCACGAATTCGCCCGTCGACGGGGTGAACTCCCAGGACCCGAGATCGCCGGCGTTGAGCGCCAGGCGCAGGCGAGCTTCGCTCTCCGCCACATGGGCGATCACTTCCTCGCGGGACTGCTTCTGCATCCGGATGGCTGTCGCGGCCTCTGCGAGCGCCTTCCGGATCGCATCGAATTCGAGCACATGGGTCGAGGCGTCGGTCACCGGCTCTCCCCTGCCCAGTGCCTTCGCCGAGGCGACGAGCTGATCGACCGGTTTCGCGATCTGACGCGACAGGTGGGCCGCCAGAACGATGCCCGCCACGATGACGCCTGCGAGGACGAGGAGCCAGATCAGAGGACGCTGAAGAGCGGCCCGGAGTTCGGAGGCCGGCAAGCTGATGATGAAGGACCAGCCGAAGGGCTGCGAGCGGCTGAAATACGTGCGGGCGGGAATCCCGTCGAGAGTCACGTTGTCGATCTGCCCCTCGGAAGAGGCGGTGATCGCCTCGAGGAGCCGCGGGCGGGCCGATTGTCCGATGAACTGCTCCGGCGACCGGGAGCGCGCGACGATCTTGCCGCTCCGGTCGAGCACGGCGGCATTCCAGCCGGCCGCGATCCGCTGGTCCTGAATGAGCTTCTGAAAGACCTCCGGCCCGATGGCGGACGAGAGGATGTAGGCGACCCTGCCGTCGATCACGACGGGGACGTCCAGGGTGACGAGCGCCTGCCCCGTCGCCGGGCGGACGGCGAGGTCCGACAGCTCGGCCCTGCGCGTTTCCTGGACGCGGCGGATGGTTTCCGGACGAATGCTGTCCGGCAGCGGCGTACCGTAGGGAACCCGCGTGTTCAGCAGCACCTTGCCGTCCGGTTCGAACAGGGCGATCCAGGCCGGCTCCGCAAGCCCAGCCTCCATCGCCTGCCGGTGGAAGGCGGCGAAGTCGCCGGTTCGTATGGAGGGCGAGGACGCCAGAACACGCAGGGCGGCCTCGGCCTTCTCGATCTCGCGGTCGAGCGACAGGGACATGGCGCGGGTGATTTCCTGCAGGCGCAGGTCGGTGGCCCGCTGCTCGGCCCGATAAACCGAATAGAGCCCGCCTCCGGCCACCAGAATGGCCGGCAGGGCAAGAGCCAGCACGAGAACCCAGAGAACCTGCCGCAGGGAGGTCTGCGCTCTTCCTGCGGAGGATTTGCCCGGTTCCGTCGTTCGGGTTGCCGTTCGGTTTGCCTGAATCATGGGTGCTGACCGCCTCCCTGCATGGGCATGGTGACGCGCACCAGAGTCGCCGGATCGTCGTCCGGCCATTCCACGTCGGCATTGAGCTGACGCGCGAGGGCTCTCAGGATCGTCCCCGTGCTGCCTTTTCGGGCCGCGTTCTTTTCCCCGGGGCTGAAGGCATCGTCCGAGAGCTGGAAGAGCAGGCGCCCATCGCGGTTGCCCATCATCAGCCTCAGCTTGCCGTGCCGGTGCTCATAGGCATGGGTCAGGGCATTGACGACGATCTCGTTGAAGAGAAGCGCGATCGGCGCCGCCTTCGCCGCCTCGACCTCCACGGCCTCCAGCTGGAATTCCGGTGTGATCCGGACGCGGTCGATCTGCGTGGTCAGCTCCTCGCACAGGCTCCTTGCGAAGGTCGTCGCATCGAACCGCGCCGCCCCCGGCCGTCGTAGAGGTCGCGGTGAGCCGCCGCGAGAGCCTGGAGCCGCTGCTTCATGTAGCCGAGCGCCTCGCGCACCTCCCTGTTCCGGGTCTGGCGGATGTCGATGCCGAGGAGGGAGAGGAGGAGTTGCAGGTTGTTCTTCACCCGGTGATCGAGCTCGTGCAGGAGGGCGGTGCGCTCCTCCAGAAGCCGATGCAGCGCTTCCTGGGTGCGCTGCTGCTCGGCCCGGGCGCGTGCCTCCGACAGGGCGCGCAGGACCGTGGTGGGCAGGCGTTCGAGCCGCTGCTTCAGAACGTAGTCCGTCGCCCCGCGCTTGAGCGCCTCGACGGCCACTTCCTCGCCGAGAGTGCCGGAGACGAAGATGAAAGGCGTGTCGGGGCAGAGCTCGCGCGCAAGGCTCAGCGCGCTCAGACCGTCGAAGGCAGGAAGGACGTAATCGGCCAGGATCAGGTCCCAGCTCGTCTCCCGAACCGCATTCGAGAAGTCGGCGCGGTCCACCACGTTGTGGACCGTAACGGCGAGTCCCGTCGCGGCCAGCGCTTCCGTCACCAGCTCCACGTCGAGGGCGCTGTCCTCCAGGAGGAGGGCGCGCAAGCTCCGATCGGACTGGGCGACGTCGGACTGCTTCATCGAACGCTCTATTGGCCGTTCCGCGGCGGCGGCTCGTTGAGGATGGCCCAGAATACTCCGAGATCCTGAATGGCGTCGAAGAATTCCCGGAAGCCCACCGGCTTTACCACGAATGCGTTGACGCCCAGCTCGTAGCTGCGGACCACGTCGCTCTCCTCCCTGGAGGAGGTCAGCATGACGACGGGCGTGTTGCGGAGAACCGGGTCCGCCTTGACCTTCTCCAGCACCTCGAGGCCGTCGACCTTGGGCAGCTTGAGATCGAGCAGCACCACGGCCGGGTCGCTGGTGTTGCGGCTCTCGTGGGTTCCGCGCCGGTACAGGAAGTCGAGCGCTTCCGCGCCGTCGCGAACGACCACGACCTCGTTGGCGAGCTGGCTCTGCTCCAGGGCAGCCAGTGTGAGCTCGATATCCTTCGGGTTGTCTTCGACCAGAAGGATAGGTTTCAGTTCCGGCATTCACGCCGCTCCTTCAATATCGGGAAGAGAAAAGTAAAAGGTGGCGCCTTTGTCGAGCACGCCCTCGGCCCAGGCGCGCCCGCCATGTCGCTCGACGATGCGGCGGACATTGGCCAGGCCGATCCCGGTTCCCTCGAACTCCTCGATCCGGTGCAGCCGCTGGAAGACGCCGAACAGCTTGCCGACATAGGTCATATCGAAACCGACGCCATTGTCGCGCACGAAAAAGACGACTTCCCCATTCTCCCGGGTGGCGCCGATCTCGATCCGGGCCTGCTCCCGCGGGCGGGTGTATTTCACCGCGTTCGACAGGAGGTTTTCGATCACGAGACGGATCATGATCGGATCGGCGACAGCCGCAGGCAGATGGCCGATCTGCCACGAGATCCGCCGGTCGCCCACCTCCATGGCGAGCCTCTGGCGAACCTCGTCGACCATTTGCCTCATGTCGATGCGCCGAGGCTTCAGCGCGGTCCGTCCCATCTGGGAGAAGCTGAGAAGGTTGTCCACCAGCGTTCCGGCCGTATAGGCGGATTCGATGATGGTATCGACGTAGCGGTGCCCGCGCTCGGAGAGCTTGTCCGCCTCCTGCTTCTTCAGGAGTTCCGAATAGCCGACGATATGGCGGAACGGCGCGCGCAGATCGTGGGACACGGAATAGGAAAAGGCTTCGAGCTCCTTGTTGCTGCGCTTCAGCTCGTCGGTCAGCGAGGCGAGCTCCTCGGCCCGGCGCAGGACGATGCCGACGACCGCGTTGCGCAGCTCCTTCACCGCCTCGATCTCGCTCGCATCCCACGGCAGGGAGCGGCACCGCACCGTTTCCTTCCAGATCTCGAAGGAGCGTCGGGGATGGAGGCGCTGGACACCCGCGACCTCCTGGACCGGTTTGTTCGGATCGCCGCCCCATTTCACGGTCTGCACGACCTCCGGCCGGAACCAGAGCACGTAGCTCGCGTGCATCTTCGAGATGGAGATGGCGAGAAGGCCGCTTGCCTTGTCGGCATAATCCGCCGCCTCGGCGAAGTGGTCCGACAGGGCGTCGGTGGCAAACACGTCCTCCTCGTGATGCGTCGAGAGCCAGGCGAAAAGGTCTCTCACCTCCTCCTCCGAGGGCGTATGGCCCAAGCGCCAGCAATGCTCTCCGGAAACGATGGCGGCTCCTTCCGCGCCGGCCAGAAGCATCAGCTCCGCCGGATGCTGCACCAGCCCGTCGATGAAGTAGTCCTCCGCCGCCATGTGGGCGAGGAGACGCGCCTGCACGGAGCGCAGACGGATGCGTTTCTCGGCCAGAATGGTGTTCTCGCGGGCCTCGAGCTGCAGGGAGAAGATCTGCGTGAGGAAGTCGCACGCATTGCGGACCTGCAGCGGAACCCGTCGCGGATCCCTGTTGTGGCAGGAAATCAGCCCCCAGAGCGCCCCCTCGCGCAGGATCGAGATCGACATGGACGCGAAGGTACCCATGTTGCGCATGTACTCCAGGTGAACGGGAGACACGCTGCGCAGCACCGAATCGCTGAGATCGAGCGGAGCGGGGTCGTGCGACTGGATCGGAATCGGGGTGTAGTTGGCATCGGGAATGATGCGCAGGCGGTTGCGGCGATAGAGCTCCCGCGCCTGGGCCGGTATGTCGGAAGCCGGAAAGCGAAGGTCGAGATAGGAGGGCAGATTCTCGTTGCGATCCTCCGCGATGACGGTGCCGTTCCACTGCTCGTCGAAGCGATAGACGAGAACGCGGTCGAACCCCGTCAGGCGCCGGATGTCCTGGGCCGCCACCCGGCACAGATCGTCGATGGTCGTGGCGGTCTGCAACTGCTCCACGAAGCGGCGCAGGGTCGGATAGAGGGTGTCCAGGCTCGCGCTGGAACCGGCGGGAACCTCCTCCAGTTCCAGGACGGTGTAGTCGCCCGAGCGGTGGAGCACGGCATCGAAGGCCCGCTCTCCCTGCTTCGTTTCCAGCGTGATCGTTCTGAGATAGCGGGAGGTCCCCTGCTGCGCCGGCTCCGCGAGATCGCCGTCGAACCGGGCCGCTAGGTCGGGCATGACATCCCCGAACGGACGCCCGAGCGCCGCCGCCGGTTCCAGGCCGAGCAGGGAGGCGATGTTGGCGCTGGCATAGACCAGGGCGCGATCCGTGGACCGAAGGGCCAGCAGGATCCCGTGAGGCTGGATGCTGCCGGGAATATGGATCGGTTCGCGCTCGCAGGCGGTCAGGTCGATGTCGGGCGTCGTCTGAATGTTCATGGCGCCTCGCACAGCCAATCGTGCATCACGTCGAAGGTTCGGTTCGCCGTCTCGACGATGAGATCGTCCACCTCCGGCGAGGAGGCCGTCAGGAGCATCGTGCCGAAGGACTTCCACATGACGGCGGTCTCCCGTCCGTAGCTGCGGAAATAGGCGCAGCCGGTCTCCGCGTTCAGTCCGAGACGCCGCTCCACGTCGCGCGCGATGACGGCGCCGCCCAGGGTGGAGCCTTCGACCACGTACATGCTCCCCCACACGGCGGCAGGGGCCGGCAGGGGCATGAGGCTGTCGCACCGGGGCAACCGGGAGATTTCGCGAGCCGTCATGCCGAGCGCCCTCAGGTCCTTGACGAGAAGATCCGTCTTGCAGCGCCGGCGGAAGAAGTGGGGGTCGGGCGCGAAATCGCCCGCTATTCCCTCCCAGGCGACGTGAAAGCCGTAGAAACGGCAGAGCAACGCCCGATAGCCGTCGCGCGACGCGATTCGCCGGTCGAGGTCGATGGCCGTCTCGATCCGGTCGTGCGCCGTCCGCGTTTCGATTTTCAAGCGTTCAAGCAGTGTCATGGAAGGGACGAACCTTAGGGAAAGTTTTCTGCCGCGTATAGGCCGCGATACAAATTGGATCAGGTCTTGTGCCTGCAATTTCACCTCAAAGTGAAGACGTAACAATCTTCATGACACGCCTGCGAAACCGCCAAGCTTTCTCGCGGCGGCACGCTCCACCGTCATGAGACCGTCATGGATGAGGACGGCCAGCAGTGCGACGACGAGTCCGCCCTGGAGAATGAAGGCGGTGTTGTTGGATTGCAGCCCGGCGATGATCACCTCTCCGAGCCCCTTGGCGGCCACGGTCGACCCGATGGTGGCGGTGCCGAGATTGATCACGACGGAGAGCCTGACGCCCGCGAGAATCACCGGCAGGGCCAGGGGCAGTTCCACCTCGAACAGGCGCCGGCGCGGGCTCATGCCCATGCCCTTGGCGGCCTCCAGCGTGAGCGGGGAGACTTGGGTCAGCCCCGTAAGGGTGTTCTCGAAGATCGGCAGGAGACCATAGAGGAAAAGCGCGATGAGCGTCGGCTTCGCCCCGAACCCGACGAGCGGAACCGCGATGGCGAGAACCGCGATGGGCGGAAAGGTCTGACCGATATGCACGAGGCTGCGGGAGAGCGGCAGGAATTCGAGACCCGAGGGCCGCGTCACGAACACGCCGAGAAGAACCGCCACGGCGGTGCTGGCGAGGGTGGCGCCGAAAACCGTGACGAGGTGCGACAGGGTGAGGGAGAGCAGGCTGCCCTGGTTGTAGATGGCGGGCGCCTCGTTCTCGGTCAGGGGCTCGAACGCGAAGGCGAAGAGATGCGGCGCCGTGACGAAGACCGCGAGCAGCGCAAGCGCGGCGACACGCAGGAGAGATGAAGGCCTGGTCACCGGGACGGCCTTCCGAAGCGAAGGATCCCGTCGATGCTGACGCGCCCCATGACGGCGCCGTCGGCACCGGCGACCGGCAGCGCATCCCGGCCGCACCACACGAGCCGCGACAGGGCCTCGCGCAGGTTGGCGGAAGCCTCGATCGGCTCGCCGCTCGCGGGACCCGGTTCGGTTGCATCCCGCACCGTCGAGAGCGACAGGAGGCGGAAAGGACGCTCCGCCGAGCCGACGAGACGTTCGACGAAGGCCTCCGCAGGACGGGTGAGCAGTTCGGCCGGCGGCGCGTATTGAAGCAGGCGGGCCTGGTCCATGACGGCGATCCGGTCGCCGAGATGGAAGGCCTCCTCCATGTCGTGGGTCACCAGCACGATGGTGGTGCCGAGGCGGCGCTGGATGGCGAGGAGGTCGTCCTGCGCCTTGGCGCGGATCACCGGATCGAGGGCGCCGAACGGCTCGTCCATGAGAAGGAGGGCGGGCCTTGCCGCGAGCGCCCGCGCGACACCCACCCGCTGCTGCTGTCCGCCGGAGAGCTCATGGGGGTATTTGTTCGCGAATTCCGCGGGATCGAGCTGGTAGAGATTGAGCAGCTCCTCGACGCGGTCGGCGATGCGCTTCCGGTTCCAGCCGAGGAGGCGCGGCACGGTCGCGATGTTCTCGGCCACGGTCCGGTGCGGGAAGAGCCCGTAGCCCTGGATCACGTAGCCGATGCGGTGCCTCAGCTCGTCCTCGGGGACGGACATCGTGTCCTGCCCGTCGATGAGCACGCGACCCGAGGTCGGCTCGATCAGGCGGTTGATCATGCGCAGCAGGGTCGATTTGCCAGCCCCCGACGTGCCGACGACGACGGCGATGGATCCCTCCTCGACCCGCATCGTCACCCCATCGACGACGGTGCTGTTCCCGTAACGCTTCGTCAGGCGCTCGATCTCAATCATGGGAGGTTCCATTGGCCAGTTCGATGGCCGCATCCAGGACGACCGCGGCAGCGAAGGCCAGCGCCACGGTCGGAATTGCGCCGAGCAGCACGAGATCGATGGCGGTCTGGCCGATGCCCTGGAACACGAAAGTGCCGAACCCTCCTCCGCCGATGAGAGCCGCGACCGTGGCGAGGCCGAGATTCTGGACGAGGACGATGCGCACCCCGGCGAGGATCACGGGCAGGGCCAGGGGCAGCTCGACCTGCAGCAGGCGCTGTCGCGGGGACAGTCCCATGCCTCGCGCGGCCTCGACGGCGGCGGCGGGCACCTGGCCGAGGCCGACCACCGTGTTGGCCACGATGGGCAGCAGCGAATAGAGGAACAGCGCCACCAGGGCGGGAGCGGCGCCGATGCCGCGGATCCCCAAGGCCGCCGCCAGGGGTGCGGTGGCGGCCAGGTAGCCGAGGGGCACCATCAGGATGCCGAAAAGGGCGATGCTCGGAACCGTCTGAACCACGTTGAGCACCTGGAGAGTGCCCGATCTCAGGCGCGGAAGACGGTGACAGAGAAGGCCGGTCGGCAGCCCGACCAGGAGCGCGGCGGAAAGCGATCCGAGCGCGAGAAGGAGATGCTGGCCCGCCTCGCGCCAGAAGCTGTCCGACCGCGCCGCGTATTCCTTGATGATCGAGAGGTCGCTCCAGGCCCCCGACAGGAGCAGCAATGCGACGAAGGCGGAAGCGACGCCCAGTGCGGCGAGGCGCCCCCATGGACCGAGGCGCAGGCGCGTGAGCGAATCCGCCACCAGCAGGCCGAAGGCCAGCATCAGGAGCCAGAAGCCGAAGGCCGGCGAGACGCGGGCGAAGGTGTTGCCCTCGGGCGTGAGGAAGAGCGCGGCCATGCCCATCGCCGGAGCGACGGCCGCGAATCCGAGACCGGCGGCGGCGAGCCGGATCGGCGCCGCCCGGAGGGTGGCCGCCATGACCGCGACGGCGAGCGCCGCAGCCAGCACGCCGAAGGCGAGACCTGGCGGCAGCGCATCGAGCAGCATGCGGGGCTCGCCCGAGACGATGCGGTTGGCGCGGTAGGTGGCGAAGGGCGCGGCGAAGAGCGCAAGCCCGATCAGCACGGCGATGACGCCGCCGAGTCGATCAAGCCTGAAACCCTTGCGGGAGGAAGCCATGCCGAGCGTGCTCGCTGGAAAGGAGGTCGAGTTCACAATCAGCCCGGCTTTTCGTCACCTGCCCGCATCGCGCAATTCTATGGCGACGCGCTATTTCAGGAAGCCCTTGGACTTCAGGTAATCGGTCGCGACGGCCCTCGCCGGCTCGCCGCCCACCTGCACGCGGGCGTTCAGGTCCTGCAGGGTGGTGAGGTCGAGGGATTCGAAGACCGGCTTGAGGACCTCGGCGACCTTCGGGTTCTCCTTCAGCGCCTCCTCGCGAATGATCGGGGCCGGCGCATAGACCGGCTGCACGTTCTTGTCGTCGGCGAGCACCACGAGGCCCGAGGGCGCGATGCCGCCGTCGGTGCCATAGACCATGGCGGCGTTGGCGCCGTTGGTCTTTTCGGCCGCCGCCTTGATGGTCGCGGCCGTATCGCCGCCGGACAGCACGATGAGCTGCTCGGGCTTCATCTTGAAATCGTAGGCCGCCTGGAAGGCCGGAAGAGCCGCGGCGGAGTTCACGAATTCGGCGGATGCCGCGAGCACCACCTCGCCGCCGTTCGAGACCCACTTGCCGAAATCGGTGAGGGTCGCGAGCTTGTTCGGCTCGGCCACGTCCTTGCGCAGGGCGATGGCCCAGGTGTTGTTAGCCGGCGAGGGGGTGAGCCACACGATCTTGTTGGCGTCGTAGTCCAGCTTCTTGGCCGCCTCGTAGCCCTTCGCCGCGTCCTTCCAGAGCGGGTCGTCGGCCTTGTTGAAGAAGAAGCCGGCATTGCCGGTATATTCCGGGTAGATATCGATCTCGCCGGCGGTGATCGCCTTGCGGACGACGGGCGTGGCTCCGAGCTGGATGCGGTCCTGCGTCTTGATGCCGTTGGCGTTGAGCGTGAGCAGGATGATGTTGCCCAGAACCGCGCCCTCGGTGTCGATCTTGGAGGAGACGACGACGTCGGCCTTGGCGGCCGATATGGCCGTCAGGCCCAGTGCCAGGGCTGCGGTCAGCGGTTTCAGGACGGCTCTCATGGGTATTCCCTCGGATGACGGCGCGACAGCTCTGCTGTTTTAGGTCACTCGCCGCCGTTAGGCAGAGGGTGCCGCCAAGAAGTTCTCCCGAATAGACGACAAAACCGCGTGAATGCGCAACAAGACGCCGCCCGTCTCCTGGGGACGGGCGGCGCCTCGCGCGATTCGATCGGCGTGGGGCGGTTCAGGCGCTCAGGGCCGGCGGCTCCTGCGCGATGGTGAAGCGCACCTGGGCCTGCGGCCGGTGATCCTCCGAGAGGGTGCGCCAGGTGTGCTCGGCCTCCGTGCGGCTCTCGAAGGGGCCGACCACCCGCTCGGTACCCTGGACGAGGGTTTCGCAGTCGCAGGAGGTGTACTCGCCGCCGACCACCCAGAAACGTGACTTATGCATTGTCGATCTCCATTGATGAGAGGATGTGAGGGTTTTTCGACGCTTACTCGGCCGCCTGAAGCTTCGTGGCCGAGTGGAACTGCGCGGTCTCGGTGGAATCGCTCATGGCGGTCGTCGAGGACTTGCCGCCCGTGATCGCCAGCGAAACCTGGTCGAAATAGCCGGTGCCGACCTCGCGCTGGTGGCGGGTGGCCGTGTAGCCGTCGGCTTCCGCCGCGAATTCGGCCGCCTGGAGTTCCGAATAGGCGCCCATGCCGCGGTCGCGGTAGCCGCTCGCCAGGTCGAACATGCCGTAGTTGAGCTGGTGGAAGCCGGCGAGCGTCACGAACTGGAACTTGTAGCCCATGGCGCCGAGCTCGCGCTGGAACTTGGCGATGGTGGCGTCGTCGAGCTTCTTCTTCCAGTTGAAGGACGGCGAGCAGTTATAGGCCAGGAGCTTGCCCGGATAGCGCTTGTGGATCGCCTCCGCGAATTTGCGCGCATCGTCGAGATCCGGGTGCGAGGTCTCCCACCACAGCAGGTCGGCGAGTTCCGCATAGGCCAGGCCGCGGGCGATGCAATGGTCGAGGCCGGTGCCGTCCTTGAGGCGGTAGAAGCCTTCCGGCGTGCGGCTGTCGGGCTCGATGAAGGGGCGGTCGCGCTCGTCCACGTCCGAGGTGATGAGCTTGGCCGATTCCGCGTCCGTGCGGGCCATGATCAGGGTCGAGGTGCCCATCACGTCGGCGGCGAGGCGCGCGGCGGTCAGGTTGCGCTCGTGGGCGGAGGTCGGGATCAGCACCTTGCCGCCCAGATGCCCGCACTTCTTCTCGGAGGCGAGCTGGTCTTCGAAATGCACGCCCGCGGCGCCGGCCTCGATATAGGCCTTCATGATCTCGAAGGTGTTGAGCGGCCCGCCGAATCCCGCTTCGGCATCGGCCACGATGGGCAGGAACCAGTCCCGATTCGCGCCGCCCTCCGCGTGCTCGATCTGGTCGGCGCGCTGCAGGGTGCGGTTGATCCGGCGGCACAGCTCGGGGCCCGAATTGGCCGGGTAGAGCGACTGGTCCGGATACATGGCGCCGGCCACGTTCGAATCCGCGGCCACCTGCCAGCCGGACAGATAGATCGCCTCCAGCCCCGCACGGGCCATCTGCATGGCCTGGTTGCCGGTCATGGCGCCGAGGGAATGCACGTAGGGGTGCTCGTGCAGGAGCTGCCACAGGCGCTGGGCGCCGCGCTCCGCGAGCGTGTGGGCGATGGGGAAGGACCCGCGCAGCCGAAGCACGTCGTCCGCCGAGTAGGGACGGCGGATGCCGTCGAACCGGCCGGCGGGGGCGGAGGGCACCAGATCGTGGAGCGAACCCGGGGGCGTCTGCGCTGTCATTGTCTCATCCTTCCGTTTACATTCATTGACAAGTGAGGTCTGCGGCCCACAATCTCGTGGTATCGGCAGAGCTTCTGTCAGTATTAATCGCTGAAGAAGCCTTTGTTTCAACGTATGTTTCGGGAAGAAAAGTCGAGTTGTCACAACGCGACACGAATAGACAAGTAAATCTGTAAAGATGTTTACAAATGGATGAGTCCAGAAAGCTTTTTGTCGGCCCGCGCCTCAAGCGCCTGCGGCGGGAGCGCAATCTCAGCCAGGCCCGCATGGCCGAGGAGCTCGGGCTGTCGCCGAGCTATCTGAACCTGATGGAGCGCAACCAGCGCCCGATCACCGCGCAGGTCCTCATCCGCCTCGCCCATGCCTATTCCCTCGATCCCCGGGAATTCGCCACGGACGATCACGAGCGCACCGTCTCGGAGCTCGACGAAGTCTTCGCCGATCCCCTCTTCCGCAGCGCGCCGGTCTCGCGCCTCGAACTGCGCGAGACGGTGGAAAGCGCCCCGACCCTGGTGGACGCGGTCAACCGTCTCTACCGGGCCTATCTTTCCCTGCGCGGCGCCAGCGAGGCGCTCACGCCCCGCCTGAGCGACCGCGACCGGGCCGAGGACGCGCCGCAGGACAACCCGGTCGACCGGGTGAGGCACCTCATCCACGAAGCCAAGAACCATTTTCCCGAGCTCGACGAGGCCGCGGAGACGCTCGCCTCCGACCTCGCCCTGACGGGGCACGAGCCGTTCTACGCCATCGCGGAGCGGCTGCACGCCAAGCACAGCATCCGCGTGCGGATCATGCCCATCGACGTGATGCCGGATTCGTTGCGCCGCTTCGATCATCACCGGCGCCAGCTCCTGATTTCCGAGCTGGTCGATCCCTCGGGCCGCACCTTCCAGGCCGCCTACCAGCTCGCCTTCGCGGAGATGCGCGGCGCCATCGATGCCCTGGCGGCGCGGCTCGAGCCCGAGGACGGGCCGGCGCGACGCCTCCTGCGCGTCTCCTTCGGCAATTACTTCGCCGGCGCGCTGATGATGCCCTACGGCAAGTTCCACGCGGCGGCGGAGGCGCTCGGATACGACGTGGAGGTGCTGGGCGCCCGCTTCGGCGCGAGCTTCGAGCAGGTGGCGCATCGGCTCACCACCCTCGCGCGGCCCGGAGCACGGGGCATCCCGTTCTTCCTGGTGCGGGTCGATTCGGCCGGGAACGTCTCCAAGCGCTTCTCGTCGGGGCGGTTCCCGTTCTCGCAGTTCGGCGGCACCTGCCCCTTGTGGAACCTCCACACCACCTTCCGCACGCCCGGACAGGTGGTGACGCAGATCGTCGAACTGCCGGACGGCTCGCGCTGGTTCTCCGTCGCCCGCTCGGTCAAGCGCGCCTTCAATCCCTGGGGCATGCCCGACCCGCATTTCGTCGTGGGCCTCGGCTGCGAACTGAAATACGCCCACCGGCTCGTCTATGCCCGCGGCCTCGACCTGTCGGCGCCGGACCCGACCCCCATCGGCATCAACTGCCGCCTGTGCGAGCGTGTCGCCTGCCCGCAGCGGGCCGCCCCGCCGCTCATGCACGCCCTGATCGTCGACGAGATGAAGCGCGGCGTCTCGCCGTTCGAGTTCGACGCGACCTGAGGTTAGGCCGGGCGATCGTGCCGGTAGAAGGCGTTGGGAATGCCGTCGACGTCACGGATGCCCGTGAAGGACATGCCGGCCTTCTCCAGAACCCTGCGGGAGGCCCCGTGCTCGGCCACCGCGAAGCCGATGACGTGATCGACGGGCTCGACCCGGTAGATCCAAGCCAGCAGCGCTGCGGCCGCTTCCGTCGCGTAGCCCCGCCCCCAGAGCGGGCGCTTGAAGCTGTAGCCAAGTTCGAGCTCCCCGGTCGGGCCAAAGCACCCGAACCCGGCACGGCCGAGGAAGATCCCGTCCTTGTCCGTGACCTTGAACTTCGTCCAGCCATGGGCTTCGTAATCGGCCAGGAAGCCATGGAACTTCGCCCGCAGATAAGGCTCGTCCCATGGCGGATCGCCCATCTGCAGGAAGTGCTGCACCTCTCGGTCGCCGTGCAGGACGGCCAGCAGCGGAAAATCCTCCGGATCCCAAGGGTGGAAGCACAAGCGCTCGCTCTGTAGAACGGGGCTATTCATCTCCGGCTCTCAGTTCTTCTCGGCGAGCCAGTGATCGAGGAACATGTCGAGCCAGCGCGCCACGTAGGGGTCGTGCTGAAAGCGGCCGTCGATCTGGCGGATGCGGTCCTGAGCCCCGGGCATTTCCAGACGCTCGGCGGCCACGACGGTCCACCGGCACATCATCGCGTGGGTCACCTCCGGGTGGAACTGGAGGCCGAAGGCCGCGTCCCCCACCCGGATGGCCTGAGTCGGGAAATCGTCGCCCGTGGCGAGGGTGTCGGCGCCCGTCGGGCAATCGAAGCCTTCCCGGTGCCAGTGATAGACATGCGTCGGCCAGGGCGCGCCGAGGCTCTCGCCGAAGGCCTGCCCGGCCGGCGTCGGGAGCAGCGGATAATAGCCGATCTCCGCCCGGCCGTCCGGATGCGCCCAGACCCCGGCGCCGAGGTGCCTGGCGAGCATCTGCGCCCCCAGGCAGAGGCCGAGAAAGGGCTTCTTCTCCTTCAAGGGCACGCGGATCCAGTCGATCTCGGCCTTGATGAAGTCGTCGGGGTCGTTGGCGCTCATCGGTCCGCCGAAGATCATCGCGCCGGCATGGTCCGCCAGGGTTTCGGGCAGCGGATCGCCGAACCGGGGCCGGCGGATGTCGAGGGGATGGCCGCGCTCCTGCAGGAGACGCCCGACCCTTCCGGGGGTCGAGTGCTCCTGGTGCAGGACGACGAGGACCGGCGCCTTTCGCGAGCGGCGCGCCTGAGCCCTAGCCATGGGCGCCATCCGGAGCGGGATTCGTCTGAGTATCGGCCCCACGGGAGAACAGGGCGGCAGCGGACAGGGTGGAAGCGTGATGCGGACGGGGGATCGCGGACATGGGGCGGATTATTCGGGCGGGACGGCATTCTCCGCAAGAGGCTCCTGCCGAATGGCCTGTATGCACGAAGGCTTCCGTCCCCGGATCCTGCCCCGGATCCCGGCGGCGGAACCGGGCCAGGGCCAAGGCGAAGAGTCGCACCGGGGCCGTGAAGCGACCTGGTGCCCCGCCATCGCTTTCCCGAGTAAAGTCAAGCTCTTCCGGACCTTTGCAACTGGGATCGTTCACCCTAAATTCAACGACGGCCGGCTAGCTCTCGGTCCTTGAGTCTTCCGTCGCACTTTCGCAGTGCGTCGGGGGGATGATAGAAGCGGTTGATTCGGGCTGCCGTAACACCCTTGCGGAGCCATTCGTGGAAGAAAGTGGACCTGTGACCGAAAGCGTAACCAGCGGCGACCTCAATGGCCTTCGGATTCTCGTCGTCGAGGATGAAGCGGCAATCTCCCTTCTTCTGGAGGACATGCTGCTCGACTTCGGTTGCGAGGTCATCGGCCCCGCGGCCCGGCTGTCTGCGGCCCTCGATGCCGTCTCGCGCGAAAAGGTCGACCTCGCCATCCTGGACGTGAACGTCGCCGGCGAGCCGATCTACCCGGTCGCCGAGGCCCTCGCCCAGCGCTCGATCCCGTTCGTCTTCTCGACCGGGTACGGCAGCGCCGGCATCCGCGACACTTTCCGCGACCGTCCCGTGCTGCAGAAGCCCTTCGCGCAGAACGATCTGAAGCAGAAGCTTCTGATGGCGCGCAGCACCGCCGTCTGAGGGCTGCACACCCCTCCTTTTTCGCCGCGGCGTTCACGGTGTGCCGTAAAACACGGCATTTCGCTGCGGAATTCGCTTTGAAGTTATGTTATCCCTGCTAAGGTTGGCTTAGCCCGGGTATGTTGTAACTTTAAAGTCGATCTTCCTATGCACGCCTGTTCTCTCCGGTTTCTGGTCGCCACCAGCGCCATGGCTCTTTCTTTGGCCGCGGCGCAGGCGCAGTCCCCCGTCCCGCGAGCGGCTCCCCCGGCCGGCTCCATCGTCGCCGCCAAGGGCGGCGAGGAACTGCGCTTCACCCGCGAAGAGACTTGGCGGGCCGCGGAGATCCGGCAGGACCTCCTGGGCGGCGACGTGCTGCGCACAAACACGATCGGCAACCTGGCCATTCTGTTCGCCGACCAGACCCAGATCCGCGTCGGACGCAACTCGACCCTGACCGTGAACGACGTCGCCGGACCCGGCAACGGGGCGACGCAGCTCAACCTCCAGGCCGGCAACATCTGGGCCCGCGCCAATCGCGGCGGCACCGGCGTCGACGTCAAGACCCCGGCGGCCGTGGCGGCCATCCGCGGGACCGACTGGTCCCTGTCGGTGGACGGCTCGGGCAAGACCTCGCTGATCGTGCTCGAAGGCGTGGTGGAGCTGTCGAACCCGCAGGGCTCCGTCACGGTCCGCCAAGGCGAAGGCGCCGTGGCGGCCATCGGCCAGGCCCCGACCAAGTTCATCCTCGTCCGGCCGAACGACCGCGAGCAGATGCTGTTCTATCTGACTCTGCGCGACGGCTTCACCTGGCTGCCGGCGAGCCCCCTGCGCGGCGCTGCCCGCCGCGCGGAACGCGCTCGCGTTCTGGCCATTCCTCCGGAGGCGCGGCGCGTCGAGGACTGGCTGAACCTTGCCGAGGTGACCATCACCAACGCCAATCGGCGGATTGCGACCGAGGCTCTCGCCCAGGTCCGCCAGCACAGGCTGACGGCATCTCAGCGCGCCCGCGCCGATCTCGTCGAGGGACTGATCGCGGGACGGGAGCGCCGGTGGAGCGACGCCGTCGCCCTGCTGGCCCGCGCCGAACGGGGCGTGGATTCGACCCGGCGCGTGACGGCGGCCTATGGCCGCTACATCGCCGCTTCCCTGGCAGATCCCAAACGTGCCCTGACGGAGCCGAGAACCGGCCGGAGCAGCGCCGACGCGGCTCTCGCGAATGCCTTCGTGGCCGGGTTCAAGCAGGACCTGAACGTCGCCGCCGAACTCGCAAAGCAGGCGGAGAAGCAATTCCCGAACGATACGCGGCTCGCCATCTTCTCCGCGCAACTGTCGCTCGCGCTCAATCGCCACGACGAGATGCGCGCATCCGTGGAGCGTGCGCGTTCGGTCGATCCCGGCGACCATCTGGTGCTGGCCATGAGCGGCCGCATCAAGGCGGATCTCGAGAGCGACCGGAAGGGGGCGCTGGCCGATCTCTATCAGGCCGCCGAAGCGGCTCCGGGCAATGCCGACATCTGGAACGAGATCGGCATGGTGCAGGCGGAACTCGACGCCCCCCTTGAGGCGGAGGCGGCCTTCCGGAAGGCGATCGAGGCCGATCCGGAGGACCCGATCGCCTATGGCAATCTCGCCATCCACCTGCTCGACCAAAGCCGGGTCGAGGAGGCCGGGGCGCTGGTCGAAAAGGCCCTCGATCTCGATCCCGAGTTTCACGTCGCCTACATCGCGCGGGGTCGCTACCTCCTGCAGAAGGGCGATCTTCCCGGCGCCATCGAGTCGATCCTGGCCGGATCGGCGGCGAACCCGGCCTATTCCAACGGTCTCGTGGCCGCCGCCGTCGCCTATTACCAGAACGGGGAGGTCGAGCTCGCCGACCAGGCCCTCGACAATGCGAACCGGCTCGACCCGAACGATCCCGTGACGTCGATCGTGCGCACCGCCATCGCCCTGGACCAGTACCGGGCCGACGATGCCGTCCGCTTCGCCCGCGAGGCCGTGAAGCGCTCCCGGGCCCGCGGCGGCGACTATGCCGGCCTGTCGGCCAACCGGCAAAGCGGATCCTACCCGGCCGACGCCTACCGGTTCATCGGCCTGCACGAATGGGGGCGCTTCTACGGCGACCGCACCTTCGATCCGTTCGCGTCATCGAGCTATTTCGATCAGGCCGCGAACGTCCGCGCCAATGTCCTCAGCGGAGAGCCCAGCCTTTCGAGCGTGGAGACCGGCGCCGATCCCGGCCTCTCCGCCTTCAATCTCATCGTTCAGGGCCTGCTTCTCGATCCGCTCGCGGCAGGCGGCCGCATCGGCCGGATCGACCTCCTGCGGCGCCCGTTCCTCGACGCGGAAATCGGCGGGAGCATCATTTCCCAGGAAGGCCGGATCGGCTGGCAGTCGACCGCGACGGTCAACGGCTTCTCCAACGAGCCGGTGCCGACGGCATTCTCCTTCACGGCGGGACGCCTGCGGACCAACGGGCCCTATTCGTTCGACGACGAGAGGCTCGACAACGCGGCCCTCTTCATCGGAGCGGCTCCCTCCGCCGCCGACCGGTTCCTGGCCTTCGGAACCCTGGCGAGGCTCGAACCCGGATCCATCACCCTCGAATTTCCGACGCAGGCCACGGCGGCCATGAGGGACACGACGGAGTATCAGCTCGGCGCCGGCTGGAGCCACACCTTCGGATACCGCAACGTGCTCACGGCCGCCGTCTTCGCCGCCCGCAGCGAAGACCGGATCGGGGAACAGATCGTCGGCTTCGACGAGAATCTTTCCCTCTTCGAGCTGCTCCAGAACCGGCGGACCCGCTCGAACGCGACCCTTGTCGCCCTGAGCCACATGTTCGGCCTCGACAACCTCACCTTCCGCTATGGAGCCGAGGGCTTCGTGGGCGAGACGAAGGCCCAGGTCGACAGGCGCCTCAACGGCGTCGTCCTTCCGTCGGAAGGCGGCGACGCCTCGTTCGACGGCGGGCGGCTCTATGCGGACGCCTTCTGGCGCCCCAACGACTGGTTCGAGGCGCAGGCTGGGATCGAGGGCCTTTCGCTCGACATCGAGAACGAGCCTTCGGACATGTACGCCCTGCCCCGCATGGGCATCGGCGTCTCGCCCTTCGAAGGACACTGGCTGCGGGCCGCCTACCGCAGCGACGTGTCCCTGCCGGCCACATCCACCCTCGCGCCGCTGACGACGGTCGGTCTCCTCCCGAACGCCCTCCCCGTGGGGGTCGGCGGGAGGACCGACACGCTCGCCCTGCGCTGGGACGCGGAATGGTCGGATCGCTTCTTCACGTCGGTGGAATACCAGCGGCAGGACGTGACCTCGTTGAGCCTTCCGATTCCGGAAAGCTTCGACACGATCCCCATCGACGAGGCGAAGATCGAGCGGGTGGCCGCGACGGCCAATCTCTGGCTGGGCCATGGCATCGGCGTGTTCGGCACGGTCGGCGCCGCCTCGTCGGAGATCCGCTCCGGCAACGTCTATGGGTTGCCGGTTCCTTACGTGGCGGAGCGCTTCGCCCGCGCCGGCGTCACCTTCGTCCATCCGAGCCGCCTCAAGGTGACCCTGGCACAGACCTTCCTCGGAGACATCGCAGGCAACATTGCCGGTGCGCCGCTCGACGATTACTGGACGACGGACGCCTCCGTCACCTGGGAGACGCCTGACCGGCGGCTGCTCCTGGGCGTGACGGTGCTCAACCTGTTCGACCGGGGATACGAGCTCGCACCCTCCATTCCGGGTCCCGGAAGAACCGTCGCTGCGAGCATCAAGGCGCGTTTCTGACGTGACCGAGAGCCGCTCGGCGGAAGACGGAGACGGGCGCCACGATTCGGTCTGGCGCCACTTCGCGATGGCGGGGCTCATCGCAGCCCTGCTCGTCCCGGTCTCGTTCTTCAAGCCGTTCCACCTCGTCGAGGGGCGGCTCTACGACATCTTCTCGACCATCGCGCCGCCCCTGCCCCCGCAGCCGGGCGCGGTGATCGTGGCCATCGACGAGCCCTCCTTCTCCGAGGTGGGGCAGCGCTGGCCCTGGCCGCGCAGCCTGCACGCGCAGCTCATCGAAAGCCTGCGCCGGGCGGGCGCCAAGGTCATCGCCTTCGACATCATCTTCTCCGAACCCTCCACCGAAGAGGCGGACCGGGCGCTCGCATCCGCCCTCGGTCCGGATGTCGTGCTGGCATCGGACGACGTGACGACCCTTCTCGACCAGGGCGTCCAGACCACCCGGGTCAATCCCGTCGACCCCTTTCTCGATGCCGGTGCCGTCCCCGGCGTGACCTCCGTCGATCTCGACGGCGACGCCTATCTGCGCCTCATGCCCCGTGGACCCGACGGTTTCGCCGCCGAGGCCCTGCGCCTGGCGGGAACCCCCGTCGCTCCGCCGCCGGAGGGGGCGCTGATCCAGTATTTCGGACCGCCCCGGACCTACCCGACAATCTCCTATTACCAAGCCCTCGACCCCGAGACCTTCCTGCCGCCCGGGCGCCTCCGGGGCCAGACGGTCTTCATCGGCCTGAGCCTGAAGGCCGCGACCTCGACCGATACCGGCGCCCCCGACACCTTTCCCACCGCCTATACCCTGACCACCGGCAATCTGACCGCGGGCGTCGAGGTTCAGGCGACGATCCTCGACAACCTGCGCCACGGCCTTTACGCGGTGCCGGTCTCCCGTCTCGCCATGGCCGGGCTCATCGTCCTCTCGGCCCTGCTGGCCGCCGCGCTCTGTCTGCGGGGCATGTCCAGGCGGGCGGGCTTCCTGGCCGTTCTCGGAATCGCTTCGCTTCTCGTGGGAGCCTGGGCGCTCCTGCGCTTCGGCCGCATCTGGGCGCCTCCGGCCCTGCCGGTGGGGGCGGCGCTCGGCGTCTTCGGCGCCCGCTTCGGCCTGGACTTCATCCGCGAGCGGCAGCTGCGCCACGCGGTCTCGGAAGCCTTTTCCCGCTATCTCGCGCCGGAACTGGTGGCGCAGCTCGCCCGCGACCCGAGTGCGCTGAAGCTGGGCGGGGAGCGCCGGAACCTCACGATCCTGTTCTGCGACGTGCGCGGCTTCACGAGCATGTCCGAGCGGCTCAAGGACGAGCCCGAGCGGCTCACCACGCTGATCAACCGCCTGCTCGACGCCCTGTCGGGAGCCGTGCTGGCCGAGCGCGGCACTATCGACAAGTATATGGGCGACTGCGTGATGGCGTTCTGGAACGCCCCCTTGCGCAATCCGGACCATCCCCTGCGCGCCGTGCGCGCGGCGCTCGGGATGATGGAGGCGGTGGGAGAGCTGAACCGGACCCTGCGCCGCGAGGAGGGCGAGAACGCCCCCAGCTTCGCGGTGGGCGTCGGCATCAACACGGGCGATTGCGTCGTCGGCAATGTGGGCTCCCGCTGGCGCTACGACTATTCCGTCCTCGGCGACGCGGTGAATCTCGCCTCGCGCCTGGAGAGCCTGTCGAAGGAGTTCGGCGTCTCGCTCATCCTCGGTCCGGCCACCGCGGAGGCGGTGCGGAACCATTACGTGCTGATCGAGCTCGACCGCATCGCCGTGCGCGGGCGCGCCACCGAATCCGCCATCTACACGGTCGTCGCGCCGGCGGACGGGAGAGCCGATCCGGCGGTTGCCGAGCTCGAGGACCTGCATCCCCGCCTCCTCGCGAGCCTGCGCGCCGGCGAGATGGAGGACGCGGCCAGGCTCGTCGAACGCTGCCGGACCCTGGCTCCCTCCCTTGCGGGCTATTACGACCGGCTGGCGGCGCGTTTTGCCAGGATCGCCTGAGGGCCTTCGGGAACGGATCGCTTTCAGGCACAGCGGCTTGGCCGCCGCGAGTGCTTTTGCGAGCCATTTGCAAAGAGAAACAATGCCTTGCGGCCTGAGCCGCCGGCTTTATAAGGTCGCCTCCGTCTTTCCCGCTGACCCGTTTTGCCCTGCGATGCCATGGACAAGATCCAGAAACTTGCCATCGGCAGCATTTTCGTCGGAACCGTCGTTTTCGTCCTGAAATATGCTGCCTATTACCTCACGGGCAGCATTGCGCTCTATTCGGATGCCCTGGAGAGCGTCATCAACGTGGTGACCGCGATCGCGGCCTTCCTGGCCGTGCGCCTGAGCGCCCAGCCCGCCGACGCCAACCACCCCTACGGCCACCACAAGGTCGAGTATTTCTCGGCCGTGCTCGAAGGCGTGCTGATCATCGTGGCGGCCTTGGCGATTCTGCGGGAGGCCTATTTTGCACTCCTGGACCCTCGCGCGATCGATGCGCCGATGGAAGGTCTCGCCGTCAACGCGGTCGCCAGCACCATCAATGCGGTCTGGGCCCAGGTGCTGATCCGGCAGGGACGCCGCCTGCGCTCGCCGGCGCTCGCCGCCGACGGACGCCACCTCTTCACGGACGTGATCACCTCGGCCGGCGTCATCGCCGGCCTGCTGCTGGTTTCAGTGACGGGATGGCTCTGGCTCGATCCGGCGCTGGCCATCGTCGTGGCGCTCAACATCGTCTGGTCGGGCTGGAGCCTCATGAAGGAGAGCATCGGCGGGCTCATGGACGAGGCTCTTCCGGAGACCGTTCTGAACCGGGTGCGCGAGATCATCGCGATCAATGCCGAAGGGGCCATCGAGGCCCACGACCTGCGCACGCGCCATGCCGGGCGCATGACCTTCATCGACTTCCATCTCGTGGTCCCGGGCGCCATGAGCGTCACCGACGCCCACGACATCTGCGACCGCCTGGAGCGGGCACTGAAGGCGGAGGTCGAGGACGCCCTCATCACGATCCACGTGGAGCCCGACGACAAGGCCAAGCACGCCGGCATCGTGGTGCTCTAGCAAGCCGGAACGTGAAGACAGGCGCGCCCCGTCGGGCCGCGCCTGCTCTCGAAGGCTGTCGCCTTACTCGCAGATCGTGACGCGCCTTACCTCGCGCTCACCGAAGCGGTTGATGCGGCGACGCACCTCCACCCGGCAATCCTCGCCTTCGTCCTCGACGATGACGCGACGCTCGACACGACGACGTTCGACAACGGGCCGATGGGGCCGGTCCTCGTAGACGCGTACGCCGCCGGGGCCGATCTCGAGTCCCACCTGGGCCTGAGCCGGGGCGCCGGAGGCCATGATGCTTCCGAAGCCCAGGACGGCGGCTGCCGCCAGCAAGATGTTCTTGGGCATTTCTCAAGTCTCCATCACAGAGAAAACGTGGGAAATGAACGTCCTTTTCGATGTCGTGGTTCCGAATAAAACGATCATGAACGTATTCCCTGCAAGTAACCTGAACGCCTATTCAGACTACTTGGCGAACAGCTGTCTATATTGGGATTAAACTCATCCAACGTTGCGGCCGGTTGGGTTGTCCCGCACACCCGCAGCCTCTCCTGAGGAGATCGCGCGCGACCGTCTCGAAGGACGAGGGCGTCTCCAGAGTGAACCGGACCCTCCTTCGAGACGCCGCCGCGCGGCTCCTCAGGATGAGGTTGGGAGTGGTTGCGACTGTCGTGGATGTGCGGTGTTCAGCGCAACGGTCTTCCCTCCCCCTTGTGGGGAGGGCCAGGGTGGGGGTGCCGGCGCCATGCCTTCATAGGCTATCGCCCACACCCCCACCTCCACCTCCTCCCCACAAGGGGGAGGAGAGCAACGCGACGCTTCCGGCGAGTCTTCGACAGAGTCTACATTTATGCGAAAGAGAGAGCCCGGTCGCACTCACGCATCGAAACCGGCCTCCAGCCCTCATCCTGAGGAGGCAAAGCGCCGTCTCGAAGGGTGATCCAGGGAGCACCCGGTCGTTCTTCGAACCTCCAGCATCGTCTCAGGATGAGGCGTTGAGGCAGACTGCCGCACGTGGGTTCTAGAGCCTCGGGAACAGGGGTTCGTCCTAAGCCGGTTAACGATTTGTTTACGCTTCGGGCGCAGCCTTCTTCCGTGCCCCGAGGGGCACATTGTGTAGCTCTCCCTGGATCTGGTCGCGAAAGGCGGCCTACCTCGAGCGCCAGCCGGACAGGCGCTCTTCTTTTGAGCGCAACCTGCTTCTGCCATGTTCGATCATCGATGTCGGGAATGAACCGGTGACGAACCGGGAAAGGAACTGAGTGGCGCGGGCGACGGGGCTCGAACCCGCGACCTCCGGCGTGACAGGCCGGCACTCTAACCGACTGAGCTACGCCCGCGTATCAGTTCGTTTGGAGCGGGCGAAGGGATTCGAACCCTCGACCCCAACCTTGGCAAGGTTGTGCTCTACCCCTGAGCTACACCCGCACACTCCAACGTCCTCATTAGATTGGTGGAGCCGAGCGGGATCGAACCGCTGACCTCGTGAATGCCATTCACGCGCTCTCCCAACTGAGCTACGGCCCCAACTACCAATCTAATCCGGCCTCGGACCTTGCGGTCCGGAGCCTGTCTCCCCGTCGCCGTCTCCCGGAGAAGACCGGGAAACCAGCAAGCCCTGGGAGGCTTGCCTGCCTAACTCCTAGCCCCTTGTTTTGCAAGGAAAAAAGGAATGGTGCCGCAAGAGGGATTCGAACCCCCGACCCCCTCATTACGAATGAGGTGCTCTACCAGCTGAGCTATTGCGGCGCTGCGACCTTGCGATCGAAGAGGGCGACCTCATAACCCCAAGCCCGGCGCTTGGCAAGGGATGCTCGCGCCTTGAAGGCCTTCCCTAGCGAAAAAATCCGCGCCGGGTGCCGCCGGCCTCCTTCAGTTTCGGAACATCGGGCGGCGTGGCGGGGAAAACCACCGGTTCCGGCCGCGGCTGGCCCGGCTCGGCGGGCTTGTCGTTGGTGGGCTTGTCGCTGGCGGGCTCCTGTGCCGTTTCCTTCTTCACCGGCTCCAGAACAACTTCGTCCGCGGGCGGAACGGGGACGGTTTCTACCTTCGGCTGCTCCGTGTGGGGCGGTTCGGGCGGCTGCGGCTCTGCGGGCTGCGGCGATTCGTCTGCGGGAGCGACCGCGACCTCGTCCGGCACGATCGGCGGCAGGATCTTGGGCTCCACGTCCACGTCGCCCGTGACATCGTCGCTCATGGTCAGCTCGGGCGCCACGAGCACGTCGGGCGGCGCCTGCCACACGAAGGCATCGATGCGGCCGGTGACGGGCGAGATCGGCGCCCAGCGGTTCGACACGACGCCGTCCGCGATCCAGGCCGGATCCCGCGGCGCCCGCGTGGCGCGGGCGAGCCATTCGCGGCTGCGGCCGGTGGAGCCGTGCTCCGCCTGTTCCAGATCGGCCATGAGGAGGCAGACCCGCATGGTGGGCCGGTCCTCGAGCAGGGGTTCGAGGGCACGGCGGGCCCGTTCGAACTCGCGGGCCTCCAGGGCCGCGCGCGCCACCGCGAGCTGGCCCTCGGGCGCGTGATTCGACAGCCGCTGCAGGGTCTCGGCGCGCTTCAGGCGGTCGAGGGCCGAATCGCCGGGCCTCAGGTTGAGGTACACGTCCGCGAGATCCGGATGGGGCTGGCTGCGCCAGGCGGCCTCGACGATCTTGGCGGCGCGGCGCAGGTCGCCCTTGTGCGACAGGATCTTTCCGGCAAGGGCCGCGGCGGGCACGAGATCGGGCGCGAGCTTGACCGCGTCCTGGCTGCTTCTGAGCGCACCGTCCGGATCGCGCTCGGCCCGGTCGAGGGCATCGGCGGTGAGAAGCACCGCGCGATGACGCTTCGCGGTGGCCTTGTCGAGCAGTCCGAGCGACGCCCGGCGGTCGATGGATTCCAGCGCCCCGCGCCAGTCGCCTTCGGCGCAGCGCGCCTCGAGAACGGCGTCGCTCGCCCACGCGGCGGCGGGCGCGATCCGCACCGCCTCGGACGCATATTCCCGGGCGGCCAGATTGTCGCCGCGCCGGCGCGCCTCCACGAAGAGGCCCCGCAGGCCGAGCACGCGGGTTTCGTCCTCGTCCATCATCTGGCTGAAGGCGGTCTCCGCCGCGGCCCTGTTGCCCGAGACCTGGGCGGCCTGCGCCTTGAGGAGCAGCGTCAGCGGCTCGTGGCCCAGCAGGCGCTCGGCCTCGCCCGCATAGCGGCGCGCCGCGATGGGATCGCCCGCGCCGACCGCCACCATGCCGCGGGAAACGGCCTGATAGCCCCGGGCGCGGCGGCGGGCCTTCGAGGCGAAGCTGAGACGGGACGGCAGGTTCATGATGGTGGTCACGGCCGCCCACATCATCGCGAGCAGAAGCGCGAGGCCCGCCAGCGCGACGGCCGCCACCGCGACCGAGGTCTGCAGCTCGTAGCCGCCGAAGGTGACCAGGACCGTGCCGGGGCGGTCGGCAAGCCAGACCGCACCGAAGGCGGCAAGGCAGAGAAGACCGATAAAGACGAGAGCGCGCCACATGCTGGCCAGATCCTTACTTACTGCGTCGTACGGTTGTTGAGGGCGGTCACGGCGTCGGAGGCGATTGCCTGCGATGCCGCCTCCGCCTCGGCGCGGGCCCTGGCCTGACGGGCCCAATCCTCGGAGGCGCGCCGCGCCGGCTCGGGCAGCGTCTCCCAGGCGGCGACCGCCTCGGCCACGTTGCCCCGCTCCAGCGCCCGCTGGATCCGGGCGATCGTGCCGGTGGCGCCGGCGGATTCCGGCGCGTCCACCGGCCGGATGGTGACCACCCGGTCGGCCATGCGCATCAGCCGGTCGGCCCAGGTTCCGTCGGCGGGGCGCTCGTCGCGCACCATCGTCGCCGCCAGGGGCTCGAAGCTCTGCGCGAGCTCGGCCGCCGTCGGCGCGCCCTGCTCGGCGAAGGGTTCGAGGGCGCCGAGCCGGCCGGGCTCGGCCTCCGCGCCCCTCAAGGCGGACAGAACGTCCGCATACGGCTCCCCGTTCCGCAGCGCGGTGCCGAGGCGTTCGGCCAGGATGACGCGGATCGCCGGCTGCGTCGTCGCCTCGGCCCGTTCCGTGGCCTGGCGGGACAGGTCGGCAAGGCGCTGCTCCTGCTCGGCGGCGCGCTGGTTCTGCTCGGCCAGACGGCGCTCGAGTTCCGCCGCACGCGCCTCCACGGTCTGCTGGGCGGACTGGGCCGCGTTCTGAATCTCGCCGCGGATCTGCTGCATGTCGGCCCGGACCTGCTCGATATCCGACTGGACCTGCTGCAGGCCGGCCTGGACCTGCTGGATCTGCTGCCCCTGCTGAAGGGCGGTCTGGACCTGGTCCTCCACGCCGGCAAGGCGCGCGGAGAGCTCGCCCACGGCCGCCTCGTTCTGCGGCGCGGGAGCCTCGGGCAACGGCCGGTTCAGGGCTTCCTGGGCCTGGGCGGTGGCCTGCTCGGCGGCGCCCTGAGCGGCCTGGAGACGCTGATCGAAGGATTGCGTGGCCGATTCGACCGCCGCGAGGCGCTCCTCCAGCGGGCCGGTATCGGCGGGCTGCGCCGGCGCGCCGCCCTGCTGCTGCGACAGGGCGCCGATGCGCTGCTCCAGCTGGGCGATGCGCTGATCGTTCTGCTGCACGGGTGCGGCGGGCTGCTGCCATTCCTGCAGGCCGTAGAGCAGGCCTGCGCCGACGAGACCGCCGAGGAGGCCCGAACCGATCATGGCGCCGACATTGCTGCGCCGGGCCGGCTCCGCACGGGAAGGCCCGTCCGAGAACCCGCCGACCGGGGGCACCGTGGCTCCGGAAGAGGCGCCCTGCGGGTCGTTCCGCTCGGCCTCGTCGCGGGCCGCGTTCTCCCAGGCGGGGCTGTCCGGGGGCGGCGTCTCGGCCACGGGAATGTCCTGCGGCGAGGGAGTGTCCTGCGGCGAGGGAGTGTCTTGCCCGGCGGCATCCTGGCCCAGGGTGTCCTTCCCGAGGGTGTCCCGACCTGAACCGTCCTGTGCCGGCGCATCCGAAGCGGGCGCTGCGGCTTCGATGGAATCCGTTCCCGGCCCCGAATCGAGCGTTGCGGAGGGCTCCGCCGCCGCGTTCTCGGCCACGGCCGTGGGCTCCGCCGCCGGGTTCCGTTCCGGTGGCTGCGTTTCATCCGGGTTTACGCCGGGACCCTTGGCGCCGGGATCGACGACGGTCGCCTTCAGGTCGATGGTCGCCGGCTCGCGCCCGGGCTTCTTGCGGGAGGATTTCGGACGTTTGGGGTCAAATGAATCGGTCACGGATCACTCTTGAGATGCAAATATGGCAAGCTTGAGCGCAGCGTTTCGTTCCCTGTCTGGGGCATCATTCCGAAAAACCACCGGTTTTCGGGACCATGCCTGGACGACGATGATCTTCACTGAAGGATCGTAGACGAAGCGGCGCCGACCGTCACGGGAGGCCCTTCAGCAAAGCAAGGAGCGCCTCCTCGTCCGGCCGGGCGGCGGCGAGGGTCGCCATTCCGAGACCTTGGAAGGATGCCGCCACGTCCGCCGACAGGCACAGGTGGGGAAAGGTCCGAAGGGTCGGTGTCAGGCCTGCCTCCTCCGCCAGCCGAAGGACAATGTCGGCGCTCCTTCGGGAATAATGGAGCGCGGCGTCGATTTGGCCAGTCCGCAGCGCCCCGATCGCCGATGGAGGTAGGGCCTCGACGCGCTGCGCCTCGTAGGCCTTCCAGGCCAAGACCCGGAAACCCGCCGCCGCGAGCGAAGCGGCCGGCTCCTCCTTGTGGTGGCGTCCGGTGACGTGGAGGAGCGTCCTGCCGCCCGGCAGGGAGCCCCGGATTAGCCCGGAGAGGGAACGGGCATCGCCCTCGGCGGCCACGACATCGGCGAAACCGGCCTCCCGCACGGCGGCGGCCGTGTGGGGGCCCACCGCGAAAACCTGAGGCGCCTTGTCGGGCAGCAAGGCTAGGGCGTCGCGGGCATGGGCGCTCGTGACCACGAGGGCATCCCAGCCCTCCACGGGCCGGGGTTCGTCCGTCGGCACGATCCGCGTGACGGGGGCGACGACGGGCGCGTGCCCCAGCGCCGCGAGCTTGCGCGCGGTGCGCTCGGCATCGCCGGGCGAGCGTGTGACGAGGACCCGCATCAGGCGTTCAGGAACCCCGCCGGCATGCGCGAGCGCAGCTCGAGCCCGGCCTCGCGCCCGAGGGCGGCGGCATCGGACGCGTCGCCCCGCCGGACGGCCTCCAGGGTCTCGGAGCCATCGGGACGCAGCACGAGCCCTCGGAATTCGAGCGCACCGCCGTCGAGCCGCGCATGGCCCGCGATCGGGGTGCGGCACGAGCCGTCGAGCACCGTCAGGAAGGCCCGTTCGGCGGCGAGCGCATGGCCCGTCGGCGCATCGAGAATCGTCTCGACCGCCTGCCGGACCCGGTCGTCGTCGGCGCGGGTGGCGATGGCGATGGCGCCCTGCCCCACCGCCGGCAGGAAATCCTCCACGTCGAGAACGGCGGTCACGTGGTCGGTGAGCCCGAGGCGGCGCAGGCCCGCCATGGCGAGAAGCGTCGCATCGACCTCGCCCCGGTCGAGCTTGGCGAGGCGCGTCTGCACGTTGCCGCGCAGGAGCGTGACCTGGAGGTCGGGCCGCAGGCGGCGGATCTCCGCCTGGCGCCTGAGGGACGCGGAGCCCACCACCGCACCCTGGGGCAGGTCGCGCAGGCTCTTGTAGCGGCGGCTGATGAAGGCGTCGCGCACGTCCTCGCGCGGCAGGTAGCCGGCGATGACGATGCCCTCCGGCAGGGCCGTGGGCAGGTCCTTGGCCGAATGGACGGCGAGGTCGATGGAGCCGTCGAGGAGCGCGATGTCGAGTTCCTTGGTGAACAATCCCTTGCCGCCCGCCTCCGACAGGGGCCGGTCCTGAATGGCGTCGCCGGTGGTCTTGATGATCGAGAGCGGCAGCCTCTCGGGCGTCCAGCCGTGGGACGCCGCCAGCCGGGCCTGCGTCTCGTGCGCCTGGGCGAGCGCCAGGGGGCTGCCTCGCGTTCCGATGACCAGGGTGGATGTGTCGGCCATTCTGGCTGGGTTTCCTTGTCTGAGAGCGATCGGCGTTTGATCTTGTGCGGCGCGGCGGACTATAGGGGGAGGACAGGCGGGCCGTGAAGCCCGAAAGAGTATCCTCAAGGGACGCCACCACGACCATGCGCATTCTCGGGATTGAGACCACCTGCGACGAGACCGCCGCGGCGGTGGTCGGCGTCGGCTTCGACGGCAAGGGCGAGATCCTCTCCAACGAGGTCCTGAGCCAGATCGCCGAGCACGCCCGCTACGGCGGCGTGGTGCCGGAGATCGCGGCGCGCGCCCATGTGGAGGTGATCGACCGCCTCGTGGCGCGGGCGCTCAAGGCCGCCGGCTGCACCGTCAAGGACCTCGACGGCATCGCGGTGGCGGCCGGCCCCGGCCTCATCGGCGGGGTGCTGGTGGGCCTGACCACCGCCAAGGCCCTGTCCCTCGTGACCCGCAAGCCCCTGCTCGCCGTGAACCACCTGGAGGCGCATGCGCTGACCGCGCGGCTCACCGACGGGATCGGCTTTCCCTATCTGCTGCTCCTGGCCTCGGGCGGCCATACCCAGCTCGTGGCCGTGCGCGGGGTCGGCGATTACGTGCGCATCGGCACCACCATCGACGACGCCATCGGCGAGGCCTTCGACAAGGTGGCGAAGCTCCTGGGCCTGCCCTATCCGGGCGGTCCGCACGTGGAGGCGGAAGCCGCCAAGGGCAACCCGGAACGCTTCGCCCTGCCCCGCCCCATGCAGGGACGGCCCGAGCCGAACTTCTCGCTCTCCGGCCTCAAGACCGCCGTGCGCCTGGAGGCGGAGCGCATCGCGCCGCTGACCCAGAGCGACGTCGCGGATCTCTGCGCCAGCTTCCAGGCCGCCGTGGTCGACGTGGTGGTGGACCGCACCCGCGTGGGCCTGCGCGCCTTCCGGGAAATCGCGGGCCATCCCGCCGCCCTGGTGGTGGCGGGCGGCGTCGCCGCCAACCAGGCCATGCGCCAGGCCCTGCAGCGCCTCGCGGTGGAGACGGGGCTTCGCCTCGTGGCCCCGCCCCTGGCCCTGTGCGGCGACAACGGCGCCATGATCGCCTGGGCCGGCCTCGAGCGCATGCGCCTCGGCCTCATCGACGACATCACGGCCCCCGCCCGCGCCCGCTGGCCTCTCGATTCGAGCCGGGACGAGGCGGGAGCCAAGGCCTGATGCCTGCTCCGATCGGGATTGCCGGGGCTGGCGCCTGGGGCACGGCGCTCGCCAATGCGGCCGCGTCCGCCGGCAACGAGGTGGTGCTGTGGATGCGCTCGCCCGAGCAGGCGGCGGAGCTTTCCGCCTCGCGCACCAACGAGCGTTTCCTACCCGGCATCCGGCTCCACGACCGCATCCGCCCCACCGCCGATCTATCGGATCTCGCCCCGGCCCGATCCGTGCTGCTCGTGACTCCGGCCCAGACCACCCGTGAGATGACCGCCGCGCTCGCGCGCCTCCTGCCGCCGGCCACGCCCCTCGTGCTCTGCGCCAAGGGGATCGAGCGGGAGACCGGCGCCTTCCTGTGCGACGTGGTCGAGGAGGCGCGCCCCGGTGCGCCGGTCGCGGTGCTGTCCGGCCCGAGCTTCGCCCACGACGTGGCGCGCGGCCTGCCCACCGCCGTGACCCTGGCCTGTAAGGAGGCCGCCCTGGCCGAGGGAATCGCCACCGCCCTCTCCGGCCCCACCCTGCGCGTCTATCACCGCACCGACATCCGCGGGGTCGAGATCGGCGGCGCGGCCAAGAACGTGCTGGCCATCGCCTGCGGCGCCGTGGTCGGGCGCGGCCTCGGCGAGAGCGCCAAGGCGGCGCTCATCGCCCGCGGCTTCGCCGAGCTCCTGCGCTTCGCCCGCGCCTATGGCGGCACGCCCGAGACCCTCATGGGGCTGTCGGGCCTCGGCGACCTGGTGCTGACCTGCTCCTCGGCGCAGTCGCGCAACTTCGCCTTCGGCATGCGCCTCGGCCAGGGCCTGTCCCCCGACGAGGCCGCCGGCGGCAAGCTGGTGGAGGGCGCCACGACCGCCAAGGCCTTGGTGACGCTCGCCCGCGCCAAGGGGATCGACATGCCGATCTCGGAGGCGGTGGAGAAAGTCCTCAGCGGCGGCTGGACCCTGGACCAAGCCGTCGATTCCCTCATGAACCGTCCGATCAAGTCCGAGCATTGAGTAACCGCATGGCCCACTGGCTCTATAAATCCGAACCCTCCGTCTGGTCCTGGGACAACCAAGTCGCGCAAGGCGACAAGGGCACGCACTGGAACGGGGTGCGCAACCACGTCGCCAAGCAGAACCTGATGGCGATGAAATTGGGCGAGCGGGGCTTCTTCTACCATTCCAACGAGGGCAAGGCGGTCGTCGGCATCGTGGAGGTGATCAAGGAGTACTATCCCGACCACACCGACGAGAGCGGCAAGTTCGGCATGGTGGACGTGAAGGCCGTCAAAGCCCTGCCGAAGCCCGTGACGCTGGACGAGATCAAGAGGCAGCCCGGCCTCGAAAAGATGATCCTCGTCAACAATTCCCGCCTCTCGGTGCAGCCGGTCACGGACGAGGAATGGGACATCGTCTGTCGCATGGGCGGATTGTGACCGCTGCCTCACAGCGATGGTTTCGCCGGTTCGGCGAAACGCACCGATGGCACCGAACCGCTCCCCTCCCGGCAAATCCCGCGCCGCACTGACAAAAGTATGAACGACCAAAGTCCGATCCGGGGCGGCTTCCCGATGCCCCCCACTTTCCGTAAAGCTAGTGCCAACTAAGTCCCAGGGACTGGGACGAGCGACTGGGAGAAGCGCCATGGAAGACAAGATCTACGACGTGTCGCCGGAATGGAGCCGCCGGGCCTATCTGGACGATGCGGGCTACCAGGCGAAGTACGAGGCCTCGCTCAAGGACCCGGAAGGGTTCTGGGCCGAGGAAGCCAAGCGCATTCACTGGTTCAAGCAGCCCACGCGAATCAAGAACACCAATTTCGGCCCCGACAACGTGGCGATCCGCTGGTTCGAGGACGGCACCACCAACGTCGCCTATAACTGCGTCGACCGGCATCTCGACACCCGCGGCGACCAGATCGCCATCATCTGGGAAGGCGACGATCCGTCGGAGTCGAAGAAGATCACCTATCGCGAGCTCTATGCGGAGGTCGGCCGCATGGCGAATGTCATGCGCAACCGGGGCGTCTCCAAGGGCGACCGGGTCACGATCTACATGCCGATGATCCCGGAAGCGGCCTATGCGATGCTGGCCTGCGCGCGGCTGGGCGCGATCCACTCGGTGGTGTTCGGCGGCTTCTCGCCCGACTCGCTCGCCAGCCGCATCCAGGACGCCAAATCCGCCTTCATCGTCACGGCGGACGAGGGCCTGCGCGGCGGCCGCAAGGTTCCGCTCAAGGAGAACGTGGACGCGGCCATCGCACGCCTCGGCAACGGCGCCGGCGTCGATCACGTGCTGGTCGTGCGCCGCACCGGCTCGCCCGTGAACATGGAGCCGGGCCGCGACGTCTATTACCACGAGGCGGCGGCCCAGGTTTCCGACGACTGCCCCTACGAGGAGATGAACGCGGAGGATCCGCTCTTCATCCTCTACACCTCGGGCTCGACCGGAACCCCGAAGGGCGTGCTGCACACCACGGGCGGCTACCTCGTCTACACGGCGATGACCCATCAGCACGTCTTCGACTACCACGACGGCGACGTCTATTGGTGCACCGCCGACGTGGGCTGGGTGACGGGCCATTCCTACATCGTCTACGGCCCGCTCGCGAACGGCGCCACGACCCTCATGTTCGAGGGCGTGCCCACCTATCCGTCGATCTCCCGCTTCTGGGAGGTGATCGACAAGCACAACGTGAACATCTTCTACACCGCGCCCACCGCCATCCGGTCGCTCATGCAGGCGGGCGAGGACCCGGTGAAGAAGACCTCGCGCAAGACCCTGCGCCTGCTGGGCTCGGTGGGCGAGCCGATCAACCCGGAAGCCTGGGAATGGTATCACCGGGTGGTGGGCGACGGCCGCTGCCCCATCGTCGACACCTGGTGGCAGACCGAGACCGGCGGCATCCTCATCACGCCGCTCCCCGGCGCCACCAAGCTCAAGCCCGGCTCGGCCACGCGGCCCTTCTTCGGCATCAAGCCGCAGGTGGTGGACGCGGAGGGCAAGGTGCTGGAGGGCGCCTGCGAGGGCAATCTCGTGATCGCCGATTCCTGGCCGGGCCAGATGCGCACGGTCTACGGCGACCACGAGCGCTTTGTGCAGACCTACTTCTCCACCTATCCGGGCAAGTACTTCACGGGCGACGGCTGCCGCCGCGACCAGGACGGCTATTACTGGATCACCGGCCGCGTAGACGACGTGATCAACGTGTCCGGCCACCGCATGGGCACGGCGGAAGTGGAATCGGCGCTGGTCGCCCATCCGAAGGTCTCCGAGGCCGCAGTCGTCGGCTATCCGCACGACATCAAGGGCCAGGGCATCTACGCCTACGTGACCCTGATGGCGGGCGAGCAGCCATCGGAAGAGCTGCGCAAGGAGCTGGTGGCCTGGGTTCGCAAGGAAATCGGCCCTATCGCGTCGCCGGACCTGATCCAGTTCGCGCCGGGCCTGCCCAAGACCCGCTCGGGCAAGATCATGCGCCGCATCCTGCGCAAGATCGCCGAGGACGAGTTCGGCAATCTGGGCGACACCTCGACGCTCGCCGACCCTGCCGTGGTCGACGACCTCGTCCAGAACCGCCAGAACAAGCGGGTGCAGGCGGCCTGAGGGGCGCCGGTCCTCCGCATCCGTTCACCGTGATGGCCGGGCTCGCCCGGCCATTCGTTTTTTGCGAGCCGTCACGGGCCGGCGGCACCTGAACCGCTCATCCCTCCGGATGCCTTGAGCCTTTCTCGCTTCACGCCTACGCTACAGCGTTCCCTAAGGAGGGTGCCATGTCCCTGAAGCGTCTGTTCACCGAACATCCGGAAGCGGTCGGCGAATCCTATTTCGAACATATGGGCGTGGCCCTGAGCTTCGCGGGGCCGCTGCTCGTCGCCGGGCTGGCGGCGCTCGTTCACGCCGTGCTGCCGTTTCTCTGCGTGACCACGGCGAGTTCCACCGTGAAGCGCCTCCATGCCCGCATGGTGAACCGCGCGCCGCGCCCGGTGCGGGATGCGCCGGCCCAGGACGGGATGATGGCGTGGGACCCGGTGATCTGACCCGTCTGGAACCGTAGCCTTTCGTTTCGCGTCTCCCTCCTGCGCAGCTTTGCCAGGAGGATCGGACATGGTCGGGCGGATCGCCTTCACCCTTGCCCTTGCGACGGGCGCTTTCACCCTCGCGCCGTCGGGAGCCTCGGCCCGCGAGATCGTGCCGTTCCAGGCCCGGGTCTCGCCCGGGACCATCGTGATCAAGACCGGGGAGCGGCGCCTCTATTACGTGCGCGGGGACGGCACCGCCCTGCGTTACCGGGTGGCGGTGGGCAAGCCCGGCAAGCAATGGTTCGGCGAGGCGCGCATCGACGGCAAATACGTGCGTCCCGCCTGGTCGCCTCCCGCGGAGGTGAAGCGCGACAACCCGAGGCTGCCGAACGTGATCCCCGGCGGGGCTCCTAACAACCCCATGGGCGCGCGGGCCCTGACCCTCAACCTCGACGAATACGCCATCCACGGCACCAACCGCCCGGGCTCCATCGGCACCTTCGCGTCCTACGGCTGCATCCGGATGCTGAACGAGGACATCATCCACCTCTACGATCAGGTGAGCGTGGGGACGCGGGTGGTGGTGACGCCTTAGGCGTAAAGATCCGCCCGTGACGGCGGCAGGCCCGACGGGCCTTTGGTCCGCTTCGAGGCGAGGGTCTGGTTGACGCCGATCACGCCGCGCTCGAAGCCCAGCGACACGCCCGCCAGGTAGAGAAGCCAGGCGCGGGTGGTCTCGGGACCGACCTCCGCCACCGCCTTCTCGCGGTTCGCGTTGAGGTTCTCCCACCACAGGCGCGTGGTGCGCCGGTAGTGCTCGCGCCAGGCCTCCACGTCGTGCACCTCGAAACCGTACCGTTCGAGATTGGCCACCGACATGCCGAGATGGTCGAGCTCCGCGCCGGGGAAGATGTAGCGCATGATCGCCCTGGCCTCGGGCTTGAGCCGGCGGAACGCCTTGTCAGACCGTTTCGCCCGGCGGGCGATGCAGTGATGCAGGTAGAGGCCGCGCGGCCGCAGCAGCCGGTGCACGGTGCGGAAATAGGCGGGATGGTTGGCGATCCCCACATGCTCGAACATGCCGATGGAGGAGATCTTGTCGAACTCGCCCTCAACTTGAGTGAAGTCCTTGAGCACCACCTCGACCCGGTCCTGCAGGCCCAGGCGCTCGATCTTCTCCCGCGCCAGGGCCGCCTGCTCCTCGGCGAGCGTCACGCCCACGGCCTTCACGCCGTAATGCTGCGCCGCATGACAGATGAGCGCGCCCCAGCCGCAGCCGATGTCGAGCAGGCGCTCGTTGGGCTTCAGGCGCAGCTTGCGGCAGATCATGTCGAGCTTGTCCCGTTGGGCGCGGGCGAGGTCGTCGTGCCAGTCGGGCTGGAAGTAGGCGCAGGTATAGACCATCTCCGGATCGAGGAAGAGCCGGTAGAAGGCGTTCGACACGTCGTAGTGATAGGCGATGTTGGCCTTGTTGGTGGAGGGCTTGCCGTCGCGGGAGCCGGTGCCTTGCGCCGGCCGGTCGAGGGGGCGCGGCATGTCGGCGGGCGCGCGGAAGAACCGGAACGCGGCTTTGAGCGCCTTGAGCTTGCTCACGCCCCGGAGGCGCCGCCCGACCTTCCCCTGCGGGCGCTGCCCCGCCAGATCGAAGAGGGTGCCGTTCTTGAGGTCGAGGAGCCCTGCCACATAGGCGTTCACGGCGGTGTCGAGGGTCGGCCGCCGCACGAGACTGGCGATCACGCTCTCCCGCTTGATCACGAGGCGCATGGCGTAGGACGGCAGGTTCCGCGGCACGGTCGAGCCGTCCCACAGCTCGAACCCGAACTCCAGATTCAGCGCCCGGTGCGCCTCGTCGAGAAGATCCCGGAAGATTTCCAGGCGTGCCGCCCCGCTCACTCCACCCCTCCCCTGTTGGCAGCACGGTAGCGGGTGCTGGGGAGCGGAACAATGGTCCCTTTGTCGGTCTCAGGTTCCGGGTGTCGGCACGGGCCCTGAGGAAGCGAGTTCCGCAACGTGACGGAGTTTTTCGGGATTGCGCACCACGTAGATGGCGGTGATCCGCCCGCCCTCGATCTGGAGCGCCGTGGTCTGAAGGGTGTCGCCGGCCTCGAGGGTCGCGAAGCCCGGCAGGCCGTTGATCAGCCCGCGATACAATACCGGCGGCTTCACGAAGCCGGTTTTCCGGGCGACGCCTACGAGTAGCCCCGTAACCCGGCGGATGCCGAGGAGCGGATTGAGGGCCGCATTCTTGATGCCGCCGCCGTCCGTATAGGCAACCACGTTCTCGGCGAGCAGCGCCTGCAGACCCTGGAGGTCGCCGCTGCGCGAGGCCGCGAAGAAGGCCTCCACCATGCGCTGCCCCTCGTCGTCGGGCACCGGGAAGCGCGGCCGGGCGGCACGCACGTGGCGGCGCGCCCGTGCCGCGAGTTGACGGCATGCGGCGGGCTCCCGGCCCAGCGTCGCGGCGATTTCGTCGAAACCGACCCCGAACACGTCGTGCAGCAGGAAGGCGGCGCGCTCGAGCGGGGACAGCCGTTCGAGCGCCATCATCAGGCTCAGGGACAGGTCGTCCCCGCCTTCCTCAGCGTCACCATCGAAGACCGGCTCGGGCAGCCAGGGCCCGATATAGGTCTCGCGCCGCACGCGCGCCGATTTCAGGTGATCGAGGCACAGGCGGGTCACCGTCCGGGAGAGAAACGCGGCCGGATCCCGGACCGCCGCGCGGTCCGCCCCGTGCCAGCGAAGCCAAGCCTCCTGGACGATGTCCTCCGCCTCGGCCATCGAACCGAGCATCCGGTAGGCGAGGCGGACCAGCCGCGGCCGGAGCGGCCGGAACGGGTCCGCCGCGGGTTCGTCAGGCGGCTGCACGCTGCGCTCCGGCCGGGTGGATCGACCGGAACCCTATGGCGAAGCGGTTCCATGCATTGATGGCGCTGATCGCCAGGGTGAGCTTCACCTGCTCCTCGTCCGAGAAATGGGCCCTCAGGAGAGCGTAGTCCTCATCGGGCGCATGGGTCTGGGCCACCAGCGTCAAGGCTTCGGTCCAGGCGAGTGCCGCCCGCTCCCGGTCGCTGTAAAGGGAGGATTCACGCCAGGCATCGAGAAGATAGAGGCGCTCCTCGGTCTCGCCGTCGGCCCGCGCTTCGCGGGTATGCATGTGGATGCAATAGGCGCAGCCGTTGATCTGCGAGGCCCGGGTCTTCACCAGATGGATCAGGCTGGGCTCCAGCCCGCTCACCTTCACCTTGCTCTCCAGGTCGAGCATGGCCTTCATGGTGGCGGGGGCGGCCGCGAAGAAGTCCAAACGAGGTTCGATCATCGTCCTACAATCCTCTGCCAATTGGGTTGACGGGATCAAGACGAGACGGCGGGGCCGGATGTGACATGCCCCGCCGGAATTTTTAAAAATCGCTCGCCAGTCCCTTCACCTCCCAGTCCTCGTAGCGGACCGGCTCCAGCCCGCCGCGGCCGTTGTGCTCCTTGCGGGCGGCCAGCTCCGCGGCGCGGGCGTCGATGGCGCGGCGGCGCTCGGCCGCCTCCTCCAGGGCCCGCCGGGCGGCCGGCGAGAGGGGCTTGTCGGGGGCGGCACCTTCGAGGAAGGCCGCCGGATCGAGGTCTGTCTTGTCGTTCGGAGTCATGGGGCGCCTTATGTCATGCGCGCCCGGTTTTTTTCGAGCGCTGCGGGAACGGGCCTTGGGAGAGACCTGGACCGTTCCCACATGAGGGTCGTGCGGACGATCCGCGTTGGACACGAGGTGGAGACCCTGATGAACACCGTCAAGACCGGGATGCTTCTGGCGGCCCTGACGGCCCTTTTCGGCGTTGTCGGCTACATGCTCGGCGGGGCGAACGGCATGCTCATCGCGCTGGGCCTGGCGGTCGCGACCAACATCTACGCCTATTGGAACTCCGACCGGCTGGCGCTCGCCGCCCACCGCGCGGTCGAGGTGGACGAGCGCACGGCGCCCGAACTCGTGCGCATGGTGCGGGACCTGGCGCAGCGCGCCAGCCTGCCGATGCCGCGGGTCTACATCATCGAGAATCCCCAGCCCAACGCTTTCGCGACCGGGCGCAACCCCGAGAACGCCGCCGTGGCGGCGACCACCGGCATCCTGCAGATGCTCTCCTACGACGAGCTGGCGGGCGTGATGGCGCACGAGCTCGCCCACATCAAGAACCGCGACACCCTCATCATGACCGTGAGCGCCACCATCGCGGGCGCCATCGCGACGCTGGCCCAGTTCGGCTTTCTCTTCGGCGGCAGGGGCGGCGAAAGGCCCAACCCCATCGTGATGCTGGCGACCGCGCTGATCGCGCCCATCGCCGCCATGATCATTCAGATGGCCATTAGCCGCTCGCGGGAGTATGACGCGGACAAGATGGGCGCCGAGATCTGCGGCCAGCCCATGGCTCTGGCCTCGGCGCTCGCCAAGATCGCGGGCGGCGTCGCCCATATTCCCAACATGGACGCGGAGCGCCACCCGGCGACCGCGCCGCTCTTCATCGTCAACCCCCTTTCAGGCCACGGCATGGACAACCTGTTCTCGACTCACCCGGCGACGGAAAACCGGATCGCCGCCCTCCAGGCCCTGGCCCGGCAGATGGGCCCCGCCCTGCGGAGCGGCCCAGCCCCCCGGCCGTCCTCGGGGAGCCCCTGGGGCTCCGCCTCCCGCCGCGGACCGTGGGGTTAGGGCATCGTGGATCAGTCAGACGCACATTCCGGCCTCGGGCCGCGCCGCCTCGCCTGGAACGCCGTGACGGAGGCGCTGAAGCGGCGCGTCCCCCTCGACGACATGCTCGACGAGTTCGCGCCCCAGGAGCGCCTGTCGGGCCGCGACGAGGCCCTGGCCCGGGCCATCGCCATCGTGACCATGCGGCGGCTCGGCACCATCGGCTGGGCCCTGCGCGAACGGCTCGACAAGGGCGCCCGCGACGAGCGCCTGCTCAACCTCCTCGCCATCGGGGCGGCGCAGATCCTCTTCCTCGACGTGCCGGACCATGCGGCGGTCGACACCGCCGTGCAGCTCGCCCAGGACGACCGGCGGCTGAAACATGCGGGCGGCCTCATCAACGCCGTCCTGCGCCGGGTGGCGCGGGAGCGCGACGCCATTCTGGCCTCGGCCGAGCCCTGGCTCGACACCCCGAACTGGCTGGAGGAGCGCTGGACCGCGCAATACGGCGAGGAGCTCGCCACCGAAATCGCCAGGGCGCACCAGGCCCTGCCCTCCGTCGACCTGACCGTGAAGGAGGATGCGCAAGGATGGGCGGAGCGCCTGGGGGGCATTCTCCTGCCCACCGGCAGCATCCGCCTCACCGAGCGCACCTCGATCCGCGACCTTCCCGGCTACGAGGAAGGCGCCTGGTGGGTCCAGGATGCCGCCGCCGCCCTGCCGGCGCGCCTGCTCGGCGCCAAGCCCGGGGAGCGCGTCGCGGATCTCTGCGCCGCGCCCGGCGGCAAGACCGCCCAGCTCGCCGCCGCCGGAGCCGAAGTGCTGGCCGTGGACCGCTCGGCCAAGCGCCTGAAGCGACTGGAGGAGAATCTCGCCCGCCTAAGGCTCCAGGCCGAAACGCGGGCCGTCGATGCGGAAAAGCTCGACGAACCGCCCTTCGACGCCATCCTGCTCGACGCGCCCTGCTCGGCCACCGGCACCATCCGCCGCCATCCGGACGTGGCCTGGACCAAGGGCGAGGAGGACGTGAAGAAGCTCGCCGGCCTCCAGTCCCGCCTGCTCGACAAGGCGGCGGGCCTGCTCAAGCCCGGCGGCCGGCTGGTCTATTGCACCTGCTCGCTCGAGGCCGAGGAAGGCGAACGCCAGGCGGAGGCCTTCCTGGCCCGGCACCCGGATTTCGTGCGCAGCCCGGTCACGCCCGAGGAGGTCGGCGGCCTGGCGGAGTGCCTGACGCCCGCGGGCGACGTGCGCACCCTGCCCTGCCATCTCACGGTGGCCGGCCACGACCGCAGCGGCCTCGACGGGTTCTTCATGGCCCGGTTCGTGCGCGGCGGCTCCTGACAAAAGACGGCCCGCTTACCGGATGTTAACCAAAAAGCTGGAACTCCTTCCTTAGGCTGCAGTCGAATTCGGCATGAGAAGAGGAGCGCCACGCGTGGATTTCGGGCCCGACCGCTGGCGGTTATACGGTCTCGCATTGCGCGAGGCCGGTCGCGCCACGCGCGGAGCCATGGGCTGGAGCCTGTCGAAGCTCCGGCTCAGTACGCCGGTTCCGCACCGGCTGCTGTTCGCCCCGCAGGATCTGCGCACGGCCGATCCGACGATCGCCACCGACATCTATTCCGGCTTCTTCGCCTTTGCGGGCCGCGCCATCACCACGGGCGGGCGCTCGCCCTTCAGTTTCGTGCCGCCGAGCCGCGCCTGGGCCGAGGCGCTCTACGGCTTCGGCTGGCTCAGGCATCTGCGCGCCGCCGGCACCGCGCTGGCGCAGGCCAATGCCCGCTCCCTCGTGGACGAGTTCGTCACATCGCGTCTGGGCGACAAGCGCACCGCCTGCGAGACGCAGATCGTCGCCCGCCGCCTCATGTCCTTCATCAGCCAGTCGCCGCTGATCCTGGAGGGGGCGGACCACGCCTTCTACCAGCGCTTCCTGAGGATCCTGGGGCAGGCGGTCCGCGACCTGGAACGCCGCGTCCGGTCCGGCGCGCTTCCCTTCGAGCAGCTCATGGCGGCCATCGCCCTGTGCTATGCGGGCCTGTGCTGCGAGGGCCTGGAACGCACGCTCAAGCGCTCGACGCGCCTCCTGGCGCGGGAACTCTACCGCCAGATCCTCGCCGACGGAGGCCATGCGAGCCGCAATCCGCGCCTGGTGGTCGAGCTGCTGTTCGACCTTCTGCCCCTGCGCCAGATGTATGCCAGCCGCGAGGTCGATACGCCCGAAGCGCTGCTCCACGCCATCGACCGGATGCTGCCGATGGTGCGCCTGTTCCGGCACGGGGACGGCACCCTCTCGCATTTCAACGGCATGGGCGTGACGGCGGCCGACCATCTGGCGACGCTCCTCACCTACGACGACATGCGCAGCCAGCCGATCCACCACGCGCCCCATTCCGGCTACGAGCGCCTGGAAGCCGGGCGCTCCCTGCTGGTGGCCGATGTGGGACCCGCCCCGCCGACGCCTCTCTCGGCGGAAGCGGGCGCCGGCTGCCTCTCCTTCGAGTTCTCCAGCGGCGCGCAGCGCATCGTGGTGAATTGCGGCACGCCGCGCATCGCCACGGAGGCCGTGATCCAGGCCGCGCGCTCGACGGTGGCGCATTCCACCGCCTCCATTGACGACGTGTCCTCCTGCCAGATCGTGGCCGTGAAGGGGAACTGGATCGACAGGCGCGTGGCGGCCTGGGTGCTGCGCCGGACCGGGCCCGTGGTCATCAACGGCCCCCAGAAGGTGACGGCGGAACGCAGCGAGCGCGATCACATCCAGCTCCTCAACGCGAACCATGACGGCTACCGGGCCCGTTTCGGCCTCACCCACGAGCGGCGCTGGCAGTTCCATCCCGACGGCGAGGTGCTGGAGGGCGAGGACGTGTTCTGGGGCGAGGGCACGAGCGTGAGCTCCCGCGAGGCCATCATCCGGTTTCACCTGGCGCCCGGCATCAAGGCGAGCCGCGCACAGGGGGGCCGCGTGGTCATGCTGGTCCTGCCGAACCGCGAGGCCTGGCAGTTCACGGTCAGCCCCGGCGAGGCCTTCGTGGAGGACAGCGCCTTCCTGGCCGTGCCGGAAGGCATGAGGCGCACGGAGCAGATCGTTCTGGCCCTGAGGCCGAGCGAAACGCCTTCCGTCCGCTGGCGCTTCGAGCGCCTGGCGCGCAGCTTCAGTCCGCAGCCGCCCCAGGCCGAGCCCGGTCCGCAACTCCTCTGAAATCGGCGCATTTCCGGGATCCGCTCCGGTTCCCATCAGGGTTCCGCCGTGCTATCGCGCCCGCATATCCTACCCGAATGGAGCGGCCCCCTCATGCCGAGCGATCCGAAGCGCGTGACGCGCGCCCTGCTTTCCGTGTCCGACAAGACCGACCTCGTCGACTTCGCCCGTGCCCTGCACGAGCGCGGCATTGAGCTGGTCTCCACCGGCGGCACGCACAAGACGCTCGCCGAGGCGGGTCTGCCCGTGAAGGACGTGAGCGACGTCACCGGCTTCCCCGAAATGATGGACGGACGCGTGAAGACGCTCCATCCGGCGGTCCATGGCGGCCTTCTCGGCATCCGGGCCAATCCGGAGCATCAGGCGGCGATGCTCGCCCACGGCATCCATCCCATCGATCTCCTGGTGGTGAACCTTTATCCGTTCGAGGCGACGGTGGCGGCGAAGAAGCCCTACGACGACTGCATCGAGAACATCGATATCGGCGGGCCCGCCATGATCCGCGCCGCCGCCAAGAACCACGGCGACGTGGCCGTGGTGGTGGACAGGGCGGATTACGCCGCCGTGCTCGACGACCTCGCCGCCCAGGACGGCGCCGTGACCCTCACCCTGCGCCGCCGCCTGGCCCAGAAGGCCTATGCCCGCACCGCCGCCTACGACGCGGCGATCTCCAACTGGCTCGCCGCGGAACTCGGCGAGGAGACGCCGCCCTTCCGGGCGCTCGGCGGATCCATCGCCGAGGTGCTGCGCTACGGCGAGAACCCCCATCAATCCGCCGCCTTCTACCGCACGCCTGAGAACCGGCCGGGCGTGGCGACGGCCCGGCAGGTGCAGGGCAAGCAGCTCTCCTACAACAACATCAACGACACCGACGCGGCCTACGAGGCCGTGGCCGAGTTCCTGCCGGAGCGCTCCGCTGCCGTGGTGATCGTCAAGCACGCCAATCCCTGCGGCGTGGCGGAGGGCACGACCCTTCGGGAAGCCTACGAGAAGGCGCTTCGCTGCGACCCTGTCTCGGCCTTCGGCGGCATCGTCGCCATGAACCGTCCGCTCGACGCGGAGGCCGCGCGCGCCATGACCGAGATCTTCACGGAGGTGATCATCGCGCCCGACGCCAGCGAGGAGGCCATCGCCATCGTGGCGGCCAAGAAGAACCTGCGCCTGCTGCTCGCCGGCGGCCTGCCCGATCCGCGCCAGGAGGGCCTGACCCTTCGCACCGTCGCGGGCGGCTTCCTCGCCCAGGGGCGCGACAACGCGGTGGTCGAGGCCATGGACCTGAAGGTGGTGACGAAGCGCGCGCCCAGCGACCGGGAGCTCGACGATCTTCGCTTCGCCTTCCGGGTCGCCAAGCACGTGAAGTCGAACGCCATCGTGTATGCCAAGGACGGCGCGACGGTCGGCATCGGCGCCGGCCAGATGAGCCGGGTCGATTCCTCGCGCATCGCCGCCTGGAAGGCCGCCGAGGCCGCGAAGGCCGCAGGGCTGCCCGAGACCCTCGCCAAGGGCTCGGTGGTGGCGTCGGACGCCTTCTTCCCCTTCGCGGACGGCCTGCTCGCGGCGGCGGAGGCCGGCGCCACGGCGGTGATCCAGCCCGGCGGCTCCATGCGCGACGAGGAGGTGATCCGCGCCGCCGACGAGGCGGGCCTCGCCATGGTGTTCACGGGCTACCGCCACTTCCGGCACTGACATCGCGTCCTACATCAGGATCATCCTCAACAAGGAGATCCTGATGATCGTCACCACCACGCCCACCGTCGAGGGCCGCCGCATCGCCTCGTACCGGGGAATCGTCACCGGCGAGGCCATCTTCGGCGCCAACGTCTTCCGCGATTTCTTCGCCTCGATCCGCGATGTGGTCGGCGGACGCTCGGGTTCCTACGAGCGGGTCCTGCGGGACGGGCGCGACACCGCCCTGCGCGAGATGATGGACGAGGCCGAGCGCCTGGGCGCCCACGCGATCGTGGGCGTGCAGCTCGATTACGGCGCGATCGGCGCCAACGAGGGCATGATGATGGTGACGGCCAACGGCACGGCCGTCACCCTGGAGTGACCGGCACTCAGAGCAGGAAGTCGCCCTTCGACAGGGCGGAGACACCCTTTAGGGTAACGGCGAAGTCCGACAGGCCGTCGCCGTTCACGTCGCCGTGGATCCTGACGCCGGCGCTCAACGTCTCGTAGCGCAGTTCTCCGGACCGGCCGCTGAACTCGGAATCGCCGATGAAGCTGAAGGCCTGGTTGCCGCTCTGGCCGCGGTCGGCATCGATGGCCTTCAGGTCGATCCTGTCGCCCTGCCGGCTGGAGAAATCGTAGATCGTGTCGCGGCCGCTCGCGGCAACCTTGCTGTGGCTGAGAGCCTTGAACACGAAGGCGTCCGCGCCCGATCCGCCGTAGAGCTTGTCGGCCCCGCGCCCGCCCATCAGGCGATCCTCGCCGGCATAGCCTTTCAGCGTATCGCGACCCTTGCCGCCGTTGAGGCGGTCGTCCCCGGCATGGACGATCGCGTTGTAGTCGTTGGGATTCTCAAAAACCCCCGCCAGCAGCGAGGTCAGCTCCCCCTGGCTGATCTGGGGCACCCAGTCCTTCGCGATGCCGACGAAGGCCGGATCCAGGGCCGCGATGTAGTGGGTCAGCAGGTGGTAATTGTATGCCGCGTCGGCGAGAAGGCCGAGGCCGACCGTCTTCTGCGTATCGCTGGAGCCCGGCGCGAAGAAGGAATTGGCGGTGTCGAGCAGGAGGGCGCCCTCGAAGGCGCCGATATAGCTGGGCGGTCCGTTGCGCACGATGTCGTGGCTGAAGATGATGTTGCTCTCGGACACGGTCGGCCAGCTGTAATTGCCGACCGGATCGCCCCATTGGACATAGTTGGTCAGCGGCGGGGCTCCGGGCGGGATCGAACTCGCGGGAATGCCGGGGGCGCCGAAGGTTTCGCCGTCCAGGCCGAGCTGCGCCGCCACATAGGCCGCCTCGCCGCCGCCGAGGGAATGACCGGTGACGAAGATGTCGTCGCGGGAGATGCCCAGATTGGCCGCGTACTGGACCACCTTCTTCGTGAAGTCGAGGGCGCGGTCGAAGGCGGGGGGAATGTCGCCCCGGTAGATCATGGCGTCGGCCAGGATCTGGGCGGCGACGAATTCCTTGTGATCCTCGAACCCTCCGATGTCCGTCCCCTCGAAGGCGACGATCACCTGTCCGGTGGCCGACAGGAAGGCGGCGCCGTAGAAGCCGGAGGCGACGTCGAGGGAGGTCAGCGGCGTGCCGTGAGGGGGGAAGGTCGGCAGGGTCGACTTGGCGCCCTGCGTGTAGACCGAGAAGGAAGCCTGAAGGAACTCGGAGGTGGAGGGTCGTGTCATCGGAAGGCTCCGGAGCGAAGAAGCCTTACCATACGTTAGTTGAGAATAATTTCACGTGTCGTTTTCGTCATGTTTCAGACGCGGCGGACGCCGCTCAGGAGCCATCCGCCGGCGAGATAGAACAGGATCAGCACGGCGGGTCCTGCGGCCTGGGTCCGGAAGAGGTCGGTCGCCACCGCCACCGCGAGGGGAGCCAGGAACGAGGTGACCTTTCCCGACAGGGCGAGGAGCCCGAAATAGCGCCCCGCCTCCTGGGCCGGAACGAGACGCGCCAGCATGCTGCGCGCCGAGGCCTGCAGCGGCCCCGCGACCGAGCCGATGACGAGGCCCAGCGCCAGGAACACCTTTTCCGGGGCGCTCCCGTAGAGCCCGTCTCCCGGTTCGGCCGGAACCGTGGGGATGACGAAGAAAATGTGGTCGCGGCCGAGGGACAGGACGCCGAGGCACACGAAGGCGAGAACGCAGATCGACCCCATGATCACCGGCTTGGCGCCGAAGCGGTCGTCGAGCCTGCCGCCGACAAGGGCGCCGAGGGTCCCGGTGACGGTGAGCAGGATGCCGAAGACGCCGAGCTCCACCGCCTGCCAGCCGAAGACACCTGCCCCGTAGATGCCGCCGAACGCGAAGAGCGCGACCAGCGCATCCTGGTAGACCATGTTGGCGACGAGGAACCGGACGAGGCCCCGGTGCCGGCGAGCATCGGCGATGGTGCTGCGCACCTGCGCCAGTCCCTGGCGGATTGCCGCCCCGGGCGAAAGCGTCGAGCGGGCGATGTCGGGGGTGAAGAGGAAGAGCGGCAGGATGAAGACGAGGAACCATATCGCCGAGAACGGACCGGTGACGCGGTCGCCCTCGCGGGAGGCCGGATCGAGGCCGAAGAGAGGATCGAGGCCGAGGAAGGTCCTGCCCGTCTCGGGATTGGCGGCCAGGAAGCCCAGGACGATCACGAGCGAGACGAGCCCGCCCAGATAGCCGATGGCCCAGCCGGTACCGGAGAGACGCCCGAACCGCTCCGGCGGCACGAGATGCGGAATCATGGCGTTGTTGAACACCGCCGCGACCTCGACCGCCACGGTACCGACCGCAAAGCCCACGAGCGCGATGGGGATGGCGTGGGGCACGCCCGGCGCCGCGTGCCAGAGGATCCAGGACGAGGCGAAGAGCACGAGGCCGCAGACCGCGATCCAGGGCTTCTTGGGACCCGTCGCGTCGGCGATGGAGCCGAGGATCGGGGACAGGACCGCGAGGACGAGCCCCGCCGCCGCGGTCGCGAAGCCCCACAGGCTCTGCCCCGCCACCGGATCCGGCGCAAGGGCCGCCGCGAAATAGGGCGCGAACACGAAGGTGGTGACGAGGGTGAAGAAGGGCTGACAGGCCCAGTCGAACAGCAGCCAGCCGAGAATGGCGGGGCGGGAGGCGCTGCCGGATGCGGTGCTGGCATCGTCCCCGGCCTGTGGCGACGCCGTCGTCGCTGGGGAAGGGGATCCAATATTCAACGGACAGGCTCCTAGCCCCTCCCCGGCCGCCCTCGGGGCGGTCGGGAAGATCGAGAATTCGAGGGAGAAGCCGAGCCTATATCAGCCTTTTGCGAGATCGCCCAGGAGGCTTGCCGCCACCGTCACCTTCGACAGGGTCAGACCCGACGAGACGATGTTGTTCACCGCGTTCCGGATCCGGTTCACGTCGGCGCCGCGCTTCTCGCTCCAGGTCTGCACGCCCTCGCCGCCGGAGACGTCCTGGGACACCACTTCCGCCGTGAGGTTGCGGTGGGCGGTGGCGATGCCGTCGATGGCCCGGTCGAGGGCGAGCCGGTCGAAATAGTCGCTGACGCTGATCTCCCGGGCGGCGCCGATGAGCGCGCCGAGCCGGAAGGCCGCCTCGATGGCGAAATGGGTGCAGGCGATGTCGATCACCGGCTTGCCGGTCTTCTGCGCCGTCAGCACGATGTCCGGCGCGGCGACGAGGTCGGGCAGCGAGGCGAGCTGGCGCGCCAGATCCGCCGGCGTGCCCTGCTCCACGAGCGCCTGCGTCCGCGCGTCCCATTCGGCGCGGGCCTCGGGCGAGAGGGTCTCGCCGAGGGTGCGCTCCACCTCCGCGATCCCGGTCTGGTAGATGCCGATGATCTCGTCGAGGGAATGGTTGGCGAAGTCCACATGGCGGATGAACCAGACGATCCGGTTCATCATCAGGTCCTGCAGCTCGCCGTAGAGCCGGAGCTGGAGCTGGCCCGGCACCACGCCGTCGAGGGCGTCGATGGCGGCGTTCATCTCGATCAGGCCGAAGGAATCGCGCGTGGCCGCATAGGCCGCCGCGATGGTGGGCGCGTCGGCGCCGGTCTGGTCGACCAGGCGGGCGATCATCGTGGCCCCGCCCCGGTTGATGATGGCGTTGGCGAGCTGGGTGGCGATGATCTCGCGCCGCAGGCGGTGGTTCGCGATGGCGTCGGGGAAGCGCTCGCGCATCTCCGATGGGAAGTAGCGCTCCAGCTCCTTGCCGAGATAGGGATCGTCCGGCACCGGGCTCTCGAGGAGCTCGTCGTGCAGGGAGAGCTTCGCATAGGCGAGCAGCACCGCCAGCTCCGGCCGGGTCAGCCCCTCGCCGCGGCGCCCGCGCTCGGCCAGAACCGCGTCGTCGGGCAGGTACTCCACCGTGCGGTTGAGGCGTCCCTGCGCCTCCAGCATGTGCATGAGCCGCCGCGCGAAGCCGAGATCGCCCGCGCCGCGCCGCTCCGACAGGGAGAGGGCCAGGGTCTGCAGGTAGTTGTTGCGCAGGACGAGCTTGGCGACCTCGTCGGTCATGTCCTCGAGGAGCCGGTTGCGGTTCGCCTCGCTGAGGCGGCCGTCGCGCTCGGGCTGGCTCAGGCCGATCTTGATGTTCACCTCCACGTCGGAGGTGTTGACGCCGGCCGAGTTGTCGATGGCGTCCGTGTTCAGGCGAACGCCCGCATGGGCCGCCTCGATGCGCCCGCGCTGGGTGACGCCGAGATTGGCGCCCTCGCCGATCACCTTGGCGCGTACGTCCGCCCCGGTGATGCGGATCGCGTCGTTGGCGCGGTCGCCCACCTGCTCGTCGGTTTCGGACGAGGCGCGGATATAGGTGCCGATGCCGCCGAACCAGAGCAGGCCGACCTCGGCCTTCAGGATCGCGCTCATCACCTCGGCGGGCGTCGCCGCCGCCTTGTCGATGCCGAGCAGGGCGCGGACCTCGTCCGAGAGCGGGATCGACTTCGCGCTGCGCGGGAACACGCCGCCGCCCTTCGAGATGAGCGCCTTGTCGTAATCCTGCCAGCTCGAACGGGGCAGGTCGAACAGGCGTTGGCGCTCCAGGAAGGAGGTGTCCGGATCCGGGTTCGGGTCGAGGAAGATGTCGCGATGGTCGAACGCGGCCACGAGCTTGAGGCAGCGCGAGAGCAGCATGCCGTTGCCGAACACGTCGCCCGACATGTCGCCCACGCCCGCTACAGTGACGGGCTGGGACTGGATGTCCACGTCCATCTCGCGGAAATGGCGCTTGACCGCCTCCCACGCGCCGCGGGCGGTGATGCCCATCTTCTTGTGGTCGTAGCCCTGGCTGCCGCCGGACGCGAAGGCGTCGCCGAGCCAGTGGCCCTTCTCGATGGAGAGCTCGTTCGCCGTGTCGGAGAAGGTGGCCGTGCCCTTGTCGGCCGCGACCACGAGATACGGATCGTCGCCGTCGTGGCGCACGGTGTCCGGCGGCGGCACCAGGCTGTCGCCGACGATGTTGTCGGTAAGCTGCAGCATGGTGCGCACGAAGATGCGGTAGCTCTCGGTTCCCTCCGCCAGCCAGGCCTGCCGGTCGCCCGGCGGCGGCAGGCGCTTGGGCACGAAGCCGCCCTTGGCGCCGACCGGCACGATGACGGCGTTCTTCACCTGCTGGGCCTTGACGAGCCCCAGCACCTCGGTGCGGAAATCCTGCGGACGGTCGGACCAGCGCAGGCCGCCGCGGGCGACCTTGCCGAAGCGCAGATGGATGCCCTCGACGCGGGGCGAATAGACGAAGATCTCGTAGAGCGGCCGCGGCAGCGGCAGACCTTCCACCTTGGCGCATTCGAACTTGAACGCGATGGTCTGGCGCGGCAGGCCGTTGCCTTCGAGCTGGAAGAAGTTGGTGCGGGCGGCCGCCTCGACGAGATTGATGAACCGGCGCAGGATGCGGTCGTCGTCCAGGCTCGTGACGTTCTTGAGCTGGTCCTCGATGGCGGCGCGGATCTCGGTCTCGGACGCGGCGCGGGCCTGCGCATCCTCGATGCGCGGGTCGAAGCGCGCGTAGAACAGCTCGACGATCCTGGTGGCGATGGCGCTGTGGCGCGCGAGCGTCTCGGCCAGGTAGTCCTGGGCATAGGGGATCTGGACCTGGCGCAGGTAGCGGCCGAGGGCCCGCATCATCGACACGTCGCGCCAGCCGAGGCCGGCCTCGAGCACGAGGCGGTTGAAGCCGTCGGATTCGGCCAAGCCCCTGAACAGGGCGAGCAGCGCCGCCTCGATCAGCTCCTGGATCTCGTTGATGTTGATGGCGCCGCCGGAGGCGCGCTCCAGGGTCATGTCGTGGAGCCAGACCCGGTCCATGCCGGACACGCCGGTGGAGACGACCCGGTAGGTTCTCTCGTTGACGACGCGGAAGCCGAGGTTTTCCAGCAGGGGCACGCGCTCGGAGAGCGGCAGCGCCATGTTGCGCGAGAAAACCTTCAGGTTCACGCGGGTCTCGTTGTCGGCCTCGCGCCGGTAGAGATCCACGGCGCGCGGACGCGCCTCGGAGAGCTGCTCCAGGATGCTCACGTCCGCGATGGCGTGCTCGGCGCTGAAGGCCTCCCGGTAGGCGGCGCTGAACGCATCCGCATAGCGGGTCGCCAGGGCGCGGGCGCGGGCGCCGCCGATGGCCTCCGTCAGCTCGTCGCGCAGGGCGTCGGCCCAGGTGCGGACGATGCTGGAAATGCCCTCTTCCAGGGACTCGCGCGACACGCTGGGGGTCTCGCCCTCGTCGCGGCCGATGATGAAATGCGTGCGCGCCAGCGGCCCCTCGGGATAAGCCGGATAGGAGGCCGAGACGCGGCCCTCGAACACCCGGGCCAGGAACTCCCCGATCCGGCGCCGGGCGTAGGTGTCGTAGCGGTCCTTAGGCACGAAGACGAGCACGGACACGAAGCGGTCGAACTCGTCCACCCGCGCCAGCGCCCGCACCCGCGGGCGCTCCGACAGGTTCATGATGTCGATGGCGAAGCGGTAGAGCGTTTCCTCGTCGATCTGGAACAGCTCGTCGCGCGGATAATTCTCGAGCACGTTCAGCAGGCCGCGGCCCGCATAGCTCGACGGGTCGAAGCCCGCGCGGGCGATCACCTTGGCCACCTTGTGGCGCAGATACGGAACCTCGCTTGCGGCGCTGGTATAGGCGCTCGCGGTGAAGAGGCCGACGATGCGCAATTCGCCCTGCAGATGTCCGTCGCCGTCGAAGAGCTTGACGCCGATATAGTCGAGATGGGCCCGGCGGTGGACGCGGGACTTCACGTTGGCCTTGGCGATGATGAGCGCCTTCGGGCGCGCCAGGAAGGCGCGGATCTCCGGCGTCATCGCCACGAGCTCGCGCCCGCGCCGGAGCACGCGCACGGACGGGTCGCGCAAGAGCCCGAGGCCCGAGCCCTCGACCGGATCGGCGGCGGTGTCGCCGGCCGGGAGGCGGTACTCGCGGATGCCCAGGAAGGTGAAGTTGTCGCGGGCGATCCAGTCGAGGAAGGCGATGGCCTCCTTCACCTCGTCGTCCGGCAGCGGCGGCGGGTGAAGGCGGTAATTGTGGACGATCTCGGTGACGCGGGCGCGCATGCCCGGCCAGTCATGCACCGCCAGGGCCACGTCCTTGTGGACCCGGCGCATGGCGTCCAGCAGGCGCTCGCGCGCTTCCGCATCGTCGATGCGCGGCAGGTGGATGTGGATGAAGCTTTCGCGCTTCACGCCGACGCGCGTGGAGGCCGTGGCCTCGCCGACGAGGCGGATGAGGGCACCGGTCGCATCCCGCTCGACGGCCAGGATCGGGTGGGCCACGAGAAGCGGATCGTGCCCCTCGTCGACGATCTCGGCGAGGGTGGAATCGAGCAGGAAGGGCATGTTGTCGTTGACGATCTCGAGGATCGTCACGTCCCGGCGGCGCCCGCTGCGCTCCACTTCGAGATCAATGAGGCGGACATCCGCCGAGCCGCCGGCGCGGGGAGCCTTCAGGTGTTCGTAGGCCTCGGACGCGAGATCCGCGAGTGCCGTTGGGGAATAGGCCGCGAGATCCTCGGTCGGCACGCGCCCGAACAGATCCTGCAGGAAGGTCGAAGGAATGGGCCTGTGCCCGGCCTCCAGGACGGCGACGGCCTCGGCCGTCAATTCGCTTCCGCTGGTCGGCGTTTCCAGCTTCATGCGCGCACCCTCTCGCTTATGATCGTTGGGGGAGCGTTGCCACAGACCGGGGGACCGCGCAACCGAAGCCGGTCGTTCTGCACACGAGAGCGCCGGCCTCCGATGGAAAACGACCGGTTAGGCTGTCCGATCCCTCTTTGGGGCAGATTTCTGTCGTGACGAAGGGGAAAGGGCGATCAGGGCAAAAAGAAAGCCGCCCGAAGGCGGCTGCTGATCTCGACTTGTAGAAGTGGCCCGGCCCGCCGAATCGTCCCGGAGGGCTGGGGGGCTGACGTGTCCGAGGCGGTCAAGAGAGCCGGGCCGTCGAGGCAACACTAGAAGCATCAACATCTAGTGGGGCCACGTAACGGCACGATTACGGCAACAATAAGATTCGCCTGACGAAGGCGTGAGTTATCGCCCGTTAACGGGTTGATCGGATGCTGTATCGCACCCATCATCAGGGATGAAGAGGCGTCACACAGGAGGAATCATGAGCGAAGGCGACATCTCAGAGCCGTCGCGCGGCGGCACCGGCCACGGCTCGGCCCAGGTCCTCCCCTTCCCCGCCGCGCAGAAACAGGTTTCCTTCAACCGGGCCGAACTTCAGACCATCCTCAATCTCTACGGCCGCAAGGTTGCGGAAGGCGAGTGGCGGGACTACGCCATCGACTTCCTGGCCGACAAGGCGGTCTTCTCCATCTACCGGCGCACCTCCGAGGTGCCCCTCTACCGGATCGAGAAGGATCCGAAGCTCGCCAAGAAGCAGGGCGCCTATTCGGTCATCGTCTCGTCGGGCCTGATCCTCAAGCGCGGGCACGAGCTCGACCGGGTGCTCAACGTGCTCGACAAGAAGCTGAAGGTCGTCTCCTGATCAGGCGTCCTCCGCCCTCGCGGGCAGCGCGAGCAGCCACAGGGTCGATGCGAACACGCCGGCGGCGCCCGTCCACAGCACGGGCCTGATGCCGATCCGGTCGGCGAGAAGGCCGGCCGTGAGCGCGGCGACGAGGCCGAGCCCGCCGGTCAAAAGATGCAGGGTCCCGCCCTCGCGCCCGCGCAGGGCATCGGGCGTCACCCGCTGGCGCAGGGCGACCGCGTTGGTGTGGAACAGCACGTAGAGACCGTCGCCGAAGATCTGCGCCGTGACGAGCAGCGCCACCGCGAGCCAGAGCGGCCCCTGCGCCAGGGGAATGAAGCAGATCACCAGCCCATAGGCCAGAAGCGCCCCGATCAGGAGCTTGCGGGCGGGAAAGCGCGCGCCCGCCGCGGCGGCGAAGCGCGCCCCGACCAGGGCGCTGAGGCCGCCGAAAGCGACGATGAAGCCGAGAACGGCGGGCTCGATGCCGAGATCGCGCACCGCATAGAGCACGTAGAGCGGCGCGAAGAAGCTGAGGAAGAAGGCCAGCGTCGCCAGGCACAGGGTCAGCGGCCGCAGGGTCGGGTGTGCGAACACGAAGCGCATGCCCTCGGCGGTCTCCCGCCAGATGTCCGGCGCCGTCTCGCCCGTCGCGAGCGGCGCCTCGGGCCGCTTGATGCTGCCCAGGAGCGCGGCGGACCAGAGATAGGACAGGGCGTCCACCAGAATGGCGAAGGGCGCCGTCAGGAGCTGGATGAGCACGCCCGCCAGGGCCGGCCCGGCGATCTCCGCCACCGCGTCGGTGGTGGCGAGCTTCGCGTTTCCTTCGAGGAGTTGGTCGCGCTCCACGACCGTGGGCAGATAGGCGTTGTCCGCCGTCTGGAAGATCATCGAAAAGAGGGCGACCACGGTCGCGACGCCGATGATCTGGCCGATGGTGATGGCCCCGAACCAGGCCATGACCGGCAAGGTCATGAGAGCGGCGGCCCGGACCAGATCGGCCATGATGAGCACGCGGCGGCGGCGCGTCCTGTCGATCCAGGCGCCGACGAAGGGGCTCAAGGCCACCCCCGGCACCATGCTCAGGGCGACGAGGAGCCCGAGATCGGTGGCGGACGCGCCGAGCGTCAGGGCCGCGATGATCGGCAGGCCCTCCCGGGTGAAGCGGGCGCCGACGGCGGACAGGCTCTGGGCCGCCCACAGGCGCAGGAAATCGGGATTGTCCCAGAGGCCGCCGCTCGGCCGGCGGATGAGGGCCGCGAACACGGGAGCGCCTCAGGCGACAGGGCGCGTGGGCGGCTGCGCGGTGCCGGGGCCGAGGGGGCGCTGCATGAGAACGCTGGAGAGCCAGCGTCCATGCTTGTAGCCGATGCCCTTGAAGACGCCGACCGGCGCGAAGCCGAGGCTCGCATGCAGCCCGATGGAGCCGTGGGATTCCTCGTCTCCGATCACCGCCACCATGAGGCGGAAATCCCGCGCCTCGCATTCGCCGATCAGCGCTTCGAGGAGCCTGCGCCCGACGCCCTGCCCCTGCGCCGCGGGATCGATGTAGATCGAGTCCTCCACCGTGGAGCGGTAGGCCGGACGCACCCGGTAGGGCCCCGCATAGGCATAGCCGAGAACGGCGCCGTCCCGCTCGGCGACGAGATAGGGAAAGCCGCCGTCGAGCAGCGCGGCCCGGCGCCGGGCCATCTCCGCCTCGTCCGGCGGGTCGAGCTCGAACGAGGCCGTGCCGTGCCTCACCGCATGGGCGTAGATCGCGGCGATGCGGGGCAGGTCGGAATCGCGGGAGGGGCGGACGAGAAGGCTCATGCCCCTCTCCTACTGCCGCGCTTCAAGGCGCGCAACGGGCATGAAAAAGCCCCGGCCTTTCGGCCGGGGCTCCTTGGAACCGTCAGGTTCGCCGTTCTTACTCGTTGCGGTTGCCCACGAGGGCGAGCAGGAACTGGAACATGTTGATGAAGTCCAGGTACAGCGTCAGGGCGCCGAACACGGAGACCTTGGCGGCCGCTTCGGAGTCGAAGTTGCCGTAAAGGTACATCTCCTTCAGCTTCTGCGTGTCGTAGGCGGTGAGGCCCGCGAAGATCAGAACGCCGATCACTGAGATGCCGAACTGCAGCGCGCTCGACACGAGGAAGATGTTGACGATCGAAGCCAGGATCAGGCCGACGAGGCCCATGATCAGGAACGAGCCCATGCCCGACAGGCTGCGGTTGGTGGTGTAGCCCCACAGGGACAGCGAGCCGAAGGCCGCCGCCGTGATGAAGAACACCTGGACGACGCTCGCGCCGGTGTAGCGGATGAGAATCGTCGAGAGCGAGGCGCCCATCACCGCAGCAAAAGCGAAGAAGGTGCCGCGCGCCGACGCGGCGCTCATCCGGTCCATCCGGAACGAGAAGAAGAAGATGAAGGCCAGAGGCGCCAGCGCCACAATCCACATCAGCGGCGTGGTGTAGAGAGTCACGCCGAACTGGGTCAGGCCGATGCTGCCGATCCGGGCGACCGCCTGAGACGGATCGCTCGTCGTGGCGAGCATGTTCACGCCAAGAGCCACCAGAGCCGAGATGGCCAAGCCCAGGATCATGTTGTTGTAGACGCCGAGCATGAAGGCGCGCAGGCCCTGATCGACCTGTGCTGCCGTCCGGGCAAAGCCGGTGCCAGTGGCGTATTGGTTTTGCTCATACGGTTGCATCGGAGTCCTTTCTCACGGTGTCCCGTCGATGTTCCCTCGGAAAGGCTGGGAAGTCAGCCCCCGGTCGCCGCATTCCCGGCGACGACCAGAATATGAGAGGTCGGGCCCGCTTCCGCAAGGGGGAAGGTCAAGCTTCAAGCCTTCGTGAAAGCAGCAGAGTTGCTGCTCCTCGCCAACTTAACCAACAAAAAGCCCGCAGCCCTGTCGTATAGCCAGGCTGACGGGCAAACCGGTTAAAGGTTTCTCAAGTATAAAGCCGGTTTTTGACTCAGGATTCGCCAGGTCCCCAGCAGCCCCAGCCCCACCGCCACCAGAACCGCAAGGCCCGAGGCCAGGACGGCGCCGGACAAATTTAGGGAAAAGCCCAGATTCATCACCCGCGTGATGATGAAGTAAGCCGCAAGAGTGCCGGCCAGAAGGCCGAAAACCGCCGTCGCCAGCCCAAGGAGCCCGTATTCGAGGGCATAGGCCGAGAGCAGGCGGGCCCGGGTGGCGCCCAGGGTCTTGAGCACCACCGCATCGTAGAGCCGCGCCCGGTGGCCGGCCGCGAGCGCGCCGGCGAGCACCAGGAGGCTCGCGACGAGCGCGATGGAGCTCGCGCCGCGAATCGCCATGACGAGCTGGGACACCACGTCGTTGACCGCCTCCAGCGCGTCCTTCACCCGCACGCTCGTGACCATGGGATAGGCCTGGGCGGCGCTGCGCAGGATGCGCGCGTCGGTGGCCGCGTCCGAACCGTCGGGATAGGTGACGGTGGCCAGATGGGTGTGCGGCGCGCCCGCGAAGGCGTTGGGCGAGAACACCATGACGAAGTTGATGCCCATGGAGCGCCATTCCACGTGGCGCAGATTGGCGATGGTGGCGGCGATGTTGCGCCCCAGCACGTTGACGACGATTTCGTCGCCGATCTTCAGCCCCAGCCCCTCGGCGATCTTGCGGTCGAAGGAGACGAGCGGCTTGCCCCGGTAATCCTCGGGCCACCACTCGCCCTCCACGACCTCGGTGCCTTCCGGCGGCGCCTTGGCGTAGGTGATGCCGCGGTCGCCTTCGAGCACCCAGGACACGTCCTCCTGCGCCTTGACCTCGCTCACCGGAACGCCGCCGAGGGAAACGAGGCGCCCTCGCATCATCGGCACGCGCTGGATCTCCGCATCGGCCCTCTGGGTCCTGAGGAAATCCTCGAAGGCATCGGCCTGGGCGTTGGGGATGTCGAGGAAGAAGAAGCTCGGCGCCCGCTCCGGCAGGGTCTGCTGGAGCTGACGGGTGAGGTTGCTGTCGATGAGCGCGAGCGTCACGAGCAGCGTGATGCCGAGCCCCAGGGACAGGACGAGGGACGGGGTCAGGGCGCCCGGGCGGTGGATGTTGGAAAGGGCGAGCCGCGGCGCCGTGCGCCGGGGGCGCGGCAGGCGCCGGGCCACCGCCATGATGCCGGTCGCCACCAGGCGCAGCAGCACGAAGGACCCGGCGGCCGCGGCCACGAACATGAGGGCGATGCGCCGGTCGTAGGCCGCCAGCACCGCGAGGCCCACCAGGGCCGCCACGGAGACGGCGAGCGCCGCGAGATAGCGCTTGCGCGGCCAGCGCCGCTCCGGATCGATCTGGTCGCGGAAGAGGCCCGACACCTGCACGTCGTGGGCCCGCCCCAGGGGCGCGAGGGCGAAGACCAGGGCGGTGAGCACGCCGTAGAGCAGCGCGACGCCGAGCTCGGCCCAGGCCAGGGTCGGCTGGATCGGGATCGGCAGGAGATGGCCGAAGAGGCCCGTGACGACGAACGGCAGGGCGGCGCCGACCAGGAGGCCGATGCCGATGCCCACCGCCGCGATCATCATGACCTGGGTCAGGTAGAGCATGACCACCTGTCCGCCGGGCGCGCCGAGGCTCTTCAGGGTCGCGATGGAGGCGCGCTTGCGGTCGACGAAGCCGCGCACCGCATTGGCGACGCCGACGCCGCCCACGAGCAGCGCGGTCAGGCCGACCAGGGTCAGGAACTGGGTGAAGCGCTCGATGTTGCGGGCGAAGCGCGGATCGGCATTGAGGCGGGTGCGGACGTTCCAGCCCGCCTCCGGAAGGGCCTGCCCGACCTCGGCCTCCACCTGCGCGAGCCCCTCCTCGGTGGAAAGGGCGGGCGGCAGGGTCAGCCGGTAGGTCCAGCGCACGAGGCTGCCGGGCTGGACGAGCCCGGTGGCCTGCAGGGCCTCCTGGGAGACGAGGAGGCGCGGGCCGAAGCCGATGCCGCTGGCGATCTTGTCGGGCTCCGACACGAGGCTCGCCCGCAGCTCGACGGTGGCTCCTCCCACCGTGACGCGGTCCCCGACCTTGAGGTCGAGCCGCGCCAGCAGGGCGGGATCGGCGGCCGCCCCGAAGGCGCCGTCCCGGGCGGCGAAGAGGTCGGCCGGCGCGAAGGGCGGGTCCGTCTCCAGGGTTCCGACCCGCGGATAGGCGGCATCCACCGCCTTCAGCTCGACGAGGGCGGAGCCCTTCTCGCCGGCCACCGCCATGGCGCGCATGGTCGCGATGGTGTTCACCTCCCCCTTCGAGGCGAGGAAGGCGCGCTCGGCCTGGCTGGCCTCGCGCTGGAGCAGGGAGAAGGCCATGTCGCCGCCGAGGATGCGGCGTCCCTCGCGGCCGATCCCGTCCGTGAGCGAGCGCGACAGGGACGAGACGCCCGCGATCGCCGCCACGCCCAGCGCGATGCAGGCGAGAAAGATGCCGAAGCCCTTCAGGCCGCCGCGCAGCTCGCGCAGGGCGAGGCGCAGCACGAGGGGAAGGCCGCTGGACGCGGGGATCGGCCGCCGCTGCGGTTGGGCCGGAATGGTGCCGTGCATGGGATCCCGCCTTGTCCTTTAAGCCGCCGCCACCGCGTCGGCCTCGATCCGGCCCGAGCGCAGCCGCACGGTCCGGTCGCAGAGACGGGCGAGATTGAGGTCGTGGGTCACGAGGACCAGGGTGGCGCCCCGGTCGCGCTTGAGGGCGAAGAGCAGGTCGACGATGGAGCCGCCCGTGTTCTCGTCGAGGTTTCCGGTGGGCTCGTCCGCCACCAGGATCGCCGGGTTGGGCACGATGGCGCGGGCGATGGCCACGCGCTGCTGCTCGCCGCCCGAAAGCTGGGCCGGGTAATGGTGGAGGCGATGGCCGAGGCCCACCGCCTGCATCTCCGCCTCCGCCCGCTCGAACGCGTCGTCCTCGCCCGCGAGTTCCAGGGGCAGGGCCACGTTTTCGAGGGCCGTCATGGTCGGGACGAGGTGGAAGGACTGGAACACGATGCCGATGCGCCGGCCGCGGAAGCGCGCCAGCGCGTCCTCGTCGAGCCCGGACAGGTCGGTGCCGTCGACGATCACCCGGCCGGAATCGGGGCGCTCCAGCCCCGCCATGGTCATGAGGAGGGTCGACTTGCCGGACCCGGACGGACCGACGAGGCCCACCGCCTCGCCCCGGCCGATCTCGAGGGAGACTCCCTTGAGGATATGCACCCGCGCGGCCCCGCGCCCGAGGCTCAAATCCACATCCTGCAGCGCGATGGCCTTGTCCTGCATGCCCGATCACCCGATCTGTTGGAAGATTTCGCCGAGAGCCTCGGCATAGTCCGAACACATATGGGAAGCATACCGATGAAGCGCCAATCCGGCCCATTCATGACGATCATTTTTGCGTGTGCGGCGGCCCTTGCCGCCATGGTCGTCCCCGTCCACGCCCCCTTGGCGCAGGAGGATCCGATCCGCCTCGTGGCCCTGGGCGACAGCCTCACGGCCGGCTACGGGCTGCCGCAGGAGGCGGCTTTTCCGGTGGTGCTGGAGCGGGCCCTGAAGGCCAAGGGCTACAATGTGGAGATCGCCAATGCGGGCGTGTCCGGCGACACCGCCACGGCCGGGCTCGACCGGCTCGACTGGTCGGTGCCCGACGGGACCGACGGCGTCATCGTGGAGCTCGGCGCCAACGACATGCTGCGCGGGGTCGACCCGAGCGTGCCGCGCAAGGCCATCGACACCATCGTGACCCGGCTGAAGGAGCGCGGCATCCCGGTGATGCTCGCGGGCATGTACGCCTCGCGCAATCTGGGGCCCGACTACGTGCAGAAGTTCGACAGCCTCTATCCGGACATTGCGAAGAAGCACGACCTTGTGCTCTATCCCTTCTTCCTGGATGGAGTCGCCGGCGAGCGGTCCCTCAACCTTCAGGACGGGATCCATCCCACCGCGAAGGGCGTCGAGATCATCGTCGAGCGCATCCTGCCCACCGTCGAGACCTTTCTCGCCCGCATCTCCCAGCGCTGATTCCCGTCGGCGCGTCCCTCACGACCGAACGCGGCAGGCTCCCTGCCGCGAGGAGCTTCAGCATGGACTATCGCCGCCTCGGCCGCACCGATCTCAATGTCAGCCTCATCTGCCTCGGCACCATGACCTGGGGGCAGCAGAACACCGAGGCCGACGGCCACGCGCAGATGGACTACGCCCTCGACCAGGGCATCAACTTCTTCGACACGGCGGAGCTCTACTCGATTCCGCCCAAGGCGGAGACGCAGGGCTCGACCGAGCGGATCATCGGCTCCTGGTTCAAGGCGCGCGGGAACCGGGACAAGGTGATCCTCGCCTCCAAGGTCGTCGGCCGCTCCGAGAACACCTGGTTCCGGGACGACGGCTCCCCGGCCGAGCTGTCCCGCGCCCAGATCGAGGAGGCGGTGAACAAGAGCCTCAAGCGGCTCCAGACCGACTATATCGACCTCTACCAGATCCACTGGCCCGACCGGCCCATGCCCTGGGGCTCGAACCCCACGATCTTCCGCCACAAGCAGGCGGAGTCCCACCCGATCCAGGAAACCCTGGAGATCATGCGCGACCTCGTGAAGGCCGGGAAGATCCGCCATCTCGGCCTCTCCAACGAGAGCGCCTGGGGCGCCATGACCTTCCTGAAATGCGCCGAGGCCGACCCGAGCCTGCCGCGGGTGCAGTCGATCCAGAACGCCTACAGCCTGCTCAACCGCACCTACGAGGTGGCTTTGGCCGAGGTCAGCATGCGCGAGGAGGCGGGCCTGCTCGCCTATTCGCCGCTGGCGCAGGGCTATCTGACCGGCAAGTATCTCGACGGCGCCCGACCGGCGGGGGCGCGCTCCACCCTGTTCAACCGCGGCCAGCGCTACGAGACGCCGGGGGCCGAGCCCGCCATCCGCAAATACGTGGCGCTCGCCCGCGAGTTCGGCCTCGACCCGGCCCAGATGGCCATCGCGTTCGCCAATTCCCGGCCCTTCGTGACCTCGACCATCATCGGCGCCACCACGATGGAGCAGCTGAAGACCGACATCGCGGCCGTGAACGTGACGATCACCCCCGAGCTGGAGGAGCGCATCGACGCCATCCATCTCCAGCACTGCAATCCGTGCCCGTAAATAGGCCCTCAGCACCGTCATTCCGGGGCGCCCCTCTGGGGCGAGCCCGGAACCCATAAACTCGACAGGTTTAAGAAAGGACTGTGAGCGCTTCGCTTCATTCCGCACCGTCAGTGGCTCTGGGTTTCCGGCTTCGCGCGGCCCTTCGGGTCGGGCTCCGCTTTCGCGGCCCGGGAATGACGGCGGCGCCCCCGGAACAAATGCGACTGTTGATCGTCTGATTCTTCGTCTTGCGGGGGCGGCCCGTCCGCCCCCATGATCGACGACACATCCGCCAGGCCAGGAGGTGCCGCATGCCACGCCTGTTCACCGGCATCGAGATCCCCGCCGATATCGGCCTTCAGCTCTCGAGCTATCGCGGCGGCCTTCCCGGCGCCCGCTGGATCGACCCCGAAAACTACCACATCACCCTGCGCTTCATCGGCGACATCGACGAGCGCACCGCCGGCGACGTGTTCTCGATCCTCGGCGACGGGCGCCGGCGCGAGCCCATCGCCGTCACCATCGACGGCCTCGCCACCTTCGGGGGCGAGCGGCCCCGGGTGGTCTTCGCCCGCGCCTCGGGCAACGGCGAGCTCAACGAGCTTCAGGCCGAGCAGGAGCGCCTGGTGCGAAAGGTCGGCCTGCCGCCGGAGAAGCGCAAGTTCACGCCGCACGTGACCCTGGCCCGCCTGCGCGATGCCTCGCCCATCGACGTGGCGGATTATTTCTCGACGCGCGGCCACTTCCCGCGCCTGACCTTCACGGCCCGCCGCTTCGTGCTGTTCTCGTCGCGGGATTCCGTCGGCGGCGGCCCCTACGTGGTCGAGGCGGCCTATCCGCTGGGCTGAAAGGCCGGCCCGAGGCCGTCAGCGCTTCCGGGCGAGGCGGCCGGAGATGTCGTCATGCCGGTCCGGGAGATGGGCCGGAACAGCCATCAGCCGCCGCTCGTCGGCGCCGGTGGCGACCCGCACGGGCTGAAGGGTCAGGCTCATAAGCGGAAATTCTGCCGTTCGAGGTGCAGATAGCTGCGGTCGAACTCGCCCGCCTCCTGCAGCCTGTCCCAATCCGGAACGGTCAGCTGGGTTCCCTTGGTCCGGATGAGGCCGTCGGCCCTCAGATCCTGGAAGATCCGGTTGACGTGAACCGTCGAAAGGCCGAGGGCATCGCCGAACTCGGCCTGGGTGATCGGCAGGTCGCAGGTATGGCCCTCGGCCTTTTCGACCGCATTCAGGCGCACCAGCATCTCGCACAGAAGATGGGCGATGCGGCTGTAGGCCTCGCGCCGGCCGATGCTGGTCATCCATTCGCGGAAGATGGCGGCATCGACAAGCGTGCTGCGCCACAGGGCGCTCGCGATCCGGGGATGGCGCTCGCAGAGGGTGCGCAGGGCGTCGTGCGGGATGAACCCCACCGTGCAGGGACTGAGCGTGCCGATGCTGTTGTCCAGCATCCTCAGGTGAAGGCTCTGCAGATCGGGAATGTCGCCGACGATGTTGAAGGCGACGATCTGGCGCCTGCCTCCTCCCGTGATCTTGTAGGTGCAGGCGAAGCCGTCGAGGACCAGGCACGACCGGGAAGGGCTGTCGCCCTCGCGGACGATGTCCTGATCGGGCCGGATGTCCACCACCTGCATCGGCAGGTTCAGGATCGCGCCCTTCTCGTCGTCCGAGAGCGTGAAGACGCTCTCGAGCTTGCGGATCATGGGATGGGGGATCATGGGATGGGAATGGATGTCGGGAAGAGATGTCGATGCCATCGCCGCGCCCTTCTGTTCGAGGCGGGAGCGCACGCGTCTCTCAGCCAACGGCGCCAATGTTCGATTGCCGATGATGGGACGATGATACATCATAAGCGAGCCCCGCGTATTGATCCATGTTAACGCCCGGCACAATGTTGCCGGGGCGTCCGCGACATCCGGGTTGCCCGCAGGCTCTTCGGGAAAAGCCGGAACGGGCGGGGATTCCCGAAAGGGTGCCCTCGACAGAGCGGCCAGGGCTGGCTAAGCGTAGCGTTATGCCATTGCTGATCTTCCTCACCCATCCCGAAGTCGTCATCGACCCGCAGGTTCCCATCACCCAATGGCCGCTCAATGCCGTCGGACGCGAGCGGATGGAGCGGTTCGCGGACCTCCTCGCGGGCCGCAACGTCACCGCGCTCTACGCCTCGACCGAGCGCAAGGCGACGGACGGAGCCGCCATCCTGGGCGAGCGCTTCGGCCTGCCCTACGGCACGGACGAGGATCTCGGCGAGAACGACCGCTCGGCCACCGGCTATATCGCCCCGCCGGAATTCTGGGAAGTCGTGGGCCAGTTCTTCGCCAACCCGCACGAGAGCATCCGGGGCTGGGAGCGGGCCATCGACGCGCAGGCGCGCATCGTGGGCGCCGTGAAACGGGTCGCGCAGAACGACCGGACCTCCGGCGACATCGTCATCGTGTCCCATGGCGGCGTCGGCGCCCTGCTGACCGCCCATCTGCAACGGGTCGCCATCGGCCAGGAGAGCCGCCCCTCCCATCCCGGCGGCGGCTGCTTCCTGGTCCTCGACCGCGAGTCCCTCGCGATCCGGCAGGACTGGCGCGCCATCGAGGACGGTCTGGGACTGTAGAACGGTCTCGCCTGGAGCTCCTGCACTCTGTAGGAGGGGTGCGGACGCGCAGCAGGCAGCGCTCTCACGAGGCTTTCCCAATGGCATCAGCGATCAGCACCGGCCTCGCCCGACTGGCTCCCGGCATCGTCCTGTGCGGGGCCGTCGCGCTCGCGGCCATCGGCCTCCAGCACCTGGAAGAGGCCTGGACCGGCCGGCCCTGGCTCGAGGCGCTCGTGATCGCGATCCTGCTCGGCACCGCGATCCGGACCGCCTGGACCCCGTCCGCCCGCTGGACTCCCGGCATCGGCTTTTCCGCCAAGACGCTCCTGGAAATCGCCGTGATGCTGCTCGGCGCCTCGATCAGCTTCCAGGCCGTGGCGGAGGCCGGGTTCGGGCTCATCCTCGGCATCGCGGCGGTGGTCGCCGTCGCCATCGGGGCCAGCTTCGGGCTCTGCCGCCTGCTCGGCCTGCCCAAGCGCATGGCCGTGCTGGTGGCCTGCGGCAACTCGATCTGCGGCAACTCCGCCATCGCGGCGGTGGCGCCGGTGATCGGGGCGAAGAGCGAGGACGTGGCCTCCTCCATCGCCTTCACGGCGATCCTGGGGGTGATCGTGGTGCTCACCCTGCCCCTGCTGGTGCCCCTCCTCCACCTGTCGGAAACCCAATACGGGGTTCTTGCGGGCCTGACCGTCTACGCGGTGCCGCAGGTGCTCGCCGCCACCCTGCCGGTCGGCATGGTCAGCACCCAGCTCGGCACCCTGGTGAAGCTGGTGCGCGTGCTCATGCTCGGGCCCGTGGTCGTCGGATTGTCCCTGGCCATGGGCCGGAACCGGGACGCGGCGGGCCCGGGCTTCTCGCTCAACCGCTTCGTGCCCTGGTTCATCCTCGGGTTCCTGGGGCTGGCGGCCCTGCGCTCGGCCAGCCTGATTCCCGACATCGTGCTGCAGGCCGTCATGCCGCTCGCCACGATCCTGACGGTGGTCGCCATGGCGGCCCTGGGCCTCGGCGTCGACCTCAAGGTTCTGGGCCGCGTCGGCGGGCGGGTGACCCTCGCCGTGACCCTGTCTCTCCTGGTGCTGCTCGCGATCAGCCTCGGGCTGATTCGCGGGCTCGGGGTGGCCTGACGGGCTGAACCTTCTTCCCTCTCCACGAGAGGCCCGGGTCTCGACCTGTGCTCTCCATCCACATGCCAGATGATCCGTCGGCCCTTGAAACCTCTCCCGCGCACCTCATCACTAGAACGAGACCCGCTCCTCAACCGGTTGATTGCCCCATGAACCCTCTCACCGACGCCGAGCGCACCGACATCCTTCCCGCCCTCGACGGCTGGGCCCTAGTCGAAGGCCGGGACGCGATCCGCAAGCGGTTCGTGTTCGACGATTTCAACGCCGCCTTCGCCTGGATGACCCGCATCGCCCTCGTGGCCGAGCAGATGAACCACCATCCGGAATGGACGAACGTCTACAACAAGGTCGACGTCACCCTCGCGACCCACGAGGCCAAGGGCCTGACCCGCCGCGACGTGGAGCTGGCCCAGCGCATGGACCAGTTCGCGGCCGGACTCGTGAAGGAGCGCTGAGATGGACGAAGCCCGAACCTTCCGGGGCGGCTGCGCCTGCGGACAGCTGACCTTCGAGGCCCGGGGCGAACCGAGGCGCGTCGGCCTGTGCCACTGCATGACCTGCCGCAAGGAGAGCGGCAGCGCCTTCAACGCCTTCGCGATCTTCGCCGCCGATCGGGTGACGATCGGCGGCGAGATGAAGACCTGGTCGGCGGTGCCGGGCGGCGAGCGCTGCTTCTGCCCCATCTGCGGCTCCCAGGTGTTCTACCGGGACGCGGCGGACGAGATCGAGATCAAGCTCGGGGCTTTCGACGAGCCGAACCTCTTCACGCCCACCTACGAGGCCTGGACGATCCGGCGCGAGCACTGGCTGCGCACGGCGGACCTGATCGCCTATCCGGAGAACCGGGGCGAGAGGACGTCCTGAGCCTTACTTGGGCTGCATCCGAAGCGCCCCGTCGAGGCGGATCGCCTCGCCGTTGAGCATGTCGTTCTCGATGATGGCGCGCACGAGCGTGGCGTATTCCTGCGGGCGGCCGAGGCGCGACGGGAACGGCACGTTGGCCTCCAGCGCCTTGCGGTAATCCTCGGCGATGCCCTCGAAGAGCGGAGTGTGGAACAGCCCCGGCATGATCGTCATGACCCGGATGCCGAAGCCCGACAGGTCGCGGGCGACCGGCAGTGTCAGGCCGAGAACGCCGCCCTTGGAGGCCGAATAGGCCGCCTGCCCGATCTGACCGTCCTGCGCGGCCACGGAGGCCGTGTTGACGATGACGCCGCGCCCGCCGTCCTCGGTCACCGGATCGAGCCCGGCCATGGCGGCGGCGCATTTGGAGATCATCGCGTAGGTGCCGACGAGGTTGATCTCCACCGCGCGCCGGAAGGAGGCGACGTCGTGCGGAATCAGCTCGCCCGTATCGCGCTTCTTCGTCACCGTGCGCTTGCCCGGCGCGATGCCGGCGCAGTTGACGAGGATGCGCTCGGTGCCGTTGGCCGCCCTCGCCTGCGCCAGGGCCGCATCGATGGATGCCTCGTCGGTCACGTCGGCCTCGCAGAACACGGCGCCGATCTCGCGGGCAACCTCGGTGCCCCGCTCGGCGTTCATATCCAGGATGGCGACCCTCGCGCCGTGGGAGGCAAGCATCCGTGCCGTCGCCTCGCCGAGGCCTGAGGCGGCGCCGGTGACGATGGCTGCCATAGATTCGTCGAGCTTCATGGGTTTCCTCTCTCCATCGGGACGAGACCTCTTAAGCCATCCGGGGCCTCGCGGGAATCGAGACTGTCGAAGGAGCAGAGCGGCATGAGCGAATCAATCACGAAGCCTTTCACAAAGGCCGAGATGGACGCCATGCGCGAAGCGGGCCGCGACGAGGCGGGTCGCGACGAGGCGAGCCTCAAGCGCCGGTTCTGGGACAAGATCCGGCGGGTGGGCGGCAAGATCCCCTTCGCCGAAGACCTCGTGGCCGCCTTCTACTGCGCCACGGACCCGAAGACCCCGAACCGGGTCAAGCTCGTCCTGATGGGCGCCGTCGCCTATTTCGTGCTGCCGACCGATGCGGTGGCCGACTTCCTGCCCCTGCTGGGCTTCGCGGACGACGCTGCGGTTCTCGCCGCCGCCATCACCCAGGTGGCCGGCTCGATCACGGAGGAACACCGGCAGAAGGCGCGGGAGAGCCTGAAGTAACGGATCGGGAGAATTCCGATAACCCCAGTCCTCCCCGTGCGGCGCCGCACACATGACCTTGGGTAAGCTTGGTAGACCCATTGGGGTTACCTGAGCCTTTCCCGGTTGTGTTCGCTGTAACGTTACGTTAGCTGCGCTCAGGTTGCCCGGAATATTATTCCGTCCGAGGCATTCCGCCTCGCTCACCTATGAACGACCTGAGAGAAACGCCCATGGCCGCCGGTAAAATCAAGCTTCCCGATCCCAACTCTGGCAACCTCGTCTACGACGACGGCAGCCACAAGCTCGTCGGCACCAGCAAGTCCGACATCCTTCTGCTGCAGGAGGCCGCCGAGGCCGCGCTGAACGGCAAGGGCGGTATCGACTCCCTGTTCCTGAACAGCAGGAAGTCCGTGAAGGTCGATCTCTCCATCGCGGGCCCGCAGAAGACCGGTTTCGGAACGCTGACGATCAAGTCGGTCGAGAACGTCGTGTCGGGCAACGGCAACGACACCCTCTGGGGCAGCAAGGGCAACAACCTCCTGCTGAGCAGCAAGGGCCACGACAAGCTCTATGGCGGCAAGGGCAACGACGCGCTCCTGGGCGACGTGGGCAACGACCGGCTCCATGGCGAGGACGGCAACGATTATCTGGTCGGCGGGACGGGCAAGGACAGCCTCTACGGCGGCAAGGGCAAGGACGGCTTCATCTTCAGCGAGCCGGTCGCGCGCAAGAACATGGACAAGATCATGGACTTCAGCGTGAAGGACGACACGGTCTACATGGCGCTGGAGCATTTCACGGCCATGGGCGCCGTGGGCAAGCTGGCGGCGGGGGCGTTCCATGTGGGCTCGGCAGCGGCGGAGGAGGACGACCGGATCGTCTACAACAAGGCCAAGGGGGCGCTCTATTACGATCCCGACGGCAGCGGCGCGGCCGCCGCGATCCAGTTCGCCTCGATCGGCAAGAACCTGTCCCTGAGCCACAGGGATTTCGAGATCATCTGACGAGAGCCGCCATGGGGCGCGTCGAGGGCCGCGTCTGCGGCCCTTTTCGTTCCTGCGCCACGTTTCGACGCATCGCCATGAGGCCCGGCCCGGCTTAACGGAGATGGTGAAGAGTTCTTAACCATCTGGGCTTTATGTTGCGCCTCATGACTATCGCATCTCTCCAGCGCGGCTTTGCCGCGGGCATCATTTCCGCTGCCTTCATCCTCGGAACCGGGCCTGCAGCTCTCGCACAGGCCCAGCGGTCGACGGCGCAGCAGCCGGCCAAGCCTGCCGCGAAGAAAGCGGCACCGGCCTCCACGAAGGCGAACGCGGCCAAGGCGAAATCCACGTCCGCCGCCAAGCCGGCGGCCGCTGCGGCCGCGGCCGCGGCTCCTGCCACGGGCCCCGGCGGCGCGGCGCTTCTTGCGTCCTACAGCGACTGGAACGTCTACACAGCGCAGTCGGGACGCTCGAAGATCTGCTACGCCCTGAGCCAGCCCAAGGACCGGCTGCCGAAGAACCTGAACCGGGACCCGGCCTATCTCTTCGTGTCGTTCCGCCCGGCGGAGAACGTGAAGAACGAGGTCGCCCTCGTGCTCGGCTTCACCACCAAGGAGAACAGCCCGGCGGAGGCCGCCATCGGCGCAACCTCCTTCGACCTTCTCACCAAGGCGAGCAACGCCTGGCTGAAGAACCCCGCCGAGGAGAGCCAGGCCATCACCGCCATGGCGCGCGGCGCGAGCATGACCGTGAAGACCCAGTCGGCCCGCGGCAACAGCCTGACGGACCAGTATTCCCTGAGCGGCTTCACCCAGGCCCTGGAGCGCGCCCGCAAGGAATGCTCGTAAGGCCGTTCCGGAGCCCCGCCGGCGGGGCTCCGGCCGCCGATTTTTCGCCCTTCCGGGGCGGAATTTGGCGCCGACCCCTCACTTTTCCGACGCAATCGTGTTATATGAGGTCTTCGTTCCCCTCAAACGAAGGCGTGATTTCCCATGGCGACGGTGCTCGACATCGCCAAGCGTAACCCTCATGCGGCCCCCCTGGGCGTGAGCGATGCCGCGCGCGCGGCCGGCAATGCGGCAATCGAAAAGACGGCCGAGCTGAACGTGGTCGCAGGCGCAGTCCCCGGCGGCGCCTCCTTGGTCGGCCTGACCCGCGATCAGCTCAAGGATTCCCTTTCGGCCATCGGCGTGCCCGAGCGCGAGCTCAAGATGCGCGTGGCCCAGCTCTGGCACTGGATCTACTTCCGCGGCGCCCGCGACTTCGCCGAGATGACCAATGTGGGCAAGGGCCTGCGCGAGAAGCTCGGGCAGGCCTATACCCTGGCCCGCCCCGAGGTCGTGTCCGAGCAGGTCTCCAAGGACGGCACCCGCAAGTGGCTGATCCGCATGCCCTCCACCGGCCCCTTCGACAAGGGCGCCGAGATCGAGTGCGTCTACATTCCCGAAGTGGACCGCGGCACGCTCTGCGTATCGAGCCAGGTCGGCTGCACGCTGACCTGCTCCTTCTGCCACACGGGCACCCAGCGCCTGGTGCGCAACCTGACCTCCGCCGAGATCGTGGCGCAGCTCATCGTGGCCCGCGACATGATCGGCGACTGGCCGGACGCCACCCCGCCGGAAGGCGCCTTCGTGCCCACCGACGGCGGGCGCTTCGTGTCCAACATCGTGTTCATGGGCATGGGCGAGCCGCTCTACAACCCGGACAACGTGATCGCCGCCATCGACGTCATGTCGGACGGCGAGGGCCTGACCCTGTCCCGCCGCCGCATCACGGTCTCGACCTCCGGCGTGGTGCCGCAGATGGAGCGCCTGGGCAGCGAAGCCAACACGATGCTCGCCATCTCGCTCCACGCGGTGCGGGACGAGCTGCGCGACGAGCTGGTGCCGATCAACCGCAAATACGACATTGGCCAACTCCTCGACGCCTGCCGGGCCTATCCGGGCCTGTCGAACGCGCGCCGCATCACCTTCGAGTACGTGATGCTCAAGGGCGTCAACGACTCGGACCAGGATGCGCGCGAGCTGGTGCGGCTGCTCAAGGGCATTCCGGCCAAGATCAACCTGATCCCGTTCAACCCCTGGCCCGGCTCGAAATACGAGTGCTCGGACTGGGAGCGGATCGAGCGCTTCTCCGAGATCGTCTACCGGGCGGGCTACGCCTCGCCCGTGCGCACCCCCCGCGGCCGCGACATCCTCGCCGCCTGCGGCCAGCTCAAGAGCGAAACCGAGAAGCTGCGCGCCCGCGCCCGCCTGATGCTGGAACAGGGCATCGGGGCCGAAGGCGTGTATGCGCTGGGGGACGGAGAGTAAGTCTCTGAAACATCAAGGGTCGTCCCTCTTCCGGGACGGCTCCTTTTCCTAATCATGATGTGATATCGTTCTACGGCTTATCGCCGGAGAACATCATGTTGCGCATCATAGGAGGCCTTCTCGTAGCGAGTCTTGCGGCTCCCTATCTCGCCTCCTTCTTCATTTTCACTTTCATGATCCTGTTTGGCGGATCGAGCAGCGCCGACTTCACGTTCGGCGCACCGTCACTCGTCGATGAGTTTCTCGACTTCTTCAAGTTCCTGGCGATCGGCAGCCTTGGCGCTGCGATGTTCGGCCTGCCGATCCTTTTCGCAGCCGAGCTGCTTGCCTTTCTGCTCCATAGTCTGGCCCTTGGCTCGAAGCACCACGCCATCGCGAGCGGAGGCAGCCTGGGCTGCTTGTCTCTCACGCTGCTTTTCGTGGCCGATCCGGCCGACTGGCGTGTCTTTCCCCTGGCGGGTTTGCTCGCGGGTAGCATCTGTGGCTGGATCTACTGGCGCATCGCCATGCGCAACCGGGTGAGCCAGCCGTGAAGCATCACCTGCTCGGTCTCTTCGCCGCGAGCGTGACGGCGCCGTATCTGATCGTCTTGCTGATGATCCTCTTCGGCCGGGACCTGCCCTATGATCCCGCCATCAACGACACCGCCCTCCACGGAACGGCGGGTCTCCTGGTGTTCGGTCTTCCCCTCTTTGCCGCCTCGTGCCTCACGGCACTCGTCCTGGCTACGGCCGGATGGACCTCCCGGTCGAGCGCCGTCTTCGGTGGCGCGGTCCTGGGCTTTTGCTTCATCGCAACGGTCGTCGGCGTGGGAACGGGGACATTCATCGGAGCCCTGTCGGGCGCGATCTGTGGCTGGATCTACTGGGCGATAGCGTCCGCTCCGAACGGGCGGGAGGACCGGACCATGGAAGGACCGGATCGGCAGTAAGCTCCTCAACCCTGTCCTTCCCCCCTCCATCGGGGGTAGGAGATATTCCGAATATCGTTGCGCGGCCGCTCCCTTTCCCGGCTATAGTCCCTGCGGGGCGGCCTAAAGAGCTCCTTATGGAGCTCCCCGATGCGCATCCTGACCGCCGCCGTCTTCCTTGCCCTGCTCGCTGGACCGCAGGCCGCCCTCGCCCAGCCGAGGACGGCACCCGACATGTCCCGGACGAAGGCCGACACGCTGACGCCCTTCACGTCCAAGGAATCGGCTGCCCTGGCGGACCGGGCCCGCGAAAGGTCGGAGGCCCTGGAGCGTGCCCGCGACCACCGGATGAAAACCCTGACGCGCAGCATCTGCACCGGATGCTGACCGGCGAGGGCCCCCCTTACGTCAGCTCCCGCGGGTCGTTCGTCATCCCGCCGGCATTCTCGCCGTCGTGACAGATGATGCTGATGCGCCCGTCGCCCTCGATATAGGCCCTCTTCACCTTGGCCGGATCCTCGATGCCCTGCTGGCGCAGCTGGCTCATCAGCTCCTCCGTGGTGATCATCTCCTGGCGCATGTTGCGGCGGAGGAGCCGGCCATTGTCGATGAGCGGAAGCGGCGGCGGGCGCGTGAACTTCTGGAAGAAGCGGAAGTGATAGCCGAGCCAGTCGAGGGCGAAGTTCCAGAAAACGATGGTGAGGACGAGCACCGTTCCTTCGGTGATCGACTTGTACTCGCTGGACATGGCGTTCTGGGCCGCGTCGGCGATGAGGACGATCACGAGCAGGTCGGCGATGCCGATGACGCCCGATTGCCGCTTCATGAAGAAGCGAAGGATCGAGAACAGCACGATGTACATGAACGTGCCGCGGACGAAGATCTCGATGAGCGAGTGCTCGGGGACGAACATCGCGCGCCAATCGACCGACATGCTGCGTCTCCTGTCGCGAGGTTCGGGAAGTGACGCAAGGGAACTAGGGCTCGCTCGCGCGGAGGCCACAAGAGTGCGCCCGCGCACCCGCCGGTAAGGATGCGCTAACCACATGGAAAGGTCGATTGAGCCATTCTCCGGTCTCAGGCGTTCATTCTGTGCAGTATGCGTAGGAGGCGGCCATGACGATCTTCGATCCCAAGACCGGTCAGCTCGTGACCATCGATCTCTCGCCCCGGCCGCGCCCGAAGCACCCGGGCTCCCGCCCGGCGGCCACGGCCCCGAAGGCGTGATCGGAGCGGCTTTTCCCTCCCCTTGCGTCAAGCTTGGCGGCTTGTCTCGGATGCCGATTCGTGGAATGCCAATCCTGCTCCGGCAGGGTCGCGCGACGGCCCCGTTCGTGGCGATCCTCCGCGACCGGCCCGAGGCAGAAAGATGATCCGCTGGCTTCTGCTCATTCCCCTGGCCCTGCTCGTCGCCATCGGCGCGAGCAGCTTCTTCCTGATGATCGCGTCCGTCATCGACCCGGTCATGGCGACGCTCACCGGGGATACGCTCTTCGTCGGCTTCTGGGCCTTCGTCGACGCGGTCTTCTCCGCCGACGATCCCGAGCCCATCGTGACGGAGGCCTTTCTGGCGGTCGGCCGCCTGGTCTTCACCCTTCTGGTGTTCCCGCCCCTGCTCGTGGCGATCCTGAGCGAGGTGCTGGGGCTGCGCAGCCTGATCTGGTACGCGAGCGCCATGGGCGTGCTGACGGCGGCGGTGCCGTGGATCCTGCGCGGAGCGGCCCGGGTCGGCTCGCCCCTGGAGCTTCACGTGAGCCTCGTCCTGGGCCTCACCGGCGCGGTGGCCGGTCTGGTCTATTGGGCCATCGCCGGGCAGAGCGCGGCCCGGCCGTCACGGAACCCGGAAAGCCCCTGAACAAAAAAGTGCGGAAGCAGCATGCCCCCATGCCGCCTCCGAAGTTTGGGAGGAACTCTGACTGAAATGCCAAGTCAGTATTGATACTTTGTATCGTATTGATCGGGGGGGTCAATTAGTTCGGATGGCCGATGATCGCTCTAGATCGTCCGGCCGATGGCGCCCCGGCACATCGAGACGGAGCCTCGGGTCCGTCCCTCTAGCGCGTGGTCGTCAGGATCTTCACCGCGAAGGCCGAGAACAGGCCGGCGAAGGAATAGTCGATGCCCCGCATCACCCGCGGATGGTTGCGCAGGAGCGCGAGCACCTTGTCCGCCCCGAGGACCATGATGGCCCCCATGGGGGCCGTGAGGGCGACGAAATAGAGGCCGAGGAAGACCAGCTTGTCCGCCGCGTGGGGATCGGCCGCATTCACGAATTGCGGCAGGAAGGTCACGAAGAACAGAACCACCTTCGGGTTGGTCAGGTTGATGCCGACACCCACGAGGAAGGTCTTCCAGAACGAGACCTCGCCCTTGCGCTCCACCTTCACATGGAGGGCCGAGCCGTTGCGCACAGCATCGAAGGCGAGCCACAGGAGGTAGAGCGCGCCGACCACCTTCAGCACCGTGAAGGCGGTGACCGAGGCAGCGAGGAGGGCCGAGAGACCCAGCGCCGCCAGGAGGGTGTGGACGCAGCAGCCCGCCATGGCGCCCAGCATGGAGGCCATTCCCGCCTTGCGGCCGCCCGCCATGGTCTTGGCCAGGAACAGGCTCATATCGGGTCCGGGCGTGATGAACAGGACGACGCAGGCGAGCGAATAGGTGAGCAGGATGCTCGGGTCGGGCAGAAAATTCATGGGCCACCTGTCGGGCGAAGCGACCGGATCATGCCCGAGTTCCCCCTGGGGAGCCAGACAAAAGCGTCTTGTTGAACGGCGTGCCATGCTCCATTTGTTGAAGCCGCGAAGGCGGGATCCGAATCAAGAAACAAGAGATGAAACAATGACGGGATTGCTGTTGCCGGCTCGAATCCGTGCCGTCCTGACCGTGATGATGGTGGCACTGGGGCTCTCCGCCTGCGGCATCAACAATGTCCCGACCCTCGAGGAACAGGCCAAGTCGGCCTGGAGCGAGGTGCAGAACCAGTACCAGCGCCGCGCCGACCTGATCCCGAACCTGGTGGAGACGGTGAAGGGCTTCGCCCAGCAGGAGCGCGAGGTGCTGACCCAGGTCACGGAGGCCCGCGCCCGCGCCACGCAGATCCAGGTCGATGCGTCGACCGTGACCGACCCGGAGAAGTTCCGCCAGTTCCAGGAGGCGCAGAACCAGCTTTCCGGAGCGCTCGGCCGGCTGCTCGCCACCGTGGAGCGCTATCCCGAGATGAAATCCAACGCCAATTTCCTGGCGCTGCAGTCGCAGCTCGAGGGCACCGAGAACCGCATCGCCGTGGCCCGGCGCGACTACATCGAGGCGGTGCGGGCCTACAATACGGAGCTGCGCACCATCCCGGGCCGCTGGATCGCCGCCATCGTCTATCCGGAGGCGCAGCCCATGCAGACCTTCACGGCCACGGCAGGCGCCGACCGGCCGCCGCAGGTGCAGTTCTGAGCGTGACCCGCCGATCCCGGCGCACCGTCCGCCTCCCCTTCAGGGAGAGGTGGGTTGCGCCCTTCATTGCCCTCCTGCTCCTCCTCGTCCCGGCTGCAGCCCTCGCCCAGTCCTTTCCCGCCCTCACCGGCCGGGTGGTCGATGCGGCGGGCCTCCTGACGCCGGACCAGCGCGCGGCGCTCGAAGCCAAGCTCAAGGCGTACGAGGACAAGACGTCGGACCAGGTGGTGGTGGCGACCCTGCGCTCCCTCGACGGGCTCACCATCGAGGATTACGGCAATCGCCTCTTCCGGCACTGGCGGCTGGGTCAGGCGGACAAGGACAACGGCGCCCTGCTTCTCGTGGCCCCGAACGAGCGCAAGGTGCGCATCGAGGTCGGCTACGGGCTCGAGGGCGCCCTCACCGACGCCCTGTCCAGGGTCATCATCACCACCGCCGTGGCGCCCCAGTTCCAGAAGGGCGACTTCGCCGCCGGCATCGATGCGGGCGTCGACGCCATGCTGTCGATCCTGACCGGCGACGCCGAGGAATGGCACCGCCGGGCGGAAATCCGGGAGGACCGGTCCACCACCGCCGATCCGATCGTCTCCTTCATCATCTTCGTGGTTCTCTTCCTCATCATCTGGCGCATGATGGGCGGAGGCGGCCCACGCGGCATGAGACGCGGACGCCGCGGCGGTCCCGTCTTCATCCCGATGGGCGGCGGGTGGTCCGGCGGAGGACGGGGCGGCGGCTTTTCCGGAGGCGGCTTCCGGGGCGGAGGCGGTTCGTCCGGCGGCGGCGGCGCTTCGGGGAGCTGGTAGGATGATTTCGGCCGACGACTACGCGCGCCTCGACGGCGCCATCCGCGACGTGGAGGACCAGACGGCGGGCGAAATCGTGGTCGTCGTGGCGGGCCAGGCGAGCGAATACCGCTCCATCCCCCTCCTCTGGGCCCTGCTGGGAGCCCTCCTCACGCCGTGGCCGCTGATCTGGTTCACGGCTATGGGGCCGACCCGGATCTTCCTGGTGCAGCTCGCGGTGGCGCTGGGCCTGAGCATCCTCCTGTCCTGGCCGAAACGGCGCCATGCCCTTGTGCCGGGCTCCATCAAACGGACGCGGGCGCACGAGGCGGCGGCGCGGGAATTCCTGAGCCGCGGGCTCACCCGCACCCGGGAGCGGACCGGCGTCCTGATCTACGTCGCCCTGGCCGAGCACCATGCCGAGATCCTGGCCGATACGGGAATCGCCGACCGGGTCGAGCCCCGGGTCTGGCAGGACATCATCGCCGGGCTGACCGCCGAGATCCGGGAGGGCCGGCTGGTCGACGGGCTCGTGGCGGCCATCGGTCAGGCGGGGGCGATCCTGGCGCAGCACGCGCCCCCGCGCTTCGACGACGCGGACGAGCTGCCGAACAAGGTGATCGTGCTCTGAGCGCGGCGCTCAGTAGAGGCCGGGGCTCTTCGCCGCGCCGAGAATGACGCCGGGCTTCATGTGCTCCGAGGTCTGCAGCAGCACCACGTAGCCGTCGGCGCCGCTGCGGGCGACCTCCAGGGGAACCTCGAACTCGGCCGAGCCGCCCCGCCACTCGCCGATGCGCTTGAGGCCGCGCACCACGTTGGCATAGGTGACGCTCCGGCCCCGGTTCTCGCCGCGCTCGATGGGCACCGTGCGGGTGCGCAGAACCGGCAGGACCCAGACGTCGGCAGCGCGCATATCCGCCATGGCGGTCTCGCTCACGGCGATCTTCGCCACGCCGTTCTGCTCCTTGATCGTGACGTCGAGGGGCAGGTTCGGCTGCGACGCGGTCACCTCCTTGATCGAGTCCTCAACCTGCGCCCGGTTCGAGCCGATGCAGGGCTTGGTGCCGTTGACGATCATCTGGGGCGTGTAGACCTGCCGGTCGCCGCGGGCATGGGCATAGGCCTTCTGCCGCTCCGTGAACGCCTTGTGGGCGAGCGTGTCCTTCCAGCCGAGATAATCCCAGTAGTTCACCGGGAAGGACAGGGCGACCACGTCCGGCTCGCGGGCGAGCTCGACGAGGACCGCATCAGCCGGAGGGCAGGATGAACAGCCCTGGCTCGTGAACAGCTCGACGACGGCGCGGGGTGGTTCCGCCTGGGCAGGCTGCATGAAGGCGGCGAGGAACAGGGCCGCCGAGATCAGTTTCAGTCGTGACACCATGATACCGCCATGGAACACGAATCCCTCCTCAAGGGGAACTCACTTTACCTTGAACGGTTGCAGGAACCCGCCAGCGGCGGTGCATCCAGAGCCATTGCTCCGGGTGTTCCCGCACCCAGCTCTCCACCACGGAGGTCATGACCTGCATGGCGCCCTGCACGTTGATCTGCCCGTCGGGGTCGCGGGGCAGGTTGAGCGCCGGGGTCAGCTGCAGGCGGAAGCGGTGGCCCGGCAGGCGGATGACGCGGACCCCGTGGACCGGGCAGTCGAACCGGCGCGCGAACTTGCCGAGGATCGGGTTCACCATGGCGGGGCGGCCCATGAAGTTCACCGGGACGCCCCGGGTGAAATGCTGGTCGATGAGCATGCCGAGATGGCCGCCCTTCTCGAGGGCGCCCTGCATGGCGAAGGCCGCGCCCTGCCGCGCCGCCTCCAGCCCGCCCATGGTCTCGCTGCGGATTTCGTGCAGCACCCGGGCCACGGCCGGGTCGTTCGGCGCGCGGAACACCGCCGTGGCATCGAGACCGAACCGGGCGGCGCAGATCGCCGGCAGTTCCCAATTGGCCAGATGGGCCGAGAAGATGATGCCCGGCCTGCCGTCGTCGCGAAGCGCCAGGAAGTGCTCGATGCCGTCGACCTCGGTACGGCCGGGCACGGGACTGTCCGGATCGTAGTCGAACAGCCGGCCGAGATGGGGATACTCGCCGCCGACGCGGCCGAGATTGTCCCAGGCGGAGAGCGCCAACGCCTTGACGTCGGCCTCCGGCATGTCCGGATAGACCGCCCGGATATTGGCGGTCGCCGTCTTGTGAGCCGGCAGGAGCGGCCCGATCGTGCGGGTCAGCGCCGCGCCCACCGCCCCCGAGCGCTCCGGCCCCAGGGCCCGCGCCAGGCCGAAGACGCCGCGCACGAGCCCGACCATGACGGTTTCACTCAGGCGGGAGGCGATGCTGCGGGAGCGTTTGGAAGGTTGAACCACGAATTCGTCCTGGCGTGAGAGCCCCATTACGACGGGAGACGCGTCTTTTCGCGTCTCGCCCCCGCCGTCAAGGCCCGATCATGCGCGGCAGCTTGTCCTCGGGGACGCGTTCAGAACGCAATCACCACCTTGCCGAAGACCTTGCGGCCTTCGAGGCGCTCCAGGCCCTTCTGGAAATCGTCCAGCGGGAAGACGGAATCGATCACCGGGCTCATGCCGTCCGCCATCTTGTCCAGCGACTGAGCGATGTTCTCGATGCGGCACCCGAAGGAGCCGAAGATGCGGTATTGCTGCTGGAAGAGCTGCATCAGGTTCATGGTGGTGGACACGCCGGAGGTCGAGCCGCAGGTGACGAGCCGCCCGCCGCGCTTGAGGCAGAGCAGCGAACCGTTCCAGGTGTCGGCCCCCACATGCTCGAACACCACGTCGACCCCTTTACGCTTGGTCAGGCGACGCACCTCGCCCTCGAAGCGCTCAGTGCGGTAGTTGACCACGTGATCGGCGCCGAGCGCCTTCGCCTTCTCGCCCTTCTCGTCGTCGCCCACCGTCGTGTAGACCGTGCAGCCGATGGCCTTCGCCATCTTGATCGCCGCCGTACCGATGCCGGAGCCGCCCGCATGGACGAGGATCGACTCGCCGGGCTCCAGCTTCGCGTTGTCGAACAGCATGTGCTGCACGGTGCCGAAGCCGATGGGCGCGCAGGCCGCCTCCTCGAACGACACACCCTGCGGCACCGGAATGACCAGCCGCTCGGGACGGTTGATCAGCTCGCGGGCGAAGCCGTCGATATGGAAGCCCATGATGCCGGCGACGTTCTCGCAGAGATTGTCGCGGCCCTCGCGGCAGGCCTTGCAGTGCCCGCAGGTCTCGGCCCCGTACATGGTGACCGGGTCGCCGGCCTTGAACCGGGTCACGCCCTCGCCCACCGCCACGACCTCGCCCGAGGCCTCGACCCCCACGGCCTGGGGCATCTTGCGCTTGGCGAAGGCCATGCCGCGGAAGCCCCAGACGTCGAGATAGTTGAGGGCGAGCGCCCGGACGCGGATCTGGACCTCGCCCGCGGCCGGCGGCGGCGGGGCGTCCATCTCGGTGAGGCGCAGGTCACGGTCGCCGAAGAGCTGAAGGGCACGCATGGGATGATTCCGTCTGGGGCGTCATCCCGGATTCGGCTCCGGGTCCCGCGGCTCGAACGAAGACGCGGACGGCCGGGACGGGCCCGGCCATGACGGCGAGAAATTCTGTTCGCGGCTTAATGGGCGGCGCAACGGATGACAAGCTTTGTGCGCGACGTGCTTCCACCTCCCCCAGGAGGGAGAGGCGAGGACGGCTACCGATGCACGCCCAGCATCGAGGTCAGGCCGCCGTCGATGGGCAGGACCGCGCCGGTGATGTAGGCGGCGGGCTCGCTCATGAGGAAGGCCGCCAACCCTGCGATCTCCTCCGGCTTGGCGAAGCGTCCGGCCGGGATCTGCTTTTCCATGTTCTCGCGATAGGCCGCGTAAGGGGCCATCATGTCCGTGTCGATGAAGCCCGGCGCGATCACGTTGACGGTGACGCCGCGCTTGGCGGTCTCGACGGAGAGCGTGCGGCAATAGGAGATCAGGGCGCCCTTGGAGGCCGCATAGGCGGCGTTGCCCGGATTGCCCTGGAGCGCGGCCACCGATCCGATGGCGACGATGCGGCCCGCCTTCTGGCGGATCATGCCGCGCATGAGTGCCTTGGCGATGCGGGTGAGCGACCAGAAGTTCACCTGCATGGCCGCCTCGGCCTTGTCCTGCTGCATCATGGCGGCGAGCGCGTCGTAAGGCTGGCCGGCATTGTGCACGAGGCCGAAGAAGGCCTCGCCCTCGATGGTCTCGCAGAAGGCCTCCAGCGCCGCCTTGTCGGCGAGATCGACCGAATGGGCCGTGACGGTGCGGCCGGGATGGGAGCCCATCAGCTCGCCGGCGAGGGCCAGGGCGGCGTCGCCGGACGAGCGGTAGGTGAAGTCGACATCGTGGCCGGCGGCGACCAGCGCCCGCACGATGGCGGCGCCGACGCCTTTTCCGCCGCCGGTGACGAGAACGCGGGTCATGATCGGGCTCCGGTTATTTGGGTTCCGCTCCGAAAACCAGGCAGGTGTTCTGCCCGCCGAAGCCGAAGGAGTTGGACAGCACGTAATTCACGGTCGCGTCGCGGGCCACGTTCGGCACCACGTCGAGCGGGATCGACGGGTCCGGCATCGCATGGTTGATGGTCGGCGGGATGCGGCCCTGGGCGATGGTGAGCAGCGACATCACCGCCTCGACCGCGCCGGCGGCCGTGAGCGTGTGGCCGATCATCGACTTGTTCGACGAGATCGGCACGTCCTTCATGCGCTCGCCGAACACCGCCATGCAGCCCATGGACTCCATCTTGTCGTTCTCGGGCGTCGAGGTGCCGTGGGCGTTGATGTAGTCGATGTCGTCGGGCGACACGCCCGCATCGTCCAGCCCCGCCTTGATCGCCGCGATGATCGGCGTGCCGTCCGGGCTCGAGCGGGTGCGGTGGAAGCCGTCGCCCTTCTCGCCGCAGCCGAGCACATAGCCGAGGATCTTCGCGCCGCGCGCCTTGGCGCTCTCGGCGTTCTCCAGCACGAGGGCCGCCCCGCCCTCGCCCATGACGAAGCCGTCGCGGTTCTTGGAGAAGGGCTTGGAGGCCCCTTCCGGGTTCTCGTTCTGGGTCGAGAGGGCCGACAGCAGCGAGAAGCGGATCAGGGATTCCGGGTTCACCGAGCCGTCGGTGCCGATGCAGAGCGCCGCGTCCGTCTCGCCGCGCCGGATCGCCTCGACGCCGAGCTGGATCGCGGTGGCTCCCGACGAGCAGGCGGTGGACAGGGAGATCGGCGAGCCCCTGGTGCCGAACCGGTCGGCCATCCGGTCGGCCACCGTGCCGAAGATGAAGAGGTCGTGCCACGGCTTGAACTCGCCCGAGGCGGCGGCCTTCAGCAGGTCCTTGTAGGTGACGTCGCCGTTCTCGCCGGAGGCCTTGGCCAGCGCCTCGCGCTGCGGCCATTCCATCTCGACCGGAGGCACGGCAATGAAGAGCGCCCCCGGAAAATCGCCCTCCGGCAGCCCCGCCTGCCCCACCGCTTCCTCGGCGGCGAGCATCGCCAGGCGCTCGGACAGCATGGGCGCGCAGAAGGGCTCGACCTCGACGCTGTCGATGGTGCCCGCGATCGTGGTGCGCAGGCCCTCGGTCGGGAAGCGGCTGATGCGGCGGATGCCGGACTTGCCGGCGGTCAGCGCCGCCCAGGTGTCGTCCTTGCCCTGGCCGAGGGACGTGACCGTGCCCATGCCGGTGACGGCGACGAGCGGACGTCCCTGTTTGTCGCGAAGCGCCATGGCTTTCTCCTTATGGGGCTTTGGTGAGCCGCACGGCCCCTTCGCCGCGCCAATGGCCGACGGAGGTGACGAGGGCCTCGCCGGCCCTGCCCTCGGCGATGAGGGCCGCCGCGAGGGCGACGCCGATGGGAGCCTGGGCCTCCATCGTGTGGCCGACCACGTCGCCCGTGGCGTGAATGGCGGCGGTGGGAGCCAGCTCCGTCAAGGCGGCCTGTTCGTCCTCCGTGATGCCCTTCACGCCCGAGGCGCCGGAAATCACCACGTGGGGCCGGGCGCCGAGGGTTTCGGCCTGGGCGCGCAGCGCCTTGCCGACGCTGCCGGGCGCGCGGCGGCCGCGGTCCGAGGTCACGCCGGCGACGGTCGCCAGAGCCTTGGCGCCCCTGGACTCCGCGTGCTCGCGGGATTCCAGCACCATGAAGCAGGCCCCGCTGCCGAGGATCATGCCGCCGCCCTCGTGGGTGCGCTCGCGCACCGGCAGATAGGGCTTCTTCCAGAGGAAGCCGCCCATTTCGTAGATGAGGATCACGTCCGGCCGTTCGGCGTTGTAGGCGCCGCCCACCAGGAAGATGTCGTTCTGGCCGGAGGCGATGCGCTCCCGCGCGACGCGGATCGCGTCGACGCCGCTCGATTCCTCGCCCATGAAGGTGCGCGACGCGCCCGTCACCCCGTGGACGATGGAGATGTTGCCGGCGAGCAGGTTCGAGAGCTGCGCCAGGAACAGCGTGGGGCGCAGGTCGCCCATGAGGCGCTCGTTGAGGAACACGCCGGGATTTTCGGCCTGACGCAGGCCGGTGAGGATCTGCCCGTCGACCGCGTAGTCGCGCTCGCCGCCGCCGGCGGACACGATGAGGTGCATGCGGTTCTTGAGCGCCGCATCCTCCTTGGCGCCCGCCGCTTCGAGGGCGAGGCCGGCGGCATAGCAGCCGAGCTTCTGCCAAGCCTCCATCTGCCGCTGGTCGGATTTCTTGGCGATCTGCCTGTCCCAGTCGAGCGCCACCGCCGGATGGACCGGATAGGGCGCGAAGCGTTCCGTATCGACATGGGGGGCGGCCTGACCGTTCAGGGCCGCCACATGCGGCTCCAGGCCCTCGCCCGCGCTGGAGACGAGGCCGATGCCGGTTATCACCACGTCACGCATCGGTCGTCTCCAAAAGGCCGATGCGGCGCCCCTGGGCGCGCATCAGGTCGTCCATTCCGGGGGGGAAGGGCATGATTCTGAACCGCAGCTCGGCGTCGCAGATGGCCTTGCCCTCGACGGCGATCTTCGCCTTCGTGACCGCATAGCCCGAGCCTTCGTGCTCGAGCTGCGCCGAGACGGTCAGCACCGTGCCGGGACCGACGAAGGTGCGGAACCGCGCCTTGTCGACCGCCATCAGGAACGGCATGTGGGTGAAGTCCATGAGGCCCAGCACGAGATAGCCGGAGGCCTGGGCCATGGTCTCGGTGAGCAGGACGCCCGGCACGAGGGGATGGCCCGGAAAGTGCCCCTCGAAGACGGGGCTTTCCATCGGCACGGTGGACCGGACCTCGATCCGCTTGGTCTCGCGGTCGAGCTCCGTCACCCGATCGATCATTTCAAAGTATTCGAGGCGCATCCGGACCCAAGCCTATTCCGTTTCGTGCCCGGCAGGGCCTGAGGAAAGGAACGAAAACCCATGAGGCGGGGCTCTGGTGGATCGCCTCTCCGAACCGGCCCGTCCGGGCCGGCCCGCCGGGGATATGCCGTGCTGTTTTTTAAGCCTTCTTGGCCGCGATGAGCGCATCGATATGCGCCACGAGGTTCTTCAGGACGAAGTATTCCTCGGCCGGAGCCTTGCCCTCGTTGACTTCCTGTGTCCACTGCTCGAGCGGCAGCTTGATGCCGAAGGCCTTGTCGATCGCGAAGGCGATGTCGAGGAAGGCGAGCGAATCGATGCCCAGATCCTCGATGGCATGGCTGTCCGGCGTGATCTGGTCGCGCGGGATATCGGCCGTATCGGAAATGATGCCGGCGACGGTCTCGTAGGTGGACGACATGGCGCCGCTCTCCTGCAGTGCTTGGTCTCGACGATGCGGTGCCGGGCCTGACGTCCCGATCTCGGCCGCTCTTGTCGTCAAGGAGGGTTGTATCGAAACGCACCCCTTACACGACCGGCCGCGGGGCGGCAACTAATAGGATAGGCTTGCGGTAGGATGGCCTGGGCCCGCGCCGGCGGGGCGCGAAGGCTCCGGGGGCCTGCGTCAGTCGGTGAGCGTTGATTATTCCGCCACCATCGCCGATAAGGGGCGGCTTTTCGGGGCCTGGGCCCCGTCTTTCTCTCTTTCGATAGACCTCGAAACCGGATCGACGTGATTAACAGGTTCCTCAAGCCTGAAGTCCGCTATGCGCGGCGCATGGCCCGCATCGCCCGCTGGGACAGACCCGTCGAGAACGGGATCGGCCGCCTGCGCGCCTGGGCCCACATGCTCCTCGTGGACCACGGGGTGTTCCGGCTGATCTACCTGAACAAGCACCGGGTCTCCGACCGGCTCTGGCGCTCGGCCCAGCCCGCGCCGCACCAGATCGCCCGTCTCAAGGCGGAGGGCGTGCGCACCATCATCAACCTGCGCGGCGGGCGCGAGCACGGCTCCTGGCAGCTCCAGAAGGAGACCTGCGAGCGGCTCGGCATCCACCTGACCGAGTTCATCGTGCGCTCCCGCGGGGCGCCGGACCGGGAAACCCTGCTCAGGGCGGCGGAATTCTTCCGGGGGGTCGAGTTCCCGGCGGTGATGCACTGCAAGTCCGGGGCCGACCGGGCCGGCTTCGTGGCGGCGCTCTACCTCATCGTCCACGAGGGGCGCTCCGTGGACGAGGCCCAGCGGCAGCTTTCCATGCGCTACGGCCATTTCAGGTTCTCGAAGACCGGCATCCTCGACGCATTCTTCGACCTCTACCGCCGCGAGGGCGCGGCCAAGGGCCTGCCGTTCCTGACCTGGATCGAGACCGAATACGATCCCGAGGCCCTGGAGCGCAGCTTCAGGCCCGGCTTCTGGTCCAACATCCTCGTCGACCGGATCATGCGGCGGGAGTAGCGGGATCCGTCAGCCGGTTCCCGTCCGCACAGGCTCCCCATCGTCCGACAATTGCAGCCGGTGCAGGCGCGCATAGGTGCCGCCCTTGGCGATCAGGGTCTCGTGCGACCCCGTCTCCGCGACGCGCCCGGCTTCCATCACGACGATCTTGTCGGCGTCGCGAACGGTCGAGAGCCGGTGGGCGATGACCAGGGTGGTGCGCCCGCGCATGAGCCGCCGGATCGCGTCCTGGACCAGCCGCTCCGATTCCGAATCCAGGGCGCTCGTGGCCTCGTCGAGGAGCAGGATCGGGGCGTCCTTGAGGAAGGCGCGGGCCAGGGAGACGCGCTGGCGCTCGCCGCCCGACAGGCGCCCGCCGCCGGGGCCGACCACCGTGTCGTAGCCTTGCGGCAGCCGCATGATGAAGTCGTGCGCCGCCGCGGCCTTCGCGGCCTCCATGATCTCGGCCTCGGACGCGCCGGGCCGGCCGAAGGCGATGTTGGCCCGCACCGTGTCGTCGAACAGCACCACGTCCTGGCTCACCACCGCGATGGCCGAGCGCAGGGATTTCAGGGTCACGTCGCGCACGTCCTGCCCGTCGATCAGCACCGCCCCCTTCGTGACGTCGTAGAGGCGCGGCACCAGGGACAGGAGGGTCGACTTGCCCGACCCGGAGCGTCCGACGAGAGCGGTGGTGCGCCCGGCCTCGGCCACCAGATCGACATGGTCGAGCGCCGCCGCATCCTGGCCGTAGGAAAAGCCGAGACCGGAGAAGCGGACTTCCCCGCCGCTGACCGTCAGCGGCTTGGCGCCGGGCTTGTCCTGGATCCGCGGGGCCTCGTCCATGACCGCGAAGGTGCGCTGCAGGGCGGCCGCCGCCTCCTGCACGATGGCGTTGAGGTTGCCGAGCGCCCGGATCGGCTGGGCGGCCAGGATCAGCGCGCTCACGAAGCCGGTGAAATCGCCCACCGTGCTGCCGCCGGACACGATGCGCTGGCCGATCAGCACCAGCACGGCCGCCACCGCGAAGCCGCCGCCCGCCTCCAGCAGCGGATCGAGACGGCCGCGGGCGTTGGCGGCTTTCATCTTGAGGCGGCGGATCTCGTCGAAGGTGCCGGCCGCCTTGCCCTTGAGATAGCCTTCGAGATTGTAGGTCTTGGCGATGCGGGTGCCGGCGAGGCTCTCGGTGATCAGGCTCGCCATCTGGCCGGTCTGCTCCTGGGTCGAGACCGCCACCCGGCGCAGTTTGCGGCCGATCTTCTCGATCGGCCAGGCGATGAAGGGCACGGTGAGGCCAGCGACCATGGTCAGCACCGGGTCGATCCAGATCATGGCACCCACGAGCGCGATGATCGTGGTGACCTCGCGCAGGAACACGGTGGAGAGACGCGTGAGCGCCTCCTTGATGAACAGGAAGTCCGTGGTGAAGCGCTGGGTCAGCGCCGCCGGGCTCTCGCGCCCGATCTGGGCGATGTCGGCGTCGATCATGTGCCCGTAGAGCGCGGTCTGAAGGTCGGCCTCGATCTTGGTCACCACCCGGTTGGTCAGGATCGTGAGCGCCAGAAGCGAGAAGCCCTTGACCGAGGTGACCGCGATGACGAAGAGCGGCGCCAGCAGGATCGCATTCGCGTCCCTGGCCGCGAAGGCGTCGAAGGCCGCCTTGATCAGCACCGGATAGAGGCCGGTCGCGCCGGACACCAGCACCACGAGCATGAGCACCAGCGCCAGCGCCTTGGCGTGCGGACGCATCCAGTCCCGCCACAGGCGGCGGATCAGCGGAAGGGTGTCGCCCCTCGACAGGAGGCTTTTTCCGGCCATCGTTCTCGCTCCAGGATCAGGCGCCCGGGTAGCATGGGGAAGGCAGGGCGGCAAACGCGGCAAACATAGCCTTCGAACATTGTTTCATGATAATCGATCCCGCCGGGGGATTGAAATGAAGGTTTTGCCGGAAGGATGGCGGGTTCACCGCGGGCGCGATCCCGAAGCGGAGCTGCGTAGCCTCAAGCGGCGCTTTCAAGCCATTTCCGGCCGCTTCCACCGCGCGGAAAAGCTCCGCCGCCTGTACCGGTGGGTCAGGATGGCGGCTTTTGCCGCAGCCGTGTCCTTTGCGCTCACCGCCGTTGCGCTGAGTTTCAGTCCCTGGCCGCTGCCGACAACGCTCAGGCACATCGCGGCCCTGCCCCACTGCAGGGCCGCCCGAGCCGTCGATTTGGCGCCCGCCTACAGGGGCGAACCGGGCTACTGGCGGCATCTCGATGCGGATGGCGACGGCAGGTCCTGCGAGCCCTGGACCCTGCGCTGATCCGAGCCGATGGCGGACAGCAAAAAGCCGCCCGGAGGCGGCCTTTGCAGTTTCCAATGAGGTGCTTGGAAAATGGAGCGGGCGAAGGGATTCGAACCCTCGACCCCAACCTTGGCAAGGTTGTGCTCTACCCCTGAGCTACACCCGCGCTCCGCGACGCCGGGGCGTCGTTGCGAGGCCGCTGATGTGCCCGAAAACGGGGCGCTTTGCAAGAGGGTTTTCGAAAGAAGTTTGCGCGAACGTCTTGAGCCGCCGTGGCCTGATCGCTTAGAAGCCGGGCACGACCGGAGTTTTCGCACCTTGTCCCATCTCTCCCCGCAAGCCCTGCTGGATCACTTGGCCGCACTCGGCATCCAGGCCGAGACCGTGGAGCACGAGCCCGTCTTCACCGTGGCCGAATCGCGGCCCGTGAAGGCCCGTATTCCCGGCGCCCATTCCAAGAACCTGTTCGTGAAGGACAAGAAGGGCCGCCTGTTCCTGATCACCGCGAAGGACGAAACGCCCATCGACCTGAAGCGGGCCCACGAGGCCATCGGCGCCTCGGGCCGCCTCTCCTTCGGCTCCGCCGAGCAGCTGCGCAGCGTGCTGGGCGTCGAACCCGGCTCGGTGACGCCCTTCGCCATCGTCAACGACAGGGCCGGCCAGGTGACCATGATCCTCGACGCCAATCTGATGGAGCACGAGCGGGTGAACTTTCATCCCCTGGTCAATTCCATGACCACGGGCGTTTCCCGCGAGGATCTGCTACGATTCATCCGCTCCACGGGCCATGAACCCGTCATTCTTCGCCTTCCCGAACCGTCGCAGGAATTGCCAGACGGCTCCGCCGCTCCCATCTGAGGGGGAGGTTCCCTCTCACGATTGCCCCTCGAGGATCGCATGCTTTCCGACAACCCCACTCCCGCGACTCCGTCCGACGATCTCGTGAAGGACACGACCACCGCCTCCTTCCGCCAGGACGTTCTGGCGGAATCGATGAAGCAGCCGGTGCTCGTGGATTTCTGGGCGCCCTGGTGCGGCCCGTGCAAGCAGCTCACCCCCGTGCTGGAAAAGGCCGTGCGCGCCGCCGGCGGCCGGGTGAAGCTGGTGAAGATGAACATCGACGAGCATCCGCAGATCGCCGGCCAGCTTGGCGTGCAGTCGATCCCCGCCGTCTTCGCCTTCCAGCGCGGCCAGCCGGTGGACGGGTTCATGGGCGCCCTGCCGGAGAGCCAGATCAAGGGCTTCATCGAGCGCCTCGTCGGGCCGCTCGGCCCCAGCGCCGCCGAGGAGCTTCTGACTGAAGCCGACCGCCTGGCGGCCGAGGGCGACGCGGGCGGCGCGGCGGAGCTCTACGCCGCCGTGCTGTCGCAGGATCCCGAGAACGTCCAAGCCCTGGCCGCCCTCGCCAAGCTCCATGTGGAGCTGGGCGACATCGAAAATGCCAAGCGCCTGCTCGACATGGCCCCGGCCGCCAAGGCGAACGACCCGGCGATCCTGGGCGCCCGTGCCGCCATCGAGCTTGCCGAGCAGGCCGGCTCGCTCGGCGACATCGCCGATCTCCAGCGCAAGGTGGAGGCCGACCCGAAGGACCACCAGGCCCGGTTCGACCTCGCCGTCGCGCTCAACGCCCGCAACCGGCGCCAAGAAGCTGTGGACCAGCTCCTTGAAATCGTTCGCCGCGACCGCAATTGGAACGATGACGGCGCACGCAAGCAACTCGTCCAGTTCTTTGAGGCCTGGGGCCCGATGGACGAGATGACGTTGGCGGGACGGCGGAAGCTCTCCTCGATCCTGTTCTCTTGACGCCGTTTCGCCTTTGGGGAGATCGGAATGGGAATGAACGCGGTGTACCGAGGACCTGGGGATTGTCCCAAGGTCGTTCCGGTGTTTCCGCTTCCCGGAGCCCTTCTCCTGCCCCGCGGGCAGATGCCGCTCAACATCTTCGAGCCGCGCTACCTGGCGATGGTGGACGACGCCCTCAGGGGCGACCGGATCATCGGCATGGTCCAGCCGGACGCGGATGGCGGCGGCACCTCGATGGCGCCGAAGCTCTATCAGGTCGGCTGCGCCGGACGCATCACGCAACTCGCGGAGACCGGTGACGGACGCTACCTGATCACCCTGGTTGGAATCGCCCGCTTCCACATCGAGACGGAAATGCCCACCACGACCCTCTACCGCCAGTGCCAGGTGAACTTCGAACCCTTCGCCGCCGACTTCACCGCCCGCGCCGGCGAGAACGAGGTCGACCGTGCCGGGGTCGTGAAGGCCCTGCGCGACTTCGTGGAGGCGGCGGACGTGCGGGTGGACTGGCAGGGCATCGAGGAGGCGCCGAACGAAGCGCTGGTCAACGCCCTGTGCATGATGAGCCCGTTCGGCGTGCGCGAGAAGCAGGCGCTCCTGGAGGCTCCCGACCTGAAGCAGCGCGCCGAGGTGCTGATCGCGCTGACCGAGATCGAGCTCGCCCGCAGCGGCTCGAACTCGGATTCGACCATGCAATAGGAACACCGCCCATGACCGACGACACGTCCCAGCCGAAGCCGGTGGAGGCCACGCGGATCGACCCCAAGCTTCTCGAACTGCTCGTCTGCCCCCTGTCGAAGGAATCCCTCGACTACGACCCGGCGCGCCAGGAGCTGATCAGCCGCCGCGCCAAGCTCGCCTACCCTATCCGCGACGGCATTCCGATCATGCTGCCGGAAGAGGCGCGGCAGCTCGGCGATTGAGGCGGCGCAACGCCCGCCTCAGTCGTGAGATTTGGAAAGCACTTTCCAGATCCCCTGCGAAGTGGCGACGGTGCGGCCGTCGACGGCCAGCGTTCCCCGCATGAACAGGATCGAGCGCGTGCGCCGGACGACCTCGGGCCGGACCGAAACGAACTCGCCGGCGGCGGCCGGGGCGATGAACTGCGTGTCCAGCTGAATCGTCGCCTGCGGCAAGCCGCCGTTGATCTCCCTGGCGGCGAGGCCCAGGGCTTGGTCCGCGAAGGCCATCAGCATGCCGCCATGGACGACGCTCCGCCTGTTGAGGTGCTTCTTCTCCGCCAGGAACCCGAAGCTGAGATCCTCGGCTCCGCCCCGCTGCCACAGGGGGCCGACCAGGGCCATGAGGCCGGGCTCGTCGTCACGGATGGTCCATCCGTCGCCCGCGGGATCGAACGGGCGGGCGCCGTCATCCCCATGATCCTCAGGTGAGGACGATCGATCGTTCATGCATCCTTCTCCCGTGGAGCGGCCCTACACTCGATTGCAGCCTGCTTACTCGACGAGCGCCTGCGACTGCAATCGCGCAAGATCCTGCTCGGTCATGCCGAGCTCACGCTCCAGCACCTCGCGGGTGTTCTCCCCGAGCCGCGGCGGCGCCTTCGGCGGCCGGACCGGCGTTCCCGACAGGCGCAGGGGCGAGGCCGTGAGACGAAGGGTCCCGTGCCGTGCATCCGGCACCTCCACGACGACGCTGCGCTCGGCAACCTCCGGGCTGGCGAAGACCTGCGAGACGTTGCGAACCTGCCCGGCCGGAACGCCCGAGCGCTTGAGACGGTCGATCCATTCGGCCGTGCCGCGGGTCCGGAAGACCTCGCCGAGCGAGGGGATCAGCGTTTCCCGGTTGAGGACGCGGTCCCGGTTCTTCCGGTAGCGTCCGTCCTCCCAGAGATCCGGTCGTTCCAGTACCTGGACGCAGAGATTCCTGAACTGCTGGTCGTTGCCGACAGCAAGGGCGACGATGCCGTCCGCCGTGTCGAAGATCTGGTACGGCACGACCGTCGCATGGGCATTGCCGTAGCGGCGCGGCTCCTTGCCGGTCGCGAGATAGCCGGCTCCCACATTGGCCAGCAGAGCGACCGCGGATTCGAACAGGGACACGTCGATGAGCTGCCCCTGTCCGGTCTTCTCGCGGGCGAGCAGCGCCGCCAGGATGGCCTGGGTGGCGTTCATGCCGGTGACCACGTCGGTGATGGCGATGCCATGCTTCATGGCCGCGCCGTCGGGTTCGCCCGTGATGGACATCAGGCCGCTTTCGGCTTGGATGGCGAAGTCGTATCCGGCCTCGTCGGCCCGCGAGCCGGTACGGCCGTAACCGGAGATCGAGCAGTAGATCAGGCGCGGATTGACCGGTGCGAGCTGCTCGTAGCCGAGGCCGAAACGATCCAGCGCGCCCCTGCGGTAGTTCTCGACGAGGACGTCGGCCTTCTCGGCGAGGCGGCGCACGATGGCCTGCCCCTCCGGCGCCTTCAGGTCGATGGCGACCGACTGCTTCGAGCGGTTGCAGCTCAGGAAATAGGTGGATTCGCCGCCGATCTCCGGGGGCATCCAGCTACGCGTATCGTCGCCCCTCGTCGGCTCCTCGATCTTCCACACCTCGGCCCCGAGATCCGCGAGGGTCTGCGTGCACCAGGGCCCGGCAAGCACGCGCGACAGGTCGAGGACCTTCACTCCCTGCAGAGGCAGCATGAGTTTCTCCTACTCCGCGGCGATCATGTGGAGACCCGGCCCGAGATGGGCGGCCCCGTCGATCTGGATGAGCTGTCCCGTCATCAGCCGCCCGGCCGGGCTGGCCAGGAAGGCGACGAGTTCCGCCACCTCCTCGACCGAGGTCGCGATGCCCATGGGCGTGGCGTCGATCAGGCGCTCGAGCATCGGCCGCGCCGCCTCGCCGGCAAGCCCTTCCGTCACCACGGTGCCCGGTCCGATGCAGTTGAGACGGATGCCGTCCTTCGCCCATTCGAGGGCGAGCGAGCGGGTCATGCCGAGAACCCCGGCCCGGGCCGCGATCGAGTGCGAGAGACCCATGGAGCCGCGGTCGACGCCGGAAAGCGAGATGCTGGCGACGCTGCCGCGGCTCGCCTTGAGATAGGGATAGGCCGCCTTGGTGACCGTGAAGACGGCGCTCAGATTCAGGTCGATCACCGCATCCCAGCCTTTCCGGCTGATCCCGGTCGCGGGCGCGAAGAACTGTCCGCCGGCATTGTTCACCAGGAGATCGATGCCCTGATCTTCGCCCACCTCGCGCACCAGCGTCTCGACCGCCTCCGTGTCGCGCACGTTGCAGGGGCGGTAGGCGAAGCGGCCCGCCTTTCCCTCGGCGAGCTTCGCCGTCTCCTCCAGCATCTCCGCCCGGCGGCCGGTGCCGTAAACCGACATGCCGAGCTCGACGAGACGCAGGACGATCGCGCGGCCGATGCCGGACCCCGCCCCCGTGACCAGCGCGGACCGGCTCGCGAAGAGCCCGTCACGGAGCACGGCTGGACTGAACTCTTCGGTAGAGGATGAAGGCATTGCGTTGCTCCGGGTCAATCGGCCTGATGGCGGCCGCCAAGCGAAGGTGCCGGCGAACGGACGATCCGCTCGCCGTCGAACAGGGCGGGAAAGCTCGGGACATGCTCCCCCGTCTCCAGCCGGCGGCTCACCGCGCCCTCGCGCAGGCCGCGGATCATCGCGACGGCGCTGACGGGGTCGCGCACCGCGCCGGCCGGAATGGCGACCTGGTTCATGGCGGACAGGACCTCCGCGCAGCTGCGCGATGCGGTCCAGGCGCCGACCTGGGCGTCGAACTCGGCCGCGCAGGCGATCCTTTCCGCTAAGGGCGCATCGCGCCCGCCGACGATGGGCCTGAGCTTGGCCCAATAGGGATCGAGGCCGCCATAGATGTAGACGTGACCGTCCCGGCAGGGATAGACGCCCGAGGGCGCGGAGGCCCTGTCCCGGTTGCCCGTCCCAGGCGCGGGACTGCCGCCTTCCGACACCAGCAGGGCCGCAGGGCCGAGCAGCATGGCGGCGGCGATCTCCATCATGGAGATGTCGATGATGCAGCCCTCCCGGCGGTCGGGCTCCGCGAGGGCCATGGCGGTCGAGAAAGCCGCGTAGAGGCCCGAGAAGAAATCGGCCGGCCAGCTCGTCGAGATCCGCGGGCTCCCGTCTTCCGCCGCGTTGAGCCAGGCGAAGCCGCTTTCGCACTGGGCGATCGTGTCCATGCAGGTGCGGTCGTCCTGCTGCCCGTAGCCCGACACGAGCGTCGCGACGAGGCGGGGAAAGCGGCGCCGGATGGACGGCCCGTCGAGTTCGAGGCGACGCAGGGCACCTGGCGCGAGATTGCAGACGAGCGCATCGGCCGAAGCGAGGAGCTCCGCCAGCTTCGCGCGATCCGCATCCTGGCGCGTGTCGATGACGATGCTCGCCTTCGACGTGTTGAAGCTTCGGGTATAGACGCTCCCGAAAGCCGTGCCGGGCAATGCCCGCGAGCCGTCGCCGGTCGGCGCCTCGACCTTGACGACCTCGGCCCCGAAATCCGCCAGGAGCTGGGCGGCGGTCGGTCCGGCAATGAATTGCGCCAGCTCGATGACGCGCTTTCCTGCGAGCGGGCGCGGCGCTGCCATGGGGTTACTCCGTGATCACGCGCTTGGCCTTGTGAACGGTCCGCGGCAGTGAGCCGGCCGGCAGGACCTCCACGACGAAGCGCACCTGAAGCCGCTCGCGCAGCCGATGGGAGAGCTGCTCCCCGAGATCGGCGGGGGCATCCTCCGTGCGCTCCACGCGCAGCTTCACGCCGGTCAGGAAGCCGGACTTCGGATCCTTGACGGAATCGTCGAGCACCAAGACGTATTCGTTCGTCGTTCCCGGGAAGGCACGGACGATGTCCTCGACCGCACTCGGGAACAGGTTGACGCCGCGCACGATCAGCATGTCGTCGGCGCGGCCGAGCACGCCGCCCTTGAGGGTCGCGTGGGTGCGCCCGTCCGGGGTGGGCCGGCGGTCGCGGACCACCACGTCGCCCGTCCACCAGCGCACGAGCGGGCAGGCCTCCTTGTCGAGATGGGTCAGGACGAGGACGCCCCGCTGCCCGTCCTCGACGGGCTCGAGCGTATCGGGATCGAGGATCTCCACATAGATGAAGTCCTCCGCGATCTGCGGGCCGAGCTGCAGGGCGGAGTCCCAGCCGATGGGCTGGCATTCCAGCGCCCCATAGCAGTCGAACATCTTGGCGCCCCACATGCGCTCGAGCCGCTCGCGGGTGCCCGGGATGCTCGCGCCCGGCTCGCCGCCGACGCAGACCATGCTGACTGTCGATGCGGCGAGATCGACGCCCATCTCCTCCGCGGCCTCGGCGACGTGCGCCATGAAGGACGGGGTGCCGATGACCGCCTTCGTGCCGTATTCCCGGATGGTCTCGATCTGCCGCTTGGTGTCGACGGATCCGCCCGGGATCACGAGAGCCCCGATATGCTGCGCCGCGAGGGTCGCCCCCAGCCCTCCGACGAACCAGGAATAGTTGAACATGCACTGGAACACGTCGCCCGCCCGCAGGCCCTGCGCATAGAGGTAGCGGGCATAGAGATCGGCCCAGCGCTCCACGTCGCGCTTGGTCCACAGCACCGGCGAGGGACGGCCCGTCGTGCCGGACGAGAAATGAACCCGCACCGCCTCGTCGAGATTCACGGCCCGCATGGTTCCGAAGGGCGGGTCCTCCTGCAGGCCCGTCACGTAATCGGACTTGCGCGTGATGGGCAGGCGGCGCAGATCCTCGACGCTTTTCAGACCGGCCGCCGAGAACCCGGCCTGCTCGAAGACCTTCCTGTAGTAGGCGCTGCGCTCCTCCACGCGGGCGAGCTGCCGCTTCAGGGCCGTGAGCTGGAAGTCCTCGATCTGGTCCCGCGACCAGGTCTCGACGGGATCCCAGATGTCGCTGGAGTGCGGGCGTTTCGTCTGAGCGTTCAAGGCTGGGCTCCTTTGAGGATTCCGCGCATGGCGAACTCGGTCAGGGTGCGGGCGATCTCGGCGATGTCCTCGGGCTTCTGCAGGCGGCGCGGCGCGTACCAGACGGTCAGCCAGTTCATGGCTCCGAAGAAGGGCTTGGTGGCGAGGCGCGGCGGCAGGTCCGCGAACAGGCCGGCGCGGATGCCGTCATCGATCACCTCGGCGAAGATCTGCTCGTAATCGTCGCGCATGCGGACGATCGAGCGCAGGGTCTTGGCATGCCGTGCCGCGACCGCCCCGAGCAGCTCGCGCTCGAGACCGCGCACGGCGACCTTCTGGATCGGCAGGTCCTCCAGGAGGATGGTCGTGTGGCGCAGCGCCATCGCCTCGAGGCGCTCCGCCGCGTTGCCATCGCCCCTGGCGACGGGCTCGATCTCCCGCAGCAGCCGCTCCATGGCGGCGATCTGGACGTCGAAATAGAGCTCCGCCTTGCTGCGGTAATAGTGGTAGATCCGCCCCTTGGTCGCTCCGAGCCGCTCGGCCACGGCATCGATGGAGGTGGCCGCGAAGCCGAACTCCATGAAGACCTCGGCGGCGGCGCGAACGATCTCATCCCGCGCCTCGCTGCCGGTTCCAGTCTTGAGGGATGAGCTGTCGATATCCATCAGGCACTCCGTTTCAAGGCTCCGCCCTGCTCCATGGCGGCGGCGTCCTCGACCTCTTTGCGCACGGCGCGGGCCAGCACAAGCCGCTGGATCTCGGAGGTGCCTTCGTAGATTTCGAGAATGCGCTGATCGCGGTAGAGGCGCTCGGCCACGCACGGCTTGCAATAGCCGAAGCCGCCCCAGATCTGAACGGCCGCGTCGGCGGCCCGGTGCGCGACTTCCGAAGAGTAAAGCTTCGCCATCGCCCCCAGATTGGCGACGTCCCTTCCCTCGTCGAACGCCCGGGCCGCCTCGTAGAGCATCATGCGGGCCGCCGAGATCTCGACCGCCATATCGGCCAGCTTGAAGCCGATGCCCTGGTTGTCGATGATCTGATGGCCGAACGCCCTACGCTCCACGGCCCGCCGGGAGGCCTCGCGATAGGCGGCGAGCGCCAGTCCGAGGGACTGGGCCGCCACCATGACCCGGCCCACGTTGAGCGTCTGGAAGGCCAGCCGCAGGGCGCGGTTCACCTCGCCGATCCGGGCCTCGTCGGGCACGACCACGTCGAGCTTGAGGTTGGAGGTCTGGGTGCCGCGAATGCCCATCTTGTCGGAGAGCTCGTCGATGACGGCGCCGTCCTGCTCCTTGTTGACCATGAAGGCCGAGATGCCGCGGCCACCGGCCGCCGGATCCGTCTTGGCGAAGACCACGTAGTAGCGCGAAGCGCCGCCGTTGCCGATCCAGTACTTCTCGCCCTTGATGCGCCAGCCGTCGCCCTCGCGGACGGCCGTGGCCGTGATGGCTGCCGCATCGGAACCCGCGTCGCGTTCGGAGAGAGCAAAGCTCGTGGCGACGCCCTTGGTCATTTCGCCCAGGTAAAGCGCCTTCTGGTCCTCCCGTCCGGCCAGCAGCACCGGGAAGGCGCCGAGCTGATAGGCGCACAGAATGGCGGCCGTCGAGGAGCATCCGGAACCGATCCGCTCGACGACGGCGACCGTCGAGGTCAGGCTTGCGCCCTCGCCGCCATAGGCCTTCGGGATGAACAGGCCAGCCAGCCTGTTGTCGACGAGGCGGCGCACGTTCTCCCACGGGTAGCGCTGCTCCCGGTCGAGTTCCTCCGCCAGCGGCGCGAAGTGCTCGTCGGCCAGTTGCGCGGCGACCGAGAGCCAGCGCTGGGAATCGGCGTCCAGGGTGGGCTGCCAGATCACGGTCATGTCTTAGCTCCTCTCAGGGATAGGTTTGCCGAGCGGCGCTTGGCGTCGGGCGAAGAGGGTCCGAAGCGGCGCGAAGATTCCGACGAGGCCGCTGGGCAGGAAGGATAGCGTCAGGATGAGGACGCTTCCGAGGATGATCTTGTCCACGTAGCCGCCGAAGGAGAAGAACTTCTCCTGCACGAGGATCAGCGTGACGCCCACGAGCGGGCCGAGCAGCAGGCGGCGCCCGACCACCACGACGGCGGTCAGCATGAGGATCAGGAAGTAGGTTTCGAGCACGTCGGCGCTGATATAGGCGCGCTGATAGGCATAGAGCCATCCGGCCGACGCGGTGATGGGCGCCGACAGGAGAAAGACCTGCAGGCGGGTGCGCTGCGGATCGACGCCGGAGGTCACCGCGAGGCGCGGATTGAGGTGGACCATCATGGCCGCCTGCCCCAGCCGCGAGCGGCGAAAGGAGGACACCACGTAGATGGCGGCCAGCAGCAGCAGATACGCCACCGGCCAGAGCTCCCGATCGTTCCGGGCGCTGAACCCGAGAAGGGAGATCTCGAAGGCCGGAATTCCCCTCAATCCGTCGGAGCCGCCGAGAAAGCTCCAGTTCTGCGCGACGGTCGCGGCGACCACGGCGACCGCATAGGTGACGAGGGAGAACACGAATTCGCGCAGCTGGAGGGTCACGAGGCCGAGCAGGGCCGCCACCAGCAAAGCCATGAGGAGCGCGCCCGCCAGGGACAGGAGCGGCCCGAACCCGGCGCTGGCCGACAACAGCGCCGTCGTATAGGCGCCGACCGCGAAGAACACCGTATGGGCCAGGCTGACCTCGCCGAGATCCGACACGATGATGTCGAGCCCGTAGGACATCACCGCGAAGATCGCGATGAGCACGCAGGCGGCGTAGACCGCGCCGGACCCGCCGAGGATCATGGGCACGAAGAAGCCGAGGACCGCGAGGATGGCGAGAAGGATCGTCTTCATTCCATGGCTCATGGTCATCGTCCTCCAGGGCTGACGGCCAGCCCGCCGGGCCGGACGACCAGCACCGCGATCAGCACCGCGAAGGCGGCGGCGGTGGCGTAGGCGGGCGACACGAAGGCGCCGAAGAAGGCCGTGAACAGGCCCAGCGCCAATCCGGCGAGGTAGCTGCCCGTGACGCTGCCTATTCCGCCGAGCACCACGACCACGAAGGTGACGATGACCTCGTCGAAGCCCATGGAGGTGAGGATCGGCGTGCGCGGAGCGACGAGCGCCGCCGCCAGGGCGACCGCCGCCCCCTCGAAGGCGAAGACGCCGAAATAGACCCGCTTCACGTTGATGCCGGCGAGCGCGGCGAGCTGCGGGTCCTCCGCGACCATTCGCGCCAGACGTCCGATCCGCGTGCGGTCGATGGTGTACTTCAGAGCCGCGAAGAACAGGATCGCCACGATCACGATGGCGATGTCCTGATAGGTGAACCAGAGATCGCCCCAGTAGATGTCCTGGGTGGATAGCGGCGTCTCGAGGATCTGGCCGGTGGAGCCGAAGGTCAGGGCCGCCGCTCCGTGGAGCACGTAGCCGAAGCCGAGGGTGACGATCATGATCGACACCAGATCCTGCTTGAGGGTGAGTCGAAGCATGACCCGCTGCATGATGAATCCGACCGCGACGCCGGCCAGCATGGCGAAGGGGATGGACACGATGTAGGGGAGCCCGAGACGGGAGACGCCGTACCAGGTGACGAAGGCTCCCAGCATGTACATCTGGCCGTGACCGAAATTGACGAGGCGTGCCACGCCCAGGAGCACCGTCCAGCCGATGGCGATGAGCGCATAGGCGTGCCCGAGCACGATTCCGTTGACGAGTTGCTGGGTCAGGTTCATGCCACATGTGCTCCGAGATAGGCCTCTGCGATCCGCGGATCGTCCCGCATGTCCGCAGCCGGACCTTCGGCGATGATGCGTCCCCGTTCGAGCAGGACGAGGCGATCGACCACCTCGATGGCGGCGCGGACGTTCTGCTCGACGAGCAGAACCGTCAGGCCGGAATCGACGAGGGAACGGACGGTGTCGAGCACCGTCGAGACGAGCCGCGGGGCGAGCCCGATGGAAGGCTCGTCGAGGAGGAGAGCGCGCGGGCCGAGCCGCAGCGCCCGGGCGATGCCGAGCATCTGCCGCTCGCCGCCCGAAAGCTGCGAGCCGAGATGATGGCGCCGCTCGTGAAGGCGCGGAAACAGGCCGTAGACCTCGTCCGTCGAATAGCGCCGCCGCCCCTGCCCCAGGTCGGTCTCGTTGGACGTCGATGAGAGATTCTCCTCGACGGTCATCTGCGTGAAGACCAGCTTTCCCTCGGGAATCAGGAGAAGGCCGGACCGAACCCGCTCGTGCGTCGGAAGCCCTGAAATGTCCCTTCCGTCGAGCAGCACTTTTCCGGATATTTTCGGTGTCCCGCGCGACCAGCCGACGAGGCCGTTCACCAGGGTGGACTTCCCTGCCCCGTTGGCACCCACCACGCCGACCAGCTCCCGCTCGCGGACGGCGAGGTGCGGCAGGTCGAGGGCGAGATTGCCGCCATAGGCGACCTTGAGGTCCTTCGCCTCCAGAACCGGACGGTTGTTCATTGCGTGTGCCCCAGATAGGCCTCGAGAACCCGCGGGTCGGACTGGATCTCGTGCGGCGTTCCCATGGCGATCTGCCGACCCTGCTCGAGAACCACGATCCGGTCGGCCACGGACATGATGAGATCCATGTGATGCTCGATCACGACGACGGCCAATCCTTCGTTCTTGAGAGAGAGCAGGAGATTGACGAGATGGGTCATGTCCACGCCGCCGAGCCCGGCCGCCGGCTCGTCGAGAAGCAGCGCCTGCGCTCCACTCCCATAGGCCAGGGCGATCGAGAGCATCCGCTGCGTTCCGTACGGGATGTTGGTGGGCTTGAGCCCGTGATACATCTCCGGAATGCCGAAGCGCAGAAGACGCTGCCTCGCATCCTCCACGGCGGCGCGGCGTCGGCGAGCCTCGCTGAACGGCAGAAGCGTGGCGGCGACGAGACTTGTGCCGTAGCGGTCCTGGAGAACCGTGACCATGTTCTCCAGAACCGTCAGTTCGTGGAAGAAGGCATTCTGCTGGAATGCCCGCTTCAGGCCGCGCTCGGCGAGGAGATGCGGCGCGACCGCGGTCACCTCCTCGCCCTTCAGGAACACCTGCCCCTGACGCCGCACCAGATGGGTGACGGCATCGTAGCAGGAGCTCTTTCCGGCGCCGTTCGGGCCGATGATCCCAAGGATCTCGCCTGCGCCGACGCTCCAGGTGACGTCGTCGAGGGCGACGAGGGCGCCATAGGTGACGCCCAGGCCTTTGACGCGCAGAACGGGTCCCGCACCGCCGGACATCGCACCACCCTCAGTTCGAGGCCGAGCGAACCACGATCTTCTGGTCCTCGATCGTGAAGAGCTTGTGGTCGGACATCAGCTGGCCGTTGGGGCCGAACTGCATCTTGCCGAAGATGGTGCCGTCGAAGGTCCCGCCGCGGATGCGCTTGGCGATGGGCTCCTTGTCGAGGGTCTTGAGCTCGTTCGCGGCCATGGCCCAGACCTGCAGCGCCGCGGCGCCGAGGGCCATGTACTTGTCGGGGGTGTAGTCGAACATCTCCTTCGTCTTGGCGACGAACTTCTTGTTCATCTCGTTCGATGCGAACGGCTCGACATCAGGGAAGTAGATGTCGGCGCCGACCACGCCGTTGGCTGCCTCGCCCGCCACCGAGATCACGCTCGGCGCGACCGTTCCGACGGCGGTCACCAGCTGCCCGGGCAGACGGCTCTGCTTGGCCTGACGGATCAGGGCCGGCATGCCGAGACCCTCGTTGGCGTTGATCGCGACGGTGATATCGGGATTGGCGGCACGCACATTCGTCAGGGCGACGCGGAAATCCGCCTGGCTGAAGGGGAACTTCTCCTCGGCGACCTTCTCGTACTCGTAGTTTATTTTCTTCAGTTCGGCCTCGATCGATTCCTGCGCACCGTTGCCGTAGGCGTCATTCTCCGTCAGGAAGGCGATCTTCTTCGCCTTCCTGTCCGCAATGTACTTGGCGATGACCGCGCCGTCCTGCGAGTTCGAGCTGTTGAGGCGGACGGCGAGAGGATTGCCCTCGCCCGAGAGGATCGGGTCCGCCTTCGAGATGGCCGTGATGTCGAGGATGCCGGCACGGTTGATCACCGGCTGCATCGCGAGCGTGACCGGGCTGTTCCAGCCTTCGATGATGACCGACACGCCTTCCGAGATGAGCTCGTTGGCGCGGGAGACGCCGACGGCCGGCGTCGATTCGTCGTCCCGCGAGAGAATCTCGATCTGGCGTCCCATGACGCCGCCGGATTCGTTGATGATGGATGCCATGGCCTGGATGGCCTGCGTCACGTGCTGTCCCTGCGGACCGGCACCTCCGCTCAGCGGAAAGATGACACCGACCTTGACGGGTTGTTGTGCCTGAGCGAGCGCCGGACCGGCGAGAACGAATGCACCGAGAGTCGCGGCGGCAAGAGTCTTGAGAGCCTTCATGGACCTTCCTCCTATGTGAACGCCTTTGTCGGTCTTGTTCTTATTCACACGACGATACCGATTAGTATGTCAGCATGTCAATTGTGGGACGACGCTTCTGGCGGATAGCTATTTTTGGCTATTTTTTGCCGCACCGCACAATAGACTTCAGCCCTCTTGCCGACATACCGATGAGTATGTAACCTCCATCCATCATCCAGGAGGAGCCATGTCACCGCGCGATCATTCTTTCGTGAGGACGGAGCGGACCGGCGCCGTTCTGATCGTCACGATCGATCGCCCCGAGGCGCGCAACGCGCTCAACCCGGCGATCCTCACCCGCATCGCCGCGGAGCTCGAAGCCGCCGACCGTGACGACGAAATATTCGCGGCCGTCCTCACCGGCGGCCCGGTGAATTTTTCCGCCGGAGCCGATATCGACGTCCTGTCCGGCCATTCGCCCGCAAGTTACCTCTCGTCGCCGAACCGGCGCGCCTTCGAGAGCATCGCCCGTTTCGACAAGCCCATCGTGGCCGCCGTGGCGGGTTTCTGTCTCGGCGGCGGCTGCGAGGTGGCGCTGTCCTGCGATCTCGTCGTCGCCGGCGACAACGCTGTATTCGGGCAGCCCGAGATCAATCTCGGGATCATTCCCGGCGCCGGCGGCACGCAGCTCTGGCGGCAGCGGGCCGGAGCGGGACCGCAGGCGGAGGCCGCGCTTCTCGGACAGTTCGTCGACGCATGGGCGGCCCGCCGCATCGGTCTCGTCGATGCGGTGGTGCCAGCCGAGAATGTCGTCGACGCAGCCACCGAGAAGGCTCTCGCCATTGCCGCCAAGGCCCCGCTCGCGAGCCGCGCCGCGAAGGCGGCGATGCGTGCCGCCGGCGTCATGAGCCTCCAGGCCGCCCTGGCGCACGAGCTCACGCTGATGGCCGGGCTTCTCGGCACGCAGGACGCGCAGGAGGGCACGAACGCCTTCCTCGAGAAGCGTCGGCCGCAATTTCAGGGGCGCTAGGCTGACATGACGGGTGAACTCCTAGGATCAGGCATGCTGCAGCGGCTCGAACTGTCGGCGGGCGAAACCGGTGCGGAGCGCCAGGGACGCATCAGACGCGCCCTGCGCGAAGCCGGCCGGTCTCCCGCCCTTGTCATCTCCGGATCGTTCGAAGGCGACGTCGCCGACGCAAGAGCCCACGCGGACACGGTCAACCTCCTCATCGACGCGACCGTTCCGGTCGTCACCCTGATTTCCGGCCCCATCGGGCCGCAGGGTTTCGGGCTGATGCTGGCGGCGGATCATGCGATTCTGGGACCGCATGCACGTGTCGTCGGGAACTGGCGTCGTGCATCCGGCGCGATGGCCCTGGCCCGGAACCGCTGCGGTCCGCTTCTGGCGCACCGGATGGCCTTCGCTCCGTCCGTCGATCCATTGATGCTCCTGTCGGACAGCGGGTTTGCGACCCGAGCGGCCGACCCTGCTCTCGTCCTCGAAGAGATGATCGCAAGATTTGCGGAGAACGGGCTCGGGCGCCGTCTCAAGCGCAGCCTCAAGGCCGCATCCGAATTGCCCCTCAAGGAGGCCCTCTCATTCGACTTCTGGTTCACGCACGCACAGGATGATAGCGCCCGATGAGCACCGATCCTCGCTTCGACGGCCCGGGCCCCGATGAGGTCTGGCGGACAGCCCTCGCGGAAGGACGCCTGCTCCTGCAGCACTGCCGCGACTGCGAGGCGACGCGCTTCCCGCCCGCCATGGTCTGCGGCGCCTGCGGCTCGCCCGATCTCGAATGGCGGGAGGCCTCGGGTCGTGGCGTGGTCCATGCGTCCACCACCGTGCGCGAGCGCGAGGGCGGCTACAACGTCTCCCTGATCGATCTTGCGGAAGGCGCCCGCATGATGAGCCGGGTGGAGAACGTCGATTCCGGCGCCGTCAGGATCGGCATGGAGGTCGTGGCCCGCATCGTTCCCGAACCGGAACCCTTCGTCGTCTTCGATCCTGCCGAGGGAGGCGCCGCATGAGCCATCCGCTTCGGGGCCGCGCGGCGATCGCCGGCATCGGCAACACCAAGCGCTGGAACGCGCCCGGACGCCTGCCGTTCGACCAGCTTCAGGAAGCCGCCATCCTGGCGCTCGAGGATTGCGGCCTTGCCCTCAAGGATGTGGACGGGCTCTTCTGCGCCATCTCCTCGTCCGGATTGCCGGTCCTCAACGCGGCCGAGCGACTGGGCATCAATGTCCGTCATGCGGACGGCACCATGGTCGGCGGCGCCTCCTTCCTGTTCCACCTGCAGAACGCTGTCTCGGCCCTCGAAACAGGCCTCTGCGAGGTCGCGCTGATCTGCTACGGCTCGAACCAGCTCAGCGCCGGAGGGCGCCTTGCCTCCATGCCGGACCCGCAGCATTACGAAACGCCCTACAAGCCTCGCTATCCCATCTCGAGCTATGCGCTCGCAGCCGCGCGGCACATGCACGAATACGGCACGACGCGAGAAAATCTCGCCGACGTCGCCCTGGCGGCGCGGGCCTGGGCGAACCTCAACCCGGACGCCTTCGCGCGCGGCCCTCTGACCCGCGACGAGATTCTGTCGTCGCGCATGGTAAGCGATCCCATCGCGCGGGCGGATTGCTGCCTCGTCACCGATGGCGGCGCGGCTCTGGTGCTGACCCGCGCCGACCGCGCTCGCGACCTGGCGAAGCCCCCCGTCCACGTCCTGGGAACCGGCGTCGCAATCGGCCACCGCCAGATCTCCGCCATGCCGGACCTGACCACGACCGCAGCCGTGGAATCGAGCCGCCACGCCTACGAAATGGCCGGGGTCGGCCCATCCGACATCGACCACGTCATGGTCTACGACGCCTTCACCATCACGACGCTGCTGTTCCTGGAGGACCTCGGCTTCTGCCCGAAGGGAGAAGGCGGCGCCTTCGTGTCGAGCGGCGCCATCGCGCCCGGCGGCACCCTGCCGGTGAACACGAATGGCGGCGGCCTCTCCTGCAATCATCCGGGAATGTACGGCCTGTTCACGATCATCGAGGCGGTGGAGCAGCTGCGCGGCACCTGCGGCGAACGCCAGGTGGAGGGGGCGGAGATCGCCCTCGCCCACGCCAATGGCGGCGTCCTGTCGAGCCAGGCGACGGCGATCCTCGGCACGGCGGCAACGATTTGAGATAGAGGGAGAAACGGGATGCCAGGAATGCTGGAGGGCAAGGTCGCCATCGTCACCGGCGCCGGCCAGGGTGTCGGGCGCGCCATCGCGGAAGGTCTGGCCAAGGCGGGGGCGAGCGTCGTCATCAACGACGTGGGCGTGAGCCTGACCGGCGAGACGGAGAACGCCTCCGCCGCCGAGCAGGCCGCCGCCGCCATCCGCGAGGCGGGCGGACAGGCGGCCGCCAGCCGCGATTCCGTCGCCGAATGGGCCGGCGCGGAACGCATCGTCCAGACAGCCCTCGACGAGTTCGGCCGCATCGACATCGTCGTCAACAATGCCGGCATCCTGCGCGACGCAATCTTCCACCGCATGTCGCCCGAGGAATGGCGCGCGGTCATCGACGTCCATCTGCACGGCAGCTTCAACGTCAGCCGTGCGGCCGCGCCGCATTTCCGTCAGCAGCAATCCGGCGCCTATGTTCATATGACCTCGACCGCCGGTCTCATCGGCAATTTCGGCCAGGCGAACTACATGGCCGCCAAGCTCGGCATCGTCGGCCTGTCACGCGCCATCGCCATGGACCTGCAGCGGTTCAACGTGCGCTCCAACTGCATTGCGCCCTTCGCATGGAGCCGCATGGTCAGCTCCATCCCGACCGAGACCGAGGCCGACAAGGTCCGCGTCGCCAAGCTGAAGCAGATGACGCCGGACAAGATCGCCCCGATGGTCGCCTTCCTCGGATCGGACGCGGCCAAGGACATCTCGGGCCAGGTCTTCGCGGTGCGCAACAACGAGGTGTTCCTGATGAGCCAGCCGCGCCCGGTGCGCTCGCTTCATCGCGGCGACGGCTGGACGCCGGAGGCGCTGGCGGAGCAGCTTCCCGGCGCCTTCGGCCCCTCGCTGACGCCGCTCGAACGCTCCGCCGACGTGTTCTCCTGGGATCCGGTCTGAGTCATGGCCATCGATCCGGACAAGCTCCTCGCCCTCCGATTTCCGGAGATCCGCCAAACCTACGGCTGGCGCGACAGCATCGTCTATGCCCTCGGCACCGGCTTCGGGCAGGATCCAACGGACGAGCGGCAGCTGCGCTTCGTGGACGAGACCAGGCTGAAGGCTGTGCCGACCATGGCGAACGTGCTCGCCTATCCGGGCTTCTGGATGCGCGACCTCGATACGGGGATCGACTGGGTCAAGGTGGTGCATGGCGAGCACGCCATGCGCCTGCATCGCCCCCTGCCCGCCCAGGGCGAGGTGGTCGGTCGGACCCGCATCGTGGACCTCGTCGACAAGGGGCCTGGAAAAGGCGCCCTGGTCTATGCGGAGCGCATCGTCACCGATGCGGCGACCGGCGAGAAGCTCGCGACGCTGCTGCAGACGGTGTTCTGCCGCGGCGACGGCGGTTTCGGGGGCAAGAGCGAGGCACTGCGCACGCCCCATCCCGTTCCGGACCGGTCGCCCGATGCCAGCATCGACATGCCCACCCATCCGCAGATGGCGCTGATCTACCGGCTCTCGGGCGACCTGAACCCCCTGCACGCCAATCCGGCCATCGCCCGCAAGGCGGGATACGACCGGCCGATCCTCCACGGGCTCGCCACCTACGGCGTCGCCGGGCACGGGCTGATGGCGGCGCTGTGCGACTACGAGCCGGAGCGCTTCCTGGCCATCGAGGGACGCTTCTCCGCGCCGGTCTTTCCGGGCGAAACGATCACGATCGACATCTGGCGCGAGGAGCCGGGCCGGGCCGCCTTCCGGGCCCGCGTCGCCGCCCGTGACGCGGTGGTGTTCAACAACGGCCGGTTCGAATACGCGGCCTGAGGAGACTTGAGTCATGGATTTCACGCTCACCGACGAGCAGCGCGCCCTGCAGGAGAGCGCCCGCCGCTTCGCCCAGAACGAGCTGCCGAGGCTCGCCGCCGAGATCGAGGAAACCTCCCATCCGGTCCCGCACGACTGGCTGAGGCGCTATGCCGACATGGGCTTCCTCGGCATCAATGCCGATCCGGACCTGGGCGGCCTGGGGCTGTCCCATCTCGACGCCTTCCTGGTCATGGAGGAGTTCGCCAAGGTCTCCGTCGGCGTCGCCTTCCCCGTCTTCGAGTGCTGCGCCGGACCGGTGCGGATCGTCGAGCGGCTCGGCCAGCCCTCCTTGCGCGAGCGCGTGGTGCCGAAGGTCGTCGCGGGCGAGATGCTGGTGGCGATCTCCATGTCGGAGCCCGACGCGGGCACCGCGCTCACGGACCTGCGCACCCGCGCCCGCATCGAGGGCGACACCATCGTGATCGACGGGGCGAAGCGCTGGTGTTCGGGCGCCGGACACTCGGAAGGCTACGTGGTCTTCTGCCGCTTCGACGGCACGCCCGGCGCCAAGGGCATCGGCGCCGTTTTCGTGGACCGCGACACGCCGGGCCTCAGCTTCGGTCCGCAGGAGGAACTCATGGGCTTCCGCGGCGTACCCTCGGCCGACATGCATTTCGAGGACGTGCGCGTTCCGAGGGATCACCTCCTCGTCGGCCCCGGCGGCTTCCCCAGCCTCATGGGATTGTTCAACATCGAGCGCCTCGGCAACGCCACCATGGCGTTGGGCGTCGCGGCCGGCGCGCTCGAGCACGTGACGGCCTATATCCAGGAGCGCAAGCAGTTCGGCAAGCCGATCGTCGACTTCCAGGCCGTGCAGATCCGCCTCGCCGAGATGGCCATGAAGGTGGAGGCGTCCCGCCTGCTCATCCACCGTGCCGCCGCGAATGCCGGCAAGGACCTGCCGAACGTCCGCGAGGCCTCCATCGCCAAGTGCTACGCCAACGAGATCACCCGCGAGGTCACCGCGACCGCGCTCCAGCTCATGGGCGGCTACGGCTATGCCCGGGAATACGGCATGGAGCGGCGGCTGCGCGACTCCTTCGGCTGGGGCATCGCGGGCGGCGCCATCGACATCCAGAAGGTCAACATCGCGGCCGAGCTCGTCGGCCGGCGCTTCGATCAGCGCAGGTGAGGCGGACGTGGCGGCGAAAACGGTTCTGATCGCTGGCGCGACGGGCGTGATCGGCCATGCGGCCGTGGAGCATTTCACGGGCCTCGACGGTTGGACCACGCTGGCCCTTTCCCGGCGCAGGCCCGACATCGCGCCGGATCGCCCGTACCGGCACGTTTCGGTCGACCTTCGCGATGCGGAGGCCTGCCGCGAGATGGTTCGTTCGCTGCCCGAGATCACCCATCTCGTCTACGCGGCACTCTACGAGAAGCCGGGTCTCGTCGAAGGCTGGCGCGATCCCGAGCAGATGGCCATCAACCTGGCGATGCTGCGCAACCTGCTCGATCCGCTCGCCGAGAAATCGGGAGGCCTCCGGCACGTGAGCCTTCTGCAGGGGACGAAGGCCTACGGCATCCACATCCACCGCATCGCGGTGCCGGCGCGCGAGCGCTGGCACCGCGATCCGCACGATAACTTTTACTGGCTGCAGGAGGACTATGTGCGGGAGGCCGCCGCACGGCACGGCTTCGGCATGACGATCTTCCGCCCGCAGGTGGTCTTCGGCGACGTCGCCGGCGTGGCGATGAACCTCACGCCCGTGATCGGGGCCTATGCGGCCATCTGCCGGGAGGAGGGAATGCCCTTCTCGTTCCCGGGAGGGCCCGCCTACGTGCTCGAGGCGATCGATGCGCGCCTCATGGCGAAGGCGCTCGCCTGGGCGACGGAGGCGCCGAGCGCCCGCAACGAGACCTTCAACATCACGAACGGCGACGTCTTCGTCTGGCAGAACGTCTGGCCCGCCATCGCGGACGCGCTCGGCGTCGAGCCGGGACCGGACCGGCCCTTGTCGATGGGCGAGTTCCTGCCGTCCAAGGCGGCGGTCTGGGACCGGATCGTCGCCAGGCACGGCCTGAAGCCGCTTTCGCTCAAGGAGGTCCTCGGCGAGTCGCACCACTATGCCGACTTCACCTTCGCCTATGGCGCGAAGCACAGGCCGCCGCCGGCTCTCGTGAGCACCATCAAGCTCCGGCAGGCGGGCTTCGCCGACTGTATCGATACGGAAGACATGTTCCGCGACCTGTTTCGCAGCCTCGCCGCCAAGCGGATCCTGCCGCCGACGGGCGGCGGTCGGGCGGCCGAGCGCTCCTCAAACGATCACAGCACGACAGCAGGGAGGATGACATGACCGGGAAGCGCTGGGTCCGGAAGCCGGAAGGGTCCAACTGGGGCGAGTTCGGCGAGGACGACCAGATCGGCCGCATGAACCTCCTGACGCCCGAGCGCCGCCTTCGCGCCATCCGGGAGGTGACGCATGGCCAGACCTTCACCTTGAGCCTTCCCCTCGACTATCCGGGCGGCAACGCCCTCTTCGAGTACCGCAAGGAGCCGCGCTTCCTGCACGAGCGGCGCGGGCCGGGCCATAACTACAATTTCCGGCTCAGCAACGTCTGCGGCTGCTTCTCCGACATCGTCTCGGACGATGCGGTGCTGCTCTACACGCAGTATTCCACCCAATGGGATGCGCTGAGCCACGTGGGACAGCTCTTCGACGCCGACGGCGACGGCATGGTCGAGAAGGTCTATTACAACGGCTATCGCGGCGGCATCGACATCGTCGGGCCGGACGATTCTCCCCAGCCGGACGGCGCCAGGGCGCTCGGCATCGAGAACCTCGCCACGAGCGGCGTGCAGGGACGCGGCGTCATGGTCGACCTGGAGGCCCGCCACGGCCGCGACCACCGCATCGTCGGCTACGATGAGCTGATGCGGATCCTGGAGGAGCAGAAGGTTTCGGTGGAGCCCGGCGACTTCCTCTGCCTCTATACCGGTTTCGCCGACCTGATCCTGGAGATGGGCAAGAAGCCCGACCGGGACGTGCTGCTGTCGTCCTGCGCCGTGCTGGACGGGCGCGACGAGCGCCTGCTCGACTGGATCACGGATTCCGGCCTCGTCGCGATCTGCGCCGACAACTTCGCCGTGGAGGCCTATCCGGCCAAGCCCGGTCCGGGCGACACCTATCCGGGACTGCCCCTGCACAACCACTGCCTCTTCAAGCTCGGCATCCACCTCGGTGAGCTGTGGTATTTCGCCGAACTGGCGCGCTGGCTGCGGGAGAACGGGCGCTGGAGTTTCCTTCTGACGGCCCCTCCGCTCAGGCTCCCTGGCGCCGTCGGATCGCCGGCCAGCCCGGTCGCGACCGTGTAGGATCGGGATTCGCCCCGGCTCCCGGAAGCCGATCTGCGACCGTCCCGGCCCTCGTCATGCCGAGCTTGGAGCCGATGCTCAGATGAGGGCGGAAATCTGCGGATCCTTTTCTGGAGGTGAGACGAGAGCATGTTCCGGCGCCATCCCCGTTCGCGAGACGGCTCATCGGCGCTTTGAAACGGAACTCTTCTCCCTCCGGCGTTTTCTAATCCCAGATCAGGAACGTGAGCGTTCCGGTAGGTGACGCTCTCCGCTCCAATGCAAGCCGCGGCTGACGACTGAGGATCCCAAGGGGCCGCATGTTCAAACGCTTCATCATCAATCCGCCGGTCTTCTTCGGAGCCGTCGCTGCCATCGGCGTCTTCCTCTCCATCGGCGTCGTTTTTCCGGACCGCGCCAGCGAGGTCTTCAGTGCCCTGCAGACCGCCATCCTCAAAGGTTTCGGTTGGCTCTATCTCCTCGCCGTCGGCATCTTTCTTGCTGCCGTGCTGCTCCTGTGCCTGGGCCGATACGGCCGGTTGAAGCTCGGCCCGGACGAATCCACGCCCGACTTCAGGTTCGCTTCCTGGATCGCCATGCTTTTCGCGGCTGGCATGGGCATCGGCCTCATGTTCTATGCCGTGGGCGAGCCCATGACCCATTTCATGGCGCCGCCGACGGCCGAACCGCGTTCGATCGCGGCGATGCGCGAAGCCATGTCGATCACCTTCTTCCACTGGGGCATCCATGCCTGGGCCATCTATGCCGTGGTCGGCCTGTCGCTGGCGTATTTCGGCTACCGCTACAATCTGCCGCTCACGATCCGCTCCGGCCTCTATCCGCTCCTCAAGGAGCGCATCAACGGCCCGATCGGTCACGTCGTCGACATCTTCGCCATTGTCGGAACCATGTTCGGCATCGCGACCTCTCTCGGTGTGGGAGTCTCCCAGATCAATGCGGGCCTCCATTATCTTCTCGGAATTCCCGTCGGCATCGAAGTCCAGCTGCCTCTGATCGCGATCATCACTGCCCTGGCCACGGTTTCGGTCGTCACGGGCCTCGATAAGGGCGTGCGCATCCTATCCGAAACCAACCTTGTCGTGGCGATCCTGCTGATGATGTTCGTCCTGGTGGTCGGGCCGACGGCGCAGCTCTTTCGCGACTTCGTGCAGAACCTGGGCCTCTATCTCGACACGCTGCTGCTTCGCACCTTCAACATCTACGCCTACGAGCCGACACCCTGGATCGATTCCTGGACGCTCTTTTATTGGGCCTGGTGGATTTCATGGTCGCCCTTCGTGGGCATGTTCATCGCCCGCATCTCGCGCGGCCGCACCGTGCGCGAATTCGTCACCGCCGTCCTGTTCATCCCCGCAGGCTTCACCTTCTTCTGGATGACCGTGTTCGGCAACACCGCGATCTTCGTGGATACCGGCGTGGCAGCCGGTGCGCTGGGCGCGGCCGTTGCCGACGACGTATCGGTCGGCCTCTTCAAGTTCTTCGAGTACTTGCCGTTCTCGGGCCTCACCTCCACCTTGGCAGTGCTCCTGGTCACGATCTTCTTCATCACGTCCTCGGATTCCGGCTCCCTGGTCGTGGACTCGATCGCCGCGGGCGGCGAAACCCAGACCACCACGGGCCAGCGCGTCTTCTGGTGCGTCCTCGAGGGCATCGTGGCGGCCAGCCTACTCCTTGCCGGCGGTCTCGGCGCCCTGCAATCGGCCACCGTGGCCAGCGCCCTGCCCTTCACCCTCGTCATGCTGGCCCTCGTCTGGTCGCTCCTGATCGGCATGCGGGCGGACCTCGCCCAGCAGCAGGCCCATGCCGGCAGGCCGTCCACTCCTCCGGCCCAGCCTGCCGCAGGTCTGACCTGGCAGCGCCGTCTGGCACTCATCCTGCACGCTCCGACCGAGGCCGAGGTGGAAGAGTTCATCAACTCGCAGGTCCGTCCGGCGCTCGACCAGGTCGCCAAGGAGCTGACCTCGCGTGGCCGCCCATCCAACGTGGTCGAGGAGGATGGCGGCGCCATCGCCCTTCGCTCGCCCGCAGAAGGTGTTCGCGACTTCGTCTACGGCGTCAGCCGCAGTGCCCAGCCCGTAGCGGTCTTCTCCCCGCTCGGCGCCGGCAAACCTGAATACCGCTACGAGGCCCGGACCTACTTCTCCAGCGGCGGCCGCGGCTACGACATCATGGGCATGAGCCGCGACCAGGTCATCGCGGACGTCCTCGTCCAGTTCGAGCGCTATCTCCTGCTCGTCCACTCGCCGGAATCGCGACTCCTTCATGGCGCTCCGGAGCATGAGCTCGATTCCCCCTCGCAATGAGTGCGGTTCGCGACGGAGCCGGGAGTTTCCCCTTCATTGTGCCGTATCGGCCGGTCGTGAACATCAGTCCGGCCTTGCGCCGCGTCGGACCGCAGCAGAGGAATCTTGCCGCTGACGGCCGGACAGGCCATCCACGAGGAAACGAGCATGTGGGACTGGATCGCGAGTAATCATCAGGTGCTCGGCGTGGCGGCGAACATCGCGATGCTGTTCGTCTGGATCGCCTATCTGCAGGTTTTCGTCAGCAGCTATCGCCGCCAGAAAAGGCCGAGCATCCTGGTCAACTGGGGCGCCGGGTCCGGGCTCGAGGCCCGGTGTCTGATCAGCAACATGAGCGCAGAGGCGATCTATATCGAGAGTCTCATCGCCACCGTCGAGACGAGCCAAGGGCGCTGGAGCTGCCCGGTCACCGAGCTGCAGGAGGGCCGTTCGGACACGAAGCTCGCGACCCGTCAAGGACCGCTGCAGGCGGGAGAGTTCGTCGACATCGGATCCTTTCAGAGCCTTGTCGAGCCGGTGCTTCGAAGGAACGGGGAGCTGCCGGGCGGCGCTGCTCCGGACGGCCTGGAAGACCTCGTCGCCTTCGAGATGAAGGTGATTGCGGTGCATGGCTCCGACGATCTCCTGGCCGGGGCGGTCCGCCGGTTCGACCTGATCAGGCGCCGGGACCAGTTGCTCCTGAGAGGACACGAGGTCGGGACGCGGCAAATCCGATCCCGCCGCAAGCGGGAGAAGCTTCGCGACGACGTCGAAGCGGATCTGTGACGGCAGTTCCTTGCGAGAGACGGCCGACGGATGTCGGCTGGTCACATCCTTCTCAGCTTACCGCAGACCGAGAGCCCGGCTCCTCGCGCTGTTGATATGCGCGTCGATGGCCGCAACGGCTTTGGCAGGGTCGCGGGTCTCGATCGCCTCGATGACGGCGAGGTGCTCCCGCATCACAGGCATGATGAGAGCCTCGGACAGAAGGGTCTGCTCCTGCCGGATGAGCCGCACCTTGATCGAGTTCACCCGGTAGGCATCGGCAATGATCGCGTTGCCGAGGAACGCGATGATCGTCCAGTGCAGGTCCCAGTCGACCGCCTGAGCACGGGCGACGAGATCGGGCGTGATGCTTTCCTCGTGAACTGCCGCTTCGGCAACGATGCTCTCATGATCCTGCCGCAGGCGCGCAAGGGCCGCGTCGCTCGCCTCTGCCGTGAAGATCGCCACGGCCTCCCGTTCCATGAAGAGCCGGAACTGGAACGCGTCCCGGATCAGGTTCAGGTCCACATGGGCGATCTGCATGCCCCGCTGGGGCACGGTCCTGATGAGGCCTTCCGATTCGAGCCGGGGGACCAGCTCACGGATGGCGGCGAGGGAGAGCCCCGTCAATTCCATGAGCTGGCGCTGGGACACGAACTGGCCCGGACGGATGTCGCGGGCAAGGAGATGGTGGGTGAAGCGGTCATAGGCCTTCTCCCGAAGGTTTGGCCCGTCCCGGCCTGCAGTGGCTTCGTCCATCCTGGTTTCTCGCTAAGCTGCCTTGTCCGTGAAGAGATCGTCGTAGAAGCCGCCGAGCCGTCCGACATCCGCCGCCGGCAGGCGAACCAGCGGAGCGCGCACGTTCAGCCAGGCCTTGTCGCCCGTCCGGCGGGCCAGGAGGGCCTTCACCGCAGGCACCACCGGATACTTCAGCACTTCGTCCACGAGCCGGTTGATTCGCTGATCGTCTTGCCCGTCCATGGCGAGGGGGCGAAGAGCCTCCGGGCAGATATTCGCCAGGCCCGAAATGGCGCCCTGGCCGCCGCGGCGCACGCCTTCGGCGAGATAGCGCTCGTCCCCGATCAGGATCGCGAGATCGCCGTGGGCCGCGAGAAGCCGCTGCGTGTACTCCCAGTTCCCGGACGAATCCTTCACGCCCGCGATCGCGCCTGGGAATTCGCGCTTGATCCGCTCGATGAGTTCAACCGAGAGCGAAACCTGGGTGACCGAGGGGATATTGTAGAGAATGATGTTGCGGGCGGCCGACCCGAGCTTCTGCAGGACTGCGGCAATCCAGGAGAAGACGCCGTCGTCGCTGACGCCCTTGAAGTAGAAGGGCGGTGTCAGCAGAAGGCCTGTGCAGCCGAACTCCGCCGCCATGCGCCCCTGCACCACGGCCTCGTGGATCGATGAAGCGGCAATGCAATAGACCACGCCCTCGCCCTCTATGCCGGCAGCAGCGAGCGCGCCCAGAACCTGCTCGCGACCCGACGTCCCCACGGAGACGCCTTCGCCGGTCGTGCCGAACACCGTAACGCTTGCGCACCCGCTGGCAAGACACCAGCGGGCGTGATCTGCCAGCCGCGGGAGGTCGAGGGCTCCGCTCTCGTGGAAGGGAGTGGTCATCGCAGCGGAGAGGCCGAAGCGGCCGGCGGGCAGGGTCACGGGGAGAGTCCTCGGTTTCGCCCAAGGCTGCAAAGCCTCGGAGCACTGATATGAGAACTGACATGTTAGTCACATGTCAGATGTTTACAAGTCCGCGATGACGGGTGCAGAATGGGAAACAAGAGCGACTTCGATAATGCTCTGAAACAGTCAATCACCGTCGGGAGGACACCAATGCTCGCTTCGCTTTCACGGCGCCTGTTCATGGGAACGGTCGCGGCCGCCGCCATCGCCGGCCTGACGCCGGCCATGGCCGCCGACCCCATCAAGCTTCGCATCTCGACACCCGCCGTGGAGGCGGACTGGCACGCCAAGATGCTGCCTGTGTTCAAGGAGGAACTGGAGAAGGCGGCTCCGGGCCAGTTCGACGTCGAGATCCATCTGAACGGAACTCTCTTCAAGCAAGGCACCGAGCCCGCGGCCATGCAGCGCGGCAACCTCGAGATGGCGATGATCTCCGCCTTCGACATCGCCAAGCAGATTCCGGAATGGTCCATCTTCACGGCCGGTTACCTGCTGCGGGATCCCGAGCACCAGGCGAAGGTCTTCGAGAGCGACATCGGCAAGGAAATGTACGGCCTCGTCGAGGACAAGATGAGGATCAAGATCCTCAGCGTGGGATATCTCGGCACCCGTCAGCTCAACCTGAGGACCGAGAAGGAAGTCAAGACGCCGGCCGATCTCGCGGGCGTGAAGCTCCGCATGCCCGGGTCGGATACCTGGCTCTTTCTCGGCAAGGCGCTCGGAGCCAATCCGCTCCCGGTCGCGTTCGGCGAAATCTACACCGCGCTGCAGACGGGCGCCATCGACGGCCAGGACAACCCGCTCCCCACGGTCCGGGCGGCCAAGTTCTACGAGGTCACGAAGCAGATCGCCCTCACCGACCATCTGGTGGACGCGATCTTCCTCTCGCTGGCCGGCTCCACCTGGGACAAGCTCGACGACAAGCAGAAGGCCGCGGTCATGGGTGCCGCCAAGGCCGCCGTGCGCTTCAACAACGAGAACCGCATCAAGGAGGAGGCCCAGCTTGCCGACTTCTTCAAGTCGCAAGGATTGAAGGTCTACAAGCCCGACGTGGAAGCCTTCCGTCAGCAGGTGCAGAAGGCCTACCTCGAATCCGATCTGTCGAAGTCCTGGCCGAAGGGCATGGTCGATCGCGTGAACGCGATCAAGTAAGCCGGTCATCCCCTGTCGAGCGGATGCTCCGGCCGGCCTCCGTCTGTGCCGAAGCATCCGCTCGGAATTCCACGCTTCTCAATCGAGCGCTTTCTTGAGCGCCGCCGCCTTGGGCTGCCGCTTCTTCACGGCGCTCACCCCGGGAGCTTCGATGCAATCTGTTCGCGCCCGTCTCCGCTTCCTTGCCGAACTGGTCTCCGTGCTCCTGTTCGTGGCCATGTTCGCAGCGTTCCTGCTCCAGGTGTTCACCCGGTACGTCCTCAACGACCCGGTCGCGTGGACCCAGGAATTCGTGCTGATCGCATATATCTGGATCATCTTCTGGTGCGGGGCGTTCCTGCTGCGCGAGCGGGAGCACATCACCTTCGACATGGTCTTCATGTCGCTGCCTCCCGCGCGGAGGCGCTGGCTCGCGGTTGCGCTAACGATCCTGATCGGGATCGCATTCGTTGCAGCCATTCCGGGAACGTTCGACTACGTTTCCTTCATGGAAATCGAGAGGAGCCCGGTCATCGGGATCCGCTTCGATCTCCTCTACTCCATCTTCGTCGTGTTCGCGGTCGCGGTGGTCATCGGTGCCGTGGTCCGTGTCCGGCGCCTTCTGGGGCGCTCCTGGGGAGATGAGCTCCGACGCGAGGGGGAGATCGAGCCGTGAGCACGGTCTTTATCCTCACCCTCGTCGTCTTCTTCGGTCTGGCCGTTCTGGGAATGCCGGTCGCATTCGCGATGTTCGTCGCCTCCATCGGCTATCTGATCGTGACGGGCCGGGACGTGGGGCTGTTCGGGGAGCAGATCCTGAATGGCCTCTACGATTCCTTCGTGCTGCTCGCGGTGCCGCTGTTCATTCTCGCCGCCAACATCATGAATGCGAGCGGGGTGTCCGACCGGCTCTTCATGTTCTGTCAGGCCCTCGTCGGGCGCTTCCGGGGCGGTCTGGCGCAGGTCGACATTCTCGTCAGCATCATCTTTTCGGGCATGTCGGGATCGGCCATTGCGGATGCGGCCGGGCCTGGAAAGCTCGTCACCCAGATGATGATCAAGCAGGGGCGCATTCCGCCGGGATTCGCGGTCTCGGTGGCGGCCTCCTCGGCAACCATCGGGCCCATCATCCCTCCATCGATCCCGATGGTGATCTATGCGGTGGTCTCCGACACGTCGGTGGGCTACCTATTTCTCGGCGGGATCATTCCCGGCCTCGTCATGGGGCTGTCCCAGATGGCCTTGGTGGGCTTCGTGGCCCGCAGGCGAAACTTCCCCCGGGGGGAAGGCATTCCGCTCAGCGAATTGCCGCGCACGACCTATCGGGCCTTCCCGGCGCTCCTCATGCCAGTCATCCTGCTCTCCTGCATCTATGGCGGAGCGACCACGCCCACGGAAGCCGCCGCCATCGCGGCAGCCTACGCCCTCGCTCTCGCGGTGTTCTTCTACCGCGAGCTCTCGTGGAAGGAGGCGTTCAGCGTCCTGGTCGATTCCAGCAAGGCGACCAGCGCGGTGGCGCTTCTCATCGCGGGCGCCCTGATCCTCAACTACATCGTCGCCTCGGAGCGTCTTCCCGAGCAGATCGGCCGGCTTCTCGGGGATCTCGACGTATCGCCGCTCGTCTTTCTTCTCCTGGTCAATCTGCTCTTCCTTCTGCTCGGGTGCCTCTTCGACGCCACGACCATGCTCCTCGTTCTCGTACCGCTGTTCCTGCCGGCGGCCCGGGCGCTCGGCATCGATCTGGTGCATTTCGGCATCGTGATCGTCGTGAACATCATGATCGGGATGATCACGCCCCCCTACGGCGTTCTGCTCTTCGTCATGAGCGGCCTGACCGGTATTTCCCTGCGCGACATCATTCGCGAGATCTGGGCCTTCATCGGCATCCTGATCGCGGCTCTCCTGCTGATGATCTTCGTGCCGGATGTCGTGCTCTGGTTGCCGCGCTACTTCGGATACAACGGATAGGCCGGACCGGCCTGTCCACAACGAACGGAATCTTCGCATGCCTGCCGAGACAATCCCGACGACCCTGCTGGGACGCACGAATCTTTCCGTCTCGAAGATCTGCTTCGGCACCTCCTCCCTGGGAGACATGCCGGGCACCTATGGCTATGGCGTCGACGAGGAAAGAGCGCGGGATACGATCACGGCCATCTTCCGCGGCCCGGCGAACTTTCTGGATACGTCCCGCATCTACGGGATGGGACGCAGCGAAGAGCGGATTGGCGACGTCATCCGCCAGCGCGGCGGGCTCCCTCAGGGATCCGTCGTGTCGACCAAGCTGGACCGCGACCCGCAGACGAACCGCTTCGATGCCGCCCAGGCGAGGCGATCCCTCGACGAGAGCCTGAAGGCGCTCGGTCTCGAACGCATCGACATTCTGCATCTGCATGATCCGGAACACGCGGATTCCCTGGAAGGCACTTGCGGCCCGAAGGGCGCTCTACCGGAACTGTTCCGAATGAAGGAGGAGGGACTGGTGAAGGCCGTCGGCCTTGCGGCAGGCTCCGTCGACATCATGATGCCGCTCCTGCGGGATTGGGATTTCGACGTGCTGATCACCCATAACCGCTTCACCCTGACCAACCGCAATGCCGACGCCATGATCGACTTCGCCCGATCGAGGGGCATTGCGGTCCTGAACGCGGCCCCCTACGCCGGCGGCGTCCTTGCGAAAGGATCGAGCGCCTATCCACGCTACGTCTACCAGGAAGCCTCGGAAGAGGTGCTGGACCCTGTCCGGCGGATCGAGGCCATCTGCGCCAGGCACGGCGTTCCCCCGGGCGCGGCCGCCTTGCAGTTCTCGATGCGCGACGAGCGGATCACGTCCACCATCTGCGGGGTCAGCAAGCCTGAGCGGGTCGAGCAGACCATCGAATGGGCGTGCTGGCCGATCCCCGACGCGATGTGGGAGGAACTGGCGTCGCTCCCGTTCTCCACCGAGGATCCGGAAGCGAACCGCCAATACAATCCGGGATGATCATTGCCAGGCACGAGGTCGCTGCGGCCGGATCGTCGGGCTCCCGCTGCAACCATGCGTGTCAGCCCGACGAAGGCCGGTCACCCATCACGTCATGAACGTGCTGGACGAGTTCCTCGACGAAAGCCGGATCGTTGATGTGGTGGGGGACACGAACGATCCGGTGCGTCTCCGATGCCTGGAAACTCCGCTCGAGACTCGCGAACAGCGCCTCATTCGCGGCGGGATCGAAGAATGGCTGCCCTGGGGCATCGAGCATGGACAATCCCCCCTCCGGGATCAGGAGGCGCACCGGAGCTCGGGACCGGTTCAGCTTCCCCGCCAGCCATTCGCCGATGGCTACCATTTCGTCCGCGGATGTCCGCATCAGCGTGACATGGGCGTTGTGCGAGTGGAGGAGGCGTCCGCGATAGCGTTCCGGGACAGTATCCATGGCCCAGAAATTGACCATGTCCAATGCGCCGCACGAACCGACCCACGGCACGTCCGCACGAGCAACGGCCTCGAAACGGTCCGGCCCGGCGCTGCATACGCCTCCGAAGAGGTAGTCGGCAGCTTCGGTGGTCGTGACGTCCACGACCCCCCGGAACAGGCCGGACGCCGTGAGCGCCTCCAGCGCCCGCCCTCCCGGGCCGTTGGCATGAAACACCTGACAGTCGAAGGTGCCGGAGAGGGAGGCCGTCAATTGCTGGACGCAGGGCGTGGTCACGCCGAACATGCTGATCCCGATAGACGGTTTGTCGTCACCGGTCTCAGGAATGTCCCTTACCATCATTCCGGCGAGCGCATGGGCCGCATTGCCGAGGACGACGCGGGACACCCGGTTCAGTCCCGCGATATCGGTGACCGGGAACATCATGATGATGTCGCTGACGCCGATGAAGCGCGAAATGTCGCCCGATGCCAGTGTCGACACCATGACCTTCGGCATGCCGATCGGGAGGCGCTGCATCGTCGGCGTGATGATGGCGGTGCCGCCGGACCCCCCGAGACCGATGATCCCGCCGACATCCGTGCAAGTCCGCATAAAGGCTTGAAGCGCATCTCTCATCGCATCGACCGCAATGCCGCGCTCACCTGCCCGAAAGACGGCATCGACCCCGTCCGGATGATGAGAGGCGACCGTCTCGGCCGGGACGTCGGCATCCGCCGAGGACGATTTGGTCCCGACATCCACCAGGACCGTCGGGATCCCTGCACCCCGCAGCAGGGCTCCGACATAGCGGAGTTCCTCAGCCTTCGTATCGAACGTGCCGACGATATAGGCCTTTCCTTTGCTCGGAACGGTCGTCATGAAGCACCGCGACGCCTCGCTTTGGCCACTTCCGCAGCGCCCTCGAAGGCAAAGCGGAACGTGTCCGTCACCCGTCCCACGAGGTCTTCCTCCTGCTCGGGCGGGGTATCGAATTCAGCCCACCATTCTCCAAAGGTCTGCCGGCTTTCCGTCACCGGGCGAAGCCGCATCTCGGATACGTAGTTCCACAGGGGAATCGATGCCTCGATGATGGTGTAGCAGCAAAGGTGTTCGCGATCCGACAGGCTCAGGAGCTGCTCGCGGATGTAGTCGTCCCCCTCTTTCGTCCTGAAGTTTCGGACACAGCCGATCCTGTCGGCCGGCCAATCGTTCTCGATATGACTGTCCTTGAAGAAGCGATGGTATACCGGCAGGGCGTTGAAATCGCGCAGCACGTTCCACGCCTCATCGATCGTGACGTCCATCACTGCGCTCACGTAGACGCGGGGCATGCAGCCTTCTCCCTCTGGCCAATTTCCATGGAAAGGTTCTTGAACGTGCGAATGTGCTCCGTGAGGGCGATTTCGGTCGGCAGGCGCTCCATGCTGCTGGCGCCGTAGAAGCCGTCGCAGTGCTCGCTGTTCTCGAGGACATAGACGACATCCTCGGGAGTCGCGATGGGGCCGCCATGCGCGATCACGATGACGTCCTTGCGGACCTTCCGAGCGGCCTCGGCCCACTCGTCGATCAGTGCGACGGATTGCTCAAGCGTCTTCGAGGTCGTTGCTCCGATCGTCCCTCCAACCGTGACGCCCATGTGCGGCACGATCAGATCGGCACCGGCCTTGGCCATCTCGACAGCCTCGTCGGCGCTGAAGACATAAGGGGTCGTGAGGAGATCGAGTTCGTGAGCCTGGCGGATCATGTCGATTTCCGATGCGAACTGGATTCCGGTCTCCTCCAGGCTGACCCGAAAGGTACCGTCGATGATCCCGACGGTGGGAAAGTTCTGAACGCCCGAGAAGCCCATTTCCTTGAGCTCCCTCAGGAGCACCGGCATGATGGCGAAGGGGTCGGTCCCGTTCACGCCTGCGATGACGGGCGTGTGCCGGACGACGGGGAGGATCTCGCCGGCCATTTCCTTGACGATCTGGTTCGCGTTGCCATAGGCGAGCAGACCCGCCGAGGAGGCGCGTCCGGCCATGCGGTACCGCCCGGAATTATAGACGATGATGAGATCGATCCCTCCCGCCTCTTCGCATTTTGCGGAAATTCCGGTGCCGGCTCCGCCGCCGATGATGGGCTCGCCTCTCCGGACCATGTCCTGGAAGCGTTCGACCAAGGTTCTTCGCTCAAACCGAGCCATATTCTTTCCTGGGAATGAGTAACTGGATCACGCCCTCACCTCCTTTCGAGGCGAGAGGCTGTCGGAGATGCCGCGCTTCGGTTGAGCCGGAGCGCGGCATGGTAATCAGCCGGATTTATTCACAAGATAGCACTTGCTCTGATCGAGAGGCTGGAAAGCCCGTTCGGCCGGAATCGTGTCGACCAGCTTGAGATAGTCCCAAGGATACTTCGACTCGGAAGGAGCCTTGACCCTCCAGAGATACATGTCGTGGACCATGCGGCCATCGACGCGGATCTTGCTGTCCTTGGCGAAGAAGTCGTTGATGGGCATTTCCCGCATCTTGGCCGAGACGGCGTCCGGATCGTCCGTGCCGGCCGCCTGCACGGCTTTCAGGTAGTGCATTGTCGACGAATAGTCTGCCGCCTGGCTCATGTTGGGCATGTTGCCCACACGGTCGAAGTAGCGCTTGGCGAAGGACCTCGTTTCGTCGTTCATGTCCCAGTACCAGGCATTCGTGAGCAGAAGCCCCTGCGCGGTCTCGAGGCCGATCGCGTGGACGTCGTTGACCCACAATAGAAGAGCAGCGAGGTCCTGATCCTTCGTGATCCCGAACTCCGCGGCGGCCTTGATCGCGTTGATCGCGTCGCCGCCGGTCGAGGCAATGCCGACGATCTTCGCCTTGGATGTCTGCGCTTGCAGAACGAAGGACGAAAAATCCGTCGTGCCGAGCGGATGCCTCGCGGACCCGAGCACACGCCCTCCGGCTTCCCGAACGACCTCGGAAACCTGTTGCTCGAGCCCGATACCGAACGCGAAATCGACCGTGAGGAAGAACCAGGTATCGCCGCCCTGCTCGACGACGGCCTTGCCGGTGCCGTGAGCGAGCGAGTAGGCGTCATATGCGTAATGCACCGCGTAGGGCGAGCACACCTGGTTCGTGATGCCCATGTTCGACGAGCCGTTCACGATGATATGACGCTTCCGCTCCTTCGCGAGGGTCGCGACCGAGAGTGCAACGGCAGAATTGGAAAGGTCGGCGATCAGATCAACGCCGCCCGTGTCGAACCATTGGCGAGCAGTCGCGGAGCCGACATCCGGCTTATTCTGATGATCGGCGAAGATGACGTCGATGGGTTTGCCAAGAACTTTCCCTCCGAAATCTTCCGCTGCCATTTTCACGGCTTCGACGGCACCCTTTCCGGCCAAGTCGGAATAGACGCCGCTCATATCCGTCAGCACGCCGATCCTGACCACGTCGTCGGAAACGGCGTTCGATTGTGCTGTTGCAGGCGTTACTGCCAGCGGCAGAAGTACTGACGTCAAAAGGATGCTTTTGAGACTTACGGCCATCGTTTCCTCCATGATGATTTTTGTTATCTTGAGCGGAAGTTTGGCAGTCGAAGAACACGGAAGCCATGGTCGTAGCGCACGAGAAGCTACTCGAAACACACATTGTCGGCGCCAAGACGCAACAGTGGATCATACGCGACGATACCTGCCCGCTTCTCCGCCAACGGCACATCGCGCATGTCGGGGTCGGCGACGCGGCCACGCCCTATCGCATCGTCAGGACGAAGCTCAGCGGCGCCTATCTGCACGGATCGCTCGGCGGCGAAGGACGAATGTTGCTCGACGGCCGCTGGCGACCGCATCGAGTGGGGATGACGACTTTCGCTCCGGCCCACGTTCTGCACGCCTTTCACGCCATTCCGTCGAGGCGGTGGCAATATTGCTGGGTGCGCTTCACGCCTTCGTCGCCCTTCTCGATGATCAGCGCGGTCGCTCCGCTTATGGCGCGCTTCGACCCGGAGCCGCTCCGGCACGCGATCATGGGGCTCGTTCATGAAGTGGAAGGCGCTCGCGATATCGGCACGTGCGGTCTCTGGATCGATCTCATCGAGCGCTACGTCGACCTGTTCATGGAGCCGTGGCGCCGGGAAAAGCGGCTATTGTCGCTCTGGAGCGTCGTCCAGCAGGACCTCTCGCGAGACTGGACGCTGGGCGAGCTCGCCGACCTGGCAAGCATGAGTGGCGAGCACCTGCGCCGGCTGTGCCACCGGAGCCTCGGACGGAGCCCGATCCAGCAACTTGCGGTCCTGAGGATCCAGCACGCGGCCCATCTCCTGGCGACGACGGACGTGAAAATCGAGCTGATCGCGAACCAGGTCGGCTATGAGAACCCGTTCGCCTTCTCGAACAAGTTTCAGCAGATCACGGGCATCAGGCCGTCGCAGTTCCGCAAACACAAGAATCGCATAACCGCCTCATAGGATTCCCGACCCGATTCTTCCTGCGGTTTGCCTTGTGCCTGGAGCGTTTCTCGGCGAAGTGGATCCGGCTCGCCGTCAAAAGCGCGGCACGACGAGGAAGAGAGCCGATTCCATGCAAATGGAATCGGCTCTAGCTCCGCCCCCGCGCCTCGATGGCCTCCGCCAGCCCCAGCACCCGCCTCGCCATCTCCGCATGAAGCCGCTCGACCATGCGGCCCCCGATGGCGAGAGCGCCCTTGTCCGCGTTCTCGGGCCGCTCGAAGGCGGCGATGAGGGCGCGGGCCGTCTCCACCTCGTCCGGCGACGGCGCGAAGACCTCGTTGGCGACGGCGATCTGGCCGGGGTGGATGACGCTCTTGCCGTCGAAGCCGCAATCGCGTCCCTGCTCGCATTCGGCCCTGAAACCGGTTTCATCGGAAAGATCGTTGTAGACCCCGTCCAGCACATCGATGCCGTAGGCGCGAGCAGCGGCAAGCACCTGCATGAGCCAAGGCATCATGGCGGCGCGGCCGGGCAGGAGGCGGGCGCGGGTTTCCTTGGCGAGATCGTTGGTGCCGAGAACGAAGCAGGACAGACGCGTATCCACGTCGAGGGCGGCGCTGGCGATGTCCTCGGCCTTCAGGACCGCGAGCGGCGTCTCGATCATGGCCCAGACCCGCGTGCGCTCCGGCGCCCCGTGCCGGCGCAGGCGGATGCCGACGGCCACCAATGCCTCGGGCGAGGAGACCTTCGGCACCAGCACCGCATCCGGCGCCGCCTGGGCCGCGGCCGCCAGGTCGTTCTCGCCCCAGGGGGTATCGAGGGCGTTGATGCGGATCACCACCTCGCGCGCGCCGTAGCCGCCCTGCCGGACGGCATTGCAGGCCTGCTCGCGGGCCGCCGCCTTCAGGTCCGGCGCCACCGCGTCCTCCAGGTCGATGATCACCGTGTCGGCCGGCAGGGTTCTGGCCTTTTCCAGCGCCCGGGCGTTGGAGCCCGGCATGTAGAGCGCGCTGCGGCGCGGGCGGATCGGAGTCATGGCTTCCCTCTCGTGCGGTTGCCTGCGATTTAAGGGCCCCGGTCGTGCCGCATCAAACGAAATCGAGGAGGCCGCTTCATGTGGGTTGCCGGTGTGGACGGATGCCGGGCAGGCTGGATCGCGGCTCTCATGATCCCCGACGAACCGTCCTCGTGCGTTCTGCGTCTCGCTCCGGCGCTTGCGGACATCCTCGACGGGCCGGAGAAGCCGCAGGTCGTGGCCGTTGACATGCCCATCGGACTGCCGGAGCGGACGGAGGGCTCGGGCCGGGTGCCCGAGCAGCTCGTGCGCCCGCTCCTCGGCGAGCGGCAATCCTCGGTCTTCGCCATTCCGTCGCGGCGGGCCGTCTTCGCGCCGGATTACGGCGAGGCCTGCGCCCTTGCCCTCGCTACATCGGAGCCGCCGCGGAAGGTCTCGCGGCAGGGCTTCAACCTCTTCCCCAGGATCCGCGAGATCGACGCACTGCTCCAGGCGCGCCCCGATCTCGTTCCGCGGATCTTCGAGGTGCATCCCGAGCTCGCCTTCTGGGCGCTGAACGGCCGGAAGGCGCTTCAAGAGCCGAAGAAGGTCAAGAGCCGGCCCCATGAGCCGGGCCTCGCCCTGCGGCGCTCGCTCCTGGCCGGAGCCGGGCTTCCCACGGACCTGATCGGCGCGAAAGCTCCCCCGGGCGCCGGCCCGGACGACCTGCTCGATGCGCTTGCGGGCTTGACCGTGGCCCTCGACATCGCGAGAGGTGGGGGACAACCTTTTCCCGATCCGCCCGGCCGTGATGCCCACGGCCTGCCCGTCGCCATCTGGACCCTTCGCAACTGATGCTCATCTCCCGCTCCGACATCCAAGCCGCCCATTCCCGCATCGCCTCCCATATCCGCCGCACGCCGTCCTGGACGCTGCGCGGCGCCTTCGGCCATGACGGCCCGGTCAGCCTGAAGCTCGAATTCCTGCAGCATGCGGGCTCGTTCAAGACCCGTGGCGCGTTCAACACCCTGCTGAGCCAGAAGGTGACGGAGGCGGGGGTGGCGGCCGCCTCGGGCGGCAACCACGGCGCCGCGGTAGCCTATGCGGCAAAGCGGCTCGGCATGAAGGCGCGCATCTTCGTGCCGGAAATCTCGAGCCCCGCGAAAATCGCCGTCATCCGCTCGCATGGGGCCGAGGTAGTGATCGGCGGCGCGCGCTATGCGGACGCGCAGGAGGCCTGCGACCTCTACGTGGCCGAGAGCGGGGCGCTGCGGGTCCACCCCTTCGGGGCCGAGACGACCATTGCGGGCCAGGGCACCGCCGGCCTCGAATGGGAGGAGGACGCCCCTCCCCTCGACACGGTGCTGGTCGCGGTCGGCGGCGGCGGTCTCATCAGCGGCATTGGAAGCTGGTGGAATGGCCGCGTGAAGGTGGTGGGCGTCGAACCCAAGGGCTCGCGCGCGCTCCACGCGGCGCTGGAGGCCGGACGCCCGGTCGACGTGGACGTGGATTCGGTCGCGGCCGATTCCCTGGGCGCCCGCAACACGGGCGATCTCGTCTACGCGATCTGCCGTGAGACGGTGGACCACGTGGCCCTGGTCGAGGATCCGGCGATCCGCGAGGCGCAGAGGCTGCTCTGGCGCGACTGGCGCATCGCCACGGAGCCCGGCGGGGCTGCGGCACTGGCGGCCCTCGTCTCGGGCGCCTACAGGCCGGCCCCGGGCGAGCGGGTCGGCGTGCTCCTGTGCGGCGCCAACGTCGAGCTCCAGCGCCTCTCCGAACTCGTTCCCTGAGGCCCGACTCCCGTGAGCCTGCTCGAACTCGCTGCCCAGAACCTGCTCTCGCCGATGGTGCTGTTCTTCGCGCTGGGGCTCGCGGCGGCCCTGGCGCGCTCGGACCTGACGGTGCCGGAAGCCGTCGCGAAGACGCTCGCGCTCTACCTGATGCTGTCCATCGGCTTCAAGGGCGGCGCGGAGATCGCCGCCAGCGGCGTCACGGCGCGCATGGTCGGCGTGGTGCTCATGGGCATCGCGCTCTCCTTCGCGATCCCGGTCATCGGCTTCCTGATCCTGCGCGCCGTTTCCCGCCTGTCCCGGGTAGACGCGGCGGCGGTGGCGGCGCATTACGGCTCGATCTCCATCGTCACCTTCATCGCGGCGACCGAGGTCGTGCGCGGGCAGAACATCCCTTTCGAGGGCTATCTCGTCGCCGTCGCGGCCGTGATGGAGACGCCCGCCATTCTGTCGGCCCTGCTCCTCGCCCGGAAGGGCCAGGAGCGGAGCGGCGGGAACGGTGGCAGCCTCGGCTCGCTCCTGCACGAGGTCGGCCTCAACGGCTCCGTAGTGATGCTGGTGGGGTCGTTCCTCATCGGCTGGGCCACGGGCCAGAAGGGCCTGGGGATGATCGCCCCCTTCATCGTCGATCCGTTCCGGGGCGTGCTCTGCCTGTTCCTGCTCGACATGGGCCTGGTGGCGGGACGCGGCATGCGGGAGGGGGCCCGGCACCTCTCCCCGCCCGTTCTCGGCTTCGGCATCGTCATGCCCCTGCTGAGCGCGGCGCTCGCGACCCTGGCGGCCCTTCCGCTGGGCCTGTCGCCGGGCGGCGCGGCCCTGTTCATCACCCTTGCGGCCTCGGCCTCCTACATCGCCGTGCCGGCCGCCATGCGCCTCGCCCTTCCCGAGGCGAAGCCCGCGATCTATCTCACCCTGTCCCTGGGCGTGACCTTTCCGTTCAACCTGTCCCTCGGCATCCCGCTCTATATGGCCCTGGCCGGGCTCGTGGCAGGATAGGGGCTTCACCCTCAAGAGCGCAGCCGTTCCATGCAGACCCACCTCAAGAAGCGCGTCGAGATCGTCGTCGAGTTCCCGGTCCTCCGGCGCCTCCTGGACCGGCTCGACCGGGCCCAGGTCACCGGCTACACGGTGGTCCCGGCCCTGGCAGGCCGGGGGCATGACGGCCCCTGGAGCAGCGAGGGCCTGGCAGGCGACGCGGGCCGCATGGTGATGGTGGTCTGCATCACCGACCCGACGCGGCTCGACCCGGTGCTGGAGGAGGTCTACGCGGTGGTGTCGCGCCAGATCGGCATCGTCGCCGTCTCCGACGTCCAGGTGATCCGCGCCGAGCATTTCTGACATCGCTGGCCGGTGGCGGCAGGTCTGGCGCTGCCGGGCCGGATGACCTATCAATCGCGCCGACCGAAACCGTCTGCGACCCGAAGGAGCGTCTCCCATGTTTCCATCGCGCCTGACCGAAGGCTACCGCGCCTTCCTCGACGATCGCTTCGCGCGCGAGAAATCCCGTTACGAAGCGTTGGCCGAGCAGGGCCAGTCCCCCGAGGTGATGGTGATCAGCTGCTGCGACAGCCGGGTCTCGCCGGAGGTGATCTTCGACGCCAGCCCGGGGGAGCTCTTCGTGGTGCGCAACGTGGCCAACCTCGTGCCGCCCTACGAGACGGGCGGCGAGTATCACGGCACCTCGGCGGCCCTGGAATTCGCCGTGCAGGCGCTGCGCGTGAAGCACATCGTGGTGATGGGCCATGCCCGCTGCGGCGGCATCCGCGCCTTCGCGGACGACACCGCCCCCCTGTCGCCCGGCGACTTCATCGGCCGCTGGATGACCCTGATCGCCCCCGCCGCCGAGCGCCTCGGCCCGCGCCGGGAGAGCCTCGACGACTACGTGGCGAAGCTCGAACTCGCCGCCATCGAGAACAGCCTCAACAACCTGATGACCTTCCCCTGCGTGCGGATCCTGGTCGAGCGCGGCAAGCTCCAGCTCCACGGCGCCTTCTTCGGGGTCGCTTCGGGCGTGCTGATGGTGCGCAACCCGGAGACCGGCGCCTACGAGCCGGCGGTGGCGGACATACCAGAGAAGGTGTCGATGATCCGGTGCAGCTGATGGGCGCCCGGGCGGACGACGACCCGTCGCCGGCGGCAAGGTGCCGCATGGGGCCGGTCTAGGCCGTATGGTCTAGGCCGCAGGCCTGCCGGAACATGTTTGGCTGGGAATGAATGTGCTGATGCAACGTCCTTATTAACTGCCAGACAACATCAGGTGTTGATTGGCATTATATAATGTTACAGATTGCCTCTTACTGAACGTGAGGGGCATCTCAGATGACGCAATATATTTCGACGGTGGTCACGACCGAGGTCATTGCCTCGGACGATGACCCGAATGTGGTGGTCACTTCGACCGGCTCGATTCTTACAGAAGACGCAAACGGCATCAGCAACACCGGAAACTCGGCAAGCCATGCCAGGATCGACGGCTCGGTCTATGCAGCCGACACCGGCATTGTCTTTGCACACGATGGAAGTTCCGTCCGCGTCTCCGCCTCCGGCGTCATCGACAGTCATACGGCCGGCGTTCATCTCAGCGGCAGAGACAATACCCTGACAAATGCAGGTCAGATCCGCGCCTCCGATACCGGCGATCTGGCAGGCGGAATTCTCAATTCAGGCGTTTTCCTGAATTTCGGCGGCAATTCTGTCATCAACACCGGAATGATCACAGGCTTCTACGGCATTCGCGCAGGGCTTGAGGGATATCAGAACCAGATCGTCAACAGAGGTGTCATTTCAGGCACCGATGCTGCAATTGACCTCAACCTGGCAAACACACTGACCGGCAGCGATGTTCGTGCATCGGCCGTCGACCCTTCCCAATACGGCGTCTTCAACGACGGCGACATCATCGGCGGGACCATCGGAATCATTGGGCAAGGGCCGATGCGGGTGGTGAATTCGGGTTTGATCCAGGGGGGAACCATCGCCGTCGATTTGTTCAGTGGGCACGATGAGCAATCGACCCTGACGAATTCCGGGACCATCATCGGGGCTACTGCCTTCAAGGGCGGTTCGGGACGCGACCAAGTGTTCAACACCGGACGCATGGAGGGCAACCTGCAGTTCGGCAACGGTGCCGACCTCTATGATGGCCGCGGAGGTGTCGTGACGGGCCTCGTCTCACTCGAAAGAGGCAACGATACAGCTCACGGGGGTAACGGCAGCGATAACCTCGTCGGTGGCGACGGAAGTGACAGCCTCTTCGGCCATAGCGGAGACGACATACTCACCGGAGACGGCGATCTCCTGTTTCGCGGCGACGATCTCCTGGATGGCGGCGAGGGCGCGGACCAGATGGCAGGCGGTTTCGGCGACGACACCTACGTTATCGACAATGCGGGCGACGTCGTGACGGAAGCTGCGGACCAAGGAACCGACACCGTCAGGACCACGATTTCCTACACCCTCGGGGTCAACGTCGAAAATCTCGTCCTTACTGGTACGGAACGGCTCGACGACACGGGCAACGAGCTCGCCAACGCGATCACCGGCAATGACGGCGACAACCGCCTCGACGGCGGCGCCGGCGCAGATACCCTGATCGGCGGCGAGGGCAGCGACATCTATATCGTCGACGATGGCGGCGACGTGGTGCAGGAAGCGGCGGACGACGGAACCGACACCGTCCGCGCTTCGGTTAGCTTTACGCTCGGCGCCCATGTCGAGCACCTGCAGCTCACGGGCACCGGCAACCTTGACGGCACCGGCAGCGAAGGCGCCAACACGCTCACGGGCAATTCGGGCAGCAATGTGCTGCAAGGCGGAAAGGGCGACGACACGCTGGACGGCGGCGCGGGCCAGGACAAGGCCCTCTTCTCCGGCGCGATCTCCGACTACACCGTCATCCGAAACCAGGACGGCAGCGTCACGATCGTCGACAAGCGGGCAGACGAGGACGGCACGGACCTCTTGCGCAACATCGAGTTGGTGCAGTTCAGCAACGGCACGCTCTCGCTGGAGAACCAAGCGCCCGCGGCCCCGGCCGGCAGCTTCGTCGTCAACGAGGGCAAGGCGGCCGGCACGGTGGTGGCGAACCTGGCCGAAAAGGACGCGGACGGCGAGACGGTGACCTACACCTTCGAGGGCGGCGGAACGGTGAGCGCCGACAGCCGCTTCAAGATCGTCGGCAACCAGATCCTGGTGAATCAACCGTTCGGCGTGGACGAGGACGACACCGTCACCTATGCAGTGCGCGCCTCCGACGGCAAACTGACCACCGACGGCGGCGTCACCATCACGGTCCGGAACGTTGCGACCGGCGGCAACGCCCCGCCGGATGAGCCATCGGGCAGCTTCAGCATCGACGAGCGCTCCCCGGAGGGCGCAAGCGTGGCGACGCTCACCCGGACGGACGATGAGGGCGAAACGGTGACCTACACCTTCGCCGACGCACTTGCGGGTTCGAACGGCCTGATCAGCGCCGACGAGCGGTTCAAGATCGTGTTGGGCAACCAGATCCAGGTCAATCAGAACATCGAGGTTACGGCCGACGAGCCGGTCGATTACGAACTCATCGCCTCGGACGGCGAGGCCACTGCGAACGGCACCGTGCGGATCACCGTCAACAACGTGAACCGGGCGCCTGACATCGCGGCGGTGGAGGCCTCGGAGAACGGCACGGGCGGCACGGGCGACCACGCCGGCAAGGTCGTGGTGGCGGAGAATGCCGGGGCGGGCGTCATCGCCTCGACCACGGCGTCGGATCCGGACGGGCAGGCGCTGACCTATTCGCTGGGCGGCACCAACGGCACCTACGACGGTCTGTTCTCGATCAACGAGGACACCGGCGCGATCAGCGTGGCGAACGCCGAGCGCCTGGCTGTTGACCAGGACACGGACTACACTCTCACAGTGGTCGCCTCGGACGGTTCGGCCTCCGACACCCAGACCGTGACGGTGCGGGTGACGAACGTGAACCAGACGCCCGTCAACAATGCTCCATCGGCTCCTGTCCTAACCGGCACCGTAGCGGCGGAATATGCGGCGGCCGGTTCCCTGGTCGGCACGCTCTCGTCCACGGCCGATGCGGACGAGACCCTCACCTATCAGCTCCTCGACAATGCCGGCGGACGTTTCGCCCTCCAGGGCAATCAGATCCTGGTGGGNACGTCCTTGTCGCCATTGTCCGGCTGGATGAAGCCGAAGCCCTTTTGGTCGTTGTAGAATTTCACGGTGCCCGTGTTCATGGGATATTCCTCAGTCATGTGTCAGTGCACGTGGGCGCAAGGGCGTGGTAACGCACGGCCTCGAACCCGGTTCGTCGATGTTTGGAAGAGTGTCTGAACGTGCGCCTGGCATGCCAAGGCGTAACAGCCCGATTGTCCGGCCAAATGTCGATAAATGTTACATAGGCGTAACGGCGGCGGAATACAAGGGAAGCCTGCGTATTCCACCGCCATTGCGCCGCATCAGGGCCAGCGCGCCTCTACGGTTTCGCCTGTCGGCGCGGCGACGCGGGACCGTCTCGCCCGATGCACGGCTCGCTCCACGGCCTCGATCACCAGATCCGGCGCCGATTGGTGGCCCATATGGCCGATGCCCGGCATTTCCACGAATTCGCTGCCCGGGACATCGTGATGCAAGCGCTCGGAATGGCGTTCTATATCCACGATCCGGTCACCCGCGCCCGCGACGATCACGAGCGGAGCCGTGATCTCGTGGTAGCGGTGCTGGAGCTTGGCGGCCGACGGGATCATCAGCGCGACGTCCTCCGAGGCCGCGCGCAGGTGCGACGGCCTGAGGACCAGCTCCCGGGGGAAGTGCCTTGCGAAATGCTCCGGAACGGGTGCGGGATCGAAGATCTTGTCGAAGATCTGCGGAAGCATGAGGCTCGAGGTCACGGGCGCGATGGTATGGCGTATCACGTCGCCGACCACGGGAACGGCAGGCGGCGAGACGAGCAGCACATCCGCCCGCGGGGTCGGGTAGAAGTAGCCGGATTCCAGAACGAGGCTCTCCACGAAGGTAGGGAAATCCACGGCGAGCGCCGCTGCGACCATGGCGCCCCAGGAATGGCCGAGCACGTGGGCCCGCTCGACCCCGAGGCGTTGAAGCGCATCATGCATCAGCTTCGCCTGCGCCTGCGGGGTCCAGAGGCGGCGCGGCCGAGAGCTGTAGCCGAAGCCCGGGCGCTCGATCACGATCACCCGGTAGCGCTTGGCGAGTTCGTCCACCATGCCGCAGATCAGGAAATCCTGCATGAACGAGCCGTTGCCGTGAATGAGCGCAAGCGGTTCGCCCTGCCCGCGCTCGATGTAGTGCAGGCGGACGCCGTTGACGTCGATGAAGCGGCCGATGGGCGGGTGCAGCCGCTCCGCCTCCTTGGAACGTCGGTGCACGTAGAGCGCCGTCGCGCCCAGGGCCGCCGCCACTCCGCCGATCAGGGCGGGCGCAAGCCATGATCCGGAGGCCGGACGCGAACGCCCTGCGCGGTCGTGCTCTCGCGAGCCCCGCATCCCATGCGCGGTTTTACCCCTCGTCCTGTTCATGTCCTGCACGACGTCTCTCCTTGGCCATCAAGGATAGACAACGCGGAACACCGGCGGCAGTTGCTCACTTTTGCGGGAGGTGCTGGACATGGCACCCCGATGTGAGGATCTTGCCGTGTCGCTTCGCCGATGAATGACCGCCACGATCATCCTCCCCGCCCGCTCGACACGAGCACGATTTTGCCGGCAACAGAGATTCCGCCTTCATGCCCTCCTTTGCCGAATACGGCGCCCTTTTCACCGCGGCCTTTCTTTCGGCCACCCTGTTCCCGTTCCAGTCGGAAGCGGTGCTCTTCGCCATGCTTCTCTCCGACCGCTACTCGGAATGGCTGTTGATCGCGGTGGCGAGCGTCGGCAACACGCTAGGATCGGTGGTGAACTGGTTCCTCGGGCGGTTCCTCGCCCATTTCGAGGGGCGGCGCTGGTTTCCGGTCAAGCGCGAGCAGATGAAGAAGGCGGAGGGCTGGTATCATCGCTACGGCCGCTGGACGCTGTTCCTGAGCTGGATGCCCGTCATCGGCGACCCGCTCACGCTGGTGGCGGGGGTCCTGCGGGAGCCCCTGCCCGTCTTCATCCTTCTCGTGGCGGTGGCCAAGACGGCCCGATACCTGACGGTCGGGGCGCTGAGCCTCGGCTGGATGTGAGCCGGGGGCTCAAGGCCCCTGAACGCTCGCCCAGATCTCCTCCAAATGCTCCGGTTCGAGCACGTGCCCCGAAGCCGCGCGGATCACCGCGTGCTTGCCGGCCGGAGCCTCCTCGTTCATGGCCCAATGCACCGCTTCGCGCAGGGACGGGAACTCCCGGGCATCGCCCCAGTCGCGCTGCCTGTCGCCCTTGGATGCGCCGACGGTCTCGTAATGCAGCTGGGCCGGGGCATTCAAATCCGATTCTGTCAGCATGAAAGTCTCGCCTCCGGCTGTTCACGATCCGCCATGCCAACGGAATGCATGGCGCTGTCGTTCCGAGGCGGCTGCCGCTGGGGAAGGGATCAGGTCTTCACGGCCTCGATCAGGATGCTCACCAGCCGCTCCTCCATCATGTTGCGCACGAAGTTCTGGCGCCGCTCGATGAAGTCGTTGCCGAGGACGACCTGATTGGCCACCTGCTGCGCCATCGGAGGCGGCGTGGGTTCAGCCGTGCCGTTCTGCTGGGCCGGCGCGATGAACCTCTCGGTCTCGTCGATGAAATCGACGATGTGGAAACGCGCCTTGGTGAAGGTCTGCTGCAGAACCTGCGGCGGCACGAGGAAGCTGGCCGATGGGAAGCGCGCCCACGGCACCGGAAACCGGACGGGGCCGACGGGGCCGAGCGCGGCCTCGCTCCATACCAGATGCCCTCCCGGCTTCAGCACGCGGCGGATCTCGCGGCACAGATGCGCCTTGTCGACCACGTTCATGCCCACATAGAGGCAGAGCGCGGCGTCGAAGGTGTTATCCTCGAAGGGCATGGAGAGCGCGTCCGCCTCCTCGAACGAGACGCGGCGGTCCAGGCCGCAGCGTCGGGTCAGCTCGTTGGCCGTGGCCACGAATTCGGGCGTGATGTCGATCCCCGTCACCGCCACGTCGTAGGTCTGCGCCACGTAGCGCGCCGGCCCCCCGATGCCCGATCCGACATCGAGCACATGCATGCCCGGCGTCAGCCGCAGACGGCCCACATGCTCCCGCGTGGCAACGATTTCGCGCCCATGAAGCTGGTCGAACGGGTAGAGCATTTCGGCAGCGAGCTGATCGGTCCTGTGGCCCGCCTCGGCCACCGCTGCGAGCACCCGGTCAATGATGTCCGGACTGCCGTAGTTATCACGGACATCATCCCCGCGCTGCACCATCCAGGCCTCCCGAGCCCTCCACTCGGGCTCACACTTTGTTGATTCAGCCTAGCATTGAGCCCCTTGCCGGAAAGGCACTCTTTCGCGGTCATCCTTCGGGGGTGCAGGAATTATTGCACCGCCAAACAGGCGCGACATTTTGGACATTATAAAGACAAATTAGGAGTTTAAATGCGATACAATATGACATAACGTGTCGTTGCTGGCGGATTGAACGAGCCGGGCAAACGGCTCTCCGCGACAGATGCAACGACGATCGTGAGCGACCCGGACGGCAAGTTCCAGGTCGCCGGCAGTCGATCGGTTCCAAGGCCCACGACGCCTCCGACCGCATCATCTACAACAAGAAGACCGGCGCGGTGTTCTACGATTCCGACGGCACCGGAGCCGCGAAGGCCATCAAGTTCGCGATTCTGGACAAGAACCTTAAGCTGACCCAGTTCGACTTCTTCGCCATTTAGATCGGGCGGCCGAAGATCGTGACACGAAAGCCCCGCGGGAGCGCCCGCGGGGCTTTCATTGGCACACAGCCGATGGGCCTCAGAACCGAATGCTCAGGCTGCCGCGCAGGGTGTGCTCCTGGTTCTTCGCGCCGATGGCGCCGGTATAGGCGACGCCGAGCGTGACCTTCTCGCTCACCGCCCAGTTCAGCCCCGCTTCGGCCACGAGGCTATCCGTGTCGATGGGCGCGCCCGAGATGAGGAAGGGCGTGCTGCCGGACACGTAGGAGAAGGTTGCTTCCGGCACCGTGTCGCCGAAGGCATGGCGCCACCCGAGCATGCCCTTGAACGTGAGCAGGCCGGCGCTGGTCGGCAGGGTGGCGGTCAGGCGCGCTCCGAGGGTGGAGTAGGTGGTGTCGAAGGAATGGGCCTCGCCCATCACCGCGACGGCGGAGCCCTCCTCCATGATCGCGCGGCTGTCGATATGCACGTGCGCCAGGCCTGCGAAGGGCTCGATGACGAGGCGTTCGCTCAGCGGAATCGCGTAGCCGACCTCTCCGAAGGCCTGAACGGAATCCGTCGAGCTGCCGGAGAGCGTGGTGCCGGAAAAGCCCGTGAAGGCGATAGCCCGGTGCACGTCGACCTCGTGGTGGGCATAGGCCACGCCGCCCCGCAGGTTGAAGGCCCCGAGAGAGGCGGAACCGTAGGCGCCGATATGAAGGCTTTCGACCGTTCCGGAGGACGAGAGTCCCGCCACGTCGAAGCCGGTCGAGAAGTAGCCGGCCGCGAGCCCGAAGCGATAGGGCGTGCCGAGACCGCCATCGACGCCGAACACGACGCCGCCGGTAGTGCGCTCCACCGCCGCCGTGGTGGCCGTCGCATCCGTCGTGCCCCAGGAGCCGATGGCCTTGCCCCAGACGGCCCAATCCGTGTTCCGGGCAGGCGCAACGGCCACCGGCGCCGCGACGGCCTGCCTGTGCGCGGGCATGTCGGCCATGTAATCGACCTGCACGCCGTCGAGCGCCGCGAAGGTGGGCAACCCGCCCATGGAGCACCGCAGGCGGCAGAGGATGGCGGCGCGGAAGAGATCGTCGTGGCTCAAGATCACGCCCGTGGCGCTCACCAGCGCCTCGCCCGAGGTGAGGTCGAGAACGCGAGGCAGTTCGTCCTCCGTCACCGGCAGATAGGGATCGATGATCGGCCGGTCGGCGGGCATCGTGGAGGGCCGGATCTGCGGCAGCATGAGATAGATGTTGTTGCCGTCCTTCGTCAGGATCGGCCTGAAGAAGGCGAGGTTCGTGGTCACGCTGGAGAACTGCCCCGTCACGCCGCCCTGCGCCGAGAGGATCGTCCACCGGCTGCCCGGCCTGTAATCGCCCGGCAGGGCATTGACCTGGACGCGCCCCCCTTGAACCTCCGCCGTGCCGTTGGCCACGATTCTGTCGCTCTGCAGGCCCGCATCGAGGTCGACCCGGTAGATCGTGCCGTTGGCGATCAGCACGTTGCCGGTGACGTTCAGGATGCCGATTCCGCCCACGCCCGGCGTCAACGTGCTGCCGGACCGGGCGCTGATGCTGCCGACCGTTCCGGAGCCGCCGAGGGTCGCTCCCGAGAACACGGTCATGTCCGAGCCGCCCATGGACCCGATAACCATGAGCGTTCCCTCCCGGACGGCCCAGGGCATGGCGGCATCGTTGGTGCCGACCGTCGTCCAGGTCGAGGCTCCGACCTTCTCGTAATTCTCGAAGTGGCGGTACTGCGCCGCAGGGCCGATCTTGCTCACGTCGAAGGTGGCGTCTGTGTCGCCGCCGAGCGCAAAGGTATCCGTTCCGCTCTCGGCGTCGATGTAGCCGTCGATCTGCGACGAGGAGCCGATCAGGAAGTAATCGTCCCCGCTTCCCAGCTGCCCGGCGACGCCGCTGCGGGCGACGATGCGGCCGAAATTCTCGAACCGCTCGCTGCCACCCTCGAAGTGCAGGGCATCGCTCTGCCGGGTCTCGATGACGCCCGAGGCCTCGTTGACGAGACGCGTGCTCTGGCCGGAGGTCGTGCTGACCCAGATGCCGTAGGACGATGCGGCCCCGCTGGTGTGAACCGAGCCGCTGTTGACGACGGCGTTGCCGGTGCCTTGATCGATCTTGATCCGCTGGGCGTTGCCGCCGACGTTCTGATCGTGCCGCTGTTGGAGATCGCGTTGCGGCTTCCGGTCGCCCTCACGCCGTTGCTGAAGTCGCCGGACGTGGAGATCTGGTTCTCGTTCACGAGCGTGTTGTCGTCGCCCTTGGCTCTCATGCCTTCGGCGCCTCGCCCCGTGGTGACGATGCTGCCCCGGTTGGTGAGGGTGTTGGCTTTCCCCTCCCCGTACATGGCGCGGCCGGAGGATCCGGTCGTCCGCACGGTGCCTGCATTGGTCACGGCGTTCCGGTCCCTGACGGCGCGCAGCGCATCGGCGGACGTGCCTTCCGACGATGCCGTTCCGCGGTTGAGGATGACGCCCTGATGACCGACGATCTCCATCACGTCCGCCGCGTTTCCGTTCGTCGACAGGGTGCCGTCGTTGGTCAGCGAGGTGCGGTCGCCGGACCCGAGGATCGCGCTGAACGTATCGCCGTTGACCATCGCCTGTCCCTCGACCGTGACGGCTCCGTCGCTGTTGACCACGGCGAGCGGAGCATTGGTGGAGACGGACGTGCCGGAGCAGGCGACCGAATTGCCGTTCCGCACGCAGTCCGCCCAGGCGGGCCGACCCAGAACCAGGAGGGCGAGGACGCCGGCAGAGGCGCCTGCCATCAGACGGAATGTCAGATACTTCGCGGCTGTTCCGATACGCTGCCCTGGGGCATCACCACGCCTGTCGATCTTGATCATGAACTCCCTCCGAACTGCTTCGCAAGCTTCGCGGAGTTAGGTCTCGATCCGGACGGGAAACCTCTTCGTTCATATAGCTAACCATACGTAACCGTTGATAATTTTTGACCTCGCCTTGAGAAAATGCACAAATGACTGCGCCGCATCGTCGCCTTTCATACCCGCGAGGGTTGACGAGACGGCGCCCTCTGGAGTCCAGTCATCCGATGAGGAAATCCTGCAGGACGAATCGATGATGAGAGCCGTGCTCTCCGCCGCAATTTTCGCCTCCCTGACCGGGGCGGCCCTGGCCCAGGAGGCGTCGAAGCCCCTGCAACTGGTGGTGCGTCCCTCCGGCTACGACGCCGTTCAGAACGAGGCCAAGGAGCGGCAGGAGCGCCTGCTCAGGCGTCTGGAGCAGAGCAACCACATGATGCGTTCCATCTGCACTCATTGCGGCGACGAGTGGAAGCATCAGATCTATGCTCCGTTCCACCCCCTCGCGACCCTCGGCGGGACGCGGACGGCAGAGGAGCAGGGAAACTGAGCAAGCCGGCCCCTTCCGCCCCAGTCTCGGCCGCGCGCTCCGCCGGCGCATGGGTGCCGGCGCTCGCCGCAAGACGGAACTTAAGCAAAGTCGGCTTTGCAAGTCGCGAGCCTCGCAACAGATTGAGGCGGCAAAATCTTTCCTCTATACCTTTCGGAGTACGAGGACGACCTCGTGCTTTCCCGGCGATCGGTGGGGACGGCCCTGCCTGTGACGGAGCCCTGTCATGGCATGGACTTATCTCGTTCTCGCGGGCCTCTTCGAAATCGGCTGGGCTATCGGCTTGAAGTACACGGACGGATTCACCCGCATTCTTCCCTCCGTTCTCACGGCGGCCAGCATGATCGTCAGCGTCCTGCTGCTCGGCCTGGCGCTGAAATCCCTGCCCGTCGGCACCGGCTATGCCGTCTGGACCGGGATCGGAACGGTCGGAACCGCAATTCTGGGCATCATTCTCCTGGGGGAACCTGCGACGGCGGCGCGCCTCGCCTGCATCGGACTGATCGTGGCCGGCATTCTCGGCCTCAAGCTGGCCTCGGGCTAGCCCGGACGATCCGTCGGAGGGCACCATGGCGGCAGCACGTTCCATCAAGGCTTTGTCCTCGGCCCTGTGGCTGAAGGCATTCGTCGCCGTTGTCTGCCTGGCCATCGTGACCCTCGAAGGCTGGCGCGACTGGAACGAGCGCCAGGAGGAGTTCACGGCCATCGAGGCGTCGGTGACCAACCTCGCCAAATCCCTCACCCAGCACGTCGAGGACACCTTCGAACTGGCCGACGCCATTCTGGTCGACATCGTCGACCGCATCGAAAGGGGCGGCGCCTCCCCGGATGCGATCACGCAGATGGACGAGTTCCTGGCCGAGCGGATCCAAACCCTGCGCCGCTTCAAGACCCTGACCATCTACGGTGCGGACGGTGTGCTTCTCGGCAGCTCCCTGCCGGGCCACCGCTACAAGGTCGATGTCCGGGACCAGGCGTTTTTCCAGCATCACAGCACGACGCCCGCCGGGAGATGGTTCTTCGGCCCCCTCATCCGGGATCCGGTCGGCAGCGACTGGGTTCTGACGCTCTCGCGCCGCATCGACAAACCGGACGGCAGCTTCGGCGGCGTCGCCGTGGCGACCATTCCCCATCTCTACTTCGCGACCTTTTTCAGCCGTTTCGACGTGGGCATGCAGGGAACGATCACCCTGTTTCACACCGACGGCACCCTGCTCGTGCGCTTTCCCTCCCGGGAGAACGCCATCGGGCGCAACGTATCCTACGAGCCCTGGTTCAAGGATGGCGTCACCTGGGGATCCTTCGAGTACAAGTCCCCCATCGACGGGGTGGAGCGCATCAGCGGCTATCAGCGCAACCACATCTTTCCCATTGGCGTCCTCGCGTCGGTCGGCAGGGTCGAGGCCCTTGCGGATTGGAACCGGGAATTCGTGTACCGGGCCGTCGCCGTCCTGATCCTGGTCGGCCTCCTCGCCTATCTCGGATGGAGCCTCTCGCGGCAGCTGACCCGGCGCGAAAGGGCGGAAGCGGAGTTGTCCATCCTGGCGACCACCGACGGCCTGACCGGCCTCGCCAACCGCCGGACCTTCGACAAGGCTCTCGAAACCGAATGGTCCCGGGCGGCACGCCAGGGCACGCCGCTGGCGCTCCTGCTCATCGATATCGACCGCTTCAAATGCTTCAACGACTATTACGGGCACCAGGCGGGCGACGAGAGCCTGCAGACGGTGGCACGGGCGCTGTCGACGGCGGTGAAGCGCCCGGGCGATCTCGTGGCACGCTATGGCGGCGAGGAAATCGTCATTCTCCTGCCGGCGACCGATGCGGCCGGCGCCGCGGCGGTCGCGGAGGAGGCTCGGGCCCGGATCGAGGCGCTTGCCATTCCCCACAATGCCAATACGCCGTCCTGCGTGCTCACGATCAGCATCGGCACCGCGGCGGTCATGCCCGCTTTCGAGCAGCTCGACAGCGATCCCAAGATGCTGGTGACTCTGGCCGATCAGGCGCTCTACCAGGCGAAGCTCGAGGGCCGCAACAGGGTGTCCATGGCGGAGGCTGCGTGATCCTCTTTGCGCAGCCTCGGGCGGCGCTTAGAAAACGCATTCCTTGAAGGCCGGCATGACGGAGCCGCCCCAGGCTCCGTGATAGCGCTCCAGCAGACGCTCGGCCTGAGTGCGGCCCGATGCCACGATCTCCTCCACGAAGTCGAGGTGGCGCGTCTCGTCCCGCCCTTGGTCGTCCAGGAAGCCCCTGCGCGCGAGGCCCGCCCGCGCGAGAGCCAGCGCGTCGCCGGCAACGTCGCGAACCGGACGGCCCGCGATGGAGGCGTTGAGGGCGAATTTCGGAACGTCGGCGCGCAGACGCTCCCGCTCCTCGGCGCTCCAGCCCTTCACCAGTTCCCAGGCCCCGTCGAGGGCGGCCTCGTCGTAGAGCAGTCCGGTCCAGAAGGCGGAGAGCGCCGCGATATGCTCGGGCCCACCGACATCCGCGCCGCGCATCTCGAGATAGCGCTTGAGCCGCACCTCCGGAAAAAGGGTGGAGACGTGGTTCGCCCAGTCGGAGCGGGTGGCGCGCTCGCCCGGCAGTTGCGGCAGCTTGCCCGCGAAGAGATCGCGGAACGAAGCGCCCGCGACGTCGTGATAGGTGGAGTCCCGCTTCACGAAATACATGGGCACGTCGAGGGCCCAGTCCACATAGGCCTCGTAGCCGAAACCGTCCTCGAACGCGAAGGCCATCATGCCCGTGCGGTCGGCGTCCGTATCGCGCCAGATGTGCGAGCGCATGGACAGGAAGCCGTTGGGCTTGCCGTCCGTGAAGGGCGAATTGGCGAAGATGGCGGTGGCGATGGGCTGAAGCGCGAGCGAGACCCGCAGCTTCTTCACCATGTCGGCCTCGGACGCATAGTCCATGTTCACCTGCACGGTGGACGTGCGGTACATCATGTCGAGGCCGAGTTTGCCGACCTTCGGCATGTAGTTCGTCATGATGCGATAGCGCGCCTTCGGCATGACCGGCGTCTGGTCCCGCGTCCAGAGCGGGCTCATCCCGAGCGTCAGGAAGCCGATTCCGAGGCGCTCGCCCACGGCCTTCACGTCCTCCAGGTGCTGCGCCGTCTCGGCAGCCGTCTCATGGAGCGTCTTCAGGGGTGCGCCCGACAGCTCGAACTGCCCGCCCGGCTCGAGAGAAATGGCCCCGCCCCCGCCCTCGTCGAAGAGGCCGATGGGATGGTCGTCCTCCATGATGGGCTGCCAGCCCGTGCGGCTCTCCATGCCCTCCAGCAGGGCGCGAATCCCCCGCTCGCCGTCATAGGGAACGGGAGAGGCATCGGCCGTGTAGAAGGGCACCTTCTCGTGCTCCGTGCCGAGTCGCCATGAACCGCGGGGCTTCTCGCCGGACGCGATCCATTCCACGAGCTCCGACCGCGCGCCGATGGGGGTCGCATCGGATACGTCGCGCGCCATGCATCACCTCATGAAGAAAAGCGCGGTCGAGATACCGCGCTGAATCAGGTCGAGTGTAGATAGGCGCCTTAATGCCAAGCTGCAACGTGAGACAAAGATACAAAGACGCAGGATCGGGCACTTGTTCCCGGGTGTCGGAACGCGGCGGCCCGTGCGAGAGCCGCCGCTTCATCCTCACCCTCCGGGACCGGCCTTCAGTGCCGGACCATCGGCTCGCCGACGGTCTCCGCGGAGAGCCAGTCGACGACGCCGGACAGCGCATCCCGGCTCGACAGGCCGCGCCCCAGGGCTTCGGTATAGAGGGTCAGCTGCTGGTCCGCGCTGGTGCCGCGGGCGACGATCCAGCGCGCGAGGTCCAGTTCGCGCTCGCAGCCGAGGGCCTTGGCGTCCTCGGCCACCAGGTCCAGGGTCTCCTCCAGAATCTGCCGCACGGGCTTGGCGCTCCGGGACGCCTCGTCGACGAAGCTGCCGTGGATGCCGTAGCGCTGGGCGCGCCAGCTGTTCTCGTCGTTGATCGCGCGCGACGCTCCCGTCTGGCCCGCATTGAGCTTCGGGTCGCGGTCGAGGTGCCGCACCAGGCAGCGGTAGAGGGCCGCGATGGCGAGGGTGTCGTCGACGCGGGTGCAGCTGTCGGCCACGCGCAGCTCCAGGGTGGGGTGCTTCAGCGACGGGCGGATGACCCACCAGACATAGCTCGAATTCTCGATGGCGCGCGCCTCGACGAGCGTGTCGATGTAGCGCTGGTAGTCCTTGGCGCCGTCGAACAGGTCCGGCAGGCCCGTGCGCGGCAGCTCGCGGTAGGCGGCCAGGCGATAGCCGAGCAGGCCCGTGCGCTGCGACTGCCAGAACGGCGAGGACGTGGAGAGCGCGAGCAGAAGCGGCAGGTAGGGCTGGATCCGGTTCATGATGTCCACGCGGGCCGCGAGGTCCGGCACCTCCACGTGGACATGCATCCCGCAGAGGATCATGCGGCTGCCGATCATCTGCAGGTCGTGCATGACCTTGCCGTAGCGGGGCTGGAGATTGGCGCGGACCCGCGACCAGATGGCGACCGGGTGCGTGCCCGACGCCATGACGGACAGTTTGAAGTCGCGGGCGATGGCCCCGACGGAGGAGCGCAGGGTCGTGAGCTGCGAGCGCGCATCGGCGAAATCGAGCGCCGGCTTGGTCGCGATCTCGATCTGAGGCTCGAGCATCTCAGGCTGAATGTCTTCCGAAAGCTTTTCCCGGCAGGCTTCGAAGAATTCCTTGATCCTGCCCCGTGCGATGTCTCGCTTGGACGCATCGTTGACGAAGTATTCCTCTTCGATGCCGAACTTGTAGTCCCCGCTCATTTCCTGAGCTCCTCTGAATTATTATTTTGGCGTTCGTTCATTTAGGTGATGTTCTTGTGACCATGCGCTCCAACCTCCCCTGCAATGAGGCGAGATTGGGGCCATTGGGCGTGAAACTGCTAAGCTGCTGCAGCTAGAGGCAGATCGGCACGAGCCATCGTCGGATGGTCGGATCAGCCCCAGTCTCCAAGCACGGACTGAACGACCGCCAGGGCCGCCACGGCGGCGGTGTCGGCGCGCAAGATTCGCGGTCCCAACGATACGCGGACACTACTTTCGTGGGCGGCAACAAGCGCTCTCTCCGAATCGGTAAAGCCCCCTTCGGGACCCACGACAACGGCAAGACCGGGCTTCTTGTTCCCGAAGCTTGACAGGGCCTCGACCGGATTGGCGACGGGGGCGTCCTCGTCGCAGAAAACCAGCAGCCGCTCCTGCTCCAAGTTCTTGACGAAGCTCTCCAAATCCGTCTCCTCCCGAACCTCCGGAAGGGTGATGATCCCGCACTGCTCCGCTGCCTCGACGGCGTTACTCCGCATGCGCTCGAGGTTGACCCGCGTGCTCTGGGTGCGCCGCGTGATCACCGGCTGGAGAACCCCCGCTCCCATCTCCACGGCCTTCTGCACCATGTAGTCGAGCCGGGCGTGCTTGAGCGGCGCGAAGGCATAGACGAGATCGGGGCGCGGGGTCTGCGCGCGCGTCTGCTCGGCGCAGACGAGGTCCGCCGCCTTCCGGCCCTCCACGGAGATCTCGGCGCGCCACTCGCCGTCTTCGCCGTTGAAGATCAGGACCGGGCTGCCGGCCTGAAGGCGCAGGACGTTGAGGAGGTAGTTGGCCTGCCCCCTGTCGAGGGAGATGCGGGCGCCCGCCCGGAGCGGGACGTCGACGAACAGGCGGGGAGCGTTGAAATCGTAAGCAGCCATGGAATCTCTGGAAGCGCCCGGCAGGCGACGGAGAAGGTTTCGAGGCAAAGCGGCTTCTGCTGCAAGGAGCCCTGCATTGCTGCGGAGATGCCGCTTCGGTTAAGACAGTTCTTAACAATTTAACCTACCGTGGGGGAGAGGACGGGCGGCGCGGTCACACGGAATTTAGGTGCGCCGGAACACGCCATGTCCTATGCGGGGCCATTCGCCGCTTGGCCTGGGGGGCCTTAACCTGTTAACAGAACACCGGCCCGCGAGACGTCGCGCGCTTGTTTGTAAGGACTTTGCCAATGACGCATCTCCGTTCGCACCTCACGGCTGCGTTTGCCCTTGCGGGCATTTTCATGGCTGCTCCCGCCGTCGCACAGTCGAGCTCGTGCCAGGACGCACAGAAGTTCCTGACCGAGCGCCAGAGCCTGATTCAGCAGATCAACAAGCTCGGCGGCGAAGGCAAGAAGAAACAGATCGACCCCCGCGCCGCCTGCGGCATCTTCACGAAGCTCGTCTCGAACGGTGACAAGGGCGTGAAGTGGATCACGGCCAACAAGGACTGGTGCCAGGTTCCCGACCAGTTCGCGCAGAGCTTCACGGAAGATCACAAGCGCGCCCAGAACATGAAGACGCAGGCCTGCCAGGCGGCCGCCAAGGTGGCCGAGATGGAGAAGCGGGCGAAGCAGGCGCAGCAGCAGGGCAACGGCCTGCTCGGCGGCGGCGGCCTCACCGGCTCCTACAGCATCCCGAAGGGCGCTCTCTAAGGAGGGCGCACCCGCATGGACCGCCCGGTCGCCTCGTCCCTTCCCGACGCCGTCCGGGGCCATTGGGCCGACCGCTGGGCGCCTGTCCGGTTCAGACCCTATCTCCGCCTCGCGCGCATCGAGCGGCCCATCGGCTGGTGGCTTTTGCTGCTGCCCTGCTGGTGGTCGGCCGCCCTCGCGGCCATCGCCGCCGGCCAGCCCTGGCCGAATCCCGTTCACTGCGTCCTGTTCCTGATCGGCGCCGTCGCCATGCGCGGCGCGGGCTGCACCTACAACGACATCGTCGACCGCGACCTGGACACGCGGGTGGAGCGGACCCGGGACCGCCCCCTTCCCTCCGGACAGGTCAGCCTCAAGGGGGCGCTTGCCTTTCTGGCCCTGCAGGGCCTGGTCGGTCTTGCGGTGCTTCTTCAGTTCAATGCCTTCGCCATCGCGACGGGCTTCGCCTCCTTAGGCGTCGTGGCCCTCTATCCCTTCATGAAGCGCTTCTTTTGGATGCCGCAGATCGTGCTGGGGCTGGCTTTCGCCTGGGGCGCCCTGATGGGCTGGGCCGCGGCCTTCGGCTCCCTGAGCCCGGCGGCGGTCGCGCTCTATCTCGGCAGCATCGCCTGGGTGGTGGGCTACGACACCATCTATGCGCTGCAGGATATCGAGGACGACGAGATCGCCGGCATCAAATCCTCCGCCCGCTTCTTCGGCGAGCGGGTACGGCTGGGCGTCGCCGCCTGCTACGTGCCGACCGTCCTGTTCATGGCGGCGGCCTTCATCCTGGCGGATGCGGGGCCGGTCGCCTTCGCGGGGCTGGCCCTCTTCGCCCTTCATCTCGCCTGGCAGGTCGCCCGGATCGACCGCACCGACGGCGCGGGCGCCCTGCGCCTGTTCCGGTCGAACAGGGATGCCGGCCTGATCCTGTTCGCGGCCATGGCGCTCGAAAGCTTCGTGAGGGCTCTTTAGAAACCTCAGATCCCCTGTCTCGGGACGATCTCCGCCTCCCGGAAGATCCGCGGACGCTGCGGGAAGCAGCCCGTCTTGCGCCGGGTCAGGAAGCGCGGGCGGCGGGAGGTGAGCAGCTTGTGCCGGCTGCGCGGCCAGAGCGGCCCCACCTGCAGGCGCCCGACCTGACGGCACAGGGCCATGACCGAGCCGTTCGAGAACCTGACCGTCAGCGGCAGCCCCGCTGCCGCGCCGAGCGCGCGCCACTCCGCCACCACGTCCTCCTCCGCGTAGGGGCCGAGGGTCAGGAGCGCCTTCGTGCCGTCGAGGAGCACGAGGTGGAAGCCGCTCCCCTCGGGATCCGCCTGGAGGGCAAGAGCCGTCGCGGCCGCTCCGAGCCTGCCGATGATCCCGACCGGAAATGGTGCCTTAACCGTCCGGCCGGAGCCGCCGGCCAGGGAAAAAATGCCGGTCTTGTGTGTCGCCTGTCCCATGCGTGACGCCCTGTTCGAGTTCACCGACGGCCTCTGACGGACCGCTCATCATGGGGGCAATCTGGACCCCGCCCCGTAGGAAAGAGCTTAAAAGCTTCGGTTAAGGGAGGGTTGCCGCCCGCCTTTCGGAGGCGATGCTCAACAAAACCTTGCATCTCGCCGGAAAAGAGCGGCTGTGGTAATCGGCCCCGGTGGCATCTTCCGCCGCCCCTCCCCATCTTGCATCCGATGCTTGCTCCTTCATCCGAAATCATTTCCTCCCTCGGTCAGGCCGTGCGGGACGCCGCGCGCCAGGCCGGCGCCATGGCCCTGCCCTTCTACCGCTCCGGCGCCCAGACGGCGGCGCGCCTCTGGTACAAGGACAAGTCCTCGCCGGTCACCGAAGCGGACATCGCCCTCGACACCTTCCTGAAGGAGCACCTGTCCGGCCTGCTGCCGGAGGCGGCGTGGCTGTCGGAGGAGACGGCCGACAATCCCGAGCGTCTCGACCAGCGCTGCGTCTGGATCGTCGATCCGATCGACGGCACCCGGGCCTTCTCGACCGGCCATCCGGACTGGTCGATCTCCATTGCCCTCGTCCTGGAGGGGCGGCCCGTGCTGGGCGTGATCTATGCCCCCATCCACGACCACCTCTACGAGGCCGTTCTCGGCGGCGGGGCCTGGTGCAACGGCCGAAGGCTCAAGGTTTCGGAAGCCGAACGGCTGGACCGCGCCCGCGTGGCCGGCCCCAAACCGCTCATGGACAGATTCGCGCGCAGCGCGGGAGCGATCCAGCCCCTGCCCAAGGTGCCCTCCCTGGCCCTGCGCCTCGCCCGGGTCGCGGACGGATCCATCGATGTCGGCCTGGTTTCGTCGAACGCCCACGACTGGGATATCGCCGCCGCGGACCTGATTCTCCACGAGGCCGGCGCCCTTCTGACCGACTTCGGCGGACAGGCTCCCATCTACAACAGGCCTCAACCGCGCCACAACGAGATGGTTGCCGTTGCGTCACGGTTGCATCCGCGTGCTATTGGAGCCATGAGGACCTGAAAAGGCCAGCCTCAGCAGCAACCCTTATGCCTTCCGTTAGGAGACCCTAATCCCCATGACCGACCTGCCTGGCAAGCAACTCCTTCACCTGGTTTTCGGCGGCGAGCTCACCAGCCTCGATTCCGTCGACTTCAGGGATCTCTCGCAGCTGGACATCGTCGGGATCTTCCCGAACTACGCCAGCGCCCACGCGGCGTGGAAAGCCAAGGCGCAGGCGAGCGTCGACAACGCCCATATGCGCTACTTCATCGTTCACCTTCACCGCCTGCTGGACCCGCAGCAGGGCTGACCTCCCAAAGCCGCGATGGGTCTCGTCAAACGCATCACGCGCGCCCGTCCTGTCCAGGAAGCCCTGGGCGGGATCGTCGCGGGCTATCTCAAGCTCGTGCAGCGCACCAACCGGTTCGTGATGGAGCCGGCGGATGCCTATGACCGGATCGGCCCCCTGATGCCCGTGATCGCAGCCATGTGGCACGGGCAGCATTTCATGATCCATTTCGCGAAGCGGCCCGGGGACCGGGCGGCGAGCCTGGTCTCCCGCTCCGGCGACGGCGAGTTCAACGCCATCGCGCTGCGCCATCTCGGGATCCGTGCGATCCGGGGCTCCGGCGCCCGCGGTCGCGACATCCGCAAGAAGGGCGGCGTCGCGGCCATGCGCGCCATGATGCGCGCCCTCGGCGATGGCGAGATGGTGGTGATGACGGCCGACATTCCGAAGACCTCGCGGGTCTGCGGCGAGGGCATCGTGACCCTGGCCCAGCTCTCGGGACGGCCCATCGTGCCCGTCGCCGTGGTCACGAGCCGGCGCATCGATTTCGCGAGCTGGGACCGGGCGAGCATCGGCCTTCCCTTCGGGCGCGGCGCCATGGTGCTCGGCGAGCCGATCCATGTCCCCCGCGACGCGGATGCGGCGACCCTCGAATCCCTGCGGCAGGACGTGGAGCGTGAGCTCGATGCGGTTCACGAACGCGCCTATGCCCTGATCGGCTCGAAGGATCCCGGCGCCCGGAACCGGAACGCCAAGCCCCCCGCCGCTCTTGCCGAAGGCTCGCGCGCATGAGCCTGCCCTTCCTCGTCAGAACCTACCGCACCGCGACCGCCGCCCTGGAGCCGGCGGTGATCGGCCTGCTCTACTGGCGCCAGCGCAAGGGGCGCGAGGATCGCACGCGCCTCGGCGAGCGGCAGGGCTATCCCAGCCGCGCCCGGCCCAAGGGCCATCTGGTCTGGGTCCATGGGGCGAGCAACGGCGAGACCCTGTCCCTGCTTCCGGTGGTGGAGCGGCTGACGCAGCGCGGCATCTCCGTGCTGGTCACGTCGGGCACCCGCACCTCCGCCTCGCTCATCGCGCGGCGTCTGCCTCCAGGCGCGGCGCATCAGTTCGTTCCTGTCGACGTTCCGCGCTACATCCGCCGCTTCCTCGACCATTGGCAGCCGGACCTCGCCCTGGTGGCAGAGTCCGAGATCTGGCCGAACACGGTCGTCGCCCTCGACCAGCGCCGCATCCCCCTGGTTCTCGTCAACGGGCGCATGTCGGACCGGTCGTTCCAGCGCTGGCAGAAGCTGCCGCGCATCATCGGCGCCCTGCTGGAACGCTTCGCCCTGTGCCTGGCGCAGACTCCGGAGGATGCGGAGCGGCTGGCGCGTCTCGGGGCGCCGCGGGTGCTGGTCTCCGGCAACCTGAAGTTCGATTCCGCCCCTCCACCGGCCGATCCGCGCATGGTCGCGCATTTGTCCGGCCTCGTGGCGGGCCGCCCCGTCTGGCTCGCCGCCAGCACCCATCCGGGCGAGGAGACCGCCATCGTCGCGGTGCATCGCGCCCTGGCCCAGCGCCATCCGCACCTTCTGACGATCATCGTGCCCCGCCACCCGCACCGGGGCGAGGAGGTCGCCGCCATCGCCGAGCGCGCCGGCCAGCGCGCCGGACGGCGCTCGCAGGGCATCCATCCGGACCGGGCGACGGACATCTATGTGGTGGATACGGTGGGCGAGATGGGCCTGTTCTACCGTCTCTCCCCCATCGTGCTCATGGGCGGCACCCTGGTGCCCATCGGCGGCCACAACCCCATCGAGCCGGCCAAGCTCGGCGCCGCGATCCTGCACGGACCCCACGTTCACAGCGCCGCCGAGATCTATGCCGCCCTCGACGAGGCGCGGGGCGCCCTGACGGTCAAGGACAGCGCCGCCCTCGCGCGGGCCGCGAGCCAGCTTCTCGCCAATCCGGCCCTGACGCGGGACATGGCCCGCGCCGCCGCGGACGCGGTGCAGGCGCTCGGCGGCGCCGTGGATCGCACCATGCAGTCCATCGAGCCCTTCATCGTCCAGGCGAAGCTCGGAGCGCGCCGCTGATGCGCGCGCCCGCCTTCTGGTGGCAGGCGGCGCCTTCTCCTCTCGCCCACCTGCTCCGGCCCGCCAGCCTGATCTACGGCGCGGTCGCGGCCCGGCGCATGGGGAGGCCGGGCGCGCAGGCAGGCCTGCCGGTCGTCTGCATCGGCAATTTCACGGCCGGGGGCGCCGGCAAGACCCCGACGGCTCTGGCGGTGGCGGAGCTGCTGGAGGCCGCCGGCGAGAGCCCGGCCTTCCTGTCGCGCGGCTATGGCGGACGTCTCGCGGGCCCCGTGGAGGTCACGGACCACCACACGGCCGCCGATGTGGGCGACGAACCGCTGTTGCTCGCCCGCAGGGCGCCGACCATCGTCTCCCGCGACCGTCCGGCAGGCGCGCAGTTGGCGCTGGAGATCGGTGCAACCGCCGTGATCATGGACGATGGGCTTCAGAACCCGTCGCTGAGGAAGGACTGCGTCATCGCGGTGGTGGACGGGGCCACGGGGATCGGCAACGGCCTGCCCCTGCCCTCCGGCCCCCTGCGCGCGCCCATGGCGGTGCAGTGGCCCGCCATCGACGCGATCCTCGTCATCGGCGAGGGAGAGGCCGGCGATGCGGTGGCCGGGGAGGCGGAACAAATGGGCAAGCGCGCCTTCCGGGCGCGGCTGGTTCCATATCCCGCCGCCGCCGAGGCGCTGCGGGACCGCCGCGTCCTGGCCTTCGCCGGCATCGGCCGGCCGGAGAAGTTCTTCGATACCCTTCGGGAATGCGGGGCAAGGGTCGAGCAGACCCGGATCTTTCCGGACCATCACCCCTACAGCCCCGCCGACCTGGACGTCCTCAGGGGCGAAGCCGCACGCGCGGGCCTTCAGGCGGTCACGACGGAAAAGGACCTCGCCCGGATCGCGGGCATGGACCTCGCGGAACCCTGGGCGGATCTGATGACGCTGCCGGTGCGGCTCGGGCTGGAGGACGAGGCGGGGTTCCGCAACTTCCTCCTCCGTCATGTGGAGGAACGGCGCCTCAGCGCCATGTCATTGTGACGGTGCCTGCCCCGTCAGGCGCATCATCACGGCCTCCGGCGAGGCATAGGCCTCCTGCAATTCGACGCTCCAGTATTTCAGCTCGTCGAGGGGAATGGGCTGACCCGTGACGCCGCAGCGCACGAAGGCCCCGGGCTTCACGACCCGGAGGTTGCTGTCGAGATATTGCACGACGGCCTCGCCGCCGCTGCGCTCAAGCTTGTTCATGGCGTCACTGGTGTCTGGAAGGACCGGCCTCTCACATAGGAGCGACCGGCGGGTGTTTTCAATGCCGCCTCAGAACAGGGCCCCCTGCTCTTCCGCGACAGCAACCTTGGACTTGATGGACTTGGGCCTCACCGCCATGCCCCGTCCGCCGGTGGCGTCGGTCTTGCCGTCCGCGAATTCCAGCACGAGAGCCTGGCCGTCGAACACCGCGTCGGCGGAACGCAGGGGCTGCCCGTCCGCATCGCGCACCAAGGCGAAGCCGCGCTTGAGCACGGACTTGTAGTTCAGGCTGTCGAAGAGCTGGGCCACCGCATGGAGACGATCCGCCTTGCGGGCGATCTGCCCCTCGAGGGCGGGGGCCAAGCGCTCGGACGCCCGCTGCATCAGGTCGCCGGCCTGGGCGAGCCGGGTCCGCTCGGCGCGCAGCAGCGCCTCGCGCGACACCACGAGCCGCCGGCTGATCTGCTTCAGGCTTTCGCTGCGCAGGACGATGGAGCGGCACAGGGCGTTGTAGGGGCGCGGCCCCACCGCATCGAGCCGGGCGCGCATGCGGGCGACATTCGCCACCGGCGACAGGTGGGAGAGCTGGCGGGAGAGCTTGAGCAGCCGCTCCTCGTGCCCGCGGGCGTTGCGCGACAGGGCCGGGTAGAGCTTGGTCGAGGCGAGATCGAGCCGCTGGCGCTTGGGCGAGAACAGGGCTTCCGGCGTCGGCAGGGCGCGGGCGGTCGAGCGCAGGTCGGATCGGCGGCGGTCGATGACCCGCAGGACGGATTCCATGTGGCGCCGGGCGAGATCGTTCACGCCCGCCATCAGCTCGACCCGCACCGGCACCACCATCTCGGCGGCGCCCGTAGGCGTCGGCGCGCGGACATCGGCCGCGTGATCGATCAGGGTCCAGTCGGTCTCGTGCCCCACCGCCGAGACGAGCGGGATCGCGCTCTCGGCGGCGGCCCGGACCACGATCTCCTCGTTGAAGCCCCACAGATCCTCGATGGAGCCGCCGCCGCGGGCGACGATGAGCACGTCCGGACGCGGCACCCTGCCGCCGGGTTCGAGGGCATTGAAGCCGCGGATCGCCGCCGCCACCTCGGCCGCGCAGGTATCGCCCTGCACGCGCACGGGCCAGACCAGGACCTGACGCGGGAAACGGTCCTCCAGCCGGTGAAGGATGTCGCGGATCACGGCACCGGTGGGCGAGGTCACCACGCCGATGACCCGCGGCAGATAGGGCAGCCGCCGCTTGCGCTCGGCCGCGAAGAGGCCCTCGGCCGTGAGCTTGCGCCGCCGCTCCTCCAGCACCGCCATGAGCGCGCCGATGCCGGCGGGCTCCAGGGTCTCGACCACGATCTGGTACTTGGACGAGCCCGGGAAGGTGGTGATGCGTCCGGTGGCGATGACCTCCATCCCTTCCTCCGGCCGGATCTTCAGCCGGGAGAAGGACCCCTTCCAGATCACCGCATCGATGCGGGCGTTCTGGTCCTTGAGGCAGAAATAGACGTGCCCCGAGGAATGGGGCCCGCGATAGCCCGACACCTCGCCGCGCAGGCGCACATGGCCGAACGCGTCCTCGAGGGTGCGCTTGAGGGCGCCCGCGAGATCGGACACCGACCATTCGGGGGCATTGGAGGGGGCTTTGTCTGCGAACATGAGGGGAACAGTAGTGGGTCGGACGGGGGTCTGCCAAGGGTGGGCTTCGGAGGGTGTGGATAGAGGATAATCCTATCCTTCCGCAGCGGAGACGGGCGAGGAAGCGGGCGCTTCAGGTTCTGCAAGGGTATTGCAATGAAGTTTTATGTAAATTTATAACGTGTCCAGTGCTCTCCCGCAGTCCGGTTCATCCGCCTCCTATCAGAAAAGCGATTCCATGACCGAATTCCATTCGAACTCTCTGCCCTCGGCCGCCAACACCGTTCAGATCCTGAATTTCGACGGAATTGTGAGCACCGAAGCTGGACCGGTGCTGCTCGACAGCGACGCGGAAATTTCGGGCGCCAGCGATGAGACGGTTTTCTTGTCTTTGACTGTTTCGCTGACCGACTTCGTAGGCACGGCCAGCTACGACTTTCTAAGTATCGCGGCAGAGAACGGCCTAGCTCTGACCCCAGGGGATGAATCCACCGAAATTTTGTATAACGGAACTGCCATAGCCCAGTTTGATCTTCCAGAGCAGGGCGTGTTGACGATCAGCTTCGACGGCTACCCAGCCACTATGGAAGCCGTGCAGGCCGTCCTTCGCGCCCTGAGCTACGCGAATACCTCATCGGCGACGCCGAAAACCGAAGAGAGAAGCATCAAGGTCGAGCTTACGTACCGAGAAGCAAATACAACGACAGCGGCAACGGTCCAGACCAAGGTGCTGGTCAGGCCCGACAATGCCATCGTCCTGACTGCCGACATGACGGATGTCTCGGGTACGAGCGGAGACGACATTTTCGTCCTCAGCTCGTCGACAACCCTTCAAGGGGCCACCCTTTCCGGCGGCAGCGGAAACGATGCGCTGCACTTGGTCGGCGGCGGATCCCTGGACCTGTCGAACTTCTCGAAGATCCAGGGTGTCGAAGCCCTACGCGGTTCGGCGGAAAAGGACTCTTTCTCCCTTCAGAGCAAACACCTGCTCGGGCTTTCGGAGATCGACGGCGGCCTCGGCGATGGAACGGAAGCGACTCTCGACACCCTCTTCCTCAACGGGAATTACTTCGATTTCCGCGGGAAAACCCTGGCGGGTCTCGATAGCATCTCCCTCATGGGAGGAACCAGCCCGATCTTCGTTTTCGATCAAAACAACATTTCCGCTGTGTTCGACACGTCGAACGAAAATTGCCTGATCCAACTCGGAACCAACGGAAGCAACGCGACCTTCAGACTCGCGGAAGCCACCCTCACCAGACGCAGAAGAACCTGCTGATTGCCGCGGGTTTCGACCACATCTACGACAGCAGCAACACTCCGACGACAGGCGGGCCGGTTGCAGCAGGTCTCGACGCGGACACGACAGGTGCCGCCCCCGGGGCCACGATCCTGTTGGACCGCGACCAGAACTTCACCCTCGACCAAGACGAAACCACCACCATTCGTAAGGTGCGGGTCACGCTGGCTCAAAGCCAGCCGGGCGATCTCCTTGGAATTCAGACCAGCGACGAGATCCTTCTCGGACCCGATGGTCTTCAAAAAGGCAGCACGATCCAGATCGGCGTCACCGAAGGAATCCTGACCGCCGTCGAAAACGGCCGGATCGAGGTTACCTTCCTCGGCGGCGGAAGTGCTGCAAGCGTGCAAGACTTGGTTCGCGCCCTCACATACACACGCCCGGAAGGAGACACGTTCGCCGGCAGGCAGATTCAGGTCGATGTGGTCGACGATTTCGACCGGACGGCGACCTCCACGCTGACCGTCGTCGACAGCGTTCCGAGGGATGTAAGGATGGGCACGGGCGTCACGGAAATCACCGTGGACGAGGGACCGGTATTCGAGATCGCGCTGAGCGCCACGGACGAGGACACGCCTGCGGCCAACCTCACCTATGAATTCGCGGAGTTCGGCGATGCCGGCGGCAAGTTCAAAATCGAAGGCAACCAGCTGAAGCTCGCTCCGAACCAGTCGCTGAACCACGAGGATCAGGTCGGCGGTCAGGGCGGCTACAAGGTCTACGTGAAGGCCTTCGACGGCACCACCTACAGCGCCGTGCAGGAACTGACCATCAAGGCCGCCGACGTGAACGAGGCTCCGCTCTTCGTGACCTTCGGCCAGCCCCAGAGAACGATCCGCGCAGGCGTGACGGGAGCGGGTGTGGACGTTGTTCAGGCGTCCTGGGAAGACCCGGACATGGCCGACGGTTTCCGAAAGAACAAGTTCGCCTTCCTGCTGGCGGACAACACATTGTCCACCACGAACGGCGGCTTCTCGATCAACGCGGAAACGGGCCAGATCACGACGAATGACGCTATCGGTACCGAACAGGCCGGCACCAAGCAGCTCATGGTGGTGGCCTGTGATGAGACCGACGATACCCTGCGGGCGCAGTCTCCCCAGAACATCGAGATCATGGCTCAGGATGCGCCTCCTGTGGTGCAGTTCGCAACCAACTCCGTCACCGTGTCCCAGACCGAGGGAACCGGAGAGGGCACGACCGCCTACACCTTCACGGTGATCCGCGACGTCGCGAACGACAGCACCTCCAAGGTTAAGTGGACGCTCGATCACGGCACTACCGATGCGGAGGACTTTTCAGGGCCAACGTCCGGAATCGTCGAGTTTACCGGCGACAGCACCGAGGCCACTGTGACGGTGTTGGTCAAAAAGGATGCCGCCGATGATCTGGATGAGGCGACCTTCACGATCCTTCTGTCGGAACTCGACGACGGCACCGGCAACGCGGTCGTCGGCAACACGGGACACACTGCCACCGGCAAGATCCAGGACGACGACGACGCTCCTCCGGTGAACAACGCTCCGTCGGGCGTTTCACTGAGCAGCGCCACGGCGGCGGAATATGCGGCGGCCGGTTCCCTGGTCTGCACGCTCTCGGCAGTGGATGAGGCTCCCGGCGCGCTCACCTATCAGCTCCTCGACAATGCGGGCGGGCGCTTCACCCTCGCCAACGGCAATCAGATCCTGGTCGAGAACGGCTTCAAGCTCGACTTCGAGCAGGCGCCTTCTCACACGATCAAGGTGCGGGTCAGCGACGGCACCCACATCGTCGACCAGGATCTCGTGATCAACGTCACCGACATGAACCCGGAGATCACCGCCGGTACTCCCGGTAACGACGTGTTCTTCGGCGGCGCTCGCAACGACCGGCTCTCCGGCGGCGGCGGCCACGACACCATCGGTGGCGGCGCGGGCAAGGACAAGCTCTACGGCGGCAAGGGCAAGACCAGCAAGGATGCCTTCGTGTTCGACACCAAGCTCACCAGCAAGAGCGTGGCCAACCGGAACAAGGACAAGATCTACGACTTCGGCTCCAAGTACGACAGCCTGTTCTTCGACGATGCGGCGTTCACCAACAAGACCATTGCCAAGTACCTGAAGAAGAAGAACGCCTCGCTCGACAAGCCGGCCAAGCTCAAGGCGAGCTACTTCAAGAAGGGCAGCAAGGCCACCGACAAGGACGACTTCTTCATCCTCAAGGGCAAGAAGCTGTACTGGGACGTGGACGGCTCGGGCCGCAAGGCCATGGTGGAGATCGCCAGCTTCAAGCTGCAGAAGAAGGAGGGCGAGACCCTCACCCACAAGGACTTCTTCTTCATCTGAGGCCGAACACGATCCTCTCAAGGGATCCTCAGAACGGGCCGCGTCTCTTCCCGGAGGCGCGGCCCCTGCTTTTTCGGGTAGTCGAAAGCCCTACGAGCCGCTAAGAGCCCAAGCGTCACAGGGAGGGCTCAGGCATGAACATTCTTCTCATCGGTGCCGGCGGGCGGGAACATGCGCTGGCCCGGAGCCTGTCCGCCAGCGCCCTGTGCGACAAGCTCTTCATCGCGCCCGGCAATCCCGGCACGGCGCAGCACGGCACCAACGTGGTCATCGACGTGGCGGATCATGGGGCCGTGATCGCCTTCTGCCGCACCATGGGGGTGGAATTCGTCGTCGTGGGGCCGGAGGCGCCGCTCGTGGCCGGTCTGGTGGACGATCTCACCGCCGCCGGCATCAAGGCCTTCGGGCCGAGCAAGGCCGCCGCGCAGCTCGAAGGGTCGAAGGCCTTCACCAAGGATCTGTGCGCCGAGTTCGGCATTCCCACCGCCGCCTATCGCCGCTTCACCGATGCGGAGGCCGCCAAGACCTATGTGCGCAGTTACGGCGTGCCCACGGTCGTGAAGGCGGACGGGCTCGCGGCCGGCAAGGGCGTGGTGGTCGCCACCTCATTCGAGGAGGCGGAAGCCGCCATCGACATGATGATCGGCGGCGGCCTCGGCGCCGCCGGCGCGGAGGTGGTGATCGAGGCCTTCCTCGAAGGCGAGGAGGCGAGCTTCTTCGCCCTCTGCGACGGCAGGACGGCGATTCCGCTGGGCACCGCGCAGGACCACAAGCGCGTGTTCGACGGCGACAAGGGGCCGAATACCGGTGGCATGGGCGCCTATTCCCCCGCCGCCGTGCTGACGCCGGAGCTGCAGGCTCGCGTCATGCGCGAGATCATCGAGCCGACGCTCGCGGGGATGCGCGCCAGGGGAATGCCCTATACGGGCGTGCTCTATGCGGGCCTGATGCTCACGGACAAGGGTCCGCAGCTCATCGAGTACAATGCCCGCCTCGGCGACCCCGAGACCCAGGTGCTGCTGCCGCGCCTGAAATCGGACCTGGTGACGGCCTTCCTCGCCGCCTGCGACGGCGTTCTCGACAGCATCTCCCTGCAATGGTCCGACAAGGCGGCGCTCACCGTGGTGATGGCCGCGCAGGGCTATCCTGGCGCCGTCGAGAAGGGCTCGGAGATCCGCGGGCTCGACAGGGCCTCCGCCATGGACGACGTCATCGTCTTCCATGCGGGCACGAAGCAGAGCGGCAACAAGATTCTCGCCAATGGCGGCCGCGTGCTCAACGTCACGGCGCTGGGCTCCACGATCACCGAGGCCAGCGCCAGGGCCTATGAGGCGGTCTCGCGGATCGACTGGCCGGAGGGCTTCTGCCGCCGCGACATCGGCTGGCGGGCGGTGGAGCGCGAGCGCAAGGGCTGACGAACGCGCCTCCTCCCCTAGATTGAGGATCGACCTCTCACACTTCCAAGGGCGGCCTCATGAGCGACGATCTCTTCCCCGGTTTCGAATCCCACTGGATCGACACGGAGGTCGGTCGCATCTTCGCGCGCTCCAAGGGGGACGGCCCTCCCCTCGTGCTGCTGCACGGCTTCCCGCAGACCCACGTCATGTGGCACCGCCTCGCGCCGGCCCTGGCCGAGACGCACCGGGTCGTGTGCATGGACCTGCGCGGCTACGGCTGGTCCACGGCGCCCCGCAGCGACGAGGCGCACCAGATCTATTCCAAGCGCGCCATGGGGCGGGACGTGGTCGCCGTCATGGAGGAGCTGGGCCATATCCGCTTCGCGGTGGCCGGGCACGATCGCGGGGCGCGGGTCGGCTACCGGCTCGCCCTCGATCATCCCGGTCGGGTCGAGCGCCTCGCCCTCCTCGATATCCTGCCCACGTTCCACGTCTGGGCGCAGATGAGGGCCGGGAAGATCCCCGAGGCCCATTGGGGCTTCCTGTCCCAGCCCTACCCTCAGCCCGAGGAGGAGATCGGCCGCGATCCGCTGGCCTATTTCGAGGGCCTTCTCGCCAAATGGTCCGCCCCGGGCGACCTGTCCCCCTTCGACCGCAAGGCGCTCAAATCCTACCGCGACAGCTGCAACGAGCCCTCCCGGATCCATGCCTTCTGCGAGGATTACCGGGCGGGCGCCACCCGGGACGTGGAGGCGGACGAGGCCGACCTCGCGGCGGGCAAGACGATCAACTGCCCAGCCTACCTGATCTGGAGCGACTTCTATCTCGTGAGCGGCCCGGTTGGCGAGGAACAGCACCCCCTCGACGTGTGGCGGCAATCCTTCGCCCCGAAGATCGGCGGCATGGGCGTGACCTCGGGGCATTTCGTGGCGGAGGAGAATCCGGGCGCGACGCTGGCGGCGCTGCAGGCGTTCGTGACAAGCTGAAGCGCGAGGTGAGAGGGCTCACCGCCGCCCCTCGAAGAACCCCCTGAGCAGGGTCGCGGCCTCGCTTTCCCGGATGCCGCCATAGACCTCGGGCGCGTGGTGGCAGGTGGACTGGTGGAAGAAGCGCACACCGTTCTCCACCGCCCCGCCCTTCGGGTCGTAGGCGGCGAAATAGACCCGCCTGATCCGTGCGAAGGAGATGGCGGCGGCGCACATGGTGCAGGGCTCCAGCGTCACGTAGAGGTCGCAGCCGGTCAGGCGCTCGTCGTCCAGAACCTCGCAGGCGCGGCGGATCGCCAGCATCTCCGCATGGGCCGAAGGGTCGCGCAGCTGGCGCGGGCGATTGCCGTCCGAGGCGACGAGGCGGCCATCCCGCACGATCACGGCCCCGACCGGGACCTCGCCGCGCGTGGCGGCGGCGCGGGCCTCGTCGAAGGCGGCGCTCATGGGATCGAACTTGTTGCAGCCGGCGTTGTCCATGGCCCTCGCTTCTCTTTGTTTCCTCTGCTATCAGGCCGCCATGACCGACAGCAATGACAATAATCGGAAGGGCCGTCCAGGCGGACGCTCCGACCGAGGCCGCCCTTCCGGCGACCGGCCCTTCCGCAAGACCCGCGACGGCGGCGAGCGCCCCTTCCGGGCGCGCGGCGACGACGAGCGCCCGCGCAAGCCCCGCCCCGGCGGCGACAAGCCGTTCCGCCCGCGCCGCGACGAGGGCGACAAGCCGTTCCGTGGCCGCGGCACCGAAGACCGCCCGCGCCGGTTCGACCGCTCCGCCGAGGAGCGCCCGCGCCGCGTCCGCGAGGACCGCGTCGAGGCGAAAGCGGAAACCCAGCCGCAGGAGCCCTCCGAGGAGCGCATCGCCAAGGTGATCGCCCGGGCCGGCATCGCCTCCCGCCGCGACGCGGAGGCGATGATCGCCGAGGGCCGCGTGACCCTGAACGGCAAGGTGCTCGACAGCCCCGCCATGAACGTCACGGCCGAGGACAAGATCACCGTGGACGGGGAGCCGCTTCCCCTGCGGGAGCGCACGCGCCTGTGGCTCTTCCACAAGCCGCGCGGCCTCGTGACCACCGCCCGCGACCCCGAGGGGCGCCCGACCGTGTTCGAGAACCTGCCCGAGGAACTGCCCCGGGTGGTGGCGGTGGGCCGGCTCGACATCAACACCGAAGGGCTCCTGCTCCTCACCAACGACGGCGGGCTCGCCCGCGTCATCGCCCATCCGGATACCGGCTGGCTGCGCCGCTACAAGGTGCGCGCCCACGGCGAGGTGACCCAGGCCGATCTGGACCCCTTGCGCAACGGCATCACCATCGACGGCATCGAGTACGGCCCCGTGGAGGCCCGCCTCGACCGGGTGCAGGGCGACAATGCGTGGATCACGCTCGGCCTGCGCGAGGGCAAGAACCGTGAGGTCAAGCGCATCCTCGAGCATCTCGGCCTGCAGGTGAACCGTCTGATCCGCCTCTCCTTCGGCCCGTTCCAGCTCGGCGACATCGAGCCCGGCATGGTCGAAGAGGTCCGCACCAAGGTCCTGAAGGACCAGCTCGGCACCGCCCTCGCCGTCGAGGCGGGTGTCGATTTCGAAAGCCCCGTGCGCGAGCCCGTCGCGCCCTTCGGTTCGCCGAAGAAGGAGCGCGAGGAGCGTCAGGACCGCAGTCCCCGCCAAGGGCGCGAGGAGCGGCCGAGCCGCTTCGGCCGCGACCGGGACGAAGAGCGCCCGCGCCGCCGCCGCGACGATGACGAGCGGCCCTTCCGCGCCCGCGACGACCGCCGCGGCAGGGACGAGGAAGAGCCGAAGAAGCGCCCCTCCCGCCTCGATGTGAAGACGAGCGTCTGGCGCGCCGGCGAGACGGAGGATGCCCCGAGCAGGAAGCAGCCGCGCCGCGGCACCGACCCGAAGGAGGCGCGTGCCGCCAGCGGGGAGCGCCAGCGCCAGCGCGTGGGCGCCATCTCGTCGGGCGAAGGCCGCAAGGTGGTGGTCGAGCGGCTGGTGAGCGAGCCGAAGGAAGAGGCTCCCGCCCGCAAGCCGCGCCGGGAGGCTGACCGCTTCGCGCCGCGCGCCGACGACCGTCCGCGCCGCAGTGCTGCGGACCGGGAGGACCGTGCTCCGCGCGGCAGCCGCGAAGGCGGCTTCGGCCGCCCGCGCCGGGACGATGACCGTCCGCGCCGTCCGGCGGGGGACAAGCCGTTCCGCGCCCGCGCGTCCGAAGGCGAAGAGCGTCCGCGCCGCCCCCGTCCCGAGGGAGATCGCCCGTTCCGCAGCCGGGACGGCGACAAGCCCTTCCGTGCGGGCGGAGACGACCGTCCGCGCCGCGGCCCTCCGCGTGGCGAAGGCCCGGCCCTTGGCGGTCCGCGCAGTGGAGGCGGCTTCAAGGGCGGCCCCAGGGGCGGCTCCGGCGGCGGCTTCAAGGGAGGACCGAAGGGCGGCTCGAAAGGCGGCCCGCGCGGTCGCCGTCCGTGAGGGCTGAGCCGTGAGAATCGTGGGCGGGCGCTGGCGCGGCCGCTCGCTGGCAGGACCGAAGTCGGACAGCATCCGTCCGACATCGGATCGCCTGCGCGAGACGATCTTCAACATCCTCCAGCATTCCTACGACGACCCGGTCGAGGGTGCGCGCGTGCTCGACCTCTTCGCCGGCACCGGCGCCATGGGCCTGGAGGCCCTGTCGCGCGGGGCGGCTTTCGCCCTGTTCGTGGACGACGGCGCGCAGGCGCGCGGCCTGATCCGCGAGAATGTGGAGAGCGTCGGCGTCGGCGGCGCCACCCGGCTGTTCCGCCGCGACGCCACGCGCATGGGCGCGGCGGCGCCGAACGCCCCCTTCTCCCTCGTCTTCTGCGACCCACCCTACGGCAAGGATCTGGCGTCCAAGGCCCTGCGCTCCTGCGCCGAAGGCGGCTGGCTGACGCCGGACGCCCTCGTGGTGGTGGAGGAGGCGCAAGGGGTCGAGGTCACCCTGCCCGACGGCTTCGAGGAGATCGAGCGCCGGGATTACGGGGAGACCAAGGTGGTGTTCGGACGGTTTACGGCGGCGAGCTAGGCCCGCCGCCTCCGCCACCCCTGACATTCGCCGTGAATGTCCGGCGGAGGGTGACTATTGCTGCCGCGGCAGCGCATAGGCGATGACGTAATCGCCCACCTTGGTGCCGAGCGAGCCATGCCCGCCGGCGACCACCAGCAGGTACTGCCGGCCATCCTCCCCGAGATAGGTCATGGGCGTCGACTGGCCGCCGGCGGGCAGGCGGCTTTCCCAGAGCTGCTCGCCGTTCGTCACGTCGTAGGCCCGGACGTAATAGTCGATCGTCCCCGACAGGAAGGCGACGCCGCTTGCCGTCATCATCGGCCCGCCCAGGCTCGGGACGCCCATCTTGAAGGGCAGAGGCACGGGCGCCTGGTCGCGCACGGTGCCGTTCTTGTGCATCCAGATGGTCTGTCCGGTGGTCAGGTCGGCCGCCGCCACATAGCCCCAGGGCGGCTCCTGGCACGGCAGACCCAGCGCCGACGTGAACGGATAGAGCTGCACGGCGAAAGGTGCGCCGAAATTCTCGTTCAGGGCCGGCAGGCTGCCCTCCGGCCGGTTCTCGCCCTGCACGTAGAGCGTCGTGTCGTCCTCGCGCGGCACCAGCCGCGACACGAAGGCCAGATAGGCCGGTGTCGTGAAGGCGATCTGGCGCTCGGGATCGACCGCGATGCTGCCCCAGTTGAACACGCCGAAATTGCCCGGATGGACCAGCGTCCCCTGCGTCGAGGGAGGCGTGTAGCGGCCCTCGTAGCGCAGGCGGTGGAACTGGATGCGGCAGGCGAGCTGATCGAACAGCGTCGCTCCCCACATGTCGCGCCCGGTGAGAGGCGGCGGATCGAAGCTCAGGGCGGAACCCGGCTGCGTCGGCGCCGTCCGGTCGCCCTCGGCGGCGCCCTGAGGAACCGGAACCTCCGTGATCGGGAGAATGGGCCGGCCGTTGCGCCGGTCGAGCACGTAGATCTCGCCCTGCTTGGTCGGCTGCACGAGAGCGGGCACGGTCTCGCCGTTGACCGTCAGGTCGATCAGGCTCGGCTGCGAGGGCACGTCGTAGTCCCACAGGTCGTGATGGACGGTCTGGAAGTGCCAGCGCACCTGTCCTGTGGCGAGATCGAGAGCGACGACCGAGGACGAGAAGCGGTCGACATTCTCGCTGCGGTTGCCGCCCCACTGGTCCGGCGGCTGGTTGCCGAGGGGCACGTAGACCATGCCGAGTTCCTGGTCGACGCTGGAGATCGACCAGCTGTTCGGCGAATTCGGCACATAGCTCTCGCCTGGAGCGATCGGCGCCGTCTGATCGGGATTGCCGGAATCCCAGTTCCAGACGAGTTCGCCCGTATCGACATTGAAGGCGCGGATGACGCCCGACTGCTCGTTGGTCGAGACATTGTCCAGAACCGTGCCGCCGACGATGATGAGGTCCCGCGTGACCACGACGGGAGATGTCGAGTAATAGGCGCCCGGCTTCACGTTGGGCATGTTGGCCCAGAGATTGATCTGGCCCTTGCCGCCGCCGAAATTCGAGCAGACGGCCCCGTTGTCCGGGTTGAGGGCGATCACGCGGCCATCCGCCGTGGGCATGAAGAGCTTCGTCGTGCAGGTCTCGGCCGTCCGGCCCTCCGCCGCTGCCACGGGCAGGTCCGGCACGGTGGGGTCCCGGGCCGCCGGCGGCGTGATGGCGGGCGCCGGCGGAGGCGCATCGCCACGTCCGGGATGATAGGATAGGCCGCGGCAGGTCAGGTGCTGGAGCGCGAGTTCGCCCTGGACCTTCGGATCGTAGCGCCAGATCTCGACTCCGGTCGTGGCGTCGATGGCGATGACCTGCTGGTGCGGCGTGCACAGGAAGAGCCTGTTGCCGATCTTCAGCGGCGTCACCTGAAAGGTCGTCTCCTGCGGGTCGCCCGGCTGAGAGAGCGGGACATCCCCGGTGCGGTAGGTCCAGGCGACCTCGAGATTGGCCACATTCGCCGGGGTGATCTGGTCGAGCGGCGAATACCGCTGGCCGTAATCCGTTCGACCGTACGAGCGCCACTCGCCCGGCGGGACCCCCAGCGCATCCGGCGGAACCTGCGCGCGGGGAGCAGGCGCCGCTCCCTCGATCCGGTTGGGTTCGGTGAACCATGAGACTGCCGCGACGGCGAGGGCGATGCCGAGGGCCGCCGTCAGCGGCAGGCCGGCGCCCCGGAAAGCCGACACCCGCGCGGGAGATGCCGGAGTGGCAGGATCGGCGGGCCTGCGGCGGAGGGCGCGCGTCACCCAAGGGGTCAGCAGGAGGAGGCCCAGGACGAAGATGACGCCCCCGCGCGCCGCGAGCGGCCACCAGTCGAGTCCTGCCTCCCACAGCGCCCAGACGAGGGTGCCGACGACGACGGCGGCGAAGACCCAGAGAGCCGCAGGGCTGTGCCGGAAGAGCAGGAAAGCCGTCAAAAGGAAGCCGATGCCGGCGATGAGGTAGTACCAGGAGCCCCCGAGCGCAATCAGCCAGATCCCGCCGCCGCCGAGACCCAGGCCCATCAACGCCATGAGAATTCCCGTTCCGATAAGAACGGGGCTCCGCCTCACCTCACTCATGATTTTTCCCCAATGTCGCCACTGTGCACTTGGGTAACGCCGCGCGCCCGGGATTGTTCGTTGCTCCGTGCGACAACGTGGCGCGGAGCACATCCGAAGAAGCGCGCATTGATCTGCGTCAATTTCTGAAAATTTTCCTGCCAAAAAGATCAAATCTTATACTATTGATCCAAAATAGTTCACCTATGAACTTACCTAAAGTATGGTGACTTTAAACTTACATTTACTTGGTCATTGCATTGTTTAGCCGCCTGATATCCATGACGCGTCCGGGGGCGCGCGCTTCCCGCGGCCATGCGGGCAGGTCACCGAAAGAAAATGCAATTCCTCAACAACTTGAAACTCATCACGAAGCTGGCCATTCCGGTCACGATCTTTGTCGCCGTTGCCATCGGGCTGATCGCTTTTGCTAAGGTCGGTCTCGACACAATGTCCGCGGATACGCAGGAGCTCGTCGAAAACGACGCAGCCCGCCTGACGCGCATCCTGCAGATCAACGCCGAGGTGAACGAGGCGACGATTCAGGAGAAGAACCTGACCCTGCTCTCCGCGAGCCAGCCGGATCGCATCGAGCGGACCGTCGGCGTGTACCAGCAGTACCGGAAGGCGACGATGCAGCACCTCGACGAGCTCGTTGCCCTGGCGAGGTCTCCTCAGACGCGCGCGATCAACGAGAACATCAAGGCGACCGCCACCAAGTACTTCGAGTTGATGGACAAGAGCGTCGCCTTCGCGGCGAAGGACAACGACGCGGCGGCTCTCGAGATTTCCAACGGAGAAGGTCGCGACTACCGCATGAAGGTCCGCGACATCCTTCAGGAGCGGATCGACGGCAACACCAAGGCACTGGAGCAGGCGAAGCAGGAGGCAAGGGAGCTGGCGTCCAACACGTCCACCGCCCTGATCCTGGCAGGCACGCTCGGCATTCTGGTCGCCGCAGGCCTGGTCGGAGCGATCACGGTCTTCGGCATCACGCGTCCGCTCGGAACTATGACGAGCGCTATGGCCCGTCTCGCGAATGGGGATCTCACGGTCAACGTCGCCGGCGCCGAGCGCAAGGACGAAGTCGGCCAGCTCGCCCGCGCGCTCCAGGTGTTCAAGGACAACGCCATCGAGGCGAAGCGTCTTGCCGCCGAGCAGGAGGCCGAGAACGACGCCAAGATGCGCCGTGCCCAGCTTCTCGACCAGCTGACCAAGGCCTTCGAGGCCAATGTCTCGGCCCTGACCCAAGGGCTCGCCTCCGCCGCCACCGAGATGGAGGCCACGGCCCAGTCCATGACGTCCATCGCCGACCAGACCAACAGCCAGTCGGTCAACGTCGCCACCGCCGCCGAGCAGACCTCGGCCAACGTGCAGACGGTCGCCGCCGCCACCGAGGAGCTGTCCATCTCGATCCGCGAAATCGCCGGTCAGGTGAACCAGTCATCGCAGATCGCCGAGCGGGCGGTGCACGATGCCCGGCGCACGGACAACATCGTTCAGCAACTGGCGGGGACCGCCGAGAAGATCGGCAACGTGATCGCGCTGATCAACAACATCGCGTCCCAGACCAACCTGCTCGCCCTCAACGCCACCATCGAGGCGGCCCGGGCGGGAGAAGCCGGCAAGGGCTTTGCCGTCGTCGCCACCGAGGTCAAGGAGCTGGCGGGCCAGACCGCCAAGGCCACCGAGGAGATCTCCAACCAGATCAGCTCGGTCCAGCAGGCCACCCGCGAGGCCGTCGGAGCGATCCAGGAAATCGCCAAGACCATCGGCGAGATGTCCCAGATCTCCGTGAGCATCGCGGCGGCGATGGAGGAGCAAGGCGCCGCCACCGCCGAAATCGCCCGCAACGTGCAGGAGGCCGCCCGCGGCACCGAGCAGGTGACCGGCAATATCGGCGACGTGCGCCAGGGCGCCGGCGAGACCGGGGCGGCCGCCTCTCAGGTGCTCTCCGCCGCCCGGGAGCTGGCCCGGCACTCGGCCAGCCTCGGCCAGGAGGTCGACGGCTTCCTCTCGGGCGTGAAGGCCGCCTGACGCAACGATAACCACGACCTGCGCCCCTCAGGAGCCGCTCTCCTGGGGGCGCAGGTCCTCGAACCCGGCCGAGAGGCCCGGGCAGGCCCTTGGTCCCTGCCCGCCCGATGCGCTACAAATCCGGCATGGTCCGGATCGCGCTCATTCCTTCGCAGCCCATTCCTTCGCAGCCCATGACGCCGCCATAGCCCCTCCGCCATCGCACGGGCGCGCGGGCATTCGGCCTCGCTCCCGACCATCCCGCGTCGGATCGTATTCCCCTCCACATCCGGCGCGACTGTTTCGGGCAAAGCCGTCAGGGAGGACGATCAATGAACACGAAAAGCCAATCGGATCGGGAGCGTGCGGAGAGATACCGGACGCGGCTCGAGGCGGAACTGGCCGAGACCGAGGCGCTGGTCGCGGCCAATGCCGGCAACAGCGCACCGGTCCAGCTCGATCAGCAGAGCGTGGGTCGCCTCGCCCGCATGGATGCCATGCAGGTCCAGGCCATGGCGCAGGAGGCCGAGCGGCGCCGCAAGGACCGCGTGCTGCGCATCAGGGGCGCCCTGCAGCGAATCGAGGAAGGCGAGTTCGGCTACTGCGCCGAATGCGGTGAGGAGATCGCCGAGGGCCGTCTCGACATCGACCCGACCTTCCACCTCTGCGTGAAATGCGCCCGCTGAGAGCGCCAGGAGGCTCTAGAAGAGCCAGGTGACGGCACCGGCAACGCCTGCCGCCAGAACGAGCAGCCCGGTTCCCGCCGCAAGGGACCAGACGGACAGCGAGCGCACCTCTTCGTTGTTGATGCGCCTGGATGTCCTGCGATAGCGCCCGTAGGCGACGAAGAGAATCACGAGCGCCAGGGCGATGAGAAGCGTGGCGCCGCCGCGGATGACCCATTGCGGCTGTACGTCGCCGAAGAGACGCACGAATCCCACGGCTCCGGCCAGGGCCGCCATGGCCGTGCGCCACCAGGCGGCCAGGGTCCGCTCGGCCGCCAGCATGGTGCGGTCGTGCGCAAGGTCGACGCTGTCGACTTCTGTTGCGGGGTCGCGTTGGGGCATCTTCGCATAAGCCGGGTCACGATCGGCCCCACCCTCCAGGGGGCAGGCATGAGGCGGCGCGCCGTAACTGCGCCGCCTGCAGGGTCAGTCCAGGGCCAGGTGCTCTGACCTCAGGAGGCCTTCGGCTCTGCGGCCTGAGGACGCGCTCCGGGAGCGGGAGCCGCCGAGGGGCGACGGGCGCCGGCAAAGCGGGGCTTGGGCTTGGGAGCCGCGATCAGACCCTCGCGAATCGCCTGCTTGCGGGCGGCCTTGCGATTGCGCCGGACGGCCTCGGCCTTCTCCCGGGTCTTCCGCTCGGAGGGCTTCTCGTAGGCCTTCCGCTGCTTCATTTCACGGAAGATTCCTTCACGCTGCATCTTCTTCTTGAGAACCCTGAGGGCCTGATCGACATTGTTGTCGCGTACCAAAACCTGCAAAACTTCGTCCAATCTCATGTGTAAACGCGCCGGTCGACGTGATGTGTCACGATCGCTGATACCGGCAGGAAGGGGGCTTCCACCTCCTTGGCGAGGGCGGACCATAGCACAGTTTCGCCGTCTGGCACGCTCCGGGCGCTCCCGAGACCCGAAAAGTCGCAATTTCGCCATCTGGACCCCGCCTCCTGGGCACGGGCGGACCGCAAGATGGCACGAAATCGGACCGATCTTCTTTTTGGGCATGGCAATCTTCTTGCTCTTCCGCGTCGAGAGCGCTACGCCTACTGGCAGCAAACCTTTATGACAGACTTTAGAAGGCAGTACCTATGGGCCGGGGTAACGAGCACCGCAGCCGCCAGCGTCAGTTCGGCGATCAACCCGCTGATCCTTGGGGCGATTACGCTCCGTCGCCGTCATTCGAGCGTCCGGCGCGGCCACAGGCTCCGCGGGCGACATCCGGCCGCGAGGCCGAGGCACGGGTGAAGTGGTTCAATCCCGAGAAGGGATTCGGTTTCGTCGAGCTGACGGACGGCTCGGGCGAGGCTTTCCTGCACGTCAGGCAGGTCGAGGCTGCGGGCCACAGCGCCCTGCCCTCCGGCACCACCCTGGTGATCCAGGTCGGCACGGGACAGAAAGGTCCCCAGGTCAACGAGATCGTCAGCGTCGACACCAGCACGGCCGAACCGGAGCCGCCGCGCCGCGGCCCGCGCCCGCCGATGGCTCCGAGAGGCGCTCCCGCCGGTCGTCCGCCCCGCCAGGGCGGCTTCCAGGCCCCGACCGCGGCTCCCGACACCCTGGGAACCGTGAAGTGGTACAATGAGGTGAAGGGATTCGGCTTCATCGCCGTCGACGGCGAGAGCAAGGATCTGTTCGTGCACGTCTCGGCGCTGGAGCGCGCCGGCCTCAGCCGGCTCGACCAGGGTCAGGCCGTTCGCGTCGCCATCGTCGAAGGACGCAAGGGCCGCGAAGTCGGAGCCATCGAGCTCGCCTGAGCCTCAGACGAGCGCGGAATTTCAATCCGGCGGCGTCCGAAAGGATGCCGCCGGATTTATTTTGAAGGCACCGTTTCTAGAGCGTTGTTCGGAAAACCGGGTCCACTTTTCCGCACGATGCGCTAGGCGGATCGTCCGTCAGCGGCGGCCGAACAGGCGCTCGATGTCGGAGAGTTTGAGCTCTACGTAGGTGGGACGTCCGTGGTTGCACTGGCCCGACAGGGGCGTTGCCTCCATCTCGCGCAGGAGCGCATTCATCTCCTCCGGCTTCATGCGCCGCCCGGCCCGCACGGAGCCGTGGCAGGACATGCGGGAGAGCACCGCGTCCAGGCGCTCCTCCACAGGGCTCGATGCGCCCTGCCCCCATTCGGCAAGCGCATCCGCCACATCCTGCACCAGGGCCTTGATGCGCCCGCCCGCCAGGGCCGCCGGCACCTCGCGCACGAGCAGAGCGCCGGGCCCGAACGGCTCCAGCACCAGGCCCAGGCTTTCCAGCGTTTCGGCCTCGGCCATGACCCGGTCCGCATCGACGGGATCGAGATCCACCACCTCCGGAATGAGCAGCAATTGCCGCGAGATGCCGGACGAGGCGCGCTCGCGCTTGAGGCGCTCGTAGACGAGCCGTTCGTGCGCCGCGTGCTGATCGACGATGACGATGCCATCCTGGGTCTGCGCCACGATGTAGGTGCCGTGGATCTGCGCCCGCGCGGCGCCGAGAGGCGAATCGTCCTGACCCGGATCGTAATCGGGCAGGCTCGCGCGGCTGTCGGCGGACGGCGCCGCGAGGTCGGGGAGAGCCGTCTGGGCTTCGGCCAGTCCGGACGAGCGATAGCCGGCATCGAGGGGGGCCTGCCAGCCGGCAAAGGCGCTGGAATGGCGGATCGAGGGGGCGCGCTGGGCCACGGAGACCGGCCGCGGCGGCGCGCCCTGCGGCCGCAGGCTTTCGAGTGTGCGGGTGCCGACGGTCGAGGCCGACCGGAAGCCGAAGCGGGTGATCGCCTCCTTCAGGGCTGCCACCACGAAGCCGCGCACGAAGGCGGGATCGCGAAAGCGCACCTCGGTTTTCGCCGGGTGGACGTTCACGTCCACATTGCGCGGGTCGAGGTCGATCATCAGCGCCAGCACCGGGTGCCGGTCGGACGCCATCACGTCCGCATAGGCGCCGCGCACCGCGCCGAGCAGCAGCTTGTCGCGCACCGGCCTGCCGTTGACGGTGAAGTGGATGCCGGCTCCCGTGCCGCGATGGTAGGTCGGAAGGCTGGCGAAGCCCGACAGCCGCACGCCCTCGCGCTCCACGCCGATCGCCATGGCGTTCTCGTTGAAATCGCTGCCGAGCACGCGGGAGAGGCGCCGCAGGAAGCCATGCTCGCCCGCCGGTTCCGGGGGGTAGGTGAAGGGCGTGATGTGCTCGCCCGCGAGGGTGAAGCGGATGGTCGGATGCGCGATGGCGAGACGCTTGACCACCTCCGCCACGGCTTGCGCCTCGGAGCGGTCGCTCTTCAGGAACTTCAGGCGGGCGGGCGTGGCGGCGAAGAGGTCGGTCACCTCGATCCGCGTGCCCTTGGGCGCGGACGCGGGACGCACCGGCCCCTTCACGCCGGCCTCGACCACGATGGACGAGCCGGTTTCGGCGTCGGCCGTGCGCGTGGTGATGGCAAGGCGGGCCACCGCACCGATGGACGGCAGCGCCTCGCCGCGAAAGCCCAGCGTGTCGATGGAGGAAAGATCGCCGTCGGGCAGCTTCGAGGTCGCGTGACGCTCGACCGCGAGCTCCAGATCTCCCGGAGTCATGCCGTGCCCGTCGTCGACGATGCGGATGAGCCGCCGGCCGCCCGCCTCCACGGCAATCTCGATGGAGGTGGCGCCCGCGTCGATGGCGTTCTCGACGAGCTCCTTCACGGCCGCGGCCGGGCGCTCGACGACCTCGCCCGCGGCGATGCGGTCGACGAGGATGGGATCGAGGCGGCGAACGGGCATGGGGCGCTTTTCGTAACGGAAATCTCACCCGTTAAGATAGAGGTGAAGGGACGAGTCGGCCAGACGGCGCGACATTCTCCCCCTCCCCCGGCAAGCCATCACGGCAAAAAGACGTGGACAGCCGGCCGGGGCCGGCGCCAATGAGCGAGCAGGGACCGCGCTACTTTGCCTGCGCCAGATACTGCTTGGCGAGGATCTTGCCCTCTTCCACGGCGGGCTGGTCGAAGGGGTCGACGCCCATCGCGTAGCCGGTGAGGATCGTCTCGAGCATAAAGTGCATCAGCAACTCTCCGAGAGACCGCTCGTCGAGCTTCTCGATGTGGAGCTGGCGCGTCGGGCGCCCGTTCTTCGCGAGGGTCTCGGCGGTCGCCCGGCCTTGCGCCGCAACCAGATCGCCGATGCGCTTGCCGGCGAAACCGGGCTCGCCCGCCCGCTGCGCCAGCTTCTCGTCCATGACGGGGCCCTGCCCGGCCACCCCGGTGGTCATGACGGTGAAGAGCTTGTCGTTCGGGCCGCCGAGATAGAGCTGCAGCTGGCTGTGCTGGTCCACGGGACCGATGGCGGCGACGGGCTGGGTGCCCTTGCCGTTCTTGCCGATGCTCTCCGCCCAGAGCTGGACCCACCAGCGGGTGAAGCGCTCCAGCCGGTCCGCATAGGCCATGGTGACGGCGATGCCCTTGCCTTCGAGCGCCGTCGCGACATTGACCGCGGCGCCCAGGGCCGCCGGGGTGTACTTCGCTTCCGTGCCGTTTCGGAAGGGCTCATAGGCCTCCGCCGCGCCTGCGCGGATAGCGTCGATATCGAGGCCCATCACGGCCGCGGGCAGAAGGCCCACATTGGTGAGCACGGAGTAGCGCCCGCCGATGCCGGTATGATGATCGAGGAAGCGCACGCCTTCGGGCTCGAGCAGGTCGCGCAGGGCGTTCTTGCCGCCGTTCCTGCGCGGCTCCGAGAGACCGAGGACGACCTCCTTCGGGTGCGCCTTGAGGCCGGCCTTCTCCAGGCAGGAGAGGACGGCGATCGTCTGCATCAGGGTCTCGCCCGTGCCGCCGGACTTGGAGATCGACACGAAGCGGGTCGACGACAGGGGCAGCTTGTGCAGGATGTGGTCGAAGGTGATCGGGTCGAGATTGTCGAGGAAATGGATGCGCGGGCTCTCGGTGAAGCGCCCTGCCCCGGGCACCGCATAATCCCTGAGCTGCGCAAGGGTCTGGCCGCCGAGGCTCGACCCGCCGGTGCCGAGAAAGACCACGTCGGTCGCGTCCCGGCGCAGCCACGCCGCCGCCTCGCGCACCGCGTCGAGATCGTCCGTGGTGCGGGGCATGTGCAGCAGCGGCAGCCGCCCGGTCTCGTCGTCCTCGGCCAGCCGCTTCATGGCCTTGCCCACGACGGAGAGCGCCGCCTCCACCGCCTGCCGCGGCAGACCGCCTCCACCGATGTTGGATGCAAGGGTGAGATCGATCGTTTGCTGCAGGGCCATGGGGAATGCTCCGACTCGTTACAGGAGAGCGGAACACTAGGGCAGAGGATGGGCGGCGGCTAGGGTGTGCCTCTTCGGGGCGGCGACAGGTCTGTCCCGGTTCGAGGTGCGACAAAACGCACGCTATAACATATCGACTACTCTACGATATGCCCTAGCTACCGCATCGGCAATGTCAAAGCCGCGAGAAAGCGGAGTCGTTGCCGCCAGTCATGTCCCACCGCGAGCCAGCCATGCCCTTCACTCCTGTCCTGCAATCCTTCAGCCGCCCCGGCATCTCCGACATCATCACCCGCGTCTCGACCATGGCCGACGGCAGCCAAGGGAATGAGCGCAGCCAGAACGCTACGTTCAGCGCCGACGGCCGGTATGTGCTGTTCGACAGCTATGCGAAGCTCGTCCCGGGCGATACCACCGCTTGGCGCGACGTTTACATCAAGGACCTCCTGACCGGCACGGTCCGTCAGGTATCGACCGCCGCAAACGGCGCTCCGGCCACGGGCGGCGACAGCGACAATGCCCGCTTCAGCGCCGACGGGCGCTACGTAGTCTTCGAGAGTTCCGCCAGGGATCTCGTGCCCGGCGACACCAACGGCGAACGCGACATCTTCCGGAAAGATCTCGTGACCGGAGCCGTCGTGCGGGTTTCCACGGCCGCGGGAGGCGTCGAGAACGACGGCAGCAGCCAAGCGCAGATCAGCGAGGAGGGACGCTACATTCTGTTCCAAAGCCTCGCGGCGCTTCTCCCGGACGACACGAACGGCAAGAACGACATCTACATCAAGGACGTTCAGGACAACATCCTCAGGCGCGTTTCGCTCGCCAACGGATGGACCGAGGAATCCAACGGCTGGAGCGAGAAACCTCAACTCAGCCCCGATGGAAATTCGGCGCTGTTCGAGAGCATCGCCAACAACTTCGTGCCGAACGACACCAACGATAAAGCCGACATCTTCATCAAGAATTTCGTGACCGGGGCCGTCACCCACGTGTCGTCGGCCGCCGACGGCACGGGCGGCAACGGCACCTCGCGCGACGCTCATTTCAGCCGCGATGGACGCTACGTGGTGTTCGAGAGCGATTCCACGAACCTGGTGACCGGCGACACCAACGGCGACTACGACATCTTCCGCAAGGACCTCCTGACCGGTGCGATCACGCGCGTCTCCACCGCCGCCGACGGCGCCGAGGGCAACGGCACGAGCCAAAGGGCGGAGTTCAGTGCCGACGGCCGCTACGTGACGTTTCAAAGCACCTCAAGCAACCTTGTGGCCGGCGACACGAACGGTTCATGGGATGTGTTCCGCAAGGATCTCGTGACCGGCGAGATCATCCGGCTCTCGACGGATGCGGCCGGAGCGGAGGGGAACGACAGCAGCTATCGTCTGCGGCTGAGCGAGGACGGACGCTACGGCGTCTTCGAAAGCCTCGCCGACAATCTCGTGCCGGGCGATACCAACGGCTGGACGGACATCTTCCGCGTCGACATGGCCATGATGGTCAACCGAGCGGCTATCTCCGAAGGCCGCTTCGTGGATATTCGTCTCGGCGTCGGCGCCGCCACAAGCGTCCGGATTGCGTGGGGCGACGGCACGGTCGAGACGGTCACGCCGAAGGGAGGCACCGCTGTCCTCAGCCATGCCTATGCGACCGGCGGCACCAAGTCCGCGACGGTGACCTTGTACCAGGGCGCCCATAAGTGGGAAGGAACCTACAGCATCGATCTGGCTTCGGGCCAGATGGCGCTCGCATCCGTGCAATCCGACACGTTCCCGGGCGGAACGGGCAACGACGTCATCAAGGGCACAAGCGGCAACGACCATCTGTTCGGCGGCGCGGGCAACGACACGCTCAAGGGCGAGGCCGGCCACGACACCATCGGCGGCGGCGCCGGCAAGGACAAGCTCTACGGCGGTAAGGGCCGCACGAGCAAGGATGCCTTCGTGTTCGACACCAAGCTCACCAGCAAGAGCGTGGCCAACCGGAACAAGGACAAGATCTACGACTTCGGCTCCAAGTACGACAGCCTGTTCTTCGATGATGCGGCGTTCACCAACAAGACCATTGCCAAGTACCTGAAGAAGAAGAACGCCTCGCTCGACAAGCCGGCCAAGCTCAAGGCGAGCTACTTCAAGAAGGGCAGCAAGGCCACGGACAAGGACGACTTCTTCATCCTCAAGGGCAAGAAGCTGTACTGGGACGTGGACGGCTCGGGCCGCAAGGCCATGGTGGAGATCGCCAGCTTCAAGCTGCAGAAGGGCGAAGGCACCACCCTCTCCCATCACGACTTCTTCTTCATCTGACGCCCTGAACGAGAGGGTGCACGCACGAACAACAAAAAAGGGAGCCTCGCGGCTCCCTTTTCCTTTTCGGCTTCAGAACCTCAAAGTCCCGTCGGCCGCCCTGCGATCACCGTCAGCATCTGGCCGTCGCCGAAGATGCGCTCGGCGGCGATGTGGATGTCTTCCCTCGTGACGGCCGCCACAAGGGCGTTGCGGCGGGCGATGTAGTCGACGCCGAGGCCCTCGAAGGCGATCTGCACCATGGTATGGGCGATCTTCGTCGAGGTGTCGAAGCCCAGGGCATAGGAGCCGACGAGATAGTCCTTCGCCTTCTGCAGCTCCTCGTCGGTCGGACCTTGCGTCTTCAGGCGCAGGATCTCTTCCTGGATCACCTGCAGGGCCTCGCCGACGCGCTCGTTCTTGGTGGCGGTGTAGCCCCAGGTCATGGCGGCGGAGCGGTAGCTCACGAGGGACGTGCCGACGCTGTAGGCGAGGCCGCGCTTCTCGCGCACCTCCTGGAACAGGCGCGAGGTGAAGGCGCCGCCGCCCAGGATATGGTTGAGCACATAGGCCGGGATGAAGCCCGGGTCGCGCCAGGCCACGCCCTGCGTGCCGAAGCGGATCACCGATTGCGGCACGTCGAGGTCCACCACGAAACGGGACCCGAGCTGCTTGAGCGAGGTCGCCTCGATCATCCCGAGAGGCTTGGCCTCGGGAAGAGAACCGAAGGCCTTGTCGAGCAGCACCGAGAGGCGCTCCGCATCGATGGCCCCGACGACGGCGATCTTGATGCGCCCGCGGGTGATGATCGCCTGGTGCATGTCGACCAGATCGTCCCGGGTGATCGCCGCCACGCTCTCCGGCGTGCCGGAAGTCGGACGGCCGTAGGGATGCCCCGCGAAGCCTTCCTCGAAGAAGCGACGCGTGGCCATCACGCCCGGATCGTTCTGCTGGTAGCGCAGGCCGGCGATGGTCTGCGCCCGCACGCGCTCGATGGCGTCCTGATCGAAGCGCGGCTCCGTCAGAGCCAGGCGCAGAAGCTCGAACGCTTCGTCCGCGTGCTTGACCAGGGTCTTCAGCGAACCGCCGATGGCATCGTTACCGGCGTTGAAGGACAGCTCGATCGCCCGTCCCGCGAGACGCTCCTGGAACGCATCGGAATCGTATTCGCCCGCCCCCTCGTCGAGGAGGCGCGCCAGCATCTGCGCCACGCCGGGCCGGTTCTCCGGGTCGTGGGCGGAGCCGCCCTCGAAGATGAAGGCGACGGCAATCAGCGGTACCACGCTCGATTCGACGTGCCAGGCTTCGATGCCGCCGGGAGACACCAGCGTCTTCACCGTTGTGGGGGACGCGGAAAGAGTTTCGACGGAAGCTGTCATGGTCATCTCGGTTCTCGCGGCCTCAGGCGGCCGACTTCTTCAGATAGCCCGTCACGGAGCGGCGAAGGATGAGGTAGCGCTCGGCCGCGGAAGCGAGATCGTCCTTCAGGACCGCCTCGATCTCGACCGGCCAGCGCTGAACGTCCTCGATGGTCTCGCCGATGGCGAGCGCCGAGCCGTAGATGCGGGCGAGTGCCGACTGGCTGTCGGTGGAATAGATCGTCTCGGCCACGAGCCGGGTCTTGGCGCGCTCGATGGCCTCGGAATCGAGGGCTTCGGGAATGGTCTTCAGCACCTCGTCGACGGCCCGCTCGAGATCTTCGAGCGACACGCCTTCGGCCGGCACCGCGTAGATGCAGAAGCGCGTGTCCTCCATGGCCGAGGACATGTACCAGGCACCCGCATTCACCGCGACGCCCCGCTCCAGCACGAGCTTGCGATAGAGGTAGGAGGTCGGCCCGCCGCCGATCACCTCGGCCAGAAGCTCGAGCGCATAGCAATCCCGGGTCTGCGCCGTGCGGCAGGACGGCACGAGATAGAGCCGCTGCAGGGTCGGCTGCTCGACCTTGGAATCGGCCACCGTGATGTGGCGGGCCGCCACCGGCTCCGGATCGCGCGGGCGGAACCGGACCGGACGCTCGCCGCGCGGCTTGATGCGGCCGTAGGTCTCCTCGGCGAGCTTGCGCACCTCTTCGGGCGTCACGTCGCCGGCCACCACGAGAATGGCGTTCTCGGGCGTGTAGAAACGGCGGTAGTAGTCGAGCGCGTTCTCGCGGTTGAGGGTCTCGATCTCGTGCATCCAGCCGATGATCGGAATGCCGTAGGGGTGATGCACGAAGAGGGCCGCCGCCATGGCCTCGGAGAGCTGGGCCGAGGGGTCGGTCTCGACCCGCATCCGCCGCTCCTCCAGCACCACGTCCCGCTCCGGCGCGACGACCGCCTCTTCGAGCAGGAGGTTCGTCATGCGGTCGGACTCGAACTCCATCATGGTCTTGAGGTGTTCGCGCGCGACGCGCTGGAAATAGGCCGTGTAATCGAAGGAGGTGAACGCGTTCTCCTGGCCGCCGAGAGAGGAGACGACCTTCGAGAACTCGCCCGCCGGGTGCTTCTCGGTGCCCTTGAACATCAGGTGCTCGAGGAAGTGCGCGATGCCGGACTGGCCCTGCGGATCATCCGCCGAACCGTTGCGGTACCAGATCATGTGAGTCACGACGGGCACGCGGTTGTCGGGGATCACCACCACGTCGAGGCCGTTGTCGAGGGAGAAGCTCGACACTTCCGGTCCGCCACCTTCCGTCCGCCCGAAGGAGGCGGCATCGGTACGCAGGAAAAGTGTGGAGGGGGTGTCCATGATTGTTCAACCTTAGCGGAATCAAGTCGGTTCGTAGGATCGCCTACGGGAATAGTCCAATCCGGCGAGCACGCAAGCGGAGCAGCACAACTTCAAGGTGCGACACGGTTTGCGCTCGGGGGAGGCAGGCTTGGCCTTTCGGCCTTCTTAAAACATTTCAGGCGAAACGAGGGGTCCCGTTCGCCTGAAAGAAGCGGAAGTGCGGCAGAACTCAGCGCCTGCTCTGCTCGCGGATGAAGGACTGGGGGCTGTCCGGATCGCCGATGATCTCCACCCGATCCTGTGAAGCCTTGAGCGGGGCTCCGTTAGCAGCCTTCAGGAGGCTTCCCGGGGGATCGCTGAGATAACGGCGCTCGAGCCCGTCGCCTTCGAGCTCGGCTTCCTTCTGCGTGCTGAAGGAGCGGAGCTCTTCGGGCGTCATGACGCTCTTGTCGGCCTGACCGCCGACCGGGCCGGTCGGGCCCGAGACGTAGTTGTTGGGATTGCGGCCTGCGCGGATCTCCTCGATGGAGAGGCGCTTGCCTTCGCTGTTCTTGTAGAGCTCGGTGCTGGTGTAGGGCGTCCGCGCCTCGGCGGCGGCCTTGCGGGCGGCGGCCACGTCGGGATCCTTCGGCCAGTTGCCGTTCCGGGCCTCGACGCCGCCCGGCACCGGGGGACGCAGTTCCATCTTGGGCGGGAGCACGAGCGGCGCGCGCTCGTTGTAGACGATCGGCGGCTTCTCCTTGGGAATGATGCCGATGCTGCCGAGGATGCTCTTCACGACCTCGCCCTCCTGCGCCGAAGCTCCGGAGGCGGCGAACAGAAGCGCCATAGCGCCCACGCAGCCAAAGACTTTCATTCCCTTCATGGCACCCACCGTCTGGTTTCCAATTCTTGCCGGAACGCCTGATTGCTCATTCAGGCAAACATAAGGCGGCTCGGCATTCTCGCGTTGCAGATTTACCGCACTCGGCGCTTTTCCAGCACAAAGGAGTCATAAAGCAATCCGACGACCCCCGCAACGATGGCCGCGTCGGCCACGTTGAAGACGTACCAGGACCACGTGCCCCAGTGGAGCAGGAGGAAGTCGAACACCGCTCCGTAAGCGAGGCGGTCGACGACGTTGCCGATGGCGCCGCCCACGATCAGACCCAGGGACGCGGCCAGGAGCCGGCCTTTGGTGTTGCGGATCCAGAAGGACAGGCCGATCGACGCCAGGATCGAGACCACGATCAGGATCCAGCGGCCGAGATCGGTGCTCTGCTGGAACATTCCGTAGGAGATGCCCCGGTTCCAGACCACGATCAGGCTGAGGAACGGCGTCAGGCTCACCGGCTCGCGCACCGGCAGATCGTAGATGAACAGGGTGTAGAGCTTCGTCGCCTGGTCGAGGAACAGGGTGATCAGGGCAACGGTGAAGCCGATGCGGGCGGCGGCGGACAGCCCGTCCTTCCGGGTCTTGCGCTTCCCCCCTCCCCGCGGAGACGGGGAACGGTTCGAAGGCCCAGGGCGCTTCGAGCCGTCCTCGTCGGAAGCATTGAGCCCGGGAAGCGACGTTCCCGAATTGTCTGCCTTTGTCATTCCGCGGCCGCTCTCAGCTGGTCCCATTCACGCAGGGCGGCGGCGTCGCGGGGAGTCACGTCGGGATAGTCGGGATCGGTGCCCACGTCCGGCGTCACCTTCCAGGACCGGGCACATTTGCGGCCCTCTGCCAGACGCGGAACGACCGCGACGCCCTTCACGTCCTCGAGGCGGAAGGCTTCGGCCGGGCCTTCGCCCTGCGCCACCTCGATGCCGGAGGTGATGCAGATCTCGGCGAGGTCCAGCCCCTGCACCGCGTTCCACAGGCTCTCGTCCGCGATGAAGACGGCGGGCGCCGCCTCGAGGCTCGCGCCGATGCGCTTCTGCGCGCGCTCGATCTCCAGCGCGCCGGTAACGACGCGGCGGACGCGGCGAACCTTCGACCAGCGCTCGGCCAGAGCCTCGTCGCGCCATTCCGCCGGCACGTCGGGGAAGGTTTCGAGGTGGACCGATTCCGCGTTCGGGTAGCGCGCGAGCCACGCCTCCTCGGCGGTGAAGGCGAGGATCGGCGCGATCCATGTCGCCACGCAGCGGAAGGTCTGGTCGATCACCGTGAGCGCGCTCCTGCGGACCTTGCTCGAGATCGGGTCGCAATAGAGCGAGTCCTTGCGGATGTCGAAATAGAACGCCGACAGGTCCGTGGTCATGAACGAGTTGAGGAGCGCGATCACCCGCTTGTAGTCGAAGGTGCGATAGGCCTCGCGCATCTCGCCGTCGAGTTCGGCGAGGCGATGGAGCACGAAGCGCTCCAGCTCCGGCATCTCCGCCACGGCGACCTTGTCGGCCTCGCGGAAGTGATGCAGCGAGCCCAGCATCCAGCGGATCGTGTTGCGCAGCTTGCGATAGGTCTCGACGAAGGTCTTGAGGATCTCCGGACCGATGCGCAGGTCGTCCGAATAATCGGACGCGGCCACCCACAGGCGCAGGATGTCGGCGCCGGAATCCTGGATGACCTTCTGAGGCGCCACCACGTTGCCGAGCGACTTCGACATCTTCTGGCCCTTCTCGTCGAGAACGAAGCCGTGGGTCAGGACGATGTCGTAGGGCGCGCGGCCGCGCGTGCCGCAGCTTTCCAGCAGCGAGGAATGGAACCAGCCGCGATGCTGGTCCGAGCCTTCGAGATACATGACCTGGTCCGGCCCGCCATCGACCTTGCGCCTGACCTTGAGGTCGTCGCGCTTTTCCAGCGCGAAGGCGTGGGTGCAGCCGGAATCGAACCACACGTCGAGAATGTCGGTCACCTTCTCGAAATCGGCCACGTCATGGCCGCCGGCCTTCAGGAAACGGGCGCCGTCGTCCACGTACCACGCATCCGCGCCCTCCTTCTCGAAGGCCTCGGCGATGGCGGCGTTGACGCGTTCGTCCTTGAGGATCTCGTTCGTGCCCTTGCGGACGAAGACCGTGATCGGCACACCCCAGGCGCGCTGGCGCGACACGACCCAGTCGGGCCGGTTCTCGATCATGCCGGTGATGCGGTTCTCGCCCGTCTCCGGCACCCACTCGACGGTCTTGATCGCATGGAGCGCGCGCTGACGGAGGGTATCGCCCCTGTCGTCGAGCGACTTGTCCATGGCGATGAACCATTGCGGCGTGTTGCGGAAGATCAGCGGACCCTTCGAGCGCCAGGAATGGGGATACTGGTGCTTGAGGCGGCCGCGCGCGATGAGCGCACCGACCTCGACGAGCATCTTGATCACCGCCTCGTTGGCGCCCGCATCCTTGCCCTTGTCGTCGTAGATGCGCTCGCCCGCGAAGAACGGCACGTCGGGGAAGTAGGACGAGTCCGGCGACACCGTATGCGGCACCTCCCGGGTGCCGCAGGCTTCGAACACGGCCTTGTGCTTCACGTAGGTGTTGTAGTCGTCCGCGCCGTGGCCGGGAGCCGTGTGCACGAAGCCCGTTCCCGCATCGTCGGTCACGTAGTCGGCCGGCAGCACCGGCACCGCGAAGTCCCAGTAGCCGCTGGCGCCCTCGAGGCCGCGGAACGGATGGGCGCAGCGCTCGATCATCACCGGCAGCACGTCCTTGACGCGCTCGTAGCCCGCCACGCGGGCGGCGGCGAACACCTCGGCCGCGAGCTTGTCGGCGATGACGAGCTCGTCGCCCACCTTGGCCCAGTTGTCGTCGGCGGCTTCCGTGACCCTGAACAGGCCGTAGGAGATCTCGGCCCCATAGGCGATGGCGCGGTTGGCCGGGATCGTCCAGGGCGTGGTCGTCCAGATGACGACGGAGGCGCCGTCGAGATCGCCGTCGAGGGTGTTGGTGATCTTGAACTTCACCCAGATCGTGGTCGAGGTCTTCTCGTGGTACTCCACCTCGGCCTCGGCGAGCGCGGTCTTCTCCACGGAGGACCACATGACGGGCTTCGAGCCGCGATAGAGCTGGTCGGAGGCCGCGAAGCTCATGATCTCGCGGGCGATCTGCGCCTCCGCGTCATAGGACATGGTGGCGTAGGGATGGGACCAGTCGCCCTCGACGCCGAGGCGCTTGAACTCCTCGCGCTGCACGTCGATCCACTTTTCGGCGAAGGCCCGGCACTCGCGGCGGAACTCGACGACGTCCACGTCGTCCTTGTTCTTGCCCTTGGCGCGGTACTCCTCCTCGATCTTCCACTCGATGGGAAGGCCGTGGCAGTCCCAGCCGGGCACGTAATTGGAGTCGAAGCCCAGCATTCCCTGCGAGCGCACCACCAGATCCTTCAGGATCTTGTTGAGGGCGTGCCCGATATGGATGTTGCCGTTGGCATAGGGAGGGCCGTCGTGGAGCACGAAGCGCGGGCGGCCCTTCTGGACCTCGCGCAGGCGCTCGTAGAGCCTGTTCTCGTTCCAGCGCTGCAGGAGCTGCGGCTCGCGCTGCGGCAGGCCGGCGCGCATGGGGAATTCGGTCTGCGGCAGGAAGAGCGTTTCTGAATAGTCGCGCGCAGGGGCTTCGGTCTTGTCGGACATGACGGTCAATCGATCTTGAGGATGGTCCGCGGGCGGCGGAGCGCATCAGGCTTCTGTGTCAAAGGCGAAACGGCACAATCCCGGACCCTCGCGGCTCACGCGAAGGCCGGGCCTGTAATTCGCAGGGCGCGGATGCGGTCCGCGCGGAAAGCCTGAGAAACCATGGGCATGGCAAGCCTTTTAGCAGCGACGGGCCGGATAATAAAGCGTGACGGCGGCAAGAATGCCGGAACTGCCCGGCTGCCTGTCCGGTTTGGCAACGGCGCCCTGGAATGGCTGTTCCCGATCCTGGAGAACCTGCCGATGAGCACCCCGACGACCGCCCCTGCCTCGCCCCTGCCCTACGACCCGTCCGTCGAGACGCCGGGGAAGGACGAGGCGGAGATCGAGGCGAGCATCCTCGAATCCATGCGCAGGATCCGCGAGCGGACCTTCCGGGACTACGGCCACGCGGTCCGCAGCGTCCACGCCAAGAGCCATGGGCTGCTCCAGGGCGAGATGCGCGTCCTCGACGGCCTGCCCGAGGTGCTGGCGCAGGGCATCTTCGCCAGGCCGGAGGCCTATCCGGTGGCCCTGCGCCTCTCCACCACTCCCGGCGACCTGCTGGACGACAGCGTATCGACGCCGCGGGGCATGGCCATCAAGGTGGTGGGCGTGGAGGGGGACCGGCTGCCCGGATCCGAGGGCGACAGAACGCAGGATTTCGTGCTCGTGAACGGCCCGGCCTTTCAGGCGGATGCGAAGACCTTTGCCCAGAACCTCAAGCTTCTGGAGAAGACCACGGACCGGCTCGACCGCACCAAGAAGGCCGTGTCGGCCGTTTCGCGGGGCCTGGAAACCCTGATCGAGGCCTTCGGCGGGGAGAGCGCCAAGCTCAAGTCCCTGGCCGGACACCCCAAGACGCACATTCTGGGAGAAACGTTCTTCTCTCAGGTCCCGCTTCGCTACGGCGACTACATCGCCAAGGTTTCGGTCGCCCCGGTCTCCCCCGAGCTCATGGCCCTGAAGGACGCGCCGCTCGACCTGAAGGGCAATCCGGACGGCTTGCGCGAGGCGGTCGTCGAGTTCTTCCGCCAGCATGGCGGCGTGTGGGAGGTTCGGGTCCAGCTCTGCACCGATCTGCAGACCATGCCGGTTGAGGACGCCACCGTTGCCTGGCCGGAGGACGAGAGCCCCTACATCCCCGTGGCCCGGATCTCGGTGCCGCCGCAGGAGGCCTGGAGCGAGGGCAAGGCCGCGGCCATCGACGAGGGCCTCTCCTTCAGTCCCTGGCACGGGGTGGAAGCCCACCGCCCGCTGGGGATCATCATGCGCCTTCGTCGCAGGGCCTACGAATTGTCGGCCCGGGACAGGGCAACGCACAACGGGCACCCTATATCGGAGCCGAAGGCGCTGGACCGCACGCTCGCGTGAGGGCTAGAAAAGCCGAGAGATGGAAGGACGAGACATGGACCATTCGACCACCATGACCGAACAGCGCTCCAAGGCCGGCTTCGATCTGACGCCCCCGACCGAGGAGCAGTTCCGCAGGCTCGTGGACGACCTCGACGACGAGGAGCGCCGGGTGCTCCTGGAGCACGGCACCGAGCGCCCCTTCTGCGGGATCTTCAACGAGGCCAAGGAACAGGGCACCTATGCCTGCCGCCTGTGCGGCCTGCCCCTGTTCAAATCCGGCGCCAAGTTCGAATCCGGCACCGGCTGGCCGAGCTTCTTCGATCCCATCGACCGGTCGCACATCGCCTTCGTGCGCGACACGAGCTACGGCATGGTCCGCACCGAGATCCGCTGCGCCCGCTGCCAGGGCCATCTGGGCCACGTGTTCAACGACGGCCCCCCGCCCACGGGCGAACGCTATTGCATGAACTCGGTCTCCATGCGCTTCGTGGCCGAGGGCGACCCTCTGCCGGATCTGCTCGACAGGGGCGCCCCGGAAGGCGAAACGGTGGCGTAGCACCGCTCCGATGGCGGGCGGATCGGGAGCGGAGCAACGGGACGGCGCCGGCTTCTATGCCGGACTGCCCGTCTTCGACCGCTTCTCCCGGCTGACCGATCCCGCCATCTACACGCCCCTGCCCGACGATTGGGTGCTCGGTCTGAGCGATATCGTGCGCTCCACCGCCGCCATCGAGGCCGGGCGCTACAAGGAAGTGAACGCCGCCGCCGCATCCGTCATCGCGGCCGTCGCCAATGCCTTGGGCAATCACGATTTCCCCTTCATCTTCAGCGGCGACGGCGCAAGCTTCGCCCTGCCGTCCTCCCAGGCCGATCTGGCGCGCGAAGCCCTTGCCGCCGTGGCCGCCTGGGTGCGGGACGTGTTCGGCCTGTCGCTGCGCGTCGCGCTGGTTCCGGTCCACGAGGTCCGGGAGCAAGGGCACGATGTCCGCATCGCCCGCTTCGCGGCCTCGCCGGACGTGACCTACGCCATGTTCTCCGGAGGCGGGCTCGCCTATGCGGAGCAGGCCATGAAGGCCGGTTCCTACGCCCTCGAACCGGCGGGGCCCGGAACGCTGCCGAACCTGACCGGCCTCTCCTGCCGCTTCGACAAGATCCGCTCGGAGCGCGGCGTGATCCTTTCCCTGATCGTCGTTCCCGGCGCCGATGCGGATGCGGCGGCGTTCAACGACCTCATCGGCCGGCTCCTTTCCCTGGCCGAGAGCAAATCGGGCGCCGGCAGGCCCGTTCCCGAGACCGGTCCGAGGCTCGCCGCCCCGTTTACGGGCTTCGGCCTGGAGGCCAGGGCCCTGGGGACGCAGGGGAGCTCCCGTCTCGCCACCTATGCTAGGCTGGCGGCCCAGCGGTTGACCGCCTTCGCAATCTTCCGGCTCGGGCGGCCGGTCGGCAGCTTCGATCCGGTGCGCTACACGCGCCAGCTCGTGGACAACACGGATTTTCGCAAGTTCGACGACGGGCTGCGCATGACCCTCGATTGCACGCCCGCTCTCGCGGACCGCCTGGAAGCTCTTCTCGCCGAGGCCCAGAACCAGGGGATCGCCCGCTACGGCCTGCACCGGCAGGATGCGGCGCTGATGACCTGCTTCGTTCCCTCTCCGACCCGCAGCGACCACATCCACTTCGTCGACGGGGCCATGGGCGGCTATGCCATGGCGGCGCAGGCGCTCAAGCCTCAGGCGGAACCCTGACGCTCAGGATTTTCCCGCATCCAGGATCAGCACCTTGATGTTCTGCCTCGGGACGAAATCTGTCTTCGTCATCTCGAACTGCGTGGGCCCGACCTTCTTCACGCCCTCGCCGCAGAAGCTGACGAGGTTGTCGGGATGCTTCTTGTCCACGGTCAGCTTGAAGCTGCCGATCGGACCGGCCCAGTTGCCGCCCGTCACGAGAACATAATCGATGTAGCGCGCCAGCGGCGCGACGGGAGCCTTGCGCTGGCGCTCGGCCCAGCGCCGTGCACCGCGGACGAAGTCCCTGTCGGCGCAAGCGCCCTCGGCATAGGAGGCGATCCCCTCGCCGCTTCTGGCCAGGGAGTCCAGATCGACCACGGCTCCGCCGACGCTCGGCTTGTAGCGGTGGCCGATCAGCACGTCCTGCCCGGCCGGGAAGGTCTGCTGCCAGTGATAGGTAGCCCTGAGCACCCAGCGCGGGATCAGTTCGGTGTCTGGGCCGCTTCCCCCGGCATTGTCCAGAACCTCGACGGCCCCGGCATCCCGAAGCCGCTTCAGCGCGGGCGGGGCCAGACGCCTGAGAGCCTCGTCCACCTCGGGCGCATAGGGCTCGAGCGGAACGTTCAGCTCCCGAAGGGCAGCGGTCACGTTCTCCTCGCCCACCATTGCCTTCTTCTCGAGGCTGAACGGGATGCTCTTCCCGTTCACCGTCACCGAGAAGCGCATGGGGTTCTCGGGCGGCCCGTCGGGATAATCCGCATCGGAGAAATAGTGATCCTCGATGTCGGGCATCGGAAAGGCGACGGTGCCCGACACGTCCCGGTCGGTGCGATTGCGGAACCGGTAGTTCACCCGGACTTCGTCCATGGAGAGGAAGAGATCCTCCGAGACCATGCCGACGGCGTCCGTCCGGCTGAAGGTCAGCCCTCCGGCCGCGAAGTTCGCCATCGTGTCGTTGGCTGTCGCCGCTTCCAGGGGTAGCGCCAGGAGCGCGAGGGACAGAAGGGCCTTGAGACGGTTCACACCAATTCTCCCGCGCGGACGTTGTGACGGCTTTTTTCCTATTCGATCATCGAGCGGGTGTCATCCTCGGCCAGCATCCGCCTGGCCTCGGCGGAATCCCGGTCCATCTGCGCGATCAGGGCCTCGATCCCGTCGAAACGCTGCTCGCCCCGGATCCAGCCGACGAACTCCACGTCGAGGGTTCGCCCGTAGAGGTCGCCCGTGAAATCGAAGAGATGCACCTCGAGAAGAGGCGCGCCGTTGTCGAAGGTCGGGCGGCGGCCGAAACTGGCGACGCCGTCCACGGTCCTGCCGCCGACATTCGCCCGCACGGCGTAGATCCCGTGGTGCAGGCGGCAATCGTCGGAAAGGCGCATATTGGCGGTGGGATAGCCGAGATCGCGCCCGCGCTTGTCGCCGTGGCGCACCTCCGCCTGAAGAAACCAGCGATATCCCAGAAGCCGGTTGGCGAGGGCCACGTCGCCCGCTTCCAGCGCCGTGCGGATGGAGCTGGAGGAAACGGGTTCCGTACCCTGGGTCACGGCAGGCGCGATCAGGCAGTCCATGCCCCGCGCGGCGCAGAGCTCCTGCATCCTGGCGGGATTGCCCTCGCGCCCGCGGCCGAAATGGAAGTTATGGCCGATCACGACGCCCGACACGTGCAGGTCCCGGTGCAGGACGTCCACGAATTCCTCGGCGCTCAGGGCGGCGAGATCTTTGCCGAAGCGCCTGAGGAAGACGCCGGCAAGGCCGAGCCGGGCCATGACGGCGAGCTTGATCGGCTCCGGCGTGATGCGGAAAAGCGGCTTGTCCGGCTGGAAGAAAGCCCGCGGATGCGGCTCGAAGGTGACGACGGCCCCGGGGCGGCCGGACTTCACCGCCATCCCGATCAGGTGCTGGTGCCCGCGGTGGACGCCATCGAAATTGCCGATGGCCGCCATGGCGCCCCGCAGGCTCGCGGGCACGGCTTCGCCGTCGCGGCACACCACGAAGGAGGACGGCACCTTTCGGGAAGCGTGTTCGGAGAACATGGGATCAGGCGGGCTTGTGCGGGAACCGGACCCTGTCGAAATCCGGCCGGTGGGTCAAGGCGTTCAGGCGGCCCAGGACAGGGCGTCCGTGATCGCCTGCGGCCGCACGGGCTGGAGATCGACCCAGTCCTGCACATGCTGCGAGACGAGCGGCCCCATATGGGCGTTCAGCTCCTCCGCATGAATGCCGCGGGCGATCAGAAGGGAGTCGATCCCGTAGCCTGCGGCCCCCGCGATGTCGGTGCGGATGGCGTCGCCGATGGCGAGCACCCGATCCTTGGGAATCTCGCGGCCGTTGAGCTCGGCGGCCATGGCGATGGCCCGCTCGTAGACCGGAGCGTGCGGCTTGCCGGCATAGAAGACCGCGCCGCCCATCTCCTCGTAGAGCTGCGCGATGGCGCCGGCACAGGGCACCATCACGTGGCCCCGCTCCACCACGAGGTCCGGATTGGCGCAGACCATCCAGAGATTGCGCTTGAGCATGGCCTCGAGGCGGGGACGGTAATCCTCCGCCGTCTCCGTCTCGTCGTCCTCCAGCCCCGAGCAGACCACGTAATCGGCCTCCCCGATGGAGCCGAAGCGCACATCGAGCCCCGTATAGATCGGCCAGTCCCGGGGCGGGCCGATATGGTGGACGACCTTGTCGAGCCGCTCCTCGATGGCGAGGCGGGTGAGGTCTCCCGAAGTGACGATGGCGTCATAGGCCGAGCGGGGAACGCCGAACCCATCGAGCTGCGTGCCCACGGCGCTTCCGGGACGGGGCGCGTTGGAGACGAGAACGACGCGTCCTCCCCCCTCGCGGAACCGGGTCAGCGCCTCGCTGGCGGGCTCGAAGGCTTTGACGCCGTTGTGCAGAACGCCCCACACATCGCAGAGAACGAGATCGTAGCGGTCGGCAAGGGGTTTCAGTCCCTCGACAAGAGCGGGGCGAAGAGAGGCGGTCATGGGAGCTCGCTGGCTGTGAACCCGGGCGGGTAGGCTGTCCCGCCCCCGAAGTCAACCGGCGCGGCGCAGCACCGGTTCGCGGGCATCGGCGGAAAAGGCGGTTTTCGCGGAGGACGGTCCCAGCACATCCCCCCGGATCGCCCGAGGCGCGGCGAAGACGAAGCCCTGGGCCAGCGGCACGCCGAGCTCGGCGAGAGCCGGCACCGCCTCCTCGCGCTCGACCCGCTCGGCCACGAGCTTGATGCCCTCGCGCCGCAGGACGGAGGCGAAGTCGCGCACCCCGATGTCGTGGCCGAACCCGCGGCTCTCTTCCTTCTCGGCGGTCGCGATCATCAGCTCGGCCGGAAGCTTCAGGAAACGCACCCCGAGATCGGCCATGGCCGGCGCGTCGAAGGCCAGATCGGCGGCCCGGTCGATCGAGAAGGGCACGCCCCGGTCGCGAAGGGCGGCGAGCGCCTCCTTCTGGTCCCTATCGAGGCTGCGCCAGGCTGCCTGAGGAATTTCCAGCACGACCTTGCCGGCGATTTCGGGAGCATCGTCCATCACCCGGGCGAGGGAGTACAGGAAACCGGGCTCCCTGATCGACCGGGGCGAGAGATTGACGGCGACGATGGCCTCGCTCCCGCGGGCCACCAGATGGCGCGCCACGGCAACAGCCCGCACCACCATCCGCCGGTCGAATTCCGGCGCACGGCCGAGGCGCTCCAGGACGGGCAGGAACTCGATGGGACCGAGGAGCGTCCCGTCCACCAGCCGCAGGCGGGCGAGAGCCTCGTAGAAGCGGATCTTGCGCTGAGGCAGGGCCACGACAGGCTGCAGGTGGAGCTCGATCCGGTCGGCCTCGAAAGCCTGCGTCGCCAGCCGCATGCGTCCGATCTCGTCCTCCGTGGGCTGGGGACGGGCGGGAAGCAGGGACGGCTCGGGCTGAATATCCGGTAGGGAGGCGAGCGCCTCCACCACGTGCCGGTCCGGGGCGGGCCTGGATGAGAGCCTCTCGCCCCCGTCCGACCTCGCGCCGCCGTTCAGGGTGTCCTTCAGGTCGGCCACGTCCCGGTTCTGCGCGGCCACGCTCCGGGCGAGCTCGCGTACGACTCCGCCCAGAAGGCCGACGGTGCCGGTCACTTCCGCCACGGTGGAGCGCAGGGCGGGATTGGCCTCGGGCGCGCGAACGTGCTTCTCGAGCTTGACCAGCCGATTGGCCAGGAAGGCGACATCCGAGGAGGCCTTCTCGGCGGCCTTCGTCGCGGCATCCGTCCGCAGCCACAGGATGGCAATGCCCGTCAGCGCGGCCACATGGAGAAGCGCCATGCCCGTGACGACGGCTCCGATCCCCATGGAAATCGCCACGACGATCATCGCCGCAGCCGATGCCAGGCCGAGGGCGAACGGCGTCGCCTCTCTTCCTTTGAAGAAAAACAGCCTTTTGGCCGTTGTTACCATGGGTGCCCCCGCTCCCCGTGGTTTCGCGTCAAAACCAGCGAATCAATTGTGCAACGATGTTGTCCGAGAGGCACCTGAACCGCAAGTGCAGCATTATTTCAAGTGCCGCATGTCGAGGATTTGATTAACAGGCCGATCTTGCCTGGACCTGTCCCCAGGCGGCGATCGACAGGACGAGCGAAAGGATGAGACCGATGGAAGAGCCCCGGAAGGATTTGCTGATGCAGGTGGAGGGAATGACCTGCCAGGGTTGCGTGAGCGCCGTGACGAAGGCGGTCCAGCGCCTCGATCCCAGCGCCAAGGTCGATGTGGATCTGGACCACGGCCGGGTTCACATCACCACCTGCGCGCAGAGCCTGGAGGTGGCGCAGGCGCTGAACGCCGCCGGCTACGAGGCGCGCGCCATGACGCTGTGACGGGAGGCCGATGAGGCTCTTGCAACCCTTGTCCCCGCAAAAGTCCTTTTGCGCCCCTGGGAAGCACTGATAGGCTGATCCCGAGAGTTCATTTCCGGGGACCGCCATGACCGCACAGACATCCAGAGCCGCCAACGATCTGTCCGCACCGAACGATCTGGAAGCGTGGTGGCTTCCGTTCACGGCGAACCGCTCCTTCAAGGCGCGCCCCCGGATGATCGCCCGCGCCAAGGACATGCACTACTACACGCCGGAAGGACGCGCCGTGATCGACGGCGCGGCCGGTCTGTGGTGCTGCAATGCGGGCCATAACCGCGACGAGATCACCGCCGCGATCCAGAAGCAGGCGGCCGAGCTCGACTATTCCCCGGCCTTCCAGTTCGGCCACGCGGCCGGCTTCGCGACCGCGGCGCGGATCGCCCAGCTCGCCCCAGGCGACCTCGACCACGTGTTCTTCTGCAATTCCGGCTCGGAGGCGGTCGACACCGCCCTCAAGATCGCGCTGGCCTATTGGAACGTTCAGGGCCAGGGCAGCCGCACGCGCCTGATCGGCCGCGAGCGCGGCTATCACGGCGTCGGCTTCGGCGGCATTTCGGTCGGCGGCATCGTCAAGAACCGCCAGTTCTTCGGCTCGCTGCTGGCCGGCGTCGATCACCTGCCCCACACCTATAACCGGGCCGAGCAGGCCTTCTCCCGCGGCGAGCCGGAATGGGGCGCGCATCTGGCGGACGATCTGGAGCGCATCGTGGCGCTGCACGACGCCTCCACCATCGCGGCCGTGATCGTCGAGCCGATGGCGGGCTCCACCGGCGTGCTGCCGCCGCCGAGGGGATACCTGCAGCGCCTGCGCCAGATCTGCGACAAGTACGGCATCCTGCTGATCTTCGACGAGGTCATCTCCGGCTTCGGCCGCCTCGGCACCGCCTTCGCGGCCGAGCGCTACGGCGTGATCCCGGACATGATCACTTTCGCCAAGGGCGTGAATTCCGGCACCGTGCCCATGGGCGGCGTGATCGTGCGCAAGGGCATCCACGACGCCTTCATGAAGGGGCCCGACAACATGATCGAGCTCTTCCACGGCTACACCTATTCCGGTCATCCGCTGGCCTGTGCGGCGGCTCTCGCCACCCAGGACATCTACCGCGACGAGAAGCTGTTCGAACGCGCCAAGGCCCTGGAGCCGGTCTGGGCTGACGCGATCCATTCGCTCAAGGGCCTGCCGAACGTGCTCGACATCCGCACCATCGGCCTCGTGGGCGCCATCGACCTCGCCTCGCGTCCCGACGCCGTCGGCGCCCGCGCCTTCGAGGCCATGGACCGCGGCTTCCACGAGCATGACGTGATGATGCGCATCACCGGCGACACCATCGCCCTCTCCCCGCCCCTCATCGTCTCCGAGGACCAGATCGGCGAAATCGCCGACAAGGTCGGACAGGTGATCAAGGCGGTGGCGTAAGCTCCCTCGCCGTCATTCCGGGACGGCCCTTTGGGCCGGGCCCGGAATGACACGTTTGCGCCGCCTCACAGCAACAACCCTTGCCCCTCCCGCCGTCGCGGGTTAGGACGCGCCCACGCTTTCTCTTGAAAAACTGGCTGTCCTGAAAACCATGTCCAAGGCCGACAAACTCAAGGCCCGCGCGCCGCGCGGCTTTGCCGATCGTGGCCCCGCCGATCTCGCGGCGACCGAGCGGATGCTCGCGGCCATCCGCGAGACCTACGAACTCTACGGATTCGAGGGCGTCGAGACGCCCTTCGTCGAGTACACGGACGCGCTCGGCAAGTTCCTGCCCGACCAGGACCGGCCCAATGAGGGCGTGTTCTCCTTCCAGGACGACGACGAGCAGTGGCTGTCCCTGCGCTACGACCTGACGGCGCCGCTCGCCCGCTATGTGGCCGAGAATTTCGACGCCCTGCCCAAGCCCTATCGCAGCTACCGGGCGGGCTGGGTGTTTCGCAACGAGAAACCGGGTCCCGGCCGCTTCCGCCAGTTCATGCAGTTCGACGCCGACACGGTCGGCGCGGCTTCCGTGGCCGCCGATGCGGAAATCTGCATGATGGCGGCCGACACGCTGGAAAAGGTCGGCATCAAGCGCGGCGACTACCTGATCAAGGTGAACAACCGCAAGGTGCTCGACGGCGTGCTCGAGGCCATCGGCCTCGGCGGCGAGGATCAGGCCGGCCAGCGCCTCACGGTCCTGCGCGCCATCGACAAGCTCGACCGCCTCGGTCCCGACGGGGTGCGCCAGCTCCTGGGCGCCGGCCGCAAGGACGAAAGCGGCGACTTCACCAAGGGTGCGGGACTGGAGCCGGACGCCATCGAGCGCGTGCTGGCCTTCACCAGCGCCAGGGCGGAGACGAATGCCGCGACGGTCGAAAACCTGCGCGGCGTCGTCGGCTCCTCGACCCGAGGCGCCGAAGGCGCGAACGAGCTGGCGGAGATCGCGGCGCTCGTCGCGGGCTCGAATTACGAAGACCGGATCGTGATCGATCCGTCGGTGGTGCGCGGCCTCGAATATTACACCGGCCCCGTCTACGAGGCGGAGCTGACCTTCCAGGTGCAGGACGAGGACGGGCGCCCCGTCCGCTTCGGCTCCGTCGGCGGCGGAGGGCGGTATGACGGCCTCGTCGGCCGCTTCCGGCCGGAGCCGGTTCCGGCGACCGGCTTCTCCATCGGCGTGTCGCGCCTGTTCTCCGCCCTCAAGACCGTGAAGAGCCCCATCGTCTCCGGCCAGGTACAGCCCGGCCCCGTGGTGGTGCTGGTCATGGACCGGGACCAGATCGCCGCCTATCAGCGCATGGTCTCGACCCTGCGCCAGGCCGGCATCCGGGCCGAGCTCTATCTCGGCTCGTCGGGAATGAAGGCCCAGATGAAATATGCCGACAAGCGCCAGAGCCCCTGCGTGATCATCCAGGGCTCCAACGAGCGCGAGCGCGGCGAGGTCGAGATCAAGGACCTCATCGAGGGCGCCAAGGCGGCGGAGGCGATTGCCTCCAACGAGGAATGGAAGGCGGCCCGGCCGGCCCAGTTCTCGGTGTCCGAGGACCGGATCGTCGAGGCCGTGCGCGAGGTGCTGGGGCGGCATTTCGGTTAAGGGCTGGACCTGGGAACTCCGCCCCCGCGCTGCGGGTTGTTCTCAAGCTTGACCATCAGGAGACCGTCATGGCGAAGGCCAAAGCGAAGAAGAGTTCCGACAAGGCCGACAAGTCGAAGAAGAAGAGCACGACCGCGAAGCTCTCGAAGTCCGTGAAGAAATCCGGCCTCATGGACATGTTTAACACGAGCCTGGGCCGCGAGATCCTGGCCGATGCGCTCATCGCGGCCGCAGGGGCCGCCGCAGCGGCCCTCACCCGCACCCGCACCGCCCAGAAGGCCGGGGCTGCCGCCGTGGACGCGGGATCGAAGGCGGCCGATGCCACCACCGACACCGTCAACACTGCCAGCAGCGCCGTTGCCCATGTGGTGACCGAAGCCGCGCGCCAGTTCCTGCCTCCATCGCTCCTGGGAGAGGACGAAGCCGACGAGAAGCCCAAGCGCAAGAAGGTGCAGTACGCCCATCTCTCCAGCGACCACAGCAAGCGCAAGACGTCGCGCAAGACCAAGGACGACAAGGCGGAAAAGCACTGAGCTCCTGCCCCGCAGCCCTCATGCCGAGGAGGGCCGCAGGTCCGTCCCGAAGCACGAGGGCGTCTCCGACGCGCACTGGATCATCCTCCGAGACGCAGCCTTCCGGCTGCTCCTCGGGATGAGGTCGTCGGGTTTCAGGATTTCGTCTCCCTCTCGCCGTTCACCCTGCCTGCCGAAAACGGTCGCCTTCCCTGCCAAGCATTGCTAGAGAGCGTGCGGATCAAGGGATTGCGACGCCAGTGACGGAGACGGATGCCATTCTTGCGCTGATCGCGCTTTTCGAGCGCGAAGGCTATGCGCGCATCGAGCCGCCGGTGCTTCAGCCGGCGGACGTGTTCATCGACCTGTCGGGAGAGGACATCCGACGCCGGATGTTCGTGACCCAGGACGCGGCGGGCACCGAACTGTGCCTGCGGCCCGAATACACCATTCCCGTCTGCCTGCAGCATCTGGAGCATCGCGGCGCGAGGCCGTCGGGCTATTGCTATGGCGGCCCCGTCTTCCGCATGCGCCCCAACGAGAGCGGCGAGTTCCTCCAGGCGGGCCTCGAATCCGTCGGCCGCACCGACGTGGCGGCGGCCGACGCCGAGATCCTCGGCCTCGCTCTCGAAGGCCTTGCGGGCATCAGCGACCGGCGCCACCGGGTCAGGCTCGGCGACATGGGGCTTCTCAACGCCCTCATCGACGCCCTTGGAATCGCCCCGGCCGCCAAGCGCCGGGTGATGCGCGCCATCGTGTCGGGCCAGGGCCTCGCGAGCCTGAGCGAGCCGGAGGGCCCCGGCCAGCCGGAACATGCGGGCCTTCTCGCCGCCATCGAGGGACAGGCCCCTCAAGCCGCCAAGGCCTTCGTGGAGGACATCCTCTCCATCGCCGGCATCGCCCGCGTCGGCGGGCGCAGCGCGGGCGAGATCGCCGAGCGCTTCCTGGCCCGCGCCGCCAACCGCTCCGGCCTGCCGGACGAGGCCCGGCAGGTGCTGGAGCGCTATCTCGCCATTTCCGGCGACCCCGACCAGGCGGCCGGCGCCGTCCGGGCCCTGGCGCGGGATGCCGGGCTCGATCTGTCCGAGGCGCTCGGCGCCTTCGAGGAGCGCACGGGCTTCATGGCGGCGCGAGGGCTGGACGTGAACGCCTTCTCGTTCGCCGCCACCTTCGCCCGCAACCTGGATTACTATACCGGCTTCATCTTCGAGGTGCAGGACGCGGACCGCAGCGACGCCAAGCCCGTGGTGGGCGGCGGACGCTACGACCGGCTGCTCCAGCATCTCGGCGCCGAGGAGCCGATCCCGGCGGTCGGCTGCTCCTTCTGGCTCGACCGCATCCTGGGAGCCGCCCAATGACCGATTCACCCCTCATCCTGGCCGTTCCCTCCAAGGGGCGCCTGCAGGAAAACGCGGCCGCCTTCTTCGCCCGCGCCGGACTGGTCTTCACCCAATCCCGCGGGGCGCGCGACTACCGCGGGACGCTTGCGGGCGTTCCCGACGTGGAAGTGGCCTTCCTGTCCGCCTCCGAGATCGTGAACCAGCTCGCGACCGGAGCCGCCCATCTCGGCATCACGGGGGAAGACCTCGTGCGCGAGCAGGTGCCGGACGCGGACGAGGCGATCGAGCTCCTGACCCCGCTCGGCTTCGGCCACGCCAACGTGGTCGTGGCCGTGCCGCAGGCCTGGATCGACGTCCGCACCATGGCCGACCTGGACGAGGTGGCGGCGGATCTGCGCGCCCGCCACGGCTACAAGATGCGGGTGGCCACGAAATACGTGAACCTCACCCGGCGCTTCTTCGCCGAGAAGGGCATCGCGGATTACCGGATCGTCGAGAGCCTGGGCGCCACCGAAGGCGCTCCCGGCGCGGGCTCGGCGGAGCTGATCGTGGACATCACCACGACGGGCGCCACCCTGACCGCCAATGCCCTCAAGGTGCTGGACGACGGGGTGATGCTGCGCTCCGAGGCCAATCTCGTCGCCTCCACCCGCGCACCCTGGACCGACAAGGCCCGGGCGGCGGCCACGGCCGTCCTCACCCGCATCGCGGCCGAGGAGGACGCGCGCACGAGCCGCGAGGTCCGCGCGGCGCTCGATCCGTCGCGGGCATCCGACCTCGCCGCCCTGGTGCAGACCTTCGGCGCCTCGCTTCCCTACGGCGCTCCCCAGGCCCGGGAGGTCGTCCTCCATTGCCGCACGTCGGTGGTGTTCGAAATCGTGGCCGCGCTGCAGTCTCTGGGAGCCCAGGACGTCACGGTCAGAGCCTTCGACTACCTGTTCCGCCCCACCAACGGACTGACGGAGCGGCTTTTGCGCCGGCTCGGCTGATGCCGGGACCGGCCGTTCCGCTTCATCTCCGCTTCAGCTTGACCGTGCTGTAACGGAAAGCGGGACAAAACACCCCGGGGCGTTGCCTCTCAGGCCAAGGCCCCTTATGGTCCCGGCGTTTTATGTTGACGAGGTTTCCGATGAATGCGCTTCGATTGGCGGCGATCCTTGCCACCTTCGCCACTGTGTCGGCAGCCCATGCCCAGTCCGCCTCGGTTCTCGGACGGCCGGTGGGTCCGACACGACAGGTTGACACCAAGGTTCCGCAGCCCCTCCAGGGCGACAAGGTCTTCCCCCTGGGCTCGTCCTGGGTGGCGGTGAGCCTGAACGGCAAGCCCTTCACCGGCGACCGCCCGAGCTTCCGTCTGGACGACCAGCTCCGGGCCAGCGGCTTCGGCGGCTGCAACACCTATTCGGCCACGGCCTATCCCCTGCGCGAGCAGGGACTGGCGGTCGGCCCCTTTGCCCTGACCAAGCGTTCCTGCGACAAGTCCGCCATGGCGATCGAGCAGGCCTTCCTGGTGGCGCTCCGCACCTCCGCCAAGTGGGACATCCAGGGCCGCAACCTGATCATCCGCACGCAGAACGGCGAATTGCGGTTCGAGCGGGCGATCTAGGCATCGCCTCCGACACCGTCAGCCTTTCGGAATGGCCGGCCCTGCGCCGGCCATTTCCTTGTTGGAGAACGGCCGCAGTCTTACTCGGCCGGCTCGGGCTGGCGCCTCTCGACCGGCGCGAAGAGGCCATCGTCCTGCCTGTGCATGTCGATCCGCCTGTCATGGAATGCGCCCAGCGTCGAGCGGTGGCCGATGGACACGACGGTCGAATTCGGCAGCTTCTCCTTGATGACCTTGTAGATCTCCTCCTCCGTCGGCTCGTCGAGCGCCGCGGTGGCCTCGTCCAGGAAGAGCCAGTCGGGCTTGGCCAGGAGGGCGCGGGCGATGGCGAGGCGCTGCTGCTCGCCGAGGGACAGGGTCTGGGCCCAGACGCGCTCCTCGTCGAGGCGGTCCGCCAGGGCGGGCAGCTTGGCGGCGCGCAGGGCCTCCGCGATGTCGGCATCGCTGTAGACCCCGAAGGTGCCGGGATAGGTCACGGCCTCGCGCAAGGAGCCCATGGGGATGTAGGGCCGCTGGGGCAGGAGCATCATCGTCTGTCCCGCCGGAACCCTGATCTGGCCCGAGCCGAAGGGCCAGATGCCGGAAATGGCCCGGAAGAGGGTCGATTTGCCGGAGCCCGAGGGACCGGCCAGCAGGGTCGTCGAGCCGTGGCGGAAGGCGACGCCGTCCGCCTTCATGAGCACCCGCCCATCGGGCAGCGCCACCTGAAGGTTCGACACGTTGAGGTTCCTGTCCGGGGAGGATGCGAGCGACACGTGCTCTCCCGCATCCGGATCGCGGACCTTCGCCACCGCGGCCTCGAAGGTGGTCAGGCGGTCGACGACGGCCTTGTAGTTGGCGAGGGTCGAGTAGGACGTGATGAAGAAGTCCAGGGCGCCCTGCACGCTCGAGAAGGCGCCGACGGTCTGCTGCATCTGGCCGAGGGTGATCCGGTCGATGAAGTAGTAGGGCGCGGTGAGGATGTAGGGCACCACCACGTTGGCCTGGAAATAGGTGGACTGGAACACCTGCAGGCGCATGACCCGGCGCACGATCCGCATGAAGTTCTGCACGATCCGCCCGAAGCGCGCCTTCAGGGCCTCCTCCTCCGCCGCCTCGCCGCCCAGGAGGGCGATCTGCTCGGTATATTCGCGCAGGCGCGCCAGGGAGAAGCGGTAATCGGCCTCGACCCGCTCCTGCTGGAAGTACAGGGCGATGAGCGGGCGGCCGATGAGGTGGGTGAGCCAGGTGCCGAGAAGCGCGTAGGCGATACAGACCCAGACCAGAAGGCCCGGAACGGGAATGTCCGTGCCGGGCAGCGTGAAGCCGGCCGATAGGGACCACAGGATCGCGATGAACGAGACCAGGGTCGCCGACTGGTTCATGAGGCCGATGGACAGGGTGTAGGTCTGGTCGATGTAGCTGCGCAGATCCTCGGCGATGCGCTGGTCGGGGTTGTCCGCCTCGCGCCCAACGAGCTGCATGCGGTAATGGGTGCCGCCGCTCAGCCATTCATGGACATAGAGGTCGTTGAGGAAGGCGCGCCAGCGGATGCGCATCACGTATTGCGAGACGATCTCCACCATGGCCACGCTGACGAAGACGGTCGCCAGCGGCACGAAGATCCAGAAGAGCTGGTACCAGAAGGCGCTGGCGTCCTTTTCCTGCAGGGCGTTGAACATGTCGCGCCCGAAGAAGTTGAGGCGCACGTTGAGGGCGACCTGTCCCAGATTAATGGCGATGAGGAAGACCAGGAGCGCCGTGCCGATCGCGCCTTCCGTGGCGCGAATGGTGCCGATGAAGGGAATGGTGATCTGGCTCGGCGTGCTCGACGTGAAGTAGCGGTCCGCGATGCGGGTGATGGTCCGGATCACCGGAATGCGGGAGATGCCGTAGATCACGAAGGCGAAGATCGTCGCGCCCACCGTCATGGAGGCCGGCGGCACGTAGTCGGCGAGCGTCTCCGGAACCGAGCCGAATGCGCCGGCGAGGCTCAGGGCGACGAGGATGCCCTCCACACCCGCCAGGACCCAGATGAACACCTTGAGGAATTTCGAGATGTCCCTGGAGAGGTACAGGGCAAGGCCCAGGCCCAGAACCGCGAGCGGCAGCAGGACCGAGACGGTGGTTTCGCTCAGGTACAGCGCGAGAAGGGCAAGACCTGCAAGTCCCACCCCGATGCTGGCCTTGACCATGGGTTTCTTCCTTAAAACTCGACTTGGCTTGTTTAGTCGGATGCCGAGGGGGCGATCAACCGCACCTGTGGCGAAAGAAAGGAGAAAGTTCCGCCATAACGCGGGTGTGATCACGTGAAGCAGCCGGCCGGGGCGAGGAGCCTAACCCGGGCATTTCGTTCTTCACAACAGAAAATTCTTTTTAAAGAACGGAAAGGTTGACATGGAGAACAGGATACCCCATGTGTTCGCAACTGCGAAACGAGAGTGACCTCAGAGCAAACGTATGAACGCTCCCCTCGGATATCTCGGCGATCAGCCGCTTCACCGCCTCGTTCCGGCGGAGCCGATCGTCCGCCTGGAGAAGATCTCGAAGGTGTTCGCCGGGCGCGACGGCTCTCCCGTCACGGCCTTAAGTGAGATCGACCTCGTCGTTCCGCAAGGCTCCGTTCTCGGCATCATCGGACGGTCCGGCGCAGGCAAGTCGACCCTGATCCGCCTCGTGAACGGCCTGGAAAAGCCGAGCTCGGGCCGCGTGATCGTGGACGGAGCCGACGTTTCGGCCCTGCCGGAACGCGCGTTGCGCCACGCCCGCCGCTCCATCGGCATGATCTTCCAGCACTTCAACCTGCTGTCCTCGCGCACCGCCGCCGAGAACGTGGCCCTGCCGCTCGAGGTGGCCGGCTACGACAAGGCGGCGATCAAGGCGCGCGTCGAGGAGCTGCTGGCACTAGTGGGCCTGGCGGACAAGCGCAACCGGTATCCGTCCGAGCTGTCCGGCGGCCAGAAGCAGCGCGTCGGCATCGCCCGCGCCCTTGCCACCAATCCGAAGGTTCTCCTCTCCGACGAGGCGACCTCGGCGCTCGATCCGGAAACCACCCGCTCGATCCTCGATCTGCTCGCCCGCATCAATGCGGAACTCGGCCTCACCATCATCCTCATCACCCACGAGATGGCGGTGATCCGCTCCATCGCCCGCGACGTGGCGGTGATCGAGGGCGGGCGCATCGTCGAACAGGGCGACGTGTTCGACGTCTTCACCCGGCCGCGGCACGAGGTGACGCGCTCCTTCCTGGCCGACGAAACCGGCCGCGCCCTGCCCCCCTACGTGGCGAACCGCCTGCAGCCGGACGCAACGCCCGGCAGCCAGGCGGTGATCCGCATCGGCTTCCGCGGCCCTCACGCCACGGACCCCGTCCTGGCGCGGCTGGCGCGCGACCTCGGCATCGAGGCCAACATCCTCGCGGGATCGGTGGACGAGATCGCCGGCCGCCCCTGCGGCACCCTCGTCGTCGGCGTGCCGGAGCAGTCGCTGACGGCCACCCTCGACTTCCTCAAGCAACACGGACTCGATACGGAGGTTCTCGGCCATGTCGCCTGAGATGATCCGCCTCATCGCCAGCGCTACCGGCGAAACCCTCTACATGGTCGCGGTCTCGGCCGGGATCGCCACCCTGCTCGGTATGCCCCTCGGCATCTTCCTCGCCACCAGCGGCAAGGGCGAGCTGTTCGCGGCCCCTTGGGTGAACCGCGTGCTCGGCGTCGTCGTCAACGCGACCCGCTCCACGCCCTTCATCATCCTGGTGGTGGCGATCATTCCCTTCACCCGCCTGATCGCCGGAACCTCGATCGGCACCAACGCGGCCATCGTGCCGCTGACGATCGCCGCGATCCCCTTCATCGCACGGCTCATCGAAGGCGCGATCCGCGAGGTGGATCAGGGCCTCATCGAGGCCGCCCGTGCCTTCGGCGCAAGCCCGCTGCAGATCGTGTTCAAGGTGCTGGTTCCCGAGGCCCTGCCGGGCATCGTGCTCGGCCTGACCCTTGCCGTCGTCTCGCTCCTCGGCTTCTCGGCCATGGTGGGCGCGGTCGGCGGCGGCGGCCTGGGCGACCTCGGCATCCGCTACGGCTATCAGCGCTTCATGCCCGAGATGATGCTGGCCGTGGTCGTCGTCCTGATCGTGCTGGTCCAAGCCGTTCAGAGCGTCGGCGACCGGCTGGCCCGCCGCCTCAACAAGCGCGTGCGCCAAGCCTGATCCTCATTCCCGCTTCCTTTCAAGACCATCGCACACGGAGAAAACGATGTCGTTCAAGAAACTGGGCCTCGCCGCCCTCCTGTCCCTCGCGGCCCTTCCCGCGGCCGCGCAGACCCAGACGATCCGCGTCGGCGCGACCCCCGGCCCTCACGCCCAGATCCTCGAGGCGGTGAAGCCCATCGCGGCGCAGAAGGGCCTCGACATCAAGATCGTCGAGTTCTCGGACTATGTGGTGCCGAACGAGGCCCTCTCGTCCGGCGAGCTGGAAGCCAACTCGTTCCAGCACCAGCCCTATCTGGACAACCAGAAGGAAAACCGCGGCTATAAGATCGAGAGCGTGGCCCAGACGGTGAACTTCCCGATCGGCGTCTATTCGAAGAAGCACAAGGCCTTCGACGCCCTGCCGAACGGCGCGACGATCGCGTTCCCGAACGATCCGACCAATGGCGGCCGCGCGCTCCTGCTCCTGCAGGACAAGGGCCTGATCAAGCTGAAGGACGGCGTGGGCTTCAAGCCGACGATCCTCGATATCACCGAGAACAAGAAGAACCTGAAATTCGTCGAGATCGACGCCGCCCAGGCTCCGCGCGTGCTCGACGACGTCGATGCCGCCGTCATCAACACCAACTACGCCACGCAGGCCGGCCTCGACCCGGTGAAGGATGCGCTCACCCGCGAAGATCCGAAGGGGCCTTACGTGAACGTCATCGCCGTGCGCGCCGAGGACAAGGACAAGCCGTGGGTGAAGACCTTCGTCGAAGCCTACCGCACGCCCGAGGTGAAGAAGTTCGTGGAAGAGAAGTTCAAGGGCGCGGTTCTCACGAGCTGGTAAGCCTCTCGAAGAGTTGACCTCACTCGGCCGGGCCTCGTGCCCGGCCTTTTTCATGGTCTATTTCTGCCGGGGTTCGGGCAGCCCCTCTCCCGCCTGGATCAGGCCCCCTGCCCGCTGGGCCCTGGCCGCCTCGAGCAGGGTGCGCGCCGCATTGCGCACCTCGTCCTGCACCGCATGGTCGTGGTCGAGCTCGTCGTGGCTCGTGGCATAGGGCTTCCAGTAGCCGATGTAGCGGTCCAGCTCCGCCGCCGCCCCGGCGGGGTGGAGCCCCATGGAGCGCAGCCAATCCGCCAGGCTGCGGCGCACGCCTTCCGCGCCCTCCGCATCCCCATGGACGATCACGGAAAACACGCGGCCCGCCAGGTGCCTGGGATAGTCCCAGCCTTCCAGCTCCATGGCCTTTGCGCCCTCGGCGTCCTTCCCGTGGGTGGAGGTCGGATCCGGATTGCCGCCATCGGCGCAGACCAGCCTGTCCATCATCAGCTTCATGGGCGACGAGACCTGATACCAGTTCACGGGCGTGAGCAGCATCACCCCGTGCGCCTCGACCCATTTCGGGTAGATCTCGTTCATCCAGTCCTGCGTCTGCCCGAGCGAGTAGTTGGGATAGCAGGAGCATGGCCAGTGGCAGAGCGCGGCGGCGGTCGAGAAGCACGTCTTGCAGGGGTGGATGTGGCGGCCGTATTCCGAACTCAGGCGGCTGAGGTCGAGGTGCTCGACCTCGACGCCGGGTGTGAACGCGAAAACCTCGCGCGCGACCTGCGAGAGGCGGTAGGTCTTGGACATCTCGCCCGGACAGGTGTGCTCGCTGCGCGAGGCGCCGCTGACGATGAGGATGCGCAGCGGCCCGCTCGGATCCTCATGGCGCCGCTCGGCCTCCCTGATCGCCTCCTGCGCCGCGAGCCAGTCCACCGATAGATCGTAGTCCGGATCGGCGAAGCCGGGGCCCGCCTTGCGCGTCCTCGGGCTCTTGCGGTGGTGGCTGTAGGCGTCCCAGGCCGCGGCGGCGATCCTGTCGAGTTCGTCCCTGAGATCGTCGAATGCCGGGTCCTCGAACTGGCCGAGGAAGCGCTTGCGGTACTCCTCCTCGCTCAGAGTCGGATCCGGCGTTCCTTGGCGCGGCGCGAGGGAGGGCACGGCATGTTCCTTCGGGGATGGTGGAAGCTCCGCTCGATGCAACGCGGGGAAAGCTGGACTGTTCCTCCCGCTGCAGCCCTCGCATAAACGAGGGCCTGCCCTGCATGGGGCTGGGGTTTGCACATGCAGCGGCATGCCCTAGCTCTTGGCGGGCATCCCGACACATCGACGATCCACCAGACAAGGAATGTACATGTCCCATCCATCCCTTCCGCTCAACGACGGCAGGCAGATGCCGCAGCTCGGCTTCGGCGTCTGGCAGGTCGAGAACGGGGTCGCGACGAGCATCGTCAAGCAGGCCATCGATGCCGGGTACCGCTCCATCGACACGGCCATGATCTACCGCAACGAGGAAGGGGTCGGCGAGGCCGTCCGTCAGGCGGGCGTGCCGCGCGAGGAGCTGTTCATCACGACCAAGCTCTGGAACGACGACCAGGGCTACGACACCACGCTGAAGGCCTTCGACGCGAGCATGAAGCGCCTGGGGCTCGATTACGTGGATCTCTACCTCATCCACTGGCCGACCTGGAAGCGCGACGCCTATCCGGACACCTGGCGCGCCTTCATCAAGCTCAAGGAGGAGGGCCGCACCAAGTCCATCGGCGTGTCCAACTTCAACATTCCGCATCTGCAGCGGCTTTTCGACGAGACGGGCGTGGTGCCGGCGGTGAACCAGATCGAGCTGCATCCCCGCTTCCAGCAGCGGGAGCTGCGCGCCTTCCACGCCGAGCACGGCATCGTCACCGAAGCCTGGAGCCCGCTCGGGCAAGGCACCCTGCTCGAGGACGAGCAGCTCGCGGCCATCGCCCGCAAGCACAACAAGACCTCGGCGCAGGTGATCCTTCGCTGGCACCTGGACAACGGCATCGTCGCCATTCCGAAATCGGCGACGCCGTCGCGCATCCGCGAGAACTTCGACGTGTTCGATTTCACGCTCGACGCGGAGGACATGCGGGCGATCGAGAAGCTCGACGACAAGGGCGGCCGCGTCGGTCCCGACCCCGAGCTGTTCACCTGATCGGAGCTTTTACCCGCTTCAACGCCCCATGGCGTTGAAGCTCGCGCCGAGGGGCTCCCGGAGCTCGATCCGGTGGCGCCCGTTGTCGCGGATCTGCGCTATCCGGAAATCGCCCTCGAGCTCGTCCTGGGGCTCCTCGAGGATGTCGACGCCCTCGGCCCGCAGCCGTGAGACCTCCCTGTCCACATCCTGCACCAGCACGCTGACGACGGGAGCGCGGGTGGCTCCCGTGGCGTCGAGGTTCGGTCCCGGTCCCGGCGGCATCGGATGATCGGCCTCGGCGATCTCGAGCAGGAAGCCGCTTCGTTCCATCAGGGCCACCCGCTCGCGCAGGAGACTGCGGGTCGAGAGCAGCCGGAAGCCGAGCCTGTCGCGATACCACGCGACGGTCTCGTCGAAATCGGGCGTGCGGATGGAGGCGGAGCTCGGCCTGGAGACGGGAGCGCTCGCGGCGGGACCGGGAGCCGTCAGCGGGACGGCCAGGGCCAGAAGCGGAAGAAGGGCGAGCACGCGAAAGCCTCGACGCCACCTGCCCAGGATAGTCCCGTTCGCGCTCACGCCCTGACCTTTCGTTAGCCGTGCACAGATGAACGCGACTACACCCGTATCGTTCGGCAATCCAGGGGCGGCGGGATCACGTCTCGTTGCTCACGAGCTTCTGGAGCAGGCGGGCGAGCTCCGCGGCCTCCCCTTCCGCGAGGCGGCAGCCGACATAGCGGCTGATCGCCGGGCCGTAGACGGCCCACATCCGGCGCTGGAGCGCCCTACCCTCCTCGGTGATCTCGATGAGCTGCCGGCGCCTGTCGCCGGGATAGGGAATGCGCCGGACCAGGCCCTCCGCCTCCATCCGGTCAAGGAGCCGCGAGAGATTGTACTGCTCGAACAGGACCTCGCGCTCGATTTCCCGCGGCGTGCGGCGGCCTTCCGCCGCCTTCTTGAGCGACAGCAGCACGTCGTACCACGCGAGCGGCGGAAAGCCGGCCTGCTTCAGATCGGCCTCGATCCGGCCCGCCACCTCCCGTCCGCCCCGGATCAGGCGGACCCAGGCATCGGTCACGGCCTCGGACGGGTTCTGCGGTTCTTGCATTCCGGCAAAGCTCCTTCTCGATTCATGCAATTGCATCATGTTTGACTTATACATGCAAGTGCATACGAATATCTATGCATCTGCATGGAGGTTCCAATGACCCGCACGAATACAACTCTCGAAGCCTACGGCGTTCTTCTGCTCCGCGTCTCCCTCGGCGTCATGTTCATCGCCCACAGCGTCGTCCTGAAGTGGATGACCTTCACCCTCGCGGGCACGGCGCAGTACTTCGAATCGCTTGGCCTGCCCGCCTTCCTCGCCTATGCCACCTTCTGGGCCGAGTTCATCGGCGGCGTTCTGCTGGTGCTGGGCGTCCAGAGCCGCTGGGTGTCGCTGGCCCTCGTGCCGGTGCTCGCCGGAGCGACCTGGGTCCATCTCGGCAACGGCTGGGTCTTCTCCGCGCCGGGCGGCGGCTGGGAATACCCGCTCTACCTGATCGTCCTCTCCGTCGCTCAGGCCCTTCTCGGGGATGGCGCCCATGCGCTCAGCCCCTCGCGTTCCCTGCCCTTCGGCCGTCCGGCTCCGTCCCTGGGCCGCGCCGCCGCCTGATCCACCCACCCTCGCCTTTCGGAGACCTGATATGAAGCTCTACTACACCCCCGGCGCCTGCTCGCTCGCCGTCCACATCGCCGCTCGCGAGGCGGGCCTGCCGCTGACCCTGGAGAAGGTCGACCTCGCCACCCGCAAGACCGAGACCGGCGCGGATTTCGCCGCGATCAACCCGAAGGGCTACGTGCCGGCGGTCGCCATGCCGGAGGGCGAAGTCCTGACCGAGGCGGCCGCCCTCCTGCTCTTCGTGGCCGACCGCCAGCCGGAAGCGGGGCTCGCCCCGGCCCCAGCCACGATGGAGCGCCACCGCCTGCACGAGTGGCTCGCCTTCATCTCGTCCGAGATCCACAAGGGTTTCGGCCCGCTGTGGAACCCCTCGACACCCGACTCGGTCAAGCAGGCCACGAAGGACAAGCTGGCGCAGCGCTTCACCTATCTCGACAAGGTGCTGGCCCAGCAGCCCTTCCTGACCGGCGAGCGCTTCACGGTGGCCGATGCCTACCTGTTCACGGTGACGAACTGGGCGAACTACCACGCCGTCGACCTTGCCCCTTATGGCAACCTGCGCGCCTTCCTCGACCGGGTGGCCGCCCGCCCGAAGGTGCAGGAGGCGCTGGCCACCGAAGGCCTGCTGAAGCAGGCGGCCTGACGCGCCCGACAAACGACAAAAGCCCCGGAGCGGTCCGGGGCTTTTTTGTCATGCGCGAGGTGGCGGCGAATGCCGTCAGATAACCAGGAAGTCGTCCGCCTTGAGCGCCGTCCTGGCCTTCATCTGCGCGAACTGCACCGCCGCATGGTCCGTGCCCGAGCCGTCCGCATCGTAGTACAGCGCGCCGGTCTTGGTGTTGAAGACGATCCGGTCGTCCTCGTCGAGCGCTTTCCTGCCGATCCGGAACGCATCCTTATCCAGCACGCCCTTCTGCAGCTTGAACACCTTCTTCGACAGCCGGATCGTATCGTCCGGGCGCGAGAAGTCGAGCAGCCGGTCCACGTTCTTCTTCAGCCTGGTGCTGAACTCGAACACGTCCGCTCCCTCGCCGCCGGCGAGCTTGTCGTTCCCGAGCCCGCCATTGAGCCGGTCGTTTCCATCCCCGCCTATGAGCCGGTCGGCCTTCTTGCCGCCCTTGAGGGTGAGAGAGGTGGCGGCAGTTTGCATGGGCATGGGGGCCACAACCGGTACGATCTCTACCGGCTGAATGGTGAAGATCTCGGACGCGACGTTGATCGTGAACTGCCGATCGATGGAAGCACCCCCCGGATCGCTGGCCCGAACCGTGATCTGGATGTCCATGTCCTGCTGCGTGAAGGCACGGTGGACCAGGAGCTTGTCGCCGTGGATGCGGAAATGTCCGCCAGGATTGGAGACAAGGTGATAGCCTAGCGCATCGCCGTCCGGATCGACGCCGTTCAACTGCCCAACGACCGTTCCGACAGGCACATCGCTGTCGACAACGGTGCCGCTAATAGTGATGGAAGTGGGCGCGGAGTTTGTCGGACTCGTCAACGCGATGGTGCGGTCGGCGAACTGAAGATACTCGATGCCGGTCAGCATGTCCGTGCCATCGTTCATCGCGTCGTTAATCGCTCGGTTGTCCGTTACGATGAAGCTGCCGTCGGCTTGGCGAGAAATCGTGTAGTCTGCAAACGAGCCGGCATAAGCGGCAACGTCGACGCCCGACTCACCCCGAATGTCGTCGTTCCCCGTGCCCCCGCGAAGGAAATCGTCTCCGCTTCGCCCAATGAGCCGATCATCGCCCCCGCCTCCGTCAACGGTATCGTTGCCCTCGTCAGCGAAGACGAATTCCGGCGAGCTCCCGCCATGAAAGACGTCGTCGCCTTCTCGGAGCCGGATATCGGCGCCTCCATAAGTCCAAGTGCCGTCGCGGTTTTCGAAGAAATCGTTTCCACTGCCGAGGATGATCGCGCCAGTGATGTGCCCCGTATTGACAATGTAGTTCGTGCCGAACAGGGCCCCTGTGACAGCCAAACCATGTGAGGCGCTGACCACACCGGAATTATAGAGGGTGAAGGTTCCACCGTCAGGTTGATTGTTACCTCCCCAGATGCCCCCTGCGCCTCTAATCTCCCCGCTATTGACGATGACGTTGGAAGCCCCGTGCAGCCAAATCGCGACTCCATTCTGTCCCGCCGAGACAATCCCCGCATTGTTGAGGATGTTGGGTCGGTTGAGGACAGGATCGTTCGCGAGTTGAAGCCCGGAGTCGCGGCCATATACCTGCCCGGCCGCCCCGATCGTGATGGCCCCGTGAGCGGCGATGGCTGTTTCCCATTCGCTATGGACGCTACCGTTGATTTGGAGAGTATTGCCCAACCCGCCGAAGAGGCCCCAGCCATTCCGGCCGTAAGCGGCAATTTGCGCTCCTTGGCTCAGAATGACGGTGTCGCCATCCTCAATGACCAAGGCGCTCTCGCCTTCACCGTAGACAGGCGGCAGAGGATTGGCGGTGTCGATCACATGTACAGTCATGGCAGCCCCAGACGTTAGGCATTTCGTCTTACGAAACTTTATTTCATATAACAATCCAACTCGCTGATTGAACAAAAAAGCCCCGGAGTTTCCTCCGGGGCTTTTTTTTATTCTTCTCGGCTTGGATCCCGGATCGGTGCCGCGTCACTGGCGTGGCGCGGCTTGTCCGGGACGACCCGTTGGGTCGCTTAGAAGTCCATGCCGCCCATGCCGCCGCCGCCCGGCATGGCCGGAGCGGATTCCTTGCGGGGCAGCTCGGCGACCATGGCTTCGGTCGTGACGAGCAGGCCGGCCACGGAAGCGGCGTCCTGGAGAGCCNAGCGGCTCTGGGCGAGGTTGAAGGAGTGGCGGGCTGTTGCAACCCGCTACGAGAAGACGGCCTCATCGTTCATGGGCATACTCTGTCTCGCCGCCGCTCTCGATTGGCTCAAGACCTAACAGTACCTAGCCCGACTCTATCATATGGCACCTCTATGAAGATCGACATTGACCAGCTGACTGAGGCCGAGCTGATCGATCTCAATCACCGCATCGTCGAGCGCCTGCGCTTTCTCGACCAGATGCGCGCTCATGTGGAGATGCTGGATTTCAAGATTGGGGACCGGGTCGCCTTCCAGCCTCCCGGCCAGGACCCACTCGAGGGCGTGTTGACGCGCTACAACAAGAAGACGGTGACGGTGATCACCAACACTGGGCAGAAGTGGAATGTCTCGCCCACCCTCCTCAGCAAGGTCAAACCGTCCAAGGGCAACAACACGGCCGGATCCAACGTGGTCCTGCTGAATAAGCGCTAATCTGATTATTGCCTCGGGCGTGGTTGGACGAAGAAGCGTTCGGCCAGGTCCATAACCGAGCGTTCACTGTGCTAGGATCAGCGCGGCGGTTCTAAAGGACAAAGATCGATCAACGACTTGATCTCACAGCCGGCGTAGTGCGACGCAGCTGTCCGCCCAATCTTCACCTGTGCGATCGCCTCTAGAGAATTCACAACAACACAGACGAAAAGGCCCCGGATCACTCCGGGGCCAATTCACTGGGCTGATAGGAGCATGGCTTAGAAGCCGCCCATACCTCCCATGCCGCCGCCCATACCGCCCGGCATCGCCGGAGTAGCGTCGTTCTTCGGTGTCTCGGCCACCATGGCCTCGGTGGTGACGAGGAGACCAGCGACCGATGCTGCATTCTGAAGAGCGGTGCGGACGACCTTCGCCGGATCGACGATACCGGCCTTCAGCATGTCCACGAACTCTTCGGTCTGGGCGTTGAAGCCGAAGGTGTCCGACTTGTTGTCGTTGATCTTGCCGATCACGATCGAGCCTTCCACGCCGGCATTCGCGGCGATCTGGCGGATCGGGGCCTCAAGAGCGCGCAGGACGATGTTGATGCCGGCCTTCACGTCCGCATTGTCGGTCGTGAGGTTCGCAATCGCACCCTTGGCGCGCAGCAGAGCCGTGCCGCCGCCGGGAACGATGCCTTCCTCGACCGCCGCGCGGGTGGCGTTCAGGGCATCGTCAACGCGGTCCTTCTTCTCCTTGACCTCGACCTCGGTGGCGCCGCCGACGCGGATGACGGCCACGCCGCCCGCCAGCTTGGCGAGACGCTCCTGGAGCTTCTCACGGTCGTAGTCCGAGGTGG